>CAWKMR010000014.1:0-206309 GCA_963850705.1 uncultured Alphaproteobacteria bacterium | reverse complement strand
CGCGCCCCCTCATTCGCGGGCTCAGGCCGGCGACGGGATCTCCATGCGCAGCTGCACCGCTGCGCCGCTCGCCGCCGACGGCTTGGCGAGGCGCCCGGCGGGGATGCCGTGCGCGCGCAGGTAGTCGTAGACACGCGTCGCCCGCTGCACGCCGAGGGTCGCGCTGCCGTTGGCATCGCTGGGCGCGGCGATCAGATGGAGCTCGGCGGTCGGCGTGCGGCGCAGCGATTGCGTGACCTTGTCGAGAACCGCGGCGAGCGCCGGCTTGACCGTGTCGCGGCCGGGATCGAAGCAGAACTCGCGCGGCAGTCGACGACGACGGCGCCGTCCGGGCGCTGGGCGACGACGACCGGCGTGCCCTTGAACGACGATGCCAGCCATTGCCGCTCGACGGCCAGCGTCGATGCGGCCGCGGTTCGTTGCTGCGCCGCCGTCGGCGGCGCCGACGCGGCGGGTCCCTGCGCGGCGATCGTCGCCGGGGAGGGCGGCGAGGACGGAGGCGACGAGGTGGAGGAGGAAGAAGGCGGGGTGCTCGCGCAGCCGCAGAGCGAGATCGCGACAACGAGCAGCAGGGTTGCAAATTTCATCGCCGGACTCTGATCAATCTTCGAGCTCGGCCTTGGCCATCTCCACGTCGAGCCGCTCGGTGGCGTCGAGCGGCTCGCACGCGGCCGCGTCTTCGTAGAGCTTGGTCGCTTCCTTCATCCGCTTGTCGCCTTCCAGCATGACCAGACCGTTCGCGTATTCGATCATGGCGATCGCCGAGCCGGGGTTGAGCTTGAGCGCGGTCTTGTAGTGCGCGAGGCCGGCGTCCTTGCTCGCGCCCTGCGTGCGGCCGAGCAGCGAGCCGACCTTGTCGATGACCTCGGCGTGGAAGGCGCCGAGGGCGATGTGCGCGTCGGCATGCTTCGGCGCGAGCTTGATCGTCGTCTCGAGGGCGTTCTTCACCTTCGTGCCGAGCCCCTGCGCCAGCGCCTTGGCGATGCTGATGCCCTGGCTGTAGCGGCCGAGCGCATAGGCCATGCAGTACCAGGCGTTGGCTTCCTTGGGCTCCGAGAGGGCACGCTTCTCGGCGCGCTCGGCGACCTCGGACAGGAGGGCGAGCTTGTTCTTCTCGCTGCCCTCGAGGTAGGTCGCGTAGATCGCCTGCGCCTTGTTGGCGACGGTCAGCGCGCCGCTCACGCCGGCGGCATGCAGCTTCAGGCCGGCCTCGGCGGCCTTCTGGAACTCGCCAGCGTGGAAGTGCTGCCAGGCGGCGAGCACCTTGTCGTCCTTGGGCAGCGCCTCGGCGTCGCCGGCGTGCAGGCGCGCCCACTTCTTCTTCAACGTCGCCGCGTCGTAGCTGTACGCGTCGGCGTCGTGTGGAAAGGCGGTCCATCGGGCCATGGTCAATCTCCTCCGTGGGTTGTTGTGTAGCGCGCCGCGAGCGAATGCAGGTGCTCGCGCTGGTCTTCGTCGAGATAGGGCAGCAGCAGGCAGAGCACGTGGAAGGCGCCGCGCGAGAGCGCCGCGCTGGCGGCCGCGGGCTCGAGCGCGCGGCGCGGATCGCGGACGTACTCGAAGCTGAGCCAGTAGGTGAGGACGACGACCATCGCCGTCGCCACCGGCTCGGCGTCGCGCGCCTCGATCGTCAGCCCGCTGCCGGCTGCGATGCCGTCGAGCACGGTCTGGACCGCGCGGGTCTTGCGTTGCAGGACGAACTGGAAGTTGCTTTCGAGCTTGCGGTTGTTCGAGAGCAGGTCGTTGAGGTCGCGGTAGAGGAAGCGGTACGACCAGATCAGCTCGAACAGCATGTGGAAGAAGAGCCACGCGTCCTCGACGTCGGAGACGTCGTCGGCGGCGCGCAGCAGTGCCGTCGAGCGCCTCGTCGTAGCGGTCGTAGAGCTTGGTGATCAGCTCTTCCTTGGCGGGATAGTGGTAGTACAGGTTGCCCGGGCTGATGCCGAGCTCGGCCGAGATCAGCGTCGTCGAGACGTTGGGCTCGCCGAAGCGGTTGAAGAGCTCGAGCGTGGTGTCGAGGATCCGCTCCGCGGTGCGCCGTGGTTTCTTCGTTCGGGTGGCCATGGCTCGGTCTCGGGGACAGCCACACTAGCACCCGCACCCGGCCTCATCCATCGGTTGGCTCCCTACAATCCCGCCCTCCATGCCGGCCATCTCGTTCGTCCACGTCGCCAAGACGTACGCCTCGGCGCGGGGCGACGTGCGCGCCCTCGACGACGTCAGCTTCGACATCCAGCAGGGCGAGTTCTTCGGCCTGCTCGGCCCGAACGGCGCCGGCAAGACGACGCTGATCAGCATCCTGGCCGGCCTGGCGCGCGCGACCGCGGGCAGCGTCGCCGTCCTCGGCCACGACGTCTACAGCGACTACGCAGCGGCGCGCCGGCTGATCGGCGTCGTCCCGCAGGAGCTCGTCTTCGATCCGTTCTTCACCGTGCGCGAGGCGCTGCGCATCCAGGGCGGGTACTTCGGCGTCCGCGACAACGACGCCTGGATCGACGAGCTGCTCGACAACCTGGGCCTCGCCGACAAGGGCGACGCCAACATGCGCCAGCTCTCGGGCGGCATGAAGCGGCGCGTCCTGGTCGCGCAGGCGCTGGTGCACCGGCCGCCGGTCATCGTCCTCGACGAGCCGACCGCCGGCGTCGACGTCGAGCTGCGCCAGACGCTCTGGCAGTTCGTCGCCCGCCTCAACAAGGAAGGCCACACGGTGCTGCTGACGACGCACTACCTCGAGGAAGCCGAGGCGCTGTGCTCGCGCATCGCGATGCTGAAGCAGGGCCGTGTCGTCGCCCTCGACCGCACGTCGGCGCTGCTGGCCGGGACGGCGAGCACGATGCTGCGCTTCAAGCTCGACAAGCCGCTGCCGCCGGCACTGGTCCCCAACTCGCGCGTCACCGGCCGCATCGTCCAGATCACGGCGCACGACGCGCGCGAGGTCGAGTCGATCCTCGCCGTCCTGCACGCCGCTGGCTGCGACCCGGAAGACCTCGAGATCGGCCGCGCCGACCTCGAGGACGTGTTCATCGAGATCATGCGCGGCGAGACGCCGCAACGGGTGGCGGCATGACCACCGCGGTGAACGCAGCACCCGCGGCGAAGGTCGAGACCGGCATCCTCGCCGGCACGCGAACGCTCCTCTACAAGGAGGTTCTGCGCTTCTGGAAGGTGAGCTTCCAGACCGTGGCCGCGCCGGTGCTCACGGCGGTGCTCTACCTGCTCATCTTCGGCCACGTCCTCGAGGGCCGCGTCACGGTATTCGGTTCGGTCGGCTACACCAGCTTCCTGATCCCGGGCCTGGTGATGATGAGCGTGCTGCAGAACGCGTTCGCCAACTCGAGCTCGTCGCTGATCCAGAGCAAGATCACCGGCAACCTCGTCTTCCTGCTCGTCTCGCCGCTCTCGCACTGGGCCTGGTTCCTGGCCTACGTCGGTGCCTCGGTCGTCCGCGGCCTGGTGGTCGGCGCCGGCGTGCTGCTGGTGACGATCTGGTTCGCGCCGCTGCATGTTTCCAACCCGCTCTGGATCATCTTCTTCACCGTCGCCGGGGCGGCGCTGATGGGCGCTTTGGGCCTGATCGCGGGCCTCTGGGCGGAGAAGTTCGACCAGATCGCCGCCTTCCAGAACTTCATCATCATGCCGATGACGTTCCTCTCCGGCGTCTTCTACTCGGTGCAGTCGCTGCCGCCGATCTGGCGCGAGATCAGCCACCTCAACCCGTTCTTCTACATGATCGACGGCTTTCGCCACGGCTTTTTCGGGACCAGCGACGTGTCGCCGTGGCTGAGCCTGGCCATCGTGTCGGCCGCGCTGGCCGTGGTGTGCGCGATCTGCCTGCACCTGCTGAAGATCGGCTACAAGATCCGCCACTAGCGTCGTTCGCCGCGGGCGACGACCGAGCGGGCAAAGCCGCGTGCGGGAGGCCGGCTGCCGCTCCGACTGCGGCGGTCGCCGCAAGCGGCGACTCCCCTGCGGTGCTCGGTCTTCGAGCCTGCCGCATAACTCGCTACGTTCACTTCGTTCACTGCGCTCAAACAGATGCGGCAAGTCAGAAGTGGAGGCGCGCTGCGCGCGCTGGCTCGAAGCCCTGCGCTCCTCGGCGCCGCAGAGTCGCTCCGCCGGCCTCCCGCACGCGGCTTTGCCAGTGGCGATCAGGAGCGCGGGCGTCCCATCGACGTCTGGATCACGTCAGCTACGGCTATCAAGACTATGCGGCCTAGCGGTTGGAGGACTCCGCTCGATGCAGGGGTTGGGTTCCGCTGACACGATCTATGGAGCGATGTCACGTGGATCTCGGAGGGAACGCGGGTGCGATTGTTCGAATGGTGGCCGGTTCTGTCGCTGCGGCCTGAGCAAGGCGCTCAGCTCATCGCCTGCTTCGCCCGTTAGACAATTTCGAGAGTGTTGACCCGGTGCGAAGAGCTTTACTTCCCTGCAGCCGAAGCACAACTGGCACGTCCAAGGTACTCCGTCGCACTTGCAGGCTACCGCAAAGTCTGGGTGGAACCCGCCACACAGCGCCTCTCCCCAGAAGGGGAGGTAGATCGTGGGATCCGACAGAAGCGCTAGTACTTCGGACTTCTGCTTAGGCAGGAGCTCCAGTGTCTCGATAGAACGGAAAGCCCTCCAGTTCGAAGTGCAGGTTCCTCTGCAATTCTTTGCGCAGTGAGTTGCTTTCCGAGAATTGATGAGGCAGTCCCTCGTAGAGAACGACGTTGCTGCAGCCTGCGCTAACACTTGCTGCGAAGCGCGAGGCAACGGCCACGGATGGAAGTTCGGCAGCGTTGTGCTCTAGAAATGACGCGAACGTCTGAAACACGTGCTGTACGTGTGTGCCATGAGTGCCAGCCAAGGAAGACGATGCGAATGCCTTTCGCTCGAACGCCATGAGACTCGCGATGGCCGAGGGTGATTGCCCCGAGGCTAGCAACGGAAGTATTTGCTCGAGCTCTTGCGACCGTGATGCGTAGAACGGACGCTCATCCAACGGGGTCTCGCGCAGCGCGTGGGCGAGGGCCAGCTGGTAGGCCTCCAACAGTCGTAGCGCTTGGACTGCAATGGGCACCGACGTCATGGTCGCAATTGTGCGTTTTCACGTGCAAGCGAGTTAAGGACCTAACGTTCGACATGAGCGGCGGCCCGAGGCGGGCGCAGCCTGCCGGATGACGTCCGCTCGACGGAGGTGTCAGGCGCCTCCGCAAGGGAGCGAAGGAGCCCCCTGGTTTCGTGGGCAAGCCGCTCCTGCACCTGAGTCTGCTCAGGCGAGGGCGACGGCAGCCGTAGCATTTGGTTCAAGGAGTACCGCGCCGGCCGAAGTGCGAGCTTGGCACCATTGAAGAATAGATGCCACAGCGCCTCGTGCAAGCGACGCAAAAAGACGAGCAATTGCTGCAGCTCTTTGATGTTCGTATTGGCGAACAGCGCCGCAACGTCGGAATCCTCAGTTGTAGCCTTATGCGCGAAGACCCGGTGGCGGATCGGACCGTACTTCTGCTCGTAGATCTTCCGACGCCCAGAGACATGGCGCTTGAGGCGCCTGAAGTCCTCGCCGGAGGGCACGTAGGCGCCTTTGAGATAGGCCGTAAGCCATTCATCGGCGTTGGCGCTCAGTTCTCTTTTACGCTCGGCAAGGGCATCCTTGGAAAAGATCTTCAAGTTCGCATGAGCGAGCGTGAGCAGTCGAGTAGTGCTGTGATTCCGGGGATCAGGATCGAGAGATACGGCCGAGCGTAACCAGAGTCGCGGTCTGCAAGGCGCCGAGGCTTGTGTTCCAAAAGAGCGGCGCCCGATTCAGAGCCGCGCGGGTAGTCTTGCTGCTACCCGCAACTGCGTTGACAGTCTGCCAAGCGTAGAAGAACTGGACGGCGCGCTAGCTTCCTTTCGGAAGATCTCTAACTCTCTCTGGAACTCTGCGGACTTACTGATCATGTAGCAGAGGAGCCTAAGGTCATGTAGGGCGTGCGCCGTTCGCGATTGTGGGCGCACCTGCGCCTCTTTCGCCCAGGCTCGTGCGCCGTAACGCGCCCAACGAGACGGACTCGGCGGCCCGCAAAGGCGCGGCCGGGCAGCGGGCGCAGCGACTCTGCGGCGCCGAGGAGCGCAGGGCTGCGGTCGGCGCGCGCTGAAAGCGCGCGCTTCCACTTCTGACTCGCCGCATCTGTTTGAGCGTAGTGAGCGCAGCGAACGTAGCGAGTTATGCGGCGCGACCGCAGACCGAGCACCGCAGGGGAGTCGGCCCGCAGGGCCGACCGCCGCAGTCGGAGCGGAGCCCGCTGCCCGGCCGTGACTTTGCGCGCTCGGTCTCGGCGCGAGACCCTTCGCTTCGCTCAGGATGACAGCCAGGTCTCTGCGCGCTCGGTCGCTCGCGGTCGTCACCGTATGATGATCCGCATGACCGCGCCGCAAGGAATGAAGAAAGGCCTGACGTCGTACGGCGACGCCGACTTCTCGCTCTTCCTGCGCAAGGCCTTCGTCAAGGCGATGGGCCTCTCGGACGACGCGCTGGCGCGGCCGATCGTGGGCATCGCCAACACCTTCAGCGACTACAACGCCTGCCACGGCAACGTGCCGCAGCTCGTCGATGCGATCAAGCGCGGCGTGATGCTGGCGGGCGGGCTGCCGATGGAGTTCCCGACGATCTCGATCCACGAGTCGTTCGCGTACCCCACGAGCATGTTCCTGCGCAACCTGATGGCGATGGACACGGAGGAGATGCTGCGTGCGCAGCCGATGGACTCGGTGGTGCTCATCGGCGGCTGCGACAAGACCATTCCCGCGCAGATGATGGCCGCGGCATCGGCCGACGTGCCGGCGGTGTTCGTTCCGGTCGGGCCGATGCTCGTCGGCCACCATCGCGGCGAGACGCTCGGTGCGTGCACCGACTGCCGTCGACTGTGGAGCGATTTCCGCGGCGGCCGCATCAGCGCCGAGGAGATCGACGCCGTCAACGGCCGACTCGCGCCGACCGCCGGCACCTGCATGGTGATGGGCACGGCCAGCACGATGGCGTGCATCGTCGAGATCATGGGCCTGGCGCTGCCGCACTCGGCGAGCATTCCGGCGACCCACGCCGACCGGCTGCGCTCGGCCGAGGAGAGCGGCCGCCAGGCGGCGGCGATGGCTCAGAGCGGCGGACCGAAGCCGAGCGAGCTGATGACGGCCGCTGCGTTTCGCAACGCGCTCGTCGTCCTGCAGGCGATCGGCGGCTCCACCAACGGCCTCATCCACCTGACCGCCGCGGCGGGACGCCTCGGCATCGCGATCGACCTCGACGAGGTCGACCGTCTCGGCCGCGAGGTGCCGGTGCTGGTCGACCTGAAGCCGTCGGGACGCCACTACATGGAGCACTTCCACTGGGCCGGCGGCGTGCCGCGCCTGGTCCACGAGCTCGCCGACCTGCTCGACCTCGACGCGCGCGATGTCTGCGGCACGTCGCTCGGCGAGCGGCTCGCCCGGCTCGACACGCGCGATGCGCAGGACGTCATCCGGCCGCGCTCGAATCCGATCAACGCGAGCGGCAGCATGGCCGTGCTACGCGGCAATCTCGCGCCGCGCGGCGCGATCATCAAGCAGTCGGCGGCGACGCCGGCGCTCCTGCAGCACACCGGGCGGGCCGTCGTCTTCGATTCGGTCGAGGACATGACGATGCGGGTCGATTCGCCCGACCTCGACGTCCGCGCCGACGACGTGCTCGTGCTGCGCAACGCCGGGCCGATCGGTGCGCCGGGCATGCCCGAGGCCGGCTACCTGCCGATCCCGAAGAAGACGACGGATCGACGCCGGTCTTGGCCAAAGCATCGAGGAAGCGGCGGCTTGCATCGTCGGTCCCGACCGGTCCGGAAAACCGCGCGCGTCCGCCGAGCCGCGCGACCGCGACGGCGGCATTGGCGGCGCAGCCGCCGGTGGTGGCGACCAGATCGCTGGCGCGCATCTTGGTGCCCGGCGCCGGAAAATGCTCGACCTTGAACAGGAAATCTTCCACCGCGATGCCGGCGCACAGCACCAGCGGCGCGCGTCGCTCAGGCGAATTCAACGCCGTTCTCCACCCACTCGCGGATGATGTGGTAGGCGATGGCGATCGGCACCGGCGTGATCAATCCTTCCGGATGCACCCGCGCCAGCATCGACGCCACTTCCTCGCGATCGAACCAGCGTGCGCCCTCGAGCTCGTTGTGGTCGACGACGAGCTCGTGCGACAGCGCCTGCGCATGGCAGCCGATCATCAGCGAGGAGGGGAACGGCCAGGGCTGCGAGCGGAAATACTTCACCTGTCCGCAGACGATGCCGGCCTCTTCGCGGACTTCGCGCCGCACCGCCTCCTCGATGGTCTCGCCGGGCTCGACGAAGCCCGCGAGGCACGACCAGGAATTGGTTGCGAAGCGGCCGGAGCGGCCGAGCAGGCAGCGCTCGCCGTCGATCGCCAGCATGATGACGACCGGATCGGTGCGCGGGAAGTGCTGCATCTTGCAGTGCGGGGCAGTCGCGCCGCCACCCGGCCTCGACCGACGCGGGTCTGCTGCGCCGCAATTGGAGCAGAACCGCCGCCGCGAGTGCCAGATGCAGCAGCGACTTGCCTTCGGCAAGCGGCGGCAGGTGCTCGGCGTCGACCATGCCGCGCACGGCGATGGTGCGCAGGTCGGAGACTTCGAATTCGTCACGCGTCTTGAGCGCCTCCGATCGCGGCCGGCTCGATCGCCAGCGCGAAACGCGGCGCGCCGTTCATGAGGCCGAGGAAGATAGTCTGCGCAACGGCGCCAAGCGCCTGCACCGCTGCGCGTTCGAACAGCGGATCGAGGCCCGCCGCTGTCTTGCGCATGGCCACAAGCTCGCCGCCGAGAACGTACCAGCGCGCGGCGGCGTCGGCTTCGAGCGCGCGCAATGCGTCGGCGTCGACGCGCTTCTCCGCCGCGCGCTCGATGCGGCTGTCGGCATAGCCAAGATGTGGCCAGAAACCGAGATCGGGGCGAGGGGACATGCGCGGGTGAATTACTCCGCCGCTTCGCGCAACGGCCGCGGGTGGATGTGGTCGTAAAGCTCCGGCCGCTGCCATTGCGGGCCGAGCAGCCCCTGCTTGGCGGCGCAGTTGTCGGACGAGCCGACCTCGTCGCGGGTCGAGCGCAGATAGCGCACGCGCGCGAGATCGACGTCGACCACGGTCATCCCGGCGGCGGTGCTCTCGAACATGATCTCCTCGGGCGCCGCCACCATCGCGAGCCCGCGCTCGGCGTGGTCGAACAGGTTCTGCGTGGTCACCACCAGCGCAAGATTCTCGATGGCGCGTGCCCAGATCAGCGTGCGCCAGGTCGCCCACAGCGTTCCCTTGTCCTTGCCGGCCGGCATGAAGATCAATTCCGCCCCGCGCAGCGCCAGCGCGCGTGCCACCTCCGGCACGTAGACCTCGCTGCACATCGCGAGACCGACCTTGCCGTGGACGGTGTCGAACACCGGGAATTCGTCGCCCGGCACGTATTGGAACTCCCAAGCATTGCCGCCGGTGTAAATCCAAGGCCCGTTCGGATGCGTGCGCCGGTAGCGCGCGGGCGGCCGACCATCGGGATAGGCCATGCAGATGAGGTTGTAGGCGGTCGCCGCTTTGTCATCGATCGGCTCGAGCGTGCCGAACACCACATGCACGCCGTGCTTCTTTGCGGCCTCCACCATCGCGGCGGTGGGATCGAACGTCGCCGGCATCCGCCACGGTCCCGGATAGGTCTCCGGGAAGCAGACGAAATGCGCGCCCTGGGCGGCCGCGGCCGCGACGGTTGCCACGGCATCGGCGACATTGTTCTCGTCCGAGCCGGGACGGTGCGCGATCGGCTGCACCACGGCGATGCGGAAGGTCATGGCGTCATCCTCCCTAGTGGTCCCATTCTAACATTCGCATCCCGTTTCAGCGGCCGCCTTTGCGAATGTTAGAATCGAAGGACCACTAGCAAATATAACGTGCTAGTGGAGTTTGGATTTGACATTCGCGTCGGGAGCCCGCGGCCAGGTGGGTCGCGAATGTCAAATCCACTCCACTAGCCGGTTCGCATGATCGTCGTTCGGGCGGGGGCGTCAAGCCCGCTTCTGCGCGTCAAGCCTGGTCGAGCCACATCTTCTTGCGCAGCGCCGGATGAACCGATCAAGCTCGGCTCTTGTCGTGAGCGATCGGCGGCACCGCGCCCCAGACCGGCTTCGGCCAGGCCGCGTCGCCCTGACGCCGCGCGATCACATGCACATGCAGTTGCGGCACGACATTGCCGAGCGCCGCGATGTTGAGCTTGTCGCATTCGGTGACCGCCTTCAGCGCGCGGCCGGCGCGGGCGATCTCGGTCCACAATTGCGCCTGCTCCACCTCGTCGAGATCGATGATCTCCGACACGCCGATGCGGCGCGGCACCAGCAGCAGCCACGGATAGTTGGCGTCGTTGATCACCAGCACGCGCGACAGCGGCAGGTCGCCGATATTGATGGTGTCGCTGGCGAGCTGCGGGTGCAGCGACCATTCAGGCGGTGGTGTCGGGATGATCATCCTCAGGAATTCCGTCAGTTTCGCGGTTCCGGTGGAAAGCTAGCACAGCAGGCCGGGAGCGCTTGCATTCCCGTTCCGTTCCGCCGATATAGAGGCCGGGAGGTTGGCGGTGGACGAGCCACTCGCCAACCGGGTCAGGTCCGGAAGGAAGCAGCCCTAACGAGCTCCGGTTCGGGTCGCTCGTCAGCCTCCCACCGAATTCATCCACGCTATTCCGTCATGCGCGGGGTTTACCCGCTGCATCCATTTTTGCGGAACATGAGGGGCTCGCGGCGGAGCATGACCGAACGCAGCATGAACGACGCCACGCACCCCCGATCAAGGCAGCGGCTACCGCGTGCTGGCGCGCAAATACCGCCCGGCGACGTTCGACGATCTGATCGGCCAGGACGCCATGGTGCGCACGATCTCGAACGCGTTCGAGGCCGGCCGCATTCCGCAGGCGTGGATCCTCACCGGCGTGCGCGGCGTCGGCAAGACCACGACCGCGCGCATCCTCGCCCGCGCGCTCAATTACGAGCTGCCGGACGGCTCGGTCACCGGGCCGACGATCACGATGCCGAAGCTCGGCGTGCATTGCCAGGCGATCATGGAGAGCCGCCATCTCGACGTCATCGAGATGGACGCGGCGTCCCACAACGGCGTCGACGACGTGCGCCAGATCAACGACGCCATCCGCTACGCGCCGGTGCAGGCGCGCTACAAGGTCTACATCCTCGACGAAGTGCACATGCTGTCGCCCGCGGCCTTCAACGCGCTGCTGAAGACGCTGGAGGAGCCGCCGCCGCACGCCAAGTTCATCTTCGCCACCACCGAGATCCGCAAGGTGCCGGTGACGGTGCTGTCGCGCTGCCAGCGTTTCGACCTGCGCCGCGTCGATGCCGATGTGCTGGTCAAGCATCTGCAGGGCATCGCCAAGACCGAGAAGATCAAGGTCGAGCCGGAGGCGCTGGCGCTGATCGCGCGCGCGGCCGAAGGCTCGGTGCGCGATTCGCTGTCGCTGTTCGACCAGGCGATCGCGCATGCGGCCGGCACGGTGCGCGGCGAGGACGTGCGGCAGATGCTCGGCCTTGCCGACCGCACCCGCACCATCGATCTGTTCGAGGCGGTGATGCGCGGCGACGCCGCGGCCGCGATGAAGGAGCTGCGCGCGCAATACGACATCGGCGCCGATCCCGCGGTCGCGCTCTCCGATCTCGCCGAGTTCACGCATTTTGTCACCCGGGTGAAGGTCGTGCCGGCGGTCGCCGACGACGTGGCGTTTGCCGAATCCGAGCGCCTGCGCGGCCGCGCCTTTGCCGAGAAGCTGTCGATGCGCGTGCTTTCGCGCGCCTGGCAGATGCTGCTCAAGGGCATCACCGAGGTCGAAGAGTCGGGCCGGCCGCTGGCGGCGGCCGAGATGGTGCTGGTGCGGCTCGCCTATGCCGCCGATCTGCCGACGCCCGACGAGGTGATCCGCTCGCTCGACGGCAACGGCGCGTCGTCCGCGCCGCGTGCCGCCGGCAATGGCGGCGCGGCGTCGTCCGGCAACGTCCGCGTCGGCGGCGCCGCGGTTCGAAGGCTCGCGCGGCGGCGACGCGCCGCGCGGCGCGCCGCGCGCGGCGCTTGCGACCGTGCAGCCGATGGGCGATCCCGATGGCTGCGCCGGCGCAAGCGACGGCGCCGGTGCTGGCCATCGGCAGCTTCGAGGGGCTGATCGCGCTCGCCGTGCGAGAAGCGCGACCTCTCGGTCAAGGCCGCGCTCGAGCGCGACGTGCGGCTGGTGCGCTGCGAGGACGGCCGGCTCGACATCGCGCTCGAGCCGAGCGCCATGAAGACGCTGGTCAACGATCTTGCCAACAAGTTCACGCAATGGACCGGCCGGCGCTGGGTGGTCGTCGTGTCGCGCGAGGCGGCGCAGCCGACGGTGAAATCGCAGATCGACGCCCGGCAGGCCGAGCTCAAGACCGGCGTGCACGGCCGATCCGCTGGTGCAGGCGGTGATGTCGCGCTTCCCCGGCGCGCAGATCGTCGACGTGCGCGCGCCCGACCAGATGCGCGGCGCTGCCGGCCGGCGAGCCCGACGACATGCCGCTGGAACCGCCGCCGGCCGACGACGATTCCTATGGTGCGGACTGGATCCGCGACGACGATCCCGAACGATTAGTCGAGGAATGCGATGGCCGATTTCCTGGGCCTGATGAAGCAGGCCGCCGAACTGAAATCGAAGATGGAGGCGATGCAGGCCGAGCTCGAGGCGAGCGAGGTCGAAGGCCTCGCCGGCGGCGGTCTCGTCACCGTGAAGCTCAACGGCAAGGGCGACCTCAAGGGCGTGCGGATCGACGAGACGCTGATCAAGCCGTCCGAGAAGGAGATTCTCGAAGACCTGATCGTCGCCGCCCATGCCGACGCCCGCCGCAAGGTCGAGACCTTGATGCAAGGACAAGATGCAGAGCGTCGCCGGCGGCCTGCCGCTGCCGCCGGGGATGAAGCTGTTCTGATCAAGAACGATGCTGCCGCTGGCAAAATCCGGCGGAGCCCGCCGGATGGAGAATGCTCGTGGACCAAGACACCAAGGCGCTATCAGCCGCGATCGCAGGCTTTCTGGCCTGTCATATCCTGACCTGCCGCTTTCTCGTCCGCGAGGGCGTGATCGACAAGGATCGTTTCACCAACTTCCTGGAAGCGGCGATGACGGAAATGGCGCCCGGCATCGAGGACAAGCGAACGCTGTTCGGCCTGAGCCAGCTGATCACCGCTTTGCGCCAGCCGATGGCGTCGAAGGACGTGCAGTAGTCCACGAATCTGTCATGTCTTGACCATGCCCACCGCCGTTGCCGGACCCGAGATCGAACGCCTGATCCAGCTCCTGGCGCGGCTGCCGGGGCTCGGCCCGCGCTCGGCGCGGCGCGCGGCGCTGTTCCTGATCAAGAAGCGCGAGCAGATCATGGCGCCGCTCGCGGCCGCGGTGCAGACCGCGCTGGAGAAGATCGAGATCTGCAACACCTGCGGCAATGTCGACACGCAGAATCCCTGCACGGTCTGCCGCGACGTCAATCGCGATCCCGCGATCATCGTCGTGGTCGCCGACGTCGCCGATCTCTGGGCGCTGGAGCGCGCGCACGCGGTCAACGCGCGCTACCACGTGCTCGGCGGCACGCTGTCGCCGCTCGACGGCATCGGCCCGCAGGACCTCACCATCGACGCGCTGGTGACCCGCGCCCACGATCCGGCGGTGAAGGAGGTCATCCTCGCGCTCAACGCCACGGTCGATGGCCAGACCACCGCGCACTACATCACCGACCTGCTGCACGACGCCAATGTGACGGTGACGCGGCTGGCGCATGGCGTTCCGGTCGGCGGCGAGCTCGACTATCTTGACGAGGGCACGCTGTCGGCGGCGATGCGCCAGCGCACGGCGATCTAAGCTTCGGAGCGGCGATGATAGCGCCATGGGTTTTGGGGCTGATGGCAATGCTGGGCGTGGCGAGCGCGCGCGCCGAACCAGCGTCTTCGGCGCGGGCGATGTTCGAAGCGGCCTGGAAGCAGGCGGAATGCAACCAGCCGATCGACATGGCGCTCAACAATTCGCGCTATCATGAGCTCGGCGGCGGCTATTCGCTCGGCATGGTGCTGTGCTGGCTCGGGCCCAGTTCGGAAACCCAGATCCTGTTCCTGGTCGCGCCCAGGACCGGCGGCCGGCCGCAGTTGCTGCGCTTCGAGGAATGGCGCGACAATAAATTTCAGCCCGCGGATGTGCTGCCGATGCCAGAGTACAATCCCGAGACGAAAACCATCGCCAGCTACCGGCGCTACAACAGCAGCGGCATTTGCGGCGCCGCCGGCGAATGGACCTGGACCGGCACCGCATTCACGATGACCGGCTATTGGGACAAGCCGGATTGCAACGACGACAGCGAGTTCGACCGCAGCGACCGCTTCCGGATATTCCCGCGGCGCGGATAGTCACGCTGTCAATCGTCCGCGCGGACGACGCGCGTCGGGCCGAGCTCGGCAAAATGCCCGCGCCGCTGCAGCCAGGCGAGCAGGAACAGGCTCGGGATCGCGAGCAGCGAGCTGAACGACGAAGAACATCGGCCAGCCGGTCGCTTCCGCGACAATGCCGGCGCCGGCGCGAGAGATAGGTGCGCCCGACCGCGGCGAGCGCCGTCAGCAAGGCAAACTGCGTCGCGGTGTGCAGCGGGCTCTGGCACAGCGCCGAGAGGTAGGCGACGAAGATCACGGTGCCGATCGCGCCGGTGAAATTCTCTGCGATGATCGCGGCCGACCAGCGCCCAATGGTTCGGTGCCGACGAGCGCGAGCCAGGTGAAGGCGAGGTTCGACGCCATCTGCAGCAGCGCGCCGACCCACAGGCAGGTCACCATGCTGTAGCGCGCCGCCAGCGCGCCGCCGGCAAAGCCGCCGATCAAGGTGGCGGCGAGGCCCACGCCCTTGACGATGTTGGCGTAGTCGACGACGGAAAATCCGATCTTGATGACGAACGCCGCGGTCATGGCGCCGGCGAAGGCGTCGCAGAATTTGTAGAACACGACGAACAGCAAGCACGACGATCGCGGCGTCGCGGGTCAGGAAATCGGCGAAGGCGCTGATAGGCGGCCTGCGCCACCCGCATCACCGAATTCTTTTCGCCGGCATGCGCCGCCTCCGCGACGGCGGATTGCTGCGGCTCGGTGGCGGCGATGGTGGTGACGATCCCGATCAGCACCAGCACGGCCATGCCGATGAAGCTCAGGCTCCAGGCGGCCGTCGTCGCGAAGCCGAACAGTCTCGAAGGCCGCGACCAGATAGAGCACGCCGACGGTCGAGGCGAGCATGCCGATGCGATAGGCGGCGACATAGGACGCCATGCCGGCGGCCTGCTCGCTCTTGTCGAGGCTCTCCACGCGGAACGCGTCGATGACGATGTCCTGCGTCGCCGACGCGGTGGCGACGAGCAGCGCGCCGAACGCGACAGTCCAGGGCGAGATGGCGGGATCGCAGAAGGCGAGGAACACGATCGCGGCCATCAGCAGCAGTTGCGAGAACACCAGCCAGCCGCGCCGGCGGCCCAGCAGACGCGAGAGGATCGGAATGTCGACGGCGTCGACGATCGGCGCCCACAGGAACTTCAGCGTGTAGGGCGTGCCGACCAGCGTGAAGAAGCCGATGGTCTTGAGGTCGACGCCGCTCTGCGCGCTCCACACCTGCGAGCGTCGAGCCCGACAGCGCCAGCGGCAGCCCGGACGAGAAGCCGAGGAACATCACGATCAGCACGCGCGGGCGCAGATAGACCGCGATGGTGTCGAGATAGGAGGCGGTGGCGGGGACGGGCGCCGGCGTGGACTCAGGCGTGGCGGTCATGCGGTTTTGTAGCACGATCCTCGGTCTCTATCCGTCATCGGGAACCTATCTCCGTCATCCTGAGGCGCGAGGCCGGAAGCCGAGCCTCGAAGGACGCACGGCCCGCGGGCCGTGCATCCTTCGAGGGCTCGCTATCGCCGGCCACCTCAGGATGACGGGGAGAGAGCAGCGAGTCGTTCGAGAGACTACTCCCCCACCTGCAGCTTGCGCGGGATCGGCGCCGGAATGACGTTGTCGGCCGGCAGATCGGCATCGTCGTCGAACTCGACCTCCCGGATGCGCGTCCCTCTCTTCTCCACCTTTTCGGCCGAAATGAGGATTTGCCGCAGATCCTCGCCGGCCTGGCCGTGGTGCTGCTGGAGCCGCACCACGCGCTCTTGCAGCCGCTTGATGTCGTCCATCAGGTGGCCGACCTCGGCGTGGATCTTGTCGGCGGCCTCGCGCATGCGCGCGTCCTTCTGGATCTGCTGCACCACATTGATCGCGAGCATCAAGAGCGACGGCGAAACGATGACCACCTTGGCGCGGTACGCCTTCTGCACCACGTCGTCGAAGCCGTCGTAGAGCTCGGCATAGACCGACTCCGACGGCACGAACATCATCGCCAGGTCCTGGGTCTCGCCGGGGATCAGGTATTTCGCCGCGATGTCGCTGACATGCCTGCCGATGTCGGCGCGCAGCCGCGCCGCCGCGAGCTTGCGCTCGTCATCGCTTTTCGCTTCGCGGAAGGCGTTCACCGCTTCGAGCGGGAATTTCGCGTCGATCACCAGCGGCCGCTGGTCGGGCAGGAAGATCACGCAGTCCGGACGGTTGCGGTTGGACAGCGTGAACTGGAACTCGTAGCAGCCCTTTGGCAGGCCATCCTGGATGATCACCTCCATGCGGCCCTGGCCGAAGGCGCCGCGGCTCTGCTTGTTCGCGAGCACGCTTTGCAGCGACGTCACCTGCGATGCGAGATCGGTGATGTTCTTCTGCGCGCCATCGATCACGGCGAGCCGCGAGTGAAGCTGCTGCAGGTGGTCGGTGGTGTTCTTGGTCGAGGTTTGCAGCGTTTCGCCGACGCGCGCCGTCACGGCGTCAAGCCGCTGGTTCATCGACTCCTGAAGCTGCCCCTGACTCGACTGCAGCCAGGTCCCCATCGCGTCGAGGCGGCCATGAATTTGCGCCAGCCCCAGCTCGGTCGCGCGGTCGAGCTCGGCCATCCGCTGCTCGGCGGCCTCGGCATCGTCGCGGCGCATCCTGCGGATGGCGGCGATGATGATCGCGCCCAGGCCCGCAAGGGCGGCCAGGGCCCCCAGCGCCGCGCCGGCAAGGATGAAAGGATCGTCGGTCATGGACACCACCCTACAGCGATTCGCAGTATAGGAACAAAAAGTGAACAAAATATCAAGAGGCTTCAGAGGGTTAGCCGCCATGCACAGCGGGGCGTCCTAACCGCACGCGCAATTGACCGATTTCGGCCGACCGCTTACATCGCGCGCATGGCGCTGCGCGATATCATCATCCTGCCCGACAAGCGGCTGCGGCTCGTCTCCGAACCGATCAAGAAGATCGACGCGGAGCTGAAGAAGCTGGTCGAGGACATGTTCGAGACCATGTATGACGCGCCCGGCATCGGGCTCGCGGCGATCCAGGTCGGCGTGCCAAAACGCATCGTCACCATGGACCTCTCGAAAAAGGACGAGGACAAGGAGAAGCGCGTTTTCATCAATCCGGAAGTCATCTGGTCGTCGGACGAGAAGAAGGTGCATGAGGAAGGCTGCCTCTCGATCCCGGAATTCTACGAGGACGTCGAGCGGCCGGCGCAGGTGCGGGTGAAGTATCTCGATCTCGCCGGCAAGGAGCAGGAGCTGGAGGCGAGCGGGCTCTTGGCCACGTGCCTGCAGCACGAGATCGACCACACCAACGGCGTGCTGTTCATCGACCACATCTCCAAGCTCAAGCGCGACCGCATCACCAAGAAATTCGCCAAGGCCGCGAAGCGCGCAGTGGAGGGTTGATTGCCCCTCCGCCTCATCTTCATGGGCACGCCCGACTTCGCGGTGCCGACGCTGGCGGAGATCGTCGGGCGCGGCCACGATGTCGTAGCCGTGTACACCCGCGCGGCGAAGCCGGCCGGCCGCCGCGGCCTGGAATTGCAGGTCACGCCGGTCGAGCGCGAGGCGCGCCGCTTCGGCCTTCCGGTGCTGACGCCCGCGACGTTGCGCACGGCAGAGGCGCAGGAGATCTTCCGCGCGCATGGCGCCGATGCCGCTGTGGTGGTGGCCTATGGGCTGATCCTGCCGAAGCCGATCCTCGATGCCGTGCCGCTCGGATGCTTCAACCTGCACGCCTCGCTGTTGCCGCGCTGGCGCGGCGCCGCGCCGATCCACCGCGCGATCATGGCCGGCGACGCCGAGACCGGCGCCATGGTGATGAAGATGGAGGAGGGGCTCGACACCGGCCCCGTCGCCATGGCCGACCGCATCGCGATCGGGCCCGACGTGACGACGGGCGACCTGCACGACGAGCTCGCGCGCCGCGGCGCGGGCTTGATGGTGCAGGCGCTCGGGGCGCTGGAGCGTGGCACGCTTGAGCCGAAGCCGCAGCCGGAGGCGGGCGTTACCTATGCGGCCAAGATCTCCAAGGACGAGACCCGCATCGACTGGTCGCAGCCGTGGCGCGAGGTCCACAACCATATCCGCGGCCTGTCGCCGTTTCCCGGCGCCTGGTTCGAGATGCCGGGCGAGGGCGGCAAGCCGGTGCGGGTGAAGGTGTTGCGCACGACCAAGGGCGAGGGCAGCGGAGTGCCCGGCACGACGCTCGACGACCATCTCACCATCGCCTGCGGCGACGGTGCCGTGCGCATCCTCCAGCTCCAGCGCGCCGGCGGGAAGGCGATGACGGTGGAAGAGTTTCTGCGCGGCACGTCGCTCAGGGCGGGAATGCGCGTCTCTTAGTCTTATCGCGTCAGCAAACTCGGAGCGTGCATCTCGTGCCCTCTCCCCCCTGAGGGAGAGGGCAGCTCTGACGTGTCAGCGAATTCGAAAGGGTGAGGGGGTATCTTCGCAAGAAGGCTCAACCTAGGCGCTACTTCGCCGGCGGCACGATCTTCATCACGAACGACGGTCGGCTTTTCGGTCGGTCCGAACGGACCCGGCACTTTGTTGGTCACCGCGGGTATGCTCTTGAGATAGGCAACAATCGCCATCGCGTCGTCCTTGGTGAGCTGCGCCAGCGCCCGCCACGGCATGATGGGTGCGAGGATGCGCTTGTCGGGCCGCACGCCGGTCTGCAACGCGGTCACGATTTCTTCCGCCGCCCAGTTGCCGAGGCCGGTCTCCTTGTCCGGTGTCAGGTTCGGACCGTGGAACACGCCCAGGCCGGGAATCTCGAACCCGACTTCCGAGCCGCTGAGAGCGCGGGTCTCGTCCGGCTTGCCGAAGAAATATCCGGGCGTATGGCAGTCGTTGCAGCCGCCGAACGTCGCGAGATACTTGCCGCGGGCGACCGGGTCCTGCGCCCGCGCACTGGAAGCGGTCAAAATCCACGCCACCGCCGCTACTGCCGCGGTCGCGCATCCGATCAGAGTCCGTCCCGCAAACATGGTCGTCCTTCCTCCTTTGCACACAGTGCTCATGCAGATGAATCAATTGCCGACATCTAACATTTTCGCCGTGGCGGTGATACGACCTCGCCCATGCCCCGCTACAAGCTCACGATCGAATATGATGGTACGCCGTTTGTCGGCTGGCAAATCCAGGCGACCGCCCTGTCGGTGCAGGGGGTGCTGACCGAGGCGGTCGCGGCCTTTGCCGGCGAGCGCGTCAGCGTCAACGGCGCGGGGCGCACCGACGCGGGCGTGCATGCGATCGGGCAGGTCGCGCATGTGGACCTTTCAAAAGAGTGGGACACCGACACCGTGCGCGACGCGCTCACCGCGCATTTGCGCCCGCATCCGGTGGCGGTGGTCGCCGCCGAGCGCGTGGCGGACGATTTCGACGCGCGCTTCTCGGCGGTGCAGCGGCACTATCTCTATCTCATCGTCAACCGCCGCGCCGACCTGACGCTGGAGCGCGGCCGCGCCTGGCGGGTGGGCAAGCCGCTCGATGCGAGGGCCATGCACGCCGCCGCTGTGCGGCTGGTCGGCAAGCATGATTTCTCGACCTTCCGTGACGCCGAGTGTCAGGCGAAGTCGCCGGTCAAGACGCTCGATCGGCTCGACGTGCACCGCGACGGCGACAATGTGAGCGTCGAGGCTTCGGCCCGCTCGTTCCTGCATTCGCAGGTCCGCTCGATGGTGGGTTCGCTGGTCGCGGTCGGCGACGGGCGCTGGTCGGGTGCCGATCTGTCTGCCGCGCTCGCGGCCCGCGACCGCGCCGCCTGCGCCCCGGTTGCCCCACCGGAGGGGCTTTATCTGGTGCGGGTGGACTATTGACGGCCGTCAGGCGACGACCTTGCCGAGGAAGGTCTCGATCTCGCCGCGCAGGTTTCCGACCGAGGCGTCAACCGAATTCGAGGCGGTAAGCATGGTCTCGGCTGCCGCGCGGGTGCCGTTCGCAGCTTGGGCGACCTCGCCAAGCACCGACACGACGGCGCCCGTGCCGCGGGCCGCGTTCACCGCGTTTTGGGCGATTGCCGAAGTGGCTGTGTTCTGGTGCAGGATCGAGTCGGCGGCGATGGTGGCCCGTTCGCTGACCTCTTTCATGCTTTTCTCGATGCTACGGACCGCTTCGACCGCGCCGCTCGTCGATTCCTGCACCGCTTGGATGTGACGGGCGATGTCCTCCGTGGCCTTGGCAGTCTGCACGGCAAGTATTTTTACTTCGGAAGCGACGACGGCGAACCCGCGCCCGGCTTCGCCGGCCCGCGCCGCCTCGATGGTCGCATTGAGGGCCAGAAGGTTCGTTTGACCGGCGATGGTCTGAATCAGCTTGATGACATCGCCGATCTTCTGTGCCGCCTGAGCGAGTTCGACATAGCGGTGGTTAGTCGCTTCGGCCTTGGCGACTGCATTGCTCAGCGTCGTTTTGGTTTCGTCAAGCTGCCGGTTGATTTCTGCGATTGAGCCCAACAGTTCTTCGGTGGAGCCCGCGACCTTCGCCACGTTGGCCGACGCCTGGTTCGATTCAGACAAGGCGGCTTCGGCATGCTGGGTGGTCTGTTCCGACGACCGCAGCATTGCCGTGGCAGTCGACTTCATCATGTATGCGCTGCTGCTGACGGTCCCAAGCAATTGCTCGATGCGATCACGGAATGAGGAAATCGCACTATCGATCGCCGATCTGCGGCCCTCATGCGCCAGCATTTCGTCGCGTTGTTGCTCGATGTGATGGCGCTCCGTGATGTCTTCATGGATGGCGACCCAACCGTCGCCTTCCATCGGCTGTCGTGTGACGCGGATCAGGCGACCGTCGGTCGTTTCCTTGACTCGGCCCGATATCCGGTCCGATGACGCGTCCGGCGGAAGGGCGTCGTTGTCATTGACAAACATGCCGATCGCGACGCGATGCGCTGTGATGGCCTCTTGCGGTGTTCCGATTTTCGACAACTCGGGCGGTAGGCGGTACAGCTCGGCATAGCGGTGATTGCAGACAAGCAAACGCTTTTCTGAATCAAACATGCACAGGCCGTGCGTCATGTTCTCGAGCGCGGCGCTGAATCGCGAGTTGGTTTGTTCGAGGGACCGTTGCCGGTAGATGCCGATGCCCAGGCTAAGGATGACCAGGAGCGTTAGAAGTGCTGCGGCCGCCGTATAGACTTTCTTATGATGCTCGTAGCCGGCGAAGACCTCGTCCGAAGTCCACGCCGAGCGTGATGACCAAGGGATATCCCGTCACCACGCGATAGAAGATCAGCCTGGTCCGGCCATCCACGATGCCGCCGCCCCAGAAGTACCCTTCGGGCGCCTGTGACAGCGCATGAGCCAAGGGCTTTGGCAATGCCGCTTGTTCGTAGTTTTCCACCGCGACGCCGTAGGAAGCGCGCGTGACGCCGTCGAGCCCGCGCAACGTGATTCCGTCTTCCCGACCGAGATTGACCGAACGGTGAAAGCGTTCGACGAATGCCGTATCGATTGATGCAACGATGACGCCGCCAAACGAGCCGTCCGCCTGGTTCAGCCTGCGGGTCAGTTGCAAGGTCATCTTGCCCGATACGCGCCCCTTTATCGGCTTGCTGATGTGAAGCTCGTCGGACTTTGCGTTGACGTGGACTTGAAAGTGCTCCCGGTCGCGGAGATCCAGCGGCGGCCCGGAGTAGTCTGTCGTTGTAGCCCGCATATAGCCGTCCGGGCCGATGAGCGTGGCCTGGATGGTCAATTCGCCCAGGAACGCAGTGCGATCGATCCAGCGGCGCAATTCGAAATGTTGCGGATTCTCCTCGTAGGCCAGGCGGAGCATCAACAGCGTCTGGTCGACACCCTTGAACAGACGGATTGTGTTTTCCTGGAACAGCAGCACGAGACTGGTGCCGCGCTGAATGGCACTCTTCAGCGCCGTGTTGCGCTCGACATTCAATAGCAGCGCGAGGCCGATCCAGAAGATGGCGACAATCGCAATTCCAAAGAGTGGCGCCGGCTGCAAGAGAGCGCGGAGGAACCACAACAGACGACGGGTCGTCATGTTGGCCGAACCGGTAAGAGCCCTGATATTCGATTGATGACCGAACTTGGTTAATGTCTCATTCACCACAGGCATGACCAGACGGGCCGCGGCCGTTTACCAGCCATTAACCCGCGCCGGGAGGAGCCCATGAAATCGACCGCGGCAGAATTTTGCGACTGGCCGCCGGCGCCCGCGCGCGCGATGCTGGCTTCGGTCGGCGACTTGTTATTTGAAGACCGCACATAGCAGCGATTTGTACAACCACCTCGCTTGATGCGACCGGAACCTGCTACGACCATTCTCGGGAGGATCACATGCTGTCACGCCGCGCCTTTCTCGCTTCGTCGATCTTCACTGCTGTCGCTTCGTCCGCCCACGGCCAGACTTTCCCGGGCGCGCTGATCCGCATCGTGGTGCCGGCCGCGCCCGGCGGCGGCACCGACATCCTCGCGCGCGCGATGAGCCAGCAGCTCCAGACCATGTGGGGCCAAACCGTCATCATCGAGAACCGCGCCGGCGCCGCCGGCCTGATCGGCACCCGCACGGTGATCACCGCGCCTGGCGACGGCCACACGCTCTTGATGGGCGCGACCAGCGCGATCATGTCGCTCGCGCTCAACACGCCGTCGCCGTTCGAGATTTCCCGCGACCTTGCGTCGGTCACGCTGGTGTCCGCGCCGCCTTACATCCTGGTGGCGCATCCGTCGGTGCCGGCGAAGAACTCCGCCGAGCTCATCGCCTATGCCAAGGCCAATCCCGGCAAGCTCAACTATGGCTCGTCCGGCAGCGGCGCGGCGTCGCATCTCTCGGGCGCGCTGTTCGCGCAGATGGCCGGCATCGACATGCTGCACGTGCCGTATCGCGGCATGGGGCCGGCGGTGCCGGACCTGCTCGGCGGACGCATCCAGTTGATCTTCGCGCCCGCGGTCACGGTGACGCCGCACATCGCGTCCGGCGCGCTGCGGATGATCGGAACCACGGGCGCGACGCGCTCGTCGCTGTTCCCGGACTATCCGACCATCGCGGAGTCGGGCCTGCCGAAATACGACTCGCTCGGATGGTTCGGCATGTTCGCGCCGGCCACCACGCCGCCGGCATTGGTCGAGCGCATCAGCGCGGACATGCGCATGGTTCTCGTTTCCGACGACCTGAAGAAGCGGCTGGCGGAGCAGGGCGCCGAGCCCCAGCCTTCCACGCCCGGCGAATTCAAGGCGTTCGTGAACAACGACATCCGCAAGTGGATCGACCTCGCCAACACCGCCGGCATCAAGCTCGGCGGCTGAGACCGTCGCGCTTCCGGCGTTCTGCTTACTTGGCGGCGGGCGGCGGGTTCTGCTTGATCGGAACGAAGCGCGGGTTCTGCGCCGGGGCATCCCTGCCGGGCTGATTGACCAGAGTCCTTATCCGCATGAGAAATACTTCGGCCAACATTGCAATGCTCCCTCACATGTCATCGTAGCGACATAAATAGCTCAAGGGCGCGATGAGCATGTGTGACGCACTTCACAGGTGGGCGAAGATTTCTTCTCGCTTGATCGGCCACCGCTTCCCGATCTCGGCCTTCTGATATGCCGCCAATCCCTCCGGGGTGTGGTCGTGCGGCGATAGCGGACCTTGCACGGCGGCGCGTGTGGGACTCATAGTCGAAGGCCAAGTGCCGATCGACCAGTCTAGCGGTCCAATTCTAACATTCGCATCCCGTTTCGGCAGGCGATTTTGCGAATGTTAAATCAAAAGACCCTGGCACGCAAACTTGCTACTGGCGTTTTGGATTTGCTATCCGTTGTGAGTCCGCTGCTAGGTGGGTCGCGAATGTCAAATCCACTCCACTAGCGTAGAACATCTGTCTCGACTAAGATGTGCAGCTTGGTTTCAATGTGTGTAGACGTGCACGAGGGCCGGTGTGTTGCTTCGCTCTCGATCCCCTTCGAGTGAATGCGATCAACAGGCGCTCGTTTCTTTGCTTGGTCGGGAGCCTGCTTGCCCTTGCATTCTCGTTCCCGCGCGAGAGCAGAGCTGCGGAAGACTTAATCCCGAAGCCGCGGGTTCCGTTGAGGAGGCCAGTGGGGAAACCTTCGCAAAGACAGGGGAAAAACAGCGACCGCTTGAGCGAGAAGCGCCGATTTTTGTCAGTGATCAGAGTCGGCACCGGACCCGGTTCGCGCCTGGAGCTGCGGCTCGGCGAAAATACCATGGTTCGATTGGGAGAAAGAGCGCGGCTTACCATCGATCAGTTTTCTGAGGAATGCGGGCGGTGAGATGACGCTGGACGAAGGCGCAATGCTTTTCGACAAGCGGGCAGGCCAGCCGATGCCGGTGGAAATTCGCGGCGCGTTTGGCGTTATCGCCGTTCGTGGAACGCGCTTTTTTGCGGGGCTAAGCAACAAAGTCTTTGGCGTGTTTGTTGCGGAAGGCGCGGTAACGGTCACTGCCGGTGGCCGGCAAGTGATCCTGCGAGCCGGAGAAGGTACGGACATCGCCAAGCCCGGTGCTCGGCCGACGGCGCCCAAGCGGTGGGGCCAAGCGCGCATAGATGCCGCTTACGCGAGCGTACGGTAGGGGATCCGTCTGGTCAGCCTCGGCGGGCGCTAACCAGCTCAAGCCGCCCGTCAGCGATATAGCCCGCGCCGGGGCTCAACTCCGCCACGGGCACGCCGGTGAACGTGGTGGGAGCGAATGCTGTTCCCGCCATCCTTCAGATTTTAATTTTGAACGTAACACTCTGATCTGACTGCCAATTATCAACAGCCGGTCTTCCCCCTGCAAGACCGCCCGGTTGCCGCTGCAAAACTTCCAAGACCCGTCCGTCTGACAGGCAATCAGGGGGATATGCGCGTGGAAACGGCATTCTCTCGTGACTGATGAACCGAGCGAATGGTCGCCCGGTCGCAGCAAAGGGACCGTGCCATGGCAATTCTCTCACTGATCAAAGGAACTACGGGTAACGACACTCTGGTCGGGACCGATCTGTACGACGTCATCTTTGGTGGTGCCGGCAACGACACGATTGATGGCGGTGCCGGCAACGACAAGCTCTACGGCGGGGACGGCAACGACACCTTCCTCGGCGGCGCCGGGGAAGACCAGATGTCGGGTGATGCCGGCATCGATACGGTGGACTATTCGAACAGTCAGGCTGCCGTGACTGTCAGCCTCAGCACCGGAACCGGGTCTGGCGGCGACGCCCAAGGCGACACGCTGAGTGGGATCGAAAACCTGATCGGAAGCAATGATCGCGATCACGGCGACAATCTCAGGGGCGACGGCGGCAACAACATCATCGATGGTGGCTGGGGTTCCGACTTTCTGTTCGGAAGCGGCGGCAACGACACTCTCATTGGCGGAGCTGGTTCCGATACCATGTCGGGTGGCCGCGATGCCGATACGTTCGTGTTCAACACCGTGCACCGTCCGGGCGGTGACGTTTTTATCGAAGGCAACGATGTCATCACCGATTTCCAGGTCGGCTTGGACGTGCTGGAGTTTACTGGCGCCTATCGACAGTCTGGCCGAGCTTTCATTCGCCAGGGCGGCGAACGGGAACGACACCGTGATCACCACCCCCTACGGCGGTTCAGCCGCTTTCGGCGGTTCAATCACCCTCGTTGGCGTCAACTACGACCAACTGATGTCACACGCGTCGCACGACTTTCTCTTCGTGTGAGGAATTGGCGGCCTCCACCAGAGTGGAAGGCCGCTATTTTCGCTACCGTCGCAAGCAGAACCAAAACGAAGGCCTCCGGGGGCATCCCCGGGGGCCGTTCCAGCCACTGTCACGCTGGTGAAGCGGGTGGCTGTTCTTCGCATGCACTGTTCCCGGCATCCTTTTTTTGAATTTTAATTCCGCACGTAACAAATTGATCTGATGTGTAAATTCTCAACAACCGGTCCTCCCATGCGAGGCCGCCCGGGTGCCGCTGCAAAATTTCCGAGGCCGTCCGTCTGACACGGCCATCAGGGAGAGAGGCGCTGGAACCGGCGTTCTCCCGTCACCGATAGACCGAGCGAACGGTCGCCCGGCCACAGCAAAAGGGAGCGCGCCATGGCATTTTTTATTGGAACGACGAACAACGACAATCTGATCGGGACCGATCTGGCCGATTTGATCTTCGGCGGTGCTGGCAACGACACGATCGATGGCGGTGCCGGCAATGACAAGCTCGCCGGCGAGGAGGGCAACGACACCTTCCTCGGCGGCGCGGGCGCAGACAGCATGTCGGGTGGCACCGGTATCGATACGGTGGACTATTCGAACAGCCACGATGCCGTGACTGTCAGCCTCCGCAGCGGCACCGGGTCCGGCGGCGATGCCCAAGGCGACACGCTTGGGGGCATCGAGAACCTGATTGGGAGCAATAATCCTCATCAAAGCGACAGGCTCACGGGCGACAGCGGCAACAACGTCCTCGATGGCCGTAACGGTTCCGACTTTCTGTTCGGAAGCGATGGGAACGACACGCTCATTGGCGGACAAGGCAGCGATACCATGTCGGGCGGCGCCGATGCCGATACGTTCGTGTTCTCCAGCTTGCAAGGTTGGGGCGGTGGAACTGGTCTGGACGGCCGTGATGTCATCACCGACTTCCAGGTCGGCGTGGACGTGCTCGAGTTCACCGGGAACGGTATCAACAGTCTGGAGCAGCTTTCATTCGCCGAGGTGGGGAACGACACCGTGATCAGCTATGGCTACCACGGCAGCTCGATCACCCTTGTTGGCGTCGACCTCGATCAACTGAAGATACACCAGGCGCACGACTTTCTCTTCGTGTGAGGCATTGGCGGCCTGCACCGGACCTACGGTGAACAATTGCGCCTCGCCCGGAGACATCCGCGCGGGGCGCTTTTGTTTCCCGCCAAGCGGTCTCCTTTGCGAGATCATCCGGGCGCCGCTGCAAAAATTTCCAAGCCCGTCCGTCTGACAGTGCATCAGGGGGATATGCGCGTAGAACCGGCCTTCTCCCGTCACCGATAGAACCGAGCGAATGGTCGCCCGGTCGCAGCAAAAGGGAGCGTGCCATGGCAATCAGGATTGGGACTGCGGGTAACGACAATCTGGTCGGCACCGATCTGAACGACTTCATGTACGGCGGTGCGGGCGACGACTTCTTCGATGGTGGCGCTGGCAGCGATAAGATGTCAGGCGACGAGGGCAACGACACCTTCATGGGTGGCGCAGGCGCCGATGCCATGACCGGTGGTTCCGGTATCGATACGGTGGACTATTCGCACAGCCACGATGGCGTGAATGTCAGCCTCCGCAACGGCACCGGGTCCGGCGGCGATGCCGAAGGCGACACGCTTGGCGGGATCGAGAACCTGATCGGAAGCGACAATATGCGTAACACCGACAAACTCACCGGCGACAGCGCCAACAACATTCTCGATGGCCGCAACGGTGCCGACGTCCTGGCCGGAAACGAGGGGAACGACACTCTCATTGGCGGAGCGGGCTACGATACCATGACGGGCGGCGCCGATGCCGATACGTTCGTGTTCTACACCGATCGTCGTGGTGGGCCCTCCTCTGTTCACGGTGATGGTCGCGATGTCATCACCGACTTCCAGGTCGGCGTGGACGTGCTCGAGTTTACCGGGAACGGTGTCAACAGTCTGGACGAGCTTTCATTCGCCAAGGTGGGGAACGACACCGTGATCAGTTATGGCACCTGGGCCGATACAATCACTCTTGTTGGCGTCGGCCTCGAAGAACTGAAGGCACACCAGGCACACGACTTCCTCTTTGTGTGAGGCGTTGGCGGCCCACACCAGCGCTCCAGGTTGGAGGGCCGCCATTTCCGCCGCCGTCGCAAGCAGAACGAAGACGAAGGCCTCGGGGGTATCCCTAAGAACGCATTCACTCCGCCTTGATGCCCGCCGCCTTGATGATCGGCCACCACTTCTCGATCTCGGCCTTCTGATACGCAGCAAGCGCCTCCGGCGTTTGCTGATCGCGCGGTGGGATCTCCTGATGCATGCCCGCGAGCCGCGTGCGCACCGCCGGATCGGCGAGCGTCTCGACCATCGCGGCGTTGACGCGCGCGAGGATATCCTTCGGCACCCCGCGCGGCATCCACAGTCCGTGCCAGAACGAGATGTACATGCCGGGCAGGCCCGCCTCGTCCACGGTCGGGATGTCGGGTGCGCCCGGGAGCCGCGTCTTGGAGGTGACGGCAAATGTCTTGAGCCGCCCGGCCTGCGCCTGCGCAATCGCTTCCGCGACCTGGATGATCATCAGGTCGACGTGGTTGGCGACGAGGTCCTGCATCGCCGGACCGCCGCCGCGATAGGGCACGAGATTGAGCCGCGTCCCGGTGGCGTTGGCGAAATAGGCCGCGCTGACATGCGACGGGCTTCCGGCACCGACGGTGGCGACCGAGGCCTTGTCCGGGTTGGCCTTGAGCCACGCGATCAGCTCCTTGAGATTGTTCGCCGGAAAGCCCGAGCGCGCGGCAATGACCTGCGGGTTGGCGGCGACCATCGAAACCGGGTCGAGGTCGTTCAAGAGGTCATAGTTCAGCGTCAGCGCGGCGCCGTTCATCACATGCGAACCGAGCTGGCCGAGATTGATGGTGTAACCGTCGGGCGCCGCGCGCACGACACGGCCGACGCCGATCGAGCCACCGGCGCCGCCGACGTTCTCGATGATCACCGGCTGGCCGAACGCCTGCCGCAGCCGCTCGTTCAAGATGCGCGCGATCGCGTCGGTCGCCCCGCCGGGCGGGAACGGCACGATCATGGTGATCGGCCGCGACGGGTAGGTCTGTGCGACGGCAGGGTTGGTGCCTGACAGCGCTGCGGCCAACAGGATCGCGGCCGCGAGGCTAGACGCAAACGTTCTTGTTCAATTGTTTTTCCTCCCGGGCTGTTTCAGTGTCTGCCGAACGCCTATGAAGGCCCGGCGCTGTTCGGCAATCGCCAGCAATTGTCGCACCGCCGCCGGGTCGCCGCCGCTGACGTCGAGCAGCCGCAGCTTTGGATCGCGGGACGTGAGGTTGGGCGAATCCACCGCGAGCCGTTGCCAGTGCGCAAACAGCACCCCTTCGAGCCCTTTTCGATCGGTGCTCCAGTCGATGAAGAAGACCAGGCGATCGAGCGGCACGGTGTCGAGCAGGGTCTCGAGTTCGTAGACGCAGCCGCGCCGGTGCGGACCGAATCCGCGCAGGTCCATGGCGACCAGCGACGCCTCGCCCATCAAGTGGGTGACGGCCGCCTTCCACATGTCGTCGGAGCAGAACAGCTGGTTGATGCGAAAGCGCGCGTCGGGATCGGGGAGCGGATCGATGCTGGCGATGCGCTGCTTGAGATCGTCCGGTATCTTGATGAACAGGCGGGCCAGGCGGCCGCGCACGAATTCGAGGAAGGTCGACGGCTCGACCGTGCGCGATGCGAGGTCGGGCGCGGCGATGAGGTCGATGCTGCCCATCAGGCGCCAGCGCGTGCCGAGCAGATCGAGCAGTCGCCGCGAGCGGCGTCCGAAGCCGTAGACGCGCAGCAGCAACAGCCGCATCGGCGGCCGCGCGCGCGCCGCTTTCAGGACGGGGTGGAGCGTTGCCCGGAGCGTGAGGCGCCAGGCGATCCACGGCAGCGCCGCGGTCAGCGCGGCGATGATGCCGTGTTCGCGGAAAAGATTGATCGCCAAGACAAGCGATTGCAGCAGCCAGATCGCGCCGGCGGTCAGCAGCAATTCGCTGGATCGCTTGGCGGCGTAGCGGTCGCGGAGGATAGGCGACGCGCGCCATGCCGGCCAGACCGCCGACCGCCATTCCAACCAAGTGGACGATGGGAAGGATCGCGGCCCCGTCGATATTCAAGGCGACCGCCCATGTCAGCGACGGCATCGCGAACGTTGTCGAACAACAGCATCGACACTGCGACGTGGCTGCCGAGCAGCAGGATGAATACGAACAGCAGCACCAGCGGTCCGATCGAGCGGATCGTGCGGTTGAGGAAGAGCAGCAGGAAGCAGGACGGCGCCGCGTTCAAAAGCCAGATGAAGGCGGGCTGAAGAAATCCGGGAATCGAAATGCCGCCAAGCGTGATGGGGGTCGTGCCGAGAAGCTCCGCAACGGCGCAGATGATCGCCAGCACGCCGAAATAGCCGAATACGATCAGCGTCTGCACACGGCGGTCGCGTCCGACCAGCAGTCCGAGGATCAGGACCGTCGGCCAGGCATACGCCCAGACCACGACGGTGGTCCGCAGCGGGAAAAACTCCATGTCGCCGAAGCGGAACAGCACAATGGTTGCCACGATGGCGAATGCCAGTCCGGCCACGGTATGCGCGACGGCGTGACGCCAGAGCAGGCGGCGCGCGTCGCCGCCTGCGCCGGCAGCGGCGGTTGCGTCATGGAATGCGAGCGGTGCATCGGCGGCCCTGCGTGGCCGGTCGTCCGCCGGCGGACTGAACTCATGCCCGCCGGTCTTCATCATGTTGCGGACGATGGCGCGCTGCAGGAGCACGAGCGCGATCACGCCGAGGATCAGCGTGAGCAGCCCCGCAATCAGCAAATAGAGAATGACTGCGCCGTCGTGCGCGAATTGCATATTGGTCGCCCCAGGCCGATCATACGGCCTGGTGCGGCGCAATGCGAATGTCCGGTTGTCAGGAGGCCGGGCCGAAGCGGTTCGGTCCGGCAGTGCCGGGCAGGAAACCAAGCTCGACGATCACCCAGATCAGGCCTGCGAATGACAGCACGTAAAGCATCGACGCCAGGGCGAGGACGTTCGTGGTGTAGAAATAGGTCGCGGCGATGAAGAGCCCGGGCGGCGCGATGCCGTAGAGCAGGTACCACCAAGCTGCTCGGCCGCGATCATGCAGCCGTTTGACGGTCACCGCAGAGTGCACCCAGATCAACGTCGCCACGATGAAAACAAAGGCCGTGTAGCGCCCGATGTCGCCGGTGCCGGCGACGGCCTCTTCGGCGAAGGCCGCGAAAAAGCCGGTGATGGCCCAGGCCGCCATCAGCCCGAGCCAGTACTGCAAGCGGCCGATCCGGTCGTCGTAGCCGAACAGCAAATTGATGACGGTGCCGAAACGGCTTCTCGCGGAAGTCTCGGTCAAGCGGCCATTCCTCGGACGATCGGGACGCGCACAGAATCGATCACGTAACGGCACAGCATCTTAACGCACATTGGAATCGATGCCATCAATCCGCAAGCCCGGGCCTGTCGGCGGCTCCAGGTGATGGTTCAGGATTGAGCGAAATATCGCTCGAGGATGCGCCGGTATACCGCCGTGAGCTGCACGAGGTCGGCGACCGGCGTGCGCTCGTCGACCTGATGCATGGTCCGCCCGACCAGGCCGAACTCGATCACCGGGCAGTAGTTCTTGATGAAGCGCGCGTCGGATGTGCCGCCGGACGTGGACAGCGCCGGGTTGCGCCCCGTCACCTCCGCGACTGCGCCGGCGACGAGATCGATGAACGGTCCGGGCGGCGCCAGGAACGCATCGGCGTTCGACGGCTCCCATTCGATGTGCCAGCGGATGTAGCTGCGCGCCGTGTTCTGCGCGCGGAGCTCGATCAGCGCGCGCAGCAATTCCTGGGTGTAGGTGTCGTTGAAGCGCACGTTGAAACGGGCACGGGCACTGGCCGGGATCAGGTTCACGACCGGATTGCCGATGTCGATCGACGTAAATTCGAGGTTCGATGGGCCGAAATGCGGCGTGCCGCTATCGAGCGGCTCGTACATCAGCGCGCCCATCAGCGCGACCAGGCCGCGCACCGGATTGTCGGCGCGCTCCGGATAGGCGACGTGGCCCTGCTTGCCGGTCACCACCAGCGTACCATTCTGCGATCCGCGCCGGCCGACCTTGACCATGTCGCCGAGCGCGTCGGTGTTCGTCGGCTCGCCAAGGATGCAATGATCGAACCGTATCGCCGCGATCCGCCGCCCATCGCAGGAGCTTCACGGTGCCGTTGACCGCAATGCCTTCCTCGTCGCCGGTGATCAGGAACGAGATCGATCCCGGCGGCGGCCCTTCGGCGAGATGATCGAGCGTCGCCGCCACCGCGCAGGCGATCGCGCCCTTCATGTCGACCGCGCCGCGGCCGTAGAGCGTGTCGCCGACGACCTCGCCGGCGAACGGAGGCTTCGACCACGCGGCGTCGTCGCCGGGCGGGACGACGTCGGTATGGCCGGCGAACACCAGATGAGGCGCGCCGTCGCCGATGTGGGCGTAGAGGTTCTCGACCGGCGCGGTGCCGGGCTCCGAGAACGTGACCCGGTGGACGTCAAATCCCGCGGACTTGAGAACGTTTTCGAGCAGCGCCAGCGCGCCGCCCTCGGCCGGCGTCACCGAGGGGCAACGCAGCAGGTCGCGGGCCAGCGCAATGGCGTCCGTGGCGGGAGCGTTCATGCCCCGCCAATAGGGCAGGGCCGAACGTCCGTCAACGCGGGCACGGGCTCAACCGGCCAACGACACGCCGGCAAGGTCCCACATCGCTCGGCTCCTTACACTTTGCCCTCGAGCGGGTCCGGTCCGTACTGATTGGGACCGACAGTGCCGCGCAGGCAGCCGAACCAGATGAGGCGCCCAGATGCCCAGGATGAATACCAGCAAGCCCACGATGGCGCCGGTGGTGCCTATGCGAGTGAGTGTGGACCCGTCGAGCTCGCCACCCGATACGAGGAGGGACATGACATCCATTCCGGCCACAACGAAGAAGATGATCACGAGCACCAGGGGCGCGAGATAGAAAAACACCAGCCACGCCCCTGTCCGGTTGAGATCATGCAATCGCTTGGCGCCGGCGGCCAAGCCGATCCAAAACTGCGGAATGAAGGCGATGAGCGTGACGATGTTGCCCAGATTTTCGCCAACGATGGCCGCGATGATCGCAGCCACGACACTGATGATAATGGAGACAAGGACGGTCAGCCACCATTTGGCGCGATTGATCCGCCCGCTGAAACCGAACAGCAGATGACCCCAGTTGATATTTGACATTGTGATTCTCCCCAGCTCAGCCAGCAGCGACTTTAGGGCTCCCATCGCTCGCGGTAAAGCCGCGACGGAGTTCCAATCCGCAATCACGTTATGTGATCGTGCGCAGGGCGGCTAGCTTGTGCTTTCAAGCGGATCGGGGCCGTAGCGGTTGGGGCCGACGGTGCCGCGGCGGAATCCGAAATCGATCGAGCAGAATGAGGCCATGATGCCGATCGGGACCGCGACCACGTAGAACAGCGTGCTCGGGCTTTCCGGCCGGGCCGATCAGGTCAAGCAGCATCAGCAGGTCGAGGACGACGGCGCCGGCGATGAACACGCCGGGGACCCAGGTCGGCACGTTGCGGTCGTGGCCGCGCTTGGCGAACACAGCGAAATTCGGATAGGCGAGGATCAGGCTGACGATCGAGCTCCAGCGATCGCCGAGCGCGAAATGCGCGACCAGCTCGGGCACCAGCAAGCACAGGAGCGCGATCCAGAACGGCTGCCGGTTGATGCGGCCTTCGATGCTGGTCAGGAGATAGGTCCAGTTCATCGAGGCCGCCCGTTGTCTGTGTCGTCAATCCCGCAACAGCTCGTTGATCGAGGTCTTGGAGCGCGTCTTCTCGTCGACGCGCTTGACGATCACCGCGCAATAGAGGCTCGGCCCGCCGCTCTTGCCGGGCAGCGATCCCGGCACCACGACCGAATAGGGCGGCACCTCGCCCTGATGGATCGCGCCGGTCTCGCGGTCGACGATGCGGGTCGATGCGCCGAGGAAGACGCCCATCGACAGCACCGAGCCTTCGCGCAGGATGACGCCCTCGGCGACCTCGGAGCGCGCGCCGACGAAGCAGTTGTCCTCGATGATGACGGGCCCGGCCTGCAGCGGCTCCAGCACGCCGCCGATGCCGGCGCCGCCGGAGATGTGGCAGTTCTTGCCGATCTGCGCGCAGGAGCCGACGGTCGCCCAGGTGTCGATCATGGTGCCGGAATCCACATAGGCGCCGATATTGACGAACGACGGCATCAGCACGACGCCGGGCGCGACATAGGCCGAGCGCCGCACCACGCAGTTCGGCACGGCGCGGAAGCCGGCCTCGCGGAAGCGCGCGTCGTCCCAGCCTTCGAACTTGGAGGCGACCTTGTCCCACCACACCGACTGGCCGGGGCCGCCGCGGACGACGCTCATGTCGTTGAGCCGGAACGACAGCAGCACCGCCTTCTTGAGCCACTGGTTGACCGACCAGTTGCCGTTGTCGCCCTTGACGGCGACGCGCACCGCGCCGCGGTCGAGCAGGTCGAGCGCGGTCTCCACCGCGTCGCGCACCGGCCCCTTGGTCGACGGGCCGATGCCGTCGCGCTTCTCGAATGCGTCGTCGATGGTCTTGGCAAGTTCGGCGTGCGACATGGGTTTCCTCGGCGCTTGGGAGCGCGTTTTGTCGAGGGAAGGGCGGGGGATGTCAAGGCGGCCGGGCTTGCGTGTGCACCTGTGCGGGCCGCCGGCTCATGGTCTCAGGGGTCGGTCGCCGCCGGTCCCGGGACACGCGCGCTCGAAGCTCAAATCGATCAGGTAGCGATCGATGAGCGCGCCAGCCATAGTCGCTCATCAGCTTTGTGACCTTGTCGGCGTGCTCGTCGCCGCGCGCCTCGATCTGAGCGTAGCCGCCGTTCCGTCGCGCAACGGACGCTCGGCACCGGCAAGGACTTCCATTTCGTAGTCCTCCACGTCGATCTTGATCAGGATGCTGCTGCCCTGGATGTCGAGTCTCGTCGTCCAGCGTGACGACATCCACGGCATATTCGTCGAGGCCCGTCCCGTTGAGCTTTGACCACCCGGCATTGTCCTCCGGGCCCGGCGTCAGAGACGCCGTGCCGCGCCGGTCGCCAACGGCGCAGCCACGCGCTTGCGCAATACCGGCGAGCGCGTTGCGTTCGATGTTCTCCGCGAGCCGCGCATAGTTCCTGCGATCCGGCTCATCAGGACATCGACGCGAGACACGATCCCGCCTTTTCCGAGGATGCAGGAGTAGACGCCGACATTCGCGCCTACGTCGATGAACACCTTGGGCTGATATTCCCGGGCCGCCGCGAGCATCATCGTGAGCTGCGCGCCATTCATAACGGTTCATCGCGATATCGTCGTTGATCGCCTCGCCCGGGTACACGCTGAATTCCGCGCCCAAGATAGCGGCAGGTGATCGGACGTCTGCTCCCGCCCCAGCAGGCGTGTGAGCCAGCAGATCACAAGCAGGCGGCGCTTGAGTGCGGAGCTTCTGAGCTTGTCGAAAAACGGACGACGGTGCGGAACAGGGACTACCATTGGTACCAAAAGGGTCGGTGGCGAGGCGTCATTGCATCGACGTTCTATCTGATCGGACCTTTTGGCGAAACCGACCTCTCTGCTCAACCGATTTGGCGGCACGGCAAGATGCGATAGAGTCTCAACCGGTCGGTGGAGGAATGCATGACCGGAATGATATTCGCCCTGATGGCGCTTCTCGCCGTCGATCCGGCGCTCGCGCATCACGCCATGGGCGGCGCGACGCCGACGAGCTTCTCGGATGGCCTGCTCTCGGGGCTCGGGCATCCGGTCATCGGGCTCGACCATCTGGCGGCCGTCATCGCGGTGGGATGTCTGGCGGCGATGCAGCCGAAGGGCGCGCTGCTCGCGGCCGGCTATGTGATCGCGACCATGGTCGGGGCGGCCGCGCATATCGGCGAGGCGACGGTGCCGAATGCGGAGGTCTTCGTCGCGCTGTCGGTCGTCGCGCTCGGGCTGATCGTGTTCCGCAAGCATCCGCTGCGCCGCGACCTCGCGTTTGCGCTGTTCGCGGCCGCCGGATTGATCAACGGCTATGCGCTGGGCGAGGCCATCGCCGGCGCCGAGCGCACGCCGATCCTCGCCTATTTCATCGGGCTTGCGGCGATCCAGACCGCCATTGCGCTCGCGGTGATGTTCGGCGTGCGCCTGCTGACGGCGCGCGCCGCAGCTGCAACTGCTGGCCATGCGGGTGATCGGCGCGTTCGCCGTCGGCGCCGGTGCCGCGTGACGTACGCTCGCGTGCAAGCGCTACGCGAGGCGGGGGACGTCGACGCCATCGACGCCGCACTGACCCGCGTTCAGCCGCTTTCGCGCAGCAGCCGGTTGAATGCGTCCGGCGCTTCGTACTGCACCCAATGGCCGGCGCCGGGAATGACGTCGAAGGTCGCGCCCGGCTGGAATTGCTCGAGCTTCTCCCTGCCGCTCGGCGAGATAAGGCCCGGCGGTGGCGTCGTGCTCGCCCCAGATGCTGGCGAGCCGGCCCTTGAATCCCGGCAGGGTCTTCGAGAGATCGCCGGTCGGGTTGATGTGCTTGCCGCGCACGCGCGAGCGCTCGGCATTGTGGTGCTGCATGTAGAGCGCGTCGTCGCCGATCGCGCCGGATCGTGGACCATCAGGATGCCGAGATTGATGCGATGCGCCTCGCGCTTCTCGTCGTCGGTCGGCAGCCGCCGCCACGATTTCATCGGCGCCATCACGCCGCGCCGGCGCGGTGGTGCCGACCGCGCCGACCAGCACCAGGCAGGTGACGCCGCTCGCCGGCGAGCTTGGCCACGTAGCCGGAGATCAGCCCGCCCATGGAGAAGCCGGCGATGGCGAAGCGGCGGTCCGGCCCGAGGATCGCGTCGATGCCGGCGAGCAGCGCGGCGGCGACCTTCTCCACGTCTGGTCGGCATTTCCGGGGCTCGCGGATTCGCCCGAGCCCGGAATATCCGGCACCAGCAGCATGTAGTCGCGCGACAGATCCTCGATGTTGCGCATCCAATGCATCCAGCTTCCGGTGCCGCCGTGCAGCAGCACCAGCGGCTCGCCGCGTGCCCCAGATGCGCCAGACCAGATCGCCGTCGCCCACCGGGGTGGTGCGTCGGGTGCTGGTGTTGTCGAGGGTGTCGATGAGGGCGGGGCGGTGGCGTTTGTTTCTGTCTGGTCATGATTCGTAATAGGTCGAGGCATCGGCTGCGAGCGAGGACCGCAACGGCACGCGCGAGGCGTCGTAGCCGTAGAGCCAGTCCGGGTTGGTTTCGTTGCGCATCCAGGTGTTGGCGCTGGAGCCGGCCTGCACCACGCTGGCGCGCGGCTTGCGCGCCTGCTCGTAGAGGCGGAACGCGCCGTCGAGCGTGTCGGCCTGATCGATCGCGCGCGCCAGCACGGCGGCGTCCTCCAGCGCCATCGCCGCGCCCGACGCCATGTAGGGCGTCATCGGATGGCAGGCGTCGCCGAGCAGGACGACGCTGCCCTTGCTACCAGGTCGGCAGCGGGTCGCGCTCATAGATGCCCCATTTGTGCACCTCGCGGCGCGGCCGCGAGCACGCGCTGCACGTCGGAATGGAAGCTCGCGAAGGCCGCGCGCATCTCGGCGAGATCGCCCTTCATCGACCAGGATTCCTTCGGTCATCCAGTCGGCCTTTTCCGGCTGGCTGGTGGTGAAATAGACCTCGTCGCGCTTGGCGGTGACGAAATAGATCACGATGTGGCGGTCCTTGCCCCACCACTTGGTGCGCGACAGCGCCGATGTCGACGCCGCGCAGCAGCGACACCGGAAACGTGGTGCGGTAGGCGAGCCGGCCGGTGAAGCGCGGCTGCTCGGGCCCGGCGACATGGTCGCGGACGAGCGAATGCACGCCGTCGGCGCCGATGACGGCGTCGGCCTCGACCTCGCTGCCGTCGGCAAAGGTGAGCTGCGACGCGCGCGCCGCGCTCGCGGATCTGCGTGAGCTTCTTGCCGAGCCGGATGTTCTGCGCCGGCACGATCGACGGCAGCGCCGTCATGCAGGTCGCCGCGATGCATGCGTCAGGTAGGGCGCGCCGTAGCGCGCCTCGACCTCGCGGCCGAGCGGATGGTCGTTGGTGACCTTGCCGGAGAGCGCGTCGCGGTTGAGCGAGGTCGCCGGCGCGAACGCGGCCTGCGCGCATGCGCTCCTCGATGCCGAGCCAGCGATGCACCTTCACGGCATTCGGGCTCTGCTGGATGCCGGCGCCGACGCGGGCGAACGCGTCGGCCTGCTCGTAGACCACCGGCTCGATGAAGAACTTGCGCAGCGCCGCCGCGACGGCGAGGCCGCCGATGCCGGCGCCCACGATCGCGACGGAGAGCTTCTGCTGGTTGCGCATGGCTTCTTAGCATGCCGCGATCTGGCTCCCTCTCCAGGAAGGGGGGCGATTCGAACCGCGTTATCACCCCTCCCCTCGAGGAGTCGACGATCGCCGCTCGACTCTTATCGAGAACTACGCTCACGCGATGATTCCAGGAAGCCGACGAGGTTGTCGGTGACGTGGTCGACATGCGGCTCGTCGCGGCCTTCGAGCTCCCAGTCCTCGCGGAACACCTCGCGGGTGTTCTCCGGCACCACCAGCACCGTGGTCATGCCGAGCCGGTGCGGCACCGCGAGGTTGCGCGCGAGGTCCTCGAACATCGCGGCCCGTTCCGGGATCGACGCCGTGCGCCTTGAGGAAGCGGTCGTAGACCAGCGGCGAGGGCTTCGGCTCGAGCTCGCCGGCGACGATGTCGAACACGTCCTCGAAATGCCGGTCGAGCTGCGAGCCGCGCCAGCACCGCGTCGGCATGGCTGCGGGTGCCGTTGGTGAGGATGAGCTTGCGGCCGGCCAGCCTTCGATCGCGGCGCCGAGCGGCGGATTGGGCTCGAGCGGCGAGTGGTCGACCTGGTGCACGAAATCGAGGAAGTCGTCGGGCTTCATGCCGTGCTCGGTCATCAGCCCGCGCATCGAGGTGCCGTAGCGCTTGTAATAGTCCTTCTGCAGCCGGAACGCCTCCTCGTGGCTGATCTTGAGGAAGTCCGCGATGTAGTCGCGGATGCGCACGTCGACCTGCTGCCAGAGATTGACGTGGTGCGGATAGAGCGTGTTGTCGAGGTCGAACACCCAGGTGTCGACGTGGTCGAAGGCGCGCGGCGCGGGACGGGGCGGTGCGGTCAAGGTCGCAGGCCTCACCGCCGCATCAGCGTGCCGGCGCCGTGGTCGGTGAGCAGCTCCAGCAGCACCGCATGCGGCACGCGGCCGTCGAGGATGACGACGCCCTCGACGCCCTGCTCGAGCGCGTAGAGGCAGGTCTCGACCTTCGGGATCATGCCGCCGGAGATGGTGCCGTCGGCGATCAGCCGGCGCGCGTCGTCGGCGGTGAGCTCGTCGATCAGCTTCTTCGACTTGTCGAGCACGCCCGGCACGTCGGTGAGCAGCAGCAGCCGCTTCGCCTTGAGCGCGCCGGCGATGGCGCCGGCGAAGGTGTCGGCGTTGACGTTGTAGGTGGTGCCGTCGTTCGAGGTCGCGAGCGGCGCCAGCACCGGGATGAGATCGCGGCCGAGGATCTGGTCGAGCACGGTGGTGTCGACCTGCTCCGGCTCGCCGACGAAGCCGAGGTCGACCACCTTCTCGATGTTGGAGCCGGGATCGGCGACGCGGCGGCTGATCTTGCGCGCCTTCACCATGTTGCCGTCCTTGCCGCACAGGCCGACCGCCTTGCCGCCGGCCGCGTTGATGAAGCCGACGATCTGCTTGTTGATCGAGCCCGCCAGCACCATCTCGACGATCTCGATGGTGGCGGCGTCGGTGATGCGCAGGCCGTCGGCGAATTCCGACTTGATGCCGAGCCGCTTGAGCATGTCGCCGATCTGCGGCCCGCCGCCGTGCACGACCACCGGATTGATGGCGGTCTGCTCCATCAGCACGATGTCGCGGGCGAAGCTGCGCGCCATCTCCTCCTCGCCCATGGCGTGGCCGCCGTATTTCACCACCACGATCTCCTCGTCGTAGCGCTGCATGTGCGGCAGCGCCTCCGACAGGACGTGGGCGATATCGTGGGGCGAGACGGTCATGGCGCGGTCCTCGGGCGGTGCCTCTCTCGGCGCTGCCTTTTAGCGGGCGCGGCGGCGAGGGGGAAGGGCGGAATTGCCGGCGCCGGCATGCGGCGGCGTGGCCTGTTGCTTTCGGCGGCGCCCTCTGGTCGTCTGGCGGACGGCGATGACAGATCGGTGACGCGCGTGAGCGACCAGGGAGCCGAGCAGCGTGTCCGGCGGCGATCCGCCCGTCGACGATCGCGGTCCTGTTCGTCGCCGTGATGGCGGCGGTGTCGGTTCCGATCCTCACCCATCCGCTGCCGCCGCTGACCGACTACATCAACAACCTGGCGCGGCGCCCACGTGATCGCGACCATCGGCGCGGACGCCGACCTCCAGCGCTTCTATGCGATCGAATGGCGGGTCATCCCCAACCTGATGATGGATCTGGTGGTGCCGGTGCTGCACCGGTTCATGAGCATCTACGCCGCCGGGCAGGTGTTCACGCTCGCGTCCTTCGTCGCTGATCCTGACCGGGACGTTCGCGCTCAACCGCGCGCTGTTCGGCCGCTGGTCGGTGGTGCCGCTCGCCGCCGGGCTGCATCATCTACAACGAAGTGCTGCTGGTCGGCGTGATGAACTACGTGTTCGGCATCGGGCTTGCGCTCTGGGCGCTGGCGGCCTGGATCGCGCTGCGCGAACGCGCCTGGCCGTGGCGGTTCGTCGTCTCGACGCTGTTCGTGGTCGCGCTGTTCTTCTGCCACCTGTTCGCGGTCGGGCTCTACGGCCTTGGGCTGCTGGCGTTCGAAGTCGCATCGCCTGTGGGCCGCGCGGCAGCGAGCCGCTCGCGCCGCGCTTGCTCGATTTCGTCGCCAGCGGCGTGCCGTTCCTCGCCGCTGGTCGCGCTGCTGCTCGCCAGCCCGACCGTCGGACCTTGCCGGCGAGGTCCGCTGGGAGCTCGTGGGGCAAGCTCGACGGCCTGCTGCTGGTCTTCACGGTCTACTACCATTCCGATCGCCTGCGCTTCTGATCGCCGCGATCGCGCTGGCCATCGCCGTGGCTGGCCGTGGCGCGGGCTGATCCGCCTGCATCCGGTCGGGCTGGGCGCTGCTGATCGTCGGCGCCGTCGTCTATCTCGCGATGCCGCGCGTGCTGTTCGCCACCCATCTCGCCGACCAGCGGCTGCCGGTCGCGCTCGCGTTCATGCTGATCGCCTGCATCGACATCGACCTGCGGCAGCGGCGGGTGCGGCAGCGCTGCGCGGCGCTGTTCGTCGCGCTGCTCGCGCTCCGCCTCGGCGAGGTGCAGATCGCCTGGAACGGGCTCGCGCGCGAGATGGCGGCGTTCCTGCGCTCGGTGCACGTCGATCGAGCGCGGCGCGCGCGTGCTGGTCGTGCATGGCGACCGCGACCGCCTACGAGGCCGGCACGGTCAGCGATTTCGGCCTCCTGCATGCGGCGTCGCTCGCGACCATCGAGCGCTCGGCGCTGGTGTCGACCACCTTCGTCGTGCCCGGCAAGCATGTGCTGCAGGTGCGCGAGCCGTTCCGCCGCTTCGTCAATCTCGAGGACCGCGTTCCGCCGTCGGTCGAGTGGCTCAAGCGCGCGGCCGGGCCGGTCGACGAGACCGACGCTTCTACTGGAGCCAGTGGCCGCAGCATTTCGACTACCTCTACGTGCTGTTCACCCAGCCCGGCGGCGCCAATCCGGACGCGGAGCATCTTGCGCTCGCGGTCGATGGGCCGGGCTTCCAGCTCTATCGCGTGATCCGAAAGAGCTGAAAGCCCTAGCCTGGGCGCTACGCGTCCTCGGCGTGCAGTATCGAGCCGGTCTCGAGCAGAGACTTGAGATCGCTGAGGATCCAGTTCCAGCCGCCGCCTCCCATTTCGGAGAACTTGCTCGTCGACCATCCCCGCCATCATCGGGGCGCCCTTGAGCTCATGCGTGACGGTGAGGCGCGAAAAGCTCTTCGTCGCTGGCTCGATCTCCCAGGTAACGCGCGTGAAGCCTTCGGCCTTGTGCTCGTCGCTGAACAGGAAGCGATAGGTCTGCACGAGCTTCCGCGGCGGATCGAGCCTCGATCACTTCGCCGTCGACCACGATCTCCGGCAAACCCGCCGCCCGCAACGGCGGCGTGGCGTGCGCCTTGAACGCGCCGCCTGGGCGCAGGTCGTACTCGATGGGCGCCTGATAGCCGTATTTTGCCGTCCACTCCGGCGTGGTGATGGCGTCCCAGATCGCCTGCGGCGATGCCTTGATGTAGATCTCGTAGACTTTCTGGTCGTGCTCTTTGCGTCGTCGTTTGAGCCATCCGGTTTTCTCCAACTCCACTTTGAGGTCTACAAGCGCCGACACGCGGCGTTCGGTGTACTTATCGATCCAGCGGTCATGGATGAGCCGAACCGGAACCGGGTTCAGGAAGTGCAGCTTCTCGCGACCCGATCGACGCGTTAGACGAGACCCGCTCCCTCGAGCACCTTGAGGTGCTTCATCACGCCGAAACGCGTCATCTCTTTCAACTCGTACTCAAGTTCCGAGGAGCGTGCGTCCATCGCGCGCGAAAAGCAGATCAAGCAGGAAGCGTCTTGTCGGGTCGGCAAGAGCTTTGAAGACCTTGTCGTCATCGCTCATCTTGCAAGACAATAGGTGACTAAATGGTCACCTGTCAAGACGGGCCGATTGCGGTTCCATTTTCGTCGTCTATGGGCGCTGAAGCTGCGTGGCGATGCGAGTGCATAAAGCACTTACAGCCACGGCTTTCTAACTGACTTTTCTTTGCCAGCGGCTTCGCCGACTTCGCGAGCGGCGTCGATGAATAGTCTCGCGACGGGGCTCAGCGTGCGGTTCTTCAAGGTGACGATGCCGATCGGTCCGCGGGAGATCGGTAGCTTGACAGGCAAGACCTTGATCTCCGGGCGCCCGGAGGAAAATCGCAATGCAGACTTCGGAAGAATTGTGAGAAAGCGCCCGGTCGCCACCAAACTCATCCGCACCTCGCGGGGAACAGTGACCACAGTCACGCGTGGATAGTCGAGACCGCTCGCGCGAAAGGTTTCCACTGCGACCGATCCGATCACGCTTTCGGGCGGCGGCAGCACCCACGACTCGTTCACCAACTCGGCAAGCCCGATCCTGCGCCGCCGCGCCCATGGATTTTTCGCGCCCGCCACGACGACGAATAAATCATCGTAGAGAGCCTCGAAGTCGAAGCCGCTCATCTGAAAGGGCCCGACTCTTCGTGCGATCAGGAAGTCGATGTTACGTTCGCTCAATCCGCGGCGCAGCGGGATTTCCGTGTCAGTGGCCACGACATGAAAAACCATGCGCGGATAGCGGCGGGACAGCCGATCGACGACGGCGGAAACGAAGCTGGCGGCGATCGGGGCGTGCTGCCGACCCGAACTTCGCCGGCCGCAGGGTCGGCGAGAAACTCGATGTTCTTCACCGCCTGGCGTAGATCATCGAACACGGCCGCTCCGCCATCGAGCAAGGCACGACCGTACTCGGTCGGCTCAACGCCCTGAGGCTTGCGGTCGAGCAGGCGCACACCGATGGTGCGTTCCAGTTCCGCGATTGATCTCGAAATCGTCGGGCTGAGTCGTGTTCAGAAGCTGCGGCCGCCTTGCTCATGCTGCCGGCCTGCACGACGGCCATCAGGACATGGAGGTCGTGCAGCTTCATCCGGCGGCCGATGCGATCGCTCAATTGCATCGCGGTACCCCATGTGCAGACTGTGATATGCCATCATCAAAACAATAGCATTATCCGGGGATGGCGGCATCGACTATTGTCCGCGAGCCGTGGATCGATGGCCGCAAGGCCGCGCATCTCGCAAGCTCGGACAGAGGAGGACGCCATGAACTTCCGCGCCGCCGATTTCTGCATCTGGCAGCGGGTGCTGCCGCGCTTCCCGGCCTGTCGCGCATCGCTTGGGCGCAAACCTATCCGTCGCGGCCGGTGCGCTTGATCGTCGGCTTTGCCGCCGGCGGCGCGGCCGACATCCTCGCGCGCCTGATCGGTCAATGGCTGTCGGAGCGGCTCGGCCAGCCATTCGTCATCGAGAACCGGCCGGGCGCGGGCACCAATATCGCCACCGAGGCGGTCGTGCGTGCGCCGCCGGACGGCTATACGCTGCTTCTGGTCAATGCGGCGAACGCGATCAACGCGACGCTCTACGAAAAGCTCAATTTCAATTTCATTCGCGACATCGCGCCGGTCGCGAGGCATCAGCCGCGAGTCACCATCGTCATGGTGGTGCATCCGTCGGTTCCAGCCAAGACGGTTCCCGAGTTCATCGCCTATGCCAAGGCCAACCCGGGCAAGATCAACATGGCGTCGGGCGGCATCGGAGCGCCGTCCCATATGGCCGGCGAGTTGTTCAAGATGATGGCCGGCGTCAACATGGTGCACGTGCCCTATCGCGGCGCGGCGCCCGCGCTGACCGACCTGCTCGGCGGACAGGTGCAGGTCTATTTCGGCCCCATGCCGTCGTCGATCGAGTACATCAAGGCCGGCAAGCTGCGCGCGCTGGCGGTGACCACGGCGACGCGCTCGGAGGTGCTGCCGGACATTCCGACCGTGGGCGAATTCTTGCCGGGCTTCGAGGCGAGCACGTGGTTCGGCATCGGCGCGCCCAAGAACACGCCCGCCGAGATCATCGACAAGGCTCAACAAGGAGATCAACGCGGGCCTCGCCGATCCCAAGATCAAGGCGCGGCTTGCCGACCTGGGCGGCATGGTACTTCCCGGCTCGCCCGCCGACTTCGGGAAGCTTATCGCCGACGAAACCGAGAAGTGGGGCAAGGTGATCAAGTTCGCGGGCATCAAAGCGAGTTGAGCGGCTTTCGCTCCTTCGGAGCCCGCGCGCTCGGCGCACAGCCGCGCGATGGCGGCGCGCAACTCGGGCATGCCGGCGCCGTTGCGCGACGACGTCGCCAGCACCTCGGGAAAAGCCGCGGGATGTTTCGCGAGCGCCACGTTGATCGCCGCGATCCGCGCCTCGAGATCGGCCGCCTTCACCTGGTCGGCCTTGGTCAGCACGAGCTGGTAGTTCACCGCCGCCTTGTCGAGCGTCCTCAGCACGGTGTCGTCCACCGGCTTGAGGCCGTGCCGGGCATCCACCAGCAGATAGACGCGCGCCAGGTTGGCGCGGCCGGCGAGGAAGGCATGGATCAGCTCGGTCCAGGCCTTCACCTTGGTCTTGGAGGCGGCGGCGTAGCCGTAGCCCGGCATGTCGACCAATGTGAGCTGCCGCGGGCCCGGCGAAGAAGATCAGCTCCTGGGTGCGGCCGGGCGTGTGCGAGGTGCGCGCCAGCGCATTGCGCCCGGTCAGCGCGTTGATCAGGCTCGACTTGCCGACATTGGAGCGGCCGGCAAAGGCGATCTCGAGCCCGCGCATCGGCGGCAGCACCGCGAATGTCCCGGCGGCGGCGATGAAACGCCAGTCGCCGGCGAACAGCTTGCGGCCGGTCTCGATTTCGTCGGCGGTGTAGTCGCTCATTCAAATTGCCACATGAGGCGGACATCTCCTGAAGGGTCCGGGCGGGATCGAATGCTCATGTCTCTACCACGCCTTTACACCGATCTGGCGAGCTGGTGGCCGCTGTTGTCGCCGCCGGACGAGGACTATGCCGCGGAAGCGGCCGTGATCGATCGACCTCTTGACCGAGGCGCTCGGCCAATGCCCCGCGACGATGCTGGAGCTGGGCTCCGGCGGCGGCAACAACGCCTGCTACCTCAAGCGCCACGCCGGGATGACGCTGGTCGACCTCGCGCCCGCGCATGCTCGAGGTCAGCCGCAGGCTCAATCCCGACTGCGAACACTTCGAGGGCGACATGCGCACGGTGCGCCTCGGGCGCACCTTCGACGCCGTCGTGATCCATGACGCGGATCATGTACATGACTGACCGAAGATGATCTCGCCGCGGCGATCGCGACCGCGCATGTGCACCTGAAGCCGGGCGGCGCCGTCATCGTGCTGCCGGACTGCGTCAGCGAGACCTATGCGCCGAACTGTCGAGAGCGGCGGCGAGGACGGCGACGATGGCCGCAGCATGCGCTACCTGATCTGGTGGCAGACGCCGATGCCCGGCGCCGACGGAATTCCATGAGGACTTCCTGATGCTGCTGCGGAAAGCGGACGGCTCGGTCGAAGCGGTTCACGACCGCCATACGTTCGGGGTGTTCTCGCGCGACGTGTGGCTGCGAGCGTTCCGGCAGCGCGGGCTTTGGCACGCCAAACGTGCGCAGCGATCCCTGGCGGCAAGACGTTTCATCGCGCGCAAGGAATGAGCCGAGCGCTGTCAGGCCCAGGCGTTGGTCCGCCTACGTCTTCTTGTCGTCGACCTTGTCGTCGTCTCTCTTTCTTCCCGCCGAACAGCGCCTTGAGATTGTCCCACAGCTCGATCTTGGCGCCGTGCCGGCGCATGATGAAGCTCTGCTGCATGACCGACAGCGTGTTGTTCCACGCCCAGTAGATCACCAGTCCGGCCGAGAAGCTCGCCAGCATGAAGGTGAAGATCAACGGCATCCAGTCGAAGATCATCTTCTGGGTCGGGTCCGGCGGCGCCGGGTTGAGCTTCATCTGGAACCACATCGTGATCCCCATGATGATCGGCCACACGCCGAGCATGAGGAACGGACCGACGACCGGCACGTGTCGACGGGTCCCAGGGAATGAGCCCGAACAGATTGAAGATCGTCGTCGGGTCCGGCGCCGAGAGGTCCTTGATCCAGCCGAAGAACGGCGCGTGGCGCATCTCGATGGTGATGAACAGCACCTTGTAGAGCGCGAAGAACACCGGGATCTGGATCAGGATCGGCAGGCAGCCCGCGATCGGATTGATCTTCTCCTTCTTGTAGAGCTCCATCATCGCCTGCTGCTGCTTCACCTTGTCGTCGCCGTAGCGTTCGCGGATCGCAAGCATTTCCGGCTGCACCGCCTTCATCTTCGCCATCGAGGCGTAGGACTTGTTGGCGAGCGGGAAGAAGAAGATCTTGATGATGACGGTGATCAGCAGGATGGCGACGCCGAAATTGCCGAAGTAGCGGTAGATCCAGTCCATCGCCAGGAACAGCGGCTTGGTGATGAAGTGGAAGTAGCCCCAGTCGATCAGGAGCTCGAAGCGGTTGAGCTTGTATTGCCGGTCGTAGCCGTCGACGGTCTCGACCTCCTTGGCGCCGGCGAACAGCCGCGCATTGGCGGCGCCGGTCGCGCCCGGCTGCAATGGTCACGGGATCGAGCAGATAGTGGGTCTGGTAGGTTTTTGTCGTGCCCGATCTGACCGAGCCGAATAGGCGGCCTGGATCGGCGCGTTGGTATCCGGCACCAGCGTCGCCGCCCAATACTTGTCGGTGATGCCGAGCCAGGCATTCGTGGCCTTGAACGCGATCTGCTTCTGCTTTTCGATGTCGGCGTAAGTGACTTCTTTCAGGCCCTGGTCGCCGAACACGCCGATCAAGCCTTCATGCAGGATGTAGAAGCCTTCCAAGCGTGGGGTGGCCGTGGCGCGAGATCAGCGCATAGGGATAAAGCGTGACGGGCTTCCGAGCCTCTTGTTCACGACTTCGTCGCGCACCGTGAACATGTATTTGTCGTCGACCGAGATGGTGCGCCGGAATTCGAGGCCCTGGCCGTTGTCGTGGACGAGGGTGACCGGATGGCCGACGCCGAGCGTACCGGCGCCCTGTTGCTTCCACACCGTTTCGCTGTTCGGCAGCGGCATGGTGTTGCCGGCAGCCGCGGCCCAGCCGAACTCGCCATAGAACGGCAGCGGCGCGCCTGATGGCTCCAGCAGGACGACCGGCGGCGACTTCGGATCGACAGTCTCGCGATACTGCGTGAGCAGCAGGTCGTCGATGCGCGCGCCTCTGAGATTGATCGAGCCGGCAAGTCGCGGCGTTTCGATCTGGACGCGCGGCGAAGCCGCGACCGCAGCCTCGCGCGTCATGACCTGGACCGGCGATTGACCGGGCGCCGGCGTGGTCTGGCCCGGCGTCGGTTGGGTGGTCGTCGCGCCCGGTTGCACGGTCGGCGTCGGCGATCCCGGCTGCGGGACCGGCGTCTGCGTCGGTTGCTGCTGCGTCTGTTGTTGCTGCCTCTGCTGCTGCATGGACGGCAGGCCGAAAAAGAGCTGCCATCCGATCAGCACGATGGCCGACAGCACGATGGCGAGCAGCATGTTCTTCTGGTCGTTCATCTCATCGGCCCGTTTTGCGCCCGGCGTCCGGCGGATCGCCAGCGCGCGAGGGGGGCGTGGAACGCTGGCGCTCGATACGCCGGAGCGCGTTTCTGAAGTCCTCGATCATGTGGTCGAACTGCCTGCTCAAGGCGGTGCGCCGTCCAACCAGCACGTAGTCATAACCCGAACGCAGATCGTCTGCCGCCGAACGTCGCACGATGTCCCGAAGGCGCCGGCGCACGCGATTGCGCTCGACCGCGGTTCCAACCTTGCGTGACACCGTGAACCCGATACGGGCCGGCCCTCCATCGTCGCGATTGCGTCCCTGCAGCACGAAGCCCGCCGTCGCAACCTTGGCCCCGCCGGCTGCGGCCAGGAAATCCGCCCGCTGCTTCAATCGGAGCATCGCGATGTGCGGGGTTGTGGGTCAGGCGCTGAGCCGCTTGCGGCCGCGGTTGCGCCTGGCGGCAACCACCTTGCGGCCGCCCGTGGTCGCCATGCGGGCGCGAAATCCATGACGGCGCTTGCGCACGATCTTGCTGGGTTGATAGGTCCGCTTCACGGGTGCTTCTCCGCCTGATGCAGTGTGTGGCCGATGGATCGCCCCGGAGCGAGCCGAAAAGGTGGCTTCGCGCCCGAAAAACGCCATCTGTGGGGATCGCCGGCACTTTTCAAGTCCCGCGGCTTATAAGGGAGGCCGCCCTTCCTCGTCAATGGAACAGGATTTTAGCGCAAGTCCGTGAAGTCCCTGCAAAATCGGCTCAAATGACGGTGAGATGACCCCGTTGCGGAGCGCCCTCATGTATAGAGGTCGGCGGATTCGGCGATTGCGTTGATGCCCCGCCTGAGGCCGTGCGGACCGGCCGGCCATGCTGGCCCGCCCCTTGGAGCGACGATGTCGGAACTGCCCATGAGCCCGCAGCAACAGCCGGCGCAATCGGTCGTCCGCCGGTGGCTGCCGCTGGCGGCGATCGTGGCGGTGTCGGTCGTGGTCATCGCTGTCGGGTGGAACCGGCAAATTTCCTTCGAAACGCTGCTTCGCCATCACAGCGCGGTGCATGCCTTCATCCAGGGCCACTGGATCGCAGCCATCGCCATCTATATGGCGATCTATGTCGTCGCCGTTGCGCTGTCGCTGCCAGGCGGCCTGGTCCTGACGTTGTCGGGCGGCTTTCTGTTCGGCGGTCTTGTCGGCGGAGCCGCCGCGGCCGTCGGCGCGACCACCGGTGCGTCCATCCTCTTCATGGTCGCGAAGAGCGCGTTCGGCGAACACCTGGCGCGGCGCGCGGGACCGCTCGCCGAAAAGCTCGCGGACGGCTTTCGCGCCGATGCGTTCCATTATCTCCTGTTCCTGCGGCTGGTGCCGGTGTTCCCATTTTTCCTGATCAATCTCGTCGCGGCGCTGGCCGGCGTCCACCTGCCGACATTCGTTGCGGCGACCGGCATCGGCATCATCCCGGGCACCTTCACATTCGCCTTCGTGGGCGCGGGGCTCGACAGCGTGATCCGCGCGCAGGCCGCGATCTACAATGCCTGCCTTGCCGCCGGCCGCGCCGATTGCCGGCTCGATTTCGACATCAAGGCGGCAGTGACACTGGAACTGCTGGGCGCGCTGGCGGCGCTCGGCGTCATCGCGCTGATCCCGGTCGCGGTGAAGCGGTTGCGCGCGCGGCGCGTGGCGAATTCCTCCGGCTGAAATTTCCGTGCGCGCGTTCACGGGAGGGGACTAAGGGAAGGGGATGACCGAACTCATTACACCCGACATCTGCGTGATCGGCGCCGGCGCCGGCGGCCTTTCGGTCGCGGCGGCCGCCGCCGCGTTCGGCGTGCCGGTCGTGCTGGTCGAGAAGGGCAAGATGGGCGGCGAATGTCTCAATGTCGGCTGCGTGCCGTCGAAGGCGCTGATCGCGGCCGCGCGGCGTGCCCACGCCTTCTCCGGCGTCGATGCGTTCGGCATCGCCGCGGCATCGCCGCAGATCGACTTCGCCCGCGTCCACGATCATGTGAAGAGCGTGATCGCTGCGATCGCCCCGAATGATTCCAGGGAGCGCTTCGTCGGTCTCGGCGTGCGGGTGATCGCAGGGGAAGCCCGTTTCAAGGACAAGGCTATCGTTGTGGTCGGCGACGACATCGAGATCAAGGCGCGCCGCATCGTCATCGCCACCGGCTCGTCGCCGGCGATTCCGCCGATTGCCGGACTCGATAAAGTTCCGTTCCTTACCAACGACACGGTCTTCGATCTGACCACGTGCCCGGAGCACCTCATTGTCCTCGGCGCCGGGCCGATGGGGCTTGAGCTTGCGCAGGCGTTCCGCCGCCTCGGCGCCGCGGTGACGGTGCTGGAGGCGCATGCGCCGCTCGCAAGCGAGGACGCCGAATGCGCGCGCATCGTGCTCGATCAGCTCGCGGAGGAGGGCGTTGCGCTGCGCCAGGGCATTACCGTGACGCGCGTCGAAGCAAGCGCGGCGGGCGTCGCGGTCGTTCTCGGCAGCGGCTCCAACGACGAGCGCATCACCGGCAGCCATCTTCTGGTCGCGACCGGACGGCGTGCCAATGTCGACGGCCTCAATCTCGATGCGGCCGGCATTGCGCACACGCCCAAAGGGATTGTCGTCGATCGGGGGCTGCGCACCTCTAACCGCCGCGTCTACGCCATCGGCGACGCCGCCGGCGGACCGCGGTTCACCCACGCCGCGAACTACCACGCCGGCCTCGTCATCAGGAGCGCGCTGTTCCGGCTGCCGGCGAAGGCCGACGACAGCCTGATCCCGCGCGTGACCTTCACCGATCCCGAGCTCGCGCATGTCGGCCTCACCGAGGACGAGGCGCGGCGTGCTGGCAAAACCATTCGGGTGCTGCGCTGGCCGCTGAGCGAGAACGACCGCGCCCAGGCCGAGCGCGCGACCCGCGGCCACATCAAGGTCATCACCGACAAGCGCGGGGCGATCCTCGGCGCCACCATTGTCGGGCCAGGCGCCGGGGAGCTGATCGCGACCTGGACGCTGGCGCGGGCGAATCGGCTCAATATCCGGGCGATTGCCGGTACCGTGGTGCCGTATCCGACCTTGGGTGAGATTGGTAAACGCGCCGCCATCACCTATTTCGTACCGCGTTTGACGAGCCCATTTGTGCGGCGCATCATTGGGTGGCTACGCCGTTTCGGCTAGAGCGTGGTCCCGAAAACCGGCGACCGGCTTTCGGACAAGATCGTGCTCAATCAACAGGTTTGGCGGCGTTTCTAAATCCGCGATCGACCATGGACCAGACGACGGATCAATCCGAGGCGACGAACGGGGCAGGGCCGAAGCGGCGCTTCGCCGCGCGCCTTGGCCTGTCCGACAAGCTCCTGGTGCTCACGATTCTGTTCGTGATGATCGCGGAAGTGCTCATCTATGTGCCGTCGATCGCGAATTTCCGGCTGAACTGGCTGCGCGACAAGCTCTCCGACGCTTACACCGCCGCGCTGGTGCTGGAGGCGACGCCACAGATTCCCGACGGCTTGACCCAGCAGGTGCTCGACTCGATCGGCGCGCGCGCCGTCGCCATGAAGATGGGTTCGCAACGCCGGCTGCTGATGGTCGGCGACATGCCGCCGACGGTCGACCACGAGATCGACGTGCGGGACGTGTCCTGGCATCGCGCCATCATCAATGCCTTCGGGGTCTTGCTGTCCACCGACGACGACGTCATTCGCGTGCTCGGCAACGCGCCGCGCGGCGGCGAGTTCGTTGAAATCATCATGGACGAGAAGCCGTTGCGTGCGGCGATGCTGCAATTCTCGTCGAACATCCTTCTGCTGTCGCTGATCATTTCCGCCATCACCGCGACGCTGGTCTATCTGGCGCTGCACTATCTGTTCGTGCGGCCGCTGCACCGGATCACCGCAAACATGATGACGTTCCGCGCCGAGCCGGAGAATCCTGCGCGCATCATCGTCGCGTCGCGCCGGTCGGACGAGATCGGCACCGCCGAGCGCGAGCTCGCGGACATGCAACGCGACCTCGGCACATTGCTGCAGCAAAAGACCCGCCTCGCGGCGCTTGGGCTCGCGGTGTCCAAGATCAACCACGATCTGCGCAACCTGCTGTCGTCCGCGCAACTGTTCTCCGACCGGCTGTCGGTGTCGCAGGACCAGCAGGTGCAGCGCTTCGCGCCGAAGCTGATGCGCGCGCTCGAGCGCGCGATCTCGTTCTGCGAGTTCGACCTTGTCCTACGGCCGCGCGCAGGAGCCGCCACCCGACCGCCGGCTGGTCGCGGTCGAGCCGCTGGTCAACGAGGTGCGCGAGTTGCTCGAGCTTGCGCCCGACACGCCGATCCGCTGGATCGGCGCGGTCGAGCGCGGCCTAACGGTCGACGCCGATCCCGATCAGTTGTTCCGCACCCTGCTCAATCTTGCGCGCAATGCGGTGCAGGCGCTGGAGAGCCGCGCCGCCCGCGATCCCGGCCGCGACCAGATCCGCATCACCGGCCGGCGCGAAGGCGCGGTGGTGGAGATCGAAGTATCCGACACCGGCCCCGGCATTCCGGAGGCCGCCCGCGCGCATCTGTTCGAGCCGTTCAAGAGCTCGACCCGCACCGGCGGCTCAGGCCTTGGTCTCGTCATCGCCGCCGAGCTGGTGCGCGCCCATGACGGCGACATTCGCCTGGTGGAAGGCACCATCGGCGCGACCTTCCGCGTCACCATCCCCGATCGCGCGGTCGAGCTGCAGGCGCGCCGCAGCGAGCGGGCGCGGGCGTAATTTCGGCCTCTTGTTTAGCCCAAGCGCAGATCTATCTCCGTCACCCTGAGGTGGCCGTGCCATAAGCGCGTTTACGCGCGTCTTCGACGCGCTATAGCACGGCCCTCGAAGGACGACGGCCCGGCTGTTGCCACACTGGGGCGTGCATCCTTCGAGGCTCGCTTCGCTCGCGCCTCAGGATGACGGAGATAGGCTTGAATGCTCGGCATCAAGAAGCCCGCGGGGAGGGTCGGACGGCCCGCTTCCGCCTCCCTTGCCATCGCGGAACGGAGGCTATAGCTATGGGCCCGTTCCGGGCGCGCTCCGCTCCCGGTTCTGCCCCCGCGCAATCCGCCGTTTCCGGCGCGATGCGCACGACGCGCCCGTAGCTCAGCTGGATAGAGCACCAGACTACGAATCTGGGGGTCGGGAGTTCGAATCTCTCCGGGCGCGCCAATACCCTTTTGATTTTGATTTCAGAATTTCTGCGCGTTTTTTGCCTCTCGACACTGGCGTCGTCCGGGCAGCACCGGGGCGACACCCGATTAATATCGGCTCGATCAACTCTAATGCCTGTTCGAGAAAATCTCCGATAGTTGGAAGTGGGAGGATCCGGCCAGCCGTGTCGAACGTTGTGACAGCACAGAAAGCCGCAGAGGGGCTGCTCGTCGTCAGCAGTTCGTCGGATATAGATGGCTCGGTATCCGCCGACACAATTGTTCAAAAGAACTGCTCCTTACACATTGGTGGAAATCTTCTAGGCAGCCTGACAATCGAGTCTGGCGCCAAGGTCGTTATCGAAGGTTCAGTCGACAGAAAAATCATAAATAGAGGGGGCAAGCTCACGGTCAACAATTGTGTCGTCACGACCGATGGGCCTGCGGAAGCAGAAGCTTGCGGTGTGCTCAAGGTCAGTTTGACGGCTATTGCGTCCAATTGGGACAAACTGGCGAAACGCACCGAGGCGGAATGCGCCGCCGTAGTCAAAGGCAACGCGTACGGCTGCGGCATCGAACCAGTCGCGGGCGCGCTGGCTAAAGCCGGTTGTAGGACTTTTTTTGTCTCCGATATCCCGGAAGCCAAGCGCGTTCGCGCGGTTGCGCCAAACTCGATCATTTATGTTCTCGGTGGATTGGTCACTGGAACCGCGGCATTCGCAGAAGTCAACGCGCGACCCGTCATCCGTAGTAAATGGGCAATGGCCCAATGGGATGCTTTCGTTACGTCGCATCGATGGTTGGGCGGTTGCGCGTTATTTGTAGACACCGGCGACAGCAGGCTTGGTCTTTCGATGGAAGATGCGATCGCGATTGCGCCCAGAGTCCGTTCGCCGCGCCACGGCATCGAGCTTCTGATGAGCCATCTCGACAACGACAAAAAACCGACCCGTTCCAAACGACCGTCAAATCAGCCGGCTTCACGATCTACGCCGGCTCTACGGAGGCGTTCCTGCGTCAATGGCCAATTCGTCCGGCATCTTTTTCGCGCCGAAGGCCCATTTCGATCTCGTGCGAGCAGGTGCAGCGCTTTATGGGGTTAATCCCGCGCCAGGCGTTGCCAATCCGATGCTGCCGGTGATCGAGCTGCGCGCTCGCATCGTACAGGTTCTCAGCTTGGCGCCGGGGGAAACCATCGCCGGTAATGTTGAGTGGACCGCCAAGCGGCCTACCCGGCTTGTGGTGGTTTCGGTAGGATACGCTGATGGCTATCCGAAATCGGGAAGCGCTTACGACAATAAGCTACAGGCGATCGTTTGCGGTCGGCGATGTCCAGTTGTGGGAGATCCTTCGAAGGAACATCTGACGATCGATGTAACCGATCTTTCAGACCCGACGGCCGCACGCTTCGGCGAAACGGTCACGCTTATCGGCCCGGAAATCAGCATCGACGATCTCGCAGCAGTGAGCAAATCGACGAGTCGCGAGGTGCTCAGTCATCTTGGCTGCCGTTTCCACCGCATGTACTATGCCAGCTAAGCCATCTAACCAACTCGGGGCTTTTCTTCAGCAAGTACGAGCATCAGCAAGTCAAGCGTAGGAGAGCAACATGTTTGGAAAATCCAACGGCAAAGACAATCGAGGCTCTTCATCGGCGCAGCAAATGCAACGCTCAACGGTTGCGAACTCGGTGGCGCCGGCATCGCCAGAAGGGATCTCCTCCATCAGTTCCGGCCTGTCGATTGTCGGCAAGATTGTAGGACAGGGGACCCTGCAGATTTTTGGTCATGTCGAGGGCGAGCTTCAGGCCTCGACTGTCCAAATATCCGATGGCGCGCGGGTGGAGGGAAGTATCGTCGCAGAGGAATTGACGATCGGCGGCCACTTCAAGGGCACAATCCATGCCGACCGGGTCAAGTTAAGTAGCACCGCTGTCGTTGTGGGCGATATCTATCATCGGTCCCTGTCAATCGAGGAGAATGGGCAATTCGAGGGAATGTCGCGACGACAGGACACTGTCATCGACGCGCCGTCGCCTGTCCTGCCGGCCTCCCCGCAGGCGGAGGCCGTGTCGACCAATGACAAGCCGAACGGCGATGGCGGCGCGCTCCACGAGAGCGCCTGAATCAAAACCTCTTCAGGCGATGCTTCAGGTTTCATCAGGGCGTGGCCGCTAAGCTCGCACGACATATGCCTTAGACTGCCACGGGTAAGCTATGGATACCTTTTCGGGCGCGACACCGGCGCGATCTTGCATAAAAGGTGCGATATGCTTTACCCCGTTGCTCCGCGCTTTTCCGGCAACGGATATTGATCCATGAACACGACCGAACTCAACGTCCGCAGCATCCTCTGCCGGCCAGGCGCCCAACGACACGCCGGTCACGGTCAAAGGCTGGGTGCGCACGCGGCGCGACTCGAAAGCCGGCATTTCGTTCGTGCATCTGTCCGACGGATCGGCGTTCCATCCGGTGCAGGTGGTCGCGCCCAACACGCTGCCCAACTACGCCGACGAGATCCTGAAGCTGACGACCGGTTGCGCCATCGAGGCGACCGGCACGATCGTGCCGTCGCCGGCGAAGGGGCAGCCGTTCGAGATGCAGGCGAGCGCGATCAAGGTGATCGGCTGGGTTGATGACCCCGACACCTATCCGATCCAGCCGAAGCCGCACACGATGGAGTTCCTGCGCGAGGTGGCGCATCTGCGGCCGCGCACCAACGTGATCGGGGCCGCGACGCGCGTGCGCCACACGCTGGCGCAGGCGATCCATCGGTTCTTCGACGAGCGCGGCTTTGTCTGGGTGAACACGCCGATCATCACGTCGTCCGACGCCGAAGGGGCAGGGCAGCTGTTCCGGGTCTCGACGCTCGACCTCGCCAACCTGCCGCGCACGCCGGAGGGCAAGGTCGACTTCGCCAAGGATTTCTTCGGCAGCGAGGCGTTCCTGACGGTGTCGGGCCAGCTCAATGTGGAGGCGTACTGTCTCGCGCTCAGCAAGGTCTACACCTTCGGGCCGACGTTCCGGGCGGAGAATTCCAACACCAGCCGGCATCTCGCCGAGTTCTGGATGATCGAGCCGGAGATCGCGTTCGCCGATCTCTCCGACGATGCGACGCTGGCCGAGCAACTGCTTGAAGTACTGCCTCGAGACCTTGCTGAAGGAACGCGCCGACGATCTCGCCTTCTTCGACGAGCGGGTCGAGAAGGGGCTGCTGGCGAAGCTTCAAGGCATCGTCAGCTCCGAATTCGTGCGCATGGACTACGGCGAGGCGGTCGCGGTGCTGGAGAAGGCGAAGGAGAAGTTCGAGTTTCCGGTGAAATGGGGCATCGACCTGCAGTCGGAGCACGAGCGCTATCTCACCGAGAAGCACGCCAAGAAGCCGGTCATCGTGATGAACTATCCGAAGGGCATCAAGGCGTTCTACATGCGCGTGAACGACGACGGCAAAACCGTCGCGGCGATGGACGTGCTGGCGCCCGGGATCGGCGAGATCATCGGCGGCAGCCAGCGCGAGGAGCGGCTCGACGTGCTCGATGCGCGCATGGACGAGTGCCACATCGATAAGGAGCACTACGCCTGGTACCGGGATCTGCGCCGCTACGGCACGGTGCCGCACGCGGGTTTCGGCCTCGGGTTCGAGCGCACGCTCGCCTATGTCACCGGCCTCTCCAACGTCCGCGACGCGATCCCGTATCCGCGAACGCCCGGACACGCGAAGTATTGATGCGCGCCAAGTGCCGTTAAGCGGTCAGGACGCCGGCAAGCCGACGTCGCATTGGCCAGGCTTTGCCAACTCCGGCGGTCGCTGGCGCCAAAAAGTGATAGCCTCGGAACAACAACAGAGGGAGGAGGGCGATGAACAGGATCGTCAGTGCGATCGCCGTCTGCGCCGCGATGGCCGTGGCGCTTTCCGGTCATGCGCAGACCCCTTATCCGAGCGAGCCCGTGCGCCTGCTGATCCCGTTCCCGCCCGGGGGGCCCACCGACTCCGCCGTGCGCGTCTTCCTGCCGGCGCTCGCGCAGGCGCTGGGCCAGGAGTTTTCGATCGTGAACATGGCCGGATCGCACGGTGCGCTCGCGCCGACGGCGCTCCTGAAGGAGCCGCCCGACGGCCACACGCTCCTCGTCGGCAACTCAAGCCCGCTGGTGGCGGTGCCGATCCTGCGCAAGGACGCGCCGTACGATCCGGTCCGGGATTTCGCGCCGGTCTCGCTCATGGGCTGGACGCCGCTGCTGCTGGTGGTGACGCCGGACGTGCCGGCGACGAATTTGGCCGAGCTGATCCGCTACGCGCGCGACAATCCCGGCAAGCTCACCGTCGCGGCCGCCAATCCGCCGACCATCTTCACCATGGCGCAGTTGCGCACGCGCGAGAAGCTCGACATCGCGAGCAGGGACTACCCGATCGACGCGGCAGCGATGAAGGCGCTGCTCGCGGGGCAGGCGCAGATCATGGCGGCGGGCCTGAACGACTCGCTCCGGCACATCAAGGAGGGGCGGCTCCGCGCAATTGCCACACTCGGCGCAAATCGTGCGCGCCTGGCGCCGGACGTGCCGACCATGGCCGAGGCGGGCGTGCCCGATTTCGCGATCCTGCCGTGGGTCGCGATGTTCGCGCCCGGCAAGACGCCGCCCGCGATCGTCGAGCGCCTCTCGCGCGAGGTGGCTGCCGCGATGGAGCGTCCGGACGTGCGCGAGGGCCTGGACCGCGCCGCGTTCGACTACAAGAGCTCGACGCCACAGGAGCTGGGCGCGTTCCTCAAGGAACAGCTCAAGGTGTGGGGCACGGTCGCGCGCGAAGCCGGGCTGCAGGCGCACTGAAGCGGCCGCCGGCCTTCGTGCGACGTGCGATCTCACGAATTCTTCAAGCTTTCCAACAGCGTCATCTTGTCGATCGTCAGGTCGAGCACGGCCTGGCGCAGCCGCATGTTTTCCAGTTCGAGCTCCTTGAGCCGCTGCATCTGGTCGACGCTCAAGGTGCCGAGTTCCTTTCGCCATCGATAGTAAGTCGCTTCGGCGACGCCGATCGCGTCGATGGCGTCGGTCAATGATCGGCCCTGGCTAATGAGATCTTCGACGTGGCGCAGCTTTGCCACGATCTCCTCATGGACATGCTTGCGTCCCGGCATCGCGCGCCCCCTAGAACCATCTAGGCCGATGACGGGTGGCCGCCGGAAGCAATAGCACCTGCGATATTCGTTCGAACCGCCGCATTCACGCCGCCCTCTCCACCAAATTTGCCGCGCGAAGACCGACCGGAACAGCGCCGGCGCCGTTTGCGCGTTCGATCTTGCATTCCGCCTGCCGTCATCCACCCGCCGTCACCACCATGGCGCTGACCGTGGAAAGCTGATCCTCGAGTGTCAGGACCGATGACAGGACGTCGACCAGCGTATTGTCCGCCTGAGCCAGCGCGTCGACATCGAGTGTGGCCACGTTGCCATCAAGGTGGGGGACGTTCTTCGCGCCGCCCTTCCCATTCCCTGCGTCGAGGTATGAACTGATCTCATAGAAATTGAAGGCAAGCTGTCCCTCGGCAAAGTCGAAGTCTTCGAAGTCGATTGCGATATAGTTCGTCGTGGACGTTTCGATCGCGAACGAATCGCCATTGTAGGAGCCGGCGATCGTTGTCTTGCTATTGAACGTGAAGACCAGGTCGGCGCCCGTGACATCCGCAAAAGTGTCGGCGATCGCGAATGCTCCGTCACCGCCGGTGACCGCGGCAGACTTGAAGGTCGTCGTACCGAAGGCCACGGTGATGCGCCCGAGATCGAGCAGCCGGCCGAAGATATCCGCGTCGACCAGCGTATCCACGCCAATGGCTGTGCCCTCTCCCATGACCAGGGTGCCCATCGGGCCGTCGTCGGCCGTGAGGTGGCGGGCGTCGAGCTTCAGTTCGAAATCGAGCTTGCCGATCTCGATATCGACGTCCAGCCACTTGCCGTGAGTTTCGACGTCGATTTCGAGATCGATTCCGTCGTGACGCTTGTCGAGATCGAGGTCGATATCGATGCGGCCGTTGTCATGGTCGCGGCCGCTATCACAACTCCCATGTTGGGGATGAGAGTTCATGCCATCCATGCGAGTTGGAATCGTCGTTCGACCAATTCCAATCGCGGTCGCCCCAGCCATGGCCGTCGTCTCGGTCGTCAGAATTCTGCCCGCGGCAATGCATATCGTCCGCAAGATTTTTCGACCGCGCCATCGATCCCTCCAACACTCGCTGGACCTGATGGGAGGATAGCGGGCTCCAAGGATGTTGGAATGTGTTCAATGAGTGATACTGCTATGGGAGTAGTGATCGTAGGGAGTAATACAAAAGCGGACGCGATTCAGGTCGGCACATGTTCCGTCCCACCGCCAGTTTGCGGCGAATTACCGTCGGAAGATGTTCGGCGAACGAATCGCGCGGATGCGAGCAATGTATGGGCGCTATCGGCCCATGGCTCGCGTTAAGAGTGCAAGTCTAAAGAACAAGTCTCAAGAATGCAGGATATGCGTTTTCACGGCTCCGAGCCCATGGCCATCCTGATCGCCTTCATCATCGTCATTCTTGACGCGGGTCGTCAGGGTGAGGTGGGCGGCGCTGAGCGCGGCTTGCGTGCGATTTGTGGCGCCCAATTTCCTCATGATCTGCCGGATATGCACCTTTGACGGTCGACTCTCGCAACTTGAGCTGCCGTCCAATCAACTTGTTCGATTCTCCTTGTCGCAGCCGTTCAAGAACTTCTTGCTGCCGAGCCGTCAGGCCGCGCGCATCCCCAGCGACTGCGGTTTCTTTCGCCGCAACGACACTCACAGAAGTCTCGACATGCGTGGTCTGTATGAGAGCAGTGGGAGGAAAGAACGATCCGCCACTCATGATGAATGTAAACGCCTGCATCGCCACCGGCGGCGTAACGCTCATTGGGATGAACCCGCGGGCACCCGCCTTGAACGCGGCAACCACTTCTTCCGCCTCCTCACGTTCAGAGACCAGAACAAGAGGAGTGTCGGCATATTTGTCGTGCAACGACGCGATCCAGCTCTGGGGCTCGGGATCCGCGACGCCTTGCGCCCCAATAACGAGCAAAATCATCTTGAATGAGCGCGTTCGATTGCGCCAGGGCTTCATGCGGGTCGATATGGACAATCTTGATGTGGCTGTCGTCCGCCCAAGGCGCCAGAAAACTGACGACGCCCGCTCGACGCAATTCCAACGAGTCGATGACCAAAATGGAGGGGCACTTGGCCCTGAGGTGCAGGGATCGACTCATGGTACGCTCCCTTACTGAACGCCACTGAAACAATTTCGTTCGATCAAGCTACGCGACAAGTTTTACCGATCTGCGACATCTCATTTTCGAAATTGAGCGCCGTAACTTGATCGTATTCTCTCCGACCCCCCATAGAAATCGTCCACAACTCCTGTTGCTATCCTACTGACCGGTGGACTCGTTTGCTAACTGACACCATGATACCACGTTGGTTCCAGACAGGACGGTACCGCAATACTCGTGCTGTTGCGTGGACATTGTGTAGCCGTTCACTTTTCAGGTCTCCCTGAAGCTTCGCCAGAGCGCATCGAGGAATGGCTGGAACAGATACTCGGCCATCGTCCGCTCGCCGGTGACGATCAGGACCTCGGCGGGCATGCCCGGGATAAGCTCGATGTTTGCGTGAGACTGCCTGGATTTCTTCGCGATCTACGTGAACGCGCGCCAGGTAGTAGGGCTGTCGTGATCCTTCGTCCATGAGGCGGTCGGCCGAGACGGTTTTCACCACGCCGTTCAGCCGTGGCGTGCTGCGGCCGGAATAGGCCGTGAGCTGAACCTTTGCCGGAAGGCCGACACGCACCACGTCGATATCGGTGGGGGATATCTTGGCGTCGATCAGCAGCATGTCGTCCGCGGGCACGATATCGAGGATCGGCTCGGCGGGTTTGAGCACGCCCGCCATGTCGTCTTGAAACGCATGTTGAGAACAACGCCGGCGATCGGCGCCGCAATGACGGTCCGCTTGAGGATATCGACGCTCGAGTTCAGCTTTTCCGTAACCGTCGCAAGATCCACGCGAAGCTGCTCGAGCCTGGTCGTCACCTGATCGATGCGCTCCGCATCCGTCATCAATATCTGGATCTGCGTCTCACCGATCTGCTGCTGCGCGCGCGCAATCGCGCCGAGATATTCGCCACGACGCCCTTCGAATCTCGGCAACGGCTCGCTGGAGCTTCAACACTTCAGGCTTTGTGACGATGCTCTTGGCGGAGCAGCGCCTCTTTGCCCACCAGCTCTTCGGCGATCAATTCCAGTTGAATATTGCTGCTGTCGACCTGAGCCTGAAGCCCTTTCACTTGCTCATTGAGCTGTTCGATGCGCTGACGGAGAACGTCCTTGCGCGCCATGTGTGTCGCAAGGCGGTCCTTGAACAGCCGCCGTTGCCCTTCGACCATCGCCTGCAGCCGCTCGTCCGTTCGCATTCAACATCAGCGGCGGAAATTGCAGTTCCGTGTGCCCGGCTCTGCTCCGCCACCAAGCGGACGTGCGTCACCAGCAATGTCCATTGCTGGGACACCAGCATGTCGTGTGTCGCCTTCGGTTGGAGGCTTTCGAGCAGAACAAGCGGCTGGCCCGCACTTACGACGTCGCCGTCTCGGACCAGAAGCTGCGCGATGATCCCACCTTCGAGGTGCTGAACGGTCTTCCGATCGCCATCCGGACTGATGACGCCGGGCGCAACCGCTCCGCCGGCCAGCGGCACGAACGCTCCCCAGCCGATGAAACCAAGCACAAAGAAGATCATGACAGCAAGGCCGAAGCGTAGCGGCCAGCGCAGCGACATGCCGGAGCGTGGCAGCATTGACGATCCGCAGGCCGTTTGGCGCCAGGATCTGCTGACTGCTCGGCGAAGCCGGTGTGGACCGGGTTCATCATGGGTTGCCCTCGCTGGTCATGGGTTCGGGATATGTTCTCGATTCGTCGGCGCGACCGCTGCCATGGTGGCGACCGCGGCCGGCTTCTGCATCGGAACGACGCTGTCCGACGACCTGACTCGCAGCTTCTGGAGCGTGGCGTCACGTGGGCCGAACAACTCAACCCTGCCGTCCCGCATCAGAACGACGCTGTCGGCTTGCGCGAGCGTCGATGGACGATGGCCGACGATGATCAGTGCAACATCTCGTTTCTTGAGATCGTGGATTGCGGTCGAAAGCGCGGATTCGCCGGCCTGATCCAGATTCGCGTTCGGCTCGTCGAGAACGATCAGCCGTGGATCGCCGTAGACAGCGCGAGCAAGACCGATCCGCTGCCGCTGGCCGCCGGAGAGCCGCAACCCGCCCTCGCCGATCTGCGTCTCATAGCCGTCCGGCAAGTGCTGAATCATCTCATGGGCGTGGGCGAGCTTTGCGGCCTCGACCACCGCCTTGTCGTCAATGGCTCCCATGCGCGCGATGTTTTCGCGCACGGAGCCGGCGAACAGTTCGACGTCCTGCGGCACATAGCCGATGTAACGGCCGAGCTGAACGGGGTCCCAGTGCAGGATCTCCGATCCGTCGAGCCGGATTTGCCCCGCGATCGGGCGCGAGAATGCCGACGATCAGCCGGCACAATGTGCTCTTGCCGGCCGCAGACGGACCGATCACGGCCACCGACTCGCCGGGCTTGACTTCGAAACTGACGTTGCGAAGGATCATGTGCTCTCGCGTGCCAAACGACACGTTCTGAATCAGGAGATGACCTCTCGGAGGCGGAAGCTTGGCCGCGCTCGCCGTCGGTGACGTGATCGTTCAAGCGCGCTTTCAAGCGGCCGTATGCGATCCGGGTTGCACTGAAGTTTCGCCACGCCGTCATCGCAATTTCGACCGGCGCGAGGGCGCGGCCGAGCAGAATGGATGCAGCGATCATCGTGCCCGCGCTGAGCTTGCTGTGAATGACGAGATACGCGCCGGCACCGAGAATGGCGATCTGAGCAAAAAAGCGGATGAACTTCGTAAGTCCAACCAGAACGCCGCCACGCTCCGCGGCCCTGCTGGTCGCTTCCATCGCGTCGCCATTCCGCGCCTGCCATCGGCTGATGACGGCAGGATGCATCCCCATGGCGTGGACGACCTCGGCGTTTCGGATCGCCGCCTCGGCCTGCTGCATCGCCAGGATCTGGGACTGACTGGCCTTGAGATTGGCTTGCCGCGTGATCAATTCGTTGGTGATGCTGAGGAGCAGAAGCAGGATCGCAGTGACGAATGCGATGGCGCCGAGCACAGGATGCAGAAGCCAGATCAACGCGACGAATACGATCGACCCAAGGCGCATCGAAGAATACGGTCAGGCCCTGCGAGGCAATGAAATTCTGAATCTGAGCCAGGTCGCGGAGCGGCTGCGCGCCGGCGGTGTCGCCCTGCAATTGCGCGCGGATGCTGCTCGCCAGAAACACCGGGCCAAGGCGATCGTTCAACCAGCAACCGACCCGGACCATGACCGACGACCGCAGGGAGTCGAGCGTCGTAAGCACCAACAGCGCCGACGCCGCGAGCGCGTGAGGAATAGCAGTGTCTCCAAGTGCCCGGTCGTGATGACGCGGTCGTAGACCTGCATCATGTAAAGCGATGGGGTGAGTATCAACAGATTGATCGCCAGGCTGAACGCGCCGGTGATCATGACCGCCTTGCGGCAATCCGAAATTGCCTGCGAAGTTCCGTCTTACGCCGTCCGAAGTGAGCGAGAGCCTAACCAACTCATGGCTGATCTCGCTACGCATTCAACAATGCCACTGACCGCCCCAAGGAATCGGTGGACCTTCGCGCGATGCGGTCCACTGTCGAGTCGCCCCGTTCCGTTGCAGACCGGGGCTGTTGTCTGTCAGGGATTGCTCATTCCCTGATCACTGCTTGTTGCTATTTTACTCTTGTTGTTTTGCTTGAATGCGACATTCGAGAGTCGGAACTCGTGTTGATGACCACTTCATGTTGATGCTCCTGGGGGCGGGTGTTGTCGCCCCGATGAACACCTACGTCTTCGTCATGGCGGCGATGCTCACCTCCGATCCAGACATAGCGTCCGTCATGAGAAGAAGTCCGTGTCGATGGTCAGGTTCTGGCTGACGATCGTCGCAGCCAAGTAACGTCCGTGCCGTTCAGCAGGATTGCCGTGTTGTGACCGGGGCCTTGCAGGATCAGCGCTGCCAGCCCGCTGACGCTGCCCGATAGCGAAGGCGGTCGGCGCGTATGACAGGACGATGTCCTCGGCCAGGGCCGGATCGGCGTTGAACGTATAGGCTGTTGATGATGGTCAGCCCCGTGGCGCCGTTGGCCACAACATACGTGTCGAGGCCATCCACCCCAGGATCACCACTAACGCCGTCACCGAGGAGCTGCTTGGTTCCGGTTCCTTCCGATACCAGGATGTCGGCGCCGTTGCCGCCGCGAAGCATGTCATTGCCATTGCCACTACGAATGATGTTGGCATTGGCGTCGCCGGTCAGGCTGTCGGTGAGCGCCGAGCCGATCAGATTCTCGAAGAAGCTGAGCGTATCTGTCCCGGCGCGCCGCCCGATTTTGCGCCGAGGTGGAACCCAGGTTCACCGTGACGCCGGCTGTGGACGACGCATAGCTTAGCGTATCGATGCCGTCGCCGCCGATCAGTGTGTCGTTGCCGGCGCCGCCGTCAAGCGTGTCGTTGCCGATGCCGCCGTCGAGGATGTCGTTGCCGGCCCCACCGCTGAGTGTGTCGTTGCCAGAGCCGCCGTCGAGCCGGTTGTTGCCGGTGTTGCCGGTCAGAATGTCGTCGAAGCTCGAGCCGGTCAGGTTTTCGATGAGGTTCAGCAGGTCGGTGCCGGCGCCCACCGTGTCCTGCGCCGCGGCGATCGCCAGGCTGACGGTCACGCCCGCGCTCGCAGAAGCGTAGCTTGCGGTGTCGGTATCGTTGCCGCCGTCGAGCGTGTCGTTGCCGGCGCCGCCGTCGAGCACGTCGTTGCCGGATCCGCCGCTGAGCGTGTCGTTGCCGGCGCCGCCTTCGAGCCTGTTCGCACTGCTGTTGCCGGTCAGCGTATCGTTGAATGCCGAGCCGATCAGATTCTCGACGTTGGAAATCGTATCGGTCCCGGCACCAATCGTGTCCTGCGCCGACGTGGTCGCCAGGCTCACCGTGACGGCCGCACCTGCAGCGGCGTAGCTCGCGGTGTCGGTGTTGTTCCCGCCGTTGATCGTGTCGTTGCCGTGCCGCCCACCAGGGTGTCGTTGCCGTCGCCGCCTTGCAGCGAGTCGTTGCCGTCGCCGCCATCAAGCAGGTCGTCGTTGGCGCCGCCGTCCATGGTGTCATCGCCGATGCCGCCCAACAGGGTGTCGTTGCCGCTGCCGCCGTTCAACGTGTCGTTGCCGTCGCCGCCGTTGATGACGTTGGCGCCGGTGGAGCCCGTCATTGTATCGCCGAACGCAGACCCGATCAGGTTCTCGATGTTGCTGAACGTGTCCATTCCAAGGCCGGTGTTCTGAGCCGACGTCGTCCCCAAATTGATGGTGATGCCAGCCGTTGCGGCGGCAAGATTTAGCGTGTCGTTCCCGGCGCCGCCGTCCACGATGTCATTGCCGTCGCCGCCGTCGATCGTGTCGTCACCTTCGCCACCTTCGATCAGGTCGTTGCCGATGCCGCCGAGCAGGGTGTCGTTGCCGCCGCCGCCGTGGAGCGAGTTGTCGCCGGCGCCGCCCGCGAGAATGTTGGCTTGCGCGTTGCCGTAGATAATGTCGTCGAGGTTCGAACCGGTGATGCTCTCAATGCCGATCAGGGAGTTGCCGGCGGCATCGCCGGCCAGGCCCATGTAGCCGGGCGATCCGTCGCTGGACGATTCGACGTTCACAATCACCACGCCGGCGGCCGACGTCGAATAGTCCGCGGTGTCGTTACCCGCGCCGCCGATCAATGCGTCTCCGCCGGCCCCGCCGGCCAGAGTGTCGTCGCCGTCGCCGCCGTCGAGCGTGTCGTTGCCGGCAGCTCCGTTCAGCACGTCATTGCCGAGCCCGCCGAGCAGGGTGTCGTTGCCGCCGCCGCTGTTCAACGTGTCATTGCCGGCGCCGCCATCGATGACGTTGTCATTGACATCGCCGGTCAAATTGTCGGCGAACGCCGATCCGGTCAGGTTCTCAAAGCCGGTCGCCGTATCGGTTCCCGCGCCGCCGGTATTCTGCGCCGTCGTCGTTGCCAGATTGACCGTCACGCCCGCTGTGGCGGATGCATAGCTGAGTGTGTCGGCACCCAGGCCGCCGTCCATCACGTCGTTGCCGGCGCCGCCATCGATGACGTTCGCATTGTCATCACCGGTCAAGGTGTCGTTGAATCCTGAGCCCGTGAGATTCTCAGTGCTGGAAATCGTGTCGATTCCCGCGCCAACCGTATCCTGCGCGGTCGCTATTGAGAGATTGACCGTAACGCCCACCGTCGCCGTGGTGTAGCTCGCGGTGTCGTTGCCGGCGCCGCCGATCAGCGCATCGTTGCCGAGACCACCGATCAGGGTGTCATTGCCGAGACTGCCGATCAGCATGTCGTTACCGACACCGCCGTCCAGCGTGTCGTTGCCGGCGCCGCCGTCGAGGACGTTGCTGGTCACGCCTGCGCCGGTAAAATCGCCGATCAGCGTATCGTCGAATGCCGAGCCGATCAGGTTCTCGATCGTGCCGGAGACGCCGTCGCCCTGCGCGTCGCCGCCGATTCCCCCGATTGAGAAGCCCTGGGCGACCCGGACGGTTACTGCCGCCGAAGAGCCGGAGTAGTCCGCCGTGTCGATGCCGTTGCCGCCGTTGATTGAATTGTTGCCGGTGCCGCCGATCAGCGTGTCGTTGCCCTCGCCGCCGATCAGTGTGTCGTTTCCGGACCCACCGATCAGTGTGTCGTTGCCGTTGCCGCCGCTCAGTGAATTGTTGCCGGCGCCGCCGTCGAGAAGGTTGTCGGTCGTCGTCAGCGTGGCGCCGACTTGATCCGCGTTGAGAGTGTCATTGAATGCGGAGCCGATCAGGTTCTCGATTGTAGCAAGCCGGTCACCCTGCGCGTCTCCGGTAGAGCCGGTCTGTGTCACACCGATACCACCGCCAAGGATTGTGATCTGCACCGCTGCAGAGGACGTTGAGTAGTCCGCCGTGTCGACGCCGGTGCCGCCTGAGAGCGAATCATTGCCGGTGCCGCCGATCAGGAAATCATTGCCGTCGCCGCCTTGCATGGTGTCATTGCCAGCGCCGCCAGCGATACGGTTGTCGAGGGAATTTCCGAGCAACGTGTCGTTGAAGTTCGAGCCGATCAGATTCTCGATTTCACCAAGCGTGTCGAAGACCGTCGCGGTATTGAGAGTACCGTCAGGATTGAAGCCTATCTCAGCAAACCCCGGCTGACCGTTCACCGTCGCGGAAACGACCGCGACAGCGGCGGTCGCGCTCGAATAGTCGGCCGTATCGATGCCGGCTCCGCCGAGCATCGTGTCGTTGCCGGCGCCGCCGGCCAGCGTATCGTTGCCGTCGCCGCCGAGCATCACATCGTTTCCGGCGCCGCCGCGCAGCGTGTCGTTGCCCGCTCCGCCTTCCAGGCGATTGTCCTGGGAATTGCCTTCAAGGAAATCATTGAAGGCCGAGCCGGTGATGTTCTCGACGCTGCTGCTGATCAAATCGCCTTCCGCGTCTCCTCCAACGCCTTGCGACGCGATAAGCGGATCTGGGCTGTCGATCAGCGTAATCTGAACGCCTGCATTCGACTTGGCATAGTCGATGGTGTCGACGCCGCCGTAGCCGATCAAGGTATCGTTGCCGGCGCCGCCGGTGAGGCGATTATCGTGACTGTCGCCTTGGAGATTATCGGCGAAGGCCGAGCCGATCAGGTTCTCGATTCCGGTGAGCTGGTCGCCGGCGGCATCACTGTCGTCGTCGCCATCCGCAATGTTTCGGTCGCGGGCAATCGCGGTGGCGAAATCCTCCGTTGCGCTGCCCAGTGCAACCAAAACCGCCGCCGCCGAAGACGAATACTCCGCGGTATCATTACCGGCACCGCCACTGATCGCGTCGGCACCGAAGCCACCCATGAAAGTATTGTTCAACTCGTCGCCCAGGAGGGTGTCGCTGAAAGCCGAGCCGACGACGCGCTCGATCAACTGCAGCGTATCGCCTTCGGCATCGCCACCGAAGCCGATGCCGGCAATTGTCGGATCTGCCGCGGTCCCATTGAGTTGAATCGTGACGCCGCTCGGCGACGTCGAATAGTCGGCGGTGTCGAATCCCGGGTTGCCGATCAGAACGTCGTTGCCGGAGCCACCGATTAACGTATCGTCGCCGGCCCTGCCGTCGATCGTGTCGTTGCCTTCGCCGCCGATCAACGTGTCGTTGCCGCCGATGCCTGTGCTGGCGGCGCTGGCGTCGCCGATCAGAATGTCGTTGCCCGCGCCACCATCGAGCCGGTTGGCGCCATCGTTGCCGGATATTCCGTCGTCGCCCGACGAGCCGATCACGTTCTCGACATTGGTCAGCGTGTCGCCGTCGGCATCGCCGCCAAGGCCGGTGCCTGCGCCGAGATCGACGATGACGTTAGTCGGGGAAGCCGAATAGTCGGCGGTGTCCTCACCGTCTCCGCCGTCGATCGCGTCGGCGTTGGCGCCGCCGCGAAGGATATCGTTACCGGCGCCGCCCAGCAGGATGTCGTTGCCGTCGCCGCCTTCGAGGATGTCGTCGCCGGGGCCGCCGTCAAGGAGATCGTCGCCGGATCCGCCCTGTAGCAAGTCGTTACCTTCGCCGCCGAACAACTGGTCGGTGCCGGAGGTGGCTATCAGCGTGTCGTTTCCGCTGCCGCCATGCAGAATGTTGTTGCCCAGGCTGCCCAGCAGCATGTCGTCGCCGGCGCCGCCGTCGAGGATATCGTCGTCAAGGCTGCCGTCGATAAAGTCATTGCCCGCGCCGCCATAGATCGTATCGTTGCCCATCGACCCGAGAAGAGTGTCGTCGCCGTCGCCGCCATCCAGGGTGTCGTTGCCAAAGCCACCCATCAGGGTGTCGTTCCCGGTCCCGCCGAATAGCCGGTCGTTGCCGGAGCCACCGTCCACCGTATCGTTGTCGGCGCCACCGTCGAGAAAATCGTCGCCATTTCCGCCGCGGAGCATATCGAGCCCTGCGCCGCCGAGCAGCGTATCGTTCGTGCTGCCCGCCATGATGGTGTCGTCACCAGCGCCGCCATCAAGATGATCGCCGAAATCAACTCCCCCGAACACCGAGGAAACGGTAATGATGTCATTACCGTCATGCGCATAGACTTCAAATGCGCCGGCTTGCGTGATCGTCCTGGTGTCTCTTGACGATGTGAGCTTCAGCTTGGTGGCCATGGGTCGGTTTCCCGTGCTGTGCTTTGCAACCGTCTCTCACAGCAATAGTTGAGGCCCCATGCTGTGCGTGATCCATGCTATGCGGGATGTTCCGCAAAACAACGGCGCTATCGGCCAACCTCCATTCGGATAGTGGTAAGGCTCTCCCAATGGATGAGGGAATTTTCCGAGGTTGGTCATGGGACTGCGTGACAGTTTTCTGACCGCAGGCAACGCGGGCTTGGGAGCCCAGTACTATTGGAGGAGAGGATCGGCCTTTGTGCACCGCACACGATGTGCGAGGCGCGATAGCGCGGCGTCCCAGGCGGCGACGCACGCGCTCGCCGAGGCATTTGTCGTTCAGGGATAGGACAACCGCGCTTACCCGACGGCCGCTATGATTTCGGCGCTGATTGTCGATAGCGTGTTGTCCAAGGTGAGGACGCTGGCTTCGACGTCCAACAGCGTATCTGGACCGAAGACTGCCGCCACAATATCCAGAACGGCGACATTGCCGTCGATTTCGACTCCGGTGGAATCCCAGAAATCGTCAGCGGGAGTGTCGTGATCTTGATCACTGGTCGCAAAATCGGCGATCGCAGGAAATTCATTCTCGGTCGAGGGGGCGAGCATAGAATTGGTCGCCACCGATGTATCCGCCGCGGCCAGGCCAAAATCGGCTCCATAGAGCATTGTCGACGAAGTCGCGATCGCTACCGACTCGTCCGGCCCCTGATCGACGATCTGAGTATTGCTGGTGAGGACCAGCAGGAAATCGGCGCCGCTCATACCCCCGAAACTATCCGCGGTCGCGAACGCGGTCTCGTGCCCCGGTGACACTGCTGCGGCCACGAAGCTCACGCTGCCTAGCGCCGTTGTTACCAGACCGGTGCTGTCCACTTCGACCGTCATGCTTGCGGCCGCGAGTGTGTCCTCGCCGATGGCGGTGGCTTCGCCCCCAATCACCATGGAGAGCCCAGGCGAGTCCGGCACCGAGGCGTAGGATAAGGACTGTTGGGTGGTGAAGGAGTTGAAGGTTTGGGTATCGGCGTCAGTGCTGGTCACAAGCGCTTCCGACACTGCAATGGAGCTGGTGGTCGTCACGCTCAGGGTCATCGCAAGATCCCTTTCCGTTCGACACAATGCTCGCTGCTCTCAAAGTCCAAAAATCTTCACTAGAACGTCCCGCTGACCGCTATCGCCGCCCCTTGAGGGGTGAAGGTGCTCGCAAAAAATACCGACGGCAGCCGCTGGGCCGCCGTCGGTATGCTGCGACGCTTCGAGGGGAATGCGGGGTGCCAGGTTCCCTCGAGCTCGCTCGACATCAATCGACGGCCGAGATCACGTGCAGGACGACGCTCGAGGAGTGGTCGGTCGTAAGCACGACCGCATCAACTTCCACCAGCGAGTTGTCGCCAATCGCCTCGGCGTCGAGGTTGAGCTCTGCGGTGTTGCCGTCGATGTAGAGGTCCTGGTCGATGTCGATGCAGATGTCGACGTTCTTGTCCACGTCCACATCTACGTCAATGTCCAGGTCGATATCGACGTCGACGTCAATGTCCAGGTCTTTCGAGAAATCGAAATCATTGCCATGACGATCAGTCATTGTCGTTCTCCAGTTGTACACTGGCTATGCCGCCAGCAACGCAACGCTAGACCCGTGCGCAAACAGAAGAAATTCATCGGGGGACTGAGCCGACTTAGGGATTACAGAATGGATCTCACACACTGTGAATGCCTATTCCGCGCAACAGTTGTTCCTTCGGTTGAATCCATACCGCGCGTCGTACACCCAAAGTGCTAACTGACGTTGTTCGATTGCCCGCAAAGTCGCGGAAAACGTCCACGTGAGAGTAGCGAACGTCCCATCAGAGGAAGTCGCATGACTACATTGCGGGCTGGTGATCAAGCTTGCGGAAGGCGCCGCAAGCTGTCGGGCAGCGGCCGCATTCGACGTCCGCTCGCTTGTCTCGAGTAGGAGATCGGCCGGCATGCCGGGGCGCCGAGCCCGCCATACCTAGGTCCCGCGGCGGTGCCATCCTCCAGCCGCGACCGGGCAGTCTCGCCATTGTGAGGGTCGTTTCCGCTCCGGCGGCATCCAGAAGCACCCCCGTTCCCAAGACGTGAGGATGATTTTCTGCGCGATGCCGCGCGCGCACTGTTTCGCGCGTGTTCGGCGATTCCCGGCGTCACTGCGGGCAATTCGCCAAACCGAACGATCTAGATTTACTGGAGGCACACATGGAACGTGGTGGGCAGTCCGCCACCCATTCCGGCGGTCTGGCGCGTGCGACGACGGCGACAGTGCTGATCGTGGCAGCGATTGCGGCGCTGGCGATCACGAGTTTGATCCAAAGCCACAGGCGCGCGACCGCGGGAGCCCGTCTCATGAGCTGAACCAACGGCGGCGCTGGCGGTACCTTCGCCCGCTTCGGGAGCTTTCAAAGACATCGGCCCCTTTGCCTTCGGCCATCTGGAGTTCGATTGGAATCCGGCGGAACCCGACGGCGTTCCCGGCTTCGATTCGTGGCCGCCCGGCTCGCGGCGGCGCTGATGAAATCCTGCATCAAGGGAGCTTCGTTATGAACGAGATACCTATGTCCGACCGCCGGCCACCGCGAGGCGGTCAAGGCTTCACGTCGGCTTCGTCGCATCCGGAGCTCTTGAGCGGCGATCTTGCGATCCCGCCTCGGCCGCATGTCTCGATGACGTCAATAAACCGATCGATGGCCTCCGCTCGATCGCGGCGGGCTGGGCGGGGTGCTGGCTCTCCTGGCGATCTGGCGGCGCTCCTGTCCACGATGATCGTTCACGCACCGCGCCACATCGGACGACGGCAACGCCGAAAAGCAAAGATTGGCGCGATCGTGCATGCAATGGCATCTGGCGGCGGGCGCGGTCGTGTCGCGGCTGGTTCAGAGCACACGCGACGCCGATCTGCTGCAAGTCAGCGACTCGGTCTTTCGCATGCGGCGTGCCCGCCGAAACTGCGAAGCCGGCTGGTACGTGCTGGCGTGTCAGGACTATCACGCCGTCGCGATGGGCGCGCCGGGCATTGTGATGGGAAACCAGGTGTTTTCGTGCTCACACGTCGCGGTCTCGTCCTATCAGAGGGACTAAAGGCCGTCATCGGGGGTCCGGTCACTGTGGTCGGCTTGGAGCCGGCTTGCAGCTCCTGCCAGCGACCTGCTTCCCCTCATAAATCATTGAATTACAAAGTGAAAAATAAATTATCGGAGTGTGAGCCAGCTCACCTTCGTCCGAAACTACGGCTCCTATTGTCCCGCGCGTACCAAGACGGCGTCAGTTGGGACGGCCAAGCGGGAGACAACAATAATGTTTACTCAAGGCACCAGCACACCAATCGCGTCCTTCCAATGCGCGCCGCCTGCGCGCGAACACTTCGCTATCCAAGGCCTCTGGCAACGCGGATCAACCATGCCGGCACCGAGCTCAATGCCGTGTGCACGACCCTCACGGCGCGGCAACGCGATGTCCTGGCGGTCATGATGCAGGGAAAGAGCAACAAGGCGATCTGCCGGATACTCAATCTCGCCGAGCCGACGGTGAAGAATCACGTCACCGCCATTCTCAAGGCGCTGAAGGTGACCAATCGCACCGAGGCCGTGATCAAGGTCGCCAAGGCGTCGGCCGCCTCGATGTCCTACACCTATACGATTTCCGGCTATTCGACGTTTCACCGCTGACGAGCGGGAGGCGGTTGGAACCACGCCTGGACGCAACGGGCGCGCCTTCTCCGGAGGCGCGCCTGTTCGCGGCTTGCGACCCCATCTTGCGGCGTTTCCTTTCCGTAAACGTCCAGAATTTCACAGCAATTCGTTTGGAGACAGACGCCTGCGGGTGTTAGGTCTAAACGCCTTGCGTCCACCCTAAATCGGCGGCACGTAGGACGACCCACCCGTGGTTCAGAATCGGGCCGATCGTGCGTCATGGCCACTGCGAAAAAAAGCGTCGGTTCCCAAGCCGCGGATAAGCGGGCGTTCCTGAGCGGCCATCCGATCTTCGGCGCGCTCGGGCCGGATTTGCTGAAGCAACTGAGCTCCTACGCGATCCCGCGATCGGTAAAGCGCGGCACCCTGATCTTCGCCCGGGGCGACGCCGGGTCGAGCCTCTTTGCGATTTGCTCGGGGACCGTGAAGATCAGTGCGCCGTCCGCGGAGGGCAAGGGAGCCGTCTTCAATTTGATTTCCGAGGGCGCAATCTTTGGCGAGATCGCCGTGCTGGACGGCTTGCCGCGATCGGCCGACGCCTTCGCGCTCACGGATTGCGAATTGATGGTGATCGAGCGTCGGGATTTCGTCGCCTTGATTCGGGAGCGGGCGGAGTTCGCGGTCAAATTGATCGAAGTGTTGTGCCGGCGCCTACGGCATACGACCGAGCAGGTCGAGGACATCATGTTCCTCGATCTGCCGGGCCGGCTCGCCAAGGTTCTGCTGCAAGCGGCCACGGGTTCCGGAGCCGCGCCAGGAGGTAAAAAGATAGCGCTCACGCAACGTAATCTCAGCGAAATGATCGGGATGTCGCGAGAGAGCACGAACAAGCAACTGCGCGCCTGGGAGAAGCAGAAATTGATCGAGCTGCAGCGTGGCGGCATCGTCATCTTGGCGCCCGCCGCGTTGCAATCGATTGCCTCGGCTGAGAGAAAGGATTGATTAAGACTTGGGTTGTCAAACCGTCGCAACGGGCCGGTACGATATGCGGCTCCTGCGGGGACCAACGGCCTGGGCATATTTTTTGCTCATCAGGCTGGCAATTCAAAGGAAAGCGAATGCTGAGAGCTATTCCGGCCCTTGCCGCTCTTGCCGGCGCCTATGCGCTGTCCATCTCGCCAACTGGTGCGGCAGATTATCCCACCCGCCCGGTGCAGCTGGTCGTCGGGCTTGCGGCCGGCGGCGGGACCGATGCCGTCGCGCGCATCATGGCGGACTGGCTGACGCACAGCCTGGGCCAGCGGGTCGTCATCGAAAATCGCCCCGGCATGGGAGGCAATCTCGGCGCGCAATCGGTGATCAATGCGCGGCCCGACGGTCATACCCTCCTGTTCATGGGGCCCAACAACGCCATCGCAACGTCGCTCTACAAGCGCCTGCCATTCGATTTCCTGCGCGATACCGAGCCGGTTGCCGGGATCATGCGGTTGACCAATCTCATGGTGGTGCCGCCGTCGCTTCCCGTAAACACCGTTCAACAATTCATCGACTACGCCAAGGCCAATCCTGGAAAGCTGTCGATGGCGTCGACCGGCGTCGGCACGTCGGTGCATCTGTCCGGCGAGCTGTTCAAGGCGATGACGAAAACGGACATGGTGCATGTGCCCTATCGCGGCTCATCGCCGGCTTATCCGGATCTCATCACGGGCAAGGTCGATGTCCTGTTCGGAAACCTGACCAGTTCGATCGAACTGGTGCAGTCGAAACGGCTGCGGGGGCTTGGCGTCACGTCGGCAAAGCGATGGGAATCGCTGCCGGACATGCCGACGATCGCTGAAACCGTGCCGGGCTACGAGGCGGACGTCTGGTACGGCATCGTCGCCCCGAAGGGCACGCCGCGGGAGATCATTGCCACCTTGAACAAGGCGATCAACACCGGGCTCGCCGACCCCAACATGCGCGTGCGCTTCGAGCAGGCCGGTGGCGTGCCGATGCCGATGAGCCCGAGCGAGTTCGGGAAGATGATTGCCGACGAAACCGAGAAATGGCGAAAGGTCGTGCAATTCGCGGGCGTGTCGGTCGATTAGCGCGAAATTGCCTCTGGTCCTGTGGGTAATGACCTGCCCGACGTTCGCTTCCGGGATCATGCTTCGGCAGGATACCATTCACCGTCGGTGAAGGTAATATTTGGCCGGGTTACCTGGCCTGGATTATTGTGCCATAGGCCTGTCTTCGCCTGTTGAGGCGGCACGCGGTCCCGCGTCGCTCGCAACGTCACAGCAAAAAGCGAATTCGTTGATCCGAAGTCTTTGACCAGCTTGAACGCGAGGCATCGCGCCGATGGCTAGAAATCTAATTCCTGTTCAAGTTATTCGAACGAGTTCGCAAGCCGTACGGTCTGCTCTCCGGAAAGCAATCACACCGAGCAAGTTCCTGGCTCGTGCGGCAAAACTGACGGCACGACAGCGTGCGCTCATCGTGCAGCAAGCCCTCATGATCCTCGAAGGGCTGTATGTGAATCTTCCGCACAAGCGGGCCATGTACGCGGTCGATCCGTTGCGGAGGCTCAGGCTGCTCCAGCAGCGTCTCCACACCCATTTCGACAACGACCAGCTCTTTCACCATGAGATGACGCAGATCTTCTCGTCGCTTGGGGATCTGCATGCAAACTATCTTCTGCCTGAGCCGTTCAAGGACGCCAGCGCGTGGTTGCCGTTCACGGTGGAGTTCTGCTTCGACGAGGACGGCAAACACACCTTTCTTGCCACCAAGGTCCTGAAGCCCTGGTTCAAGGGCACCTCGTTCAGGGAGGGGGTCGAGATCCTCTCATGGAACGGCGTGCCGATCGGACGCGCGGTGGAGATGGCCGGCGCCCAAAGCCCCTCCGGCGCCGGCAATATCGTGGCCCGGCATGCGCTCGGGCTGTTCAGCCTGACGGCACGCCCGTTGCTCGCCATGCTGCCCCCCGATGAGGAATGGGTCACGGTCGGATACCGGACGCGGCGCGGCGGCAGCGAGCAGGAAGTTCGCGTCTCATGGGTTGTTTCGGACGTTCCGGAGACCCAGGACCTTGCGCCTCCCGGGATTTCGGTCGTCACCGCCGGCGTTCAGAAGATCCGCCGGTTCCTGTTCGCGCCGGACGACACTGCGGTGTTCTGGGATGAAACGCTTCCGGTGCCGCCCTATGGCAAAATCGGATATCTGCGCATCTACACGTTCGATGTCGACGATTCCGACGAACTCGTCGAGAAGCTGATCAAGGCCATCAAGAAGCTTCCTCAAGATGGATTGATCATCGACATTCGCGAGAACCCTGGAGGACGGGCGAGGGCTGCCGAACAGCTCCTGCAAGTCGTCGCGCCGAAGCTGCCCATCGAGCCGGAGCGCCTGTATCTCGTGAGCACGCCGCTCACACTGCAATTGTGCCGATTGCAAAAGGACAATCCGGACCTGGGTCCAAACGGGGCCGCGCCCTGGATCAAATCCATTGAGCGTTCCATGCAGACCGGCGCGCCATATTCGGCCAGTTTTCCCTATACCGACCCCGACGCCTGTAATGTCGAGGATCGGCCGCGCTATCCCGGCCCGGTCATCGTGATCACCGACGGCCTGACGCGCAGCGCCGCTGAGGTTTTCGCTGCCGGTTTCCAGGACCATGGCGGCAAGATCCTGGGCGTTCACGCGACCACCAGCGGTGCAGGCTCGAACGCTCGCAAGCATACGCAGTTTGCCGAATACTTCAGGAAGGCAAAGCGGTCTCCTTTCAAGCGGTTGCCGGGAGGAGCGGACTTCCTGGTCGCATTCCGGCGCTACCTGCGCGTGGGTCCGGAGTCCGGCAATGATATCGAAGATTTTGGTGTAAGGAGCGATTACAGACACCGGATGACGCGCGCCGATCTTCTCAATAGCAATGAAGATCTGATCAGGCACGCCGTCGAGATTCTCAGGGGCAAGAAACCCGGGTCGGACCGGGGCCCGGCATACAAAGCGTCACGGCGGTCGCGGTCCAAAAAGCGCAAAACGCGCCGGTCACGCCAGCGCGCTTGATCGCTCCACTAGTGGAGTGGATTTGACAGTCGCGATCGACCTGGCAGCGACTCACAACGCGAATGTCAAATCCAAAACTCCACTAGCAAGTAATACTTGCTAGTGGTCCTTTGATTCTAACATTCGCAAGATCGCCTGCCGAAACGGGATGCGAATGTTAAATCGGACCACTAGTCCCGGGCCATGTTCATGGCCGGGATGCCACATAGCTCCTCGGTACGCTGTTGGAGCGTCGGCGTATCGGTGCAAGGACCGGTGATAAGGTCCACCGGCAATCCCATCTTTCGCAACATCTGCGTGCCGCCCCAGGCGCCGACCGCATCCGCGGCTGCAAACACCACCTTTGCGCGCCGGCGTCTGCGCTTGAGGCGCTTGAGGAAGATCGGAACATTGGCGCCGAGCAAGTCGCCGCCGCATTCGACGAGCACTGCGTCGGCGGGAATTGACAAGCAGGTATCGAGCGCCCGGTCGAAAAAGCGGGTCATGCTTTTCGGGCTTGGTCCATAGGTTGTGGGGAGACCAAAATCGACGGAATCGAACACTTGCGCAGCGCCATGGTCCTTGTAGATGGCGATCTCGGTGATTGCGGACGTGCCGGTTGCCTTCAGGACGACGACCGTGTCGTAGCCTTGCAGCAGCAAGGTTTGGAGGACGGCAAGCCCTGCGGTGGTCTTGCCAACCTCGGCTGACGTTCCGGCGATGATGTAAAGCGGTGCCTTGCGGTCGGCCGCGCGACGGGCGTGTTGCACGGCGAAATCGCCGAGGCTGAGGATACGGCCATCTTCGCCGGCAACCGCGCCCAGATAGCGCGCCCGGCCAACAAAGGTCTTCGACATCGGCGTGTCGGCAACCAGGTTGCCGACGACGCCGCATTCGGAAATCACCCAGTACTTTTGGCCCGGTACAAGTCCGCCCTTGGGCATGCCGCCGACGACCCAACGGGTCGATTTGCGATATCCCGTCGTTCCGAGGAAGAGATCGCCGGGCACCAATGTCATTGCGCGGCCGAACGTATCCTCAACCTGGATCGGAGAGGATTCGTTCGCCAACCTGAAAGTGCAGACTTGCCCCTCTTTGGCGCGAGCCTTCACATAGCGCAGAGCGGTCGATGGTGGAATGCGCCTCAGCGCCGACGTCTTCTTGACGTCGGCCGGTAGCGTTCCGCCGCTCATCTATGTCGTCGTTACCGCTTGGCGCGCCGCTTGGTCTTTTTCTTCATCTTCAATTTTTTCGCGACCTTCTTCGAGCCCTTACGCGACTTACGCTTCTTTCCCACAACGGTGCTGGACATGCGTCTTCTCCCAACGCGCGAATGGTTCACCAATGCACGTCAGTTTAGACAACAAATCGCGTTGTTGAGCAAGCAGGCCATCCGGATGGTAGGGCGAGTCAACACATCGACGTGAAGTGCGCTTAGCTGACGGTCAGGTGCCTTGCCTTGAAATCACGCATCTTTTCATCGAAAATCAACGTTGACCGTTATAGAGCTCGCGGCCGTCCGACGTTGGAGGTCGAATGAGATGTCCACACTGCGGCGCTGCCGTCACCAGCGATAAGAAGTTCTGCGGCGACTGCGGGCGAGCGCTGCCGTGGCAGTGCGGCGCGTGCGGAAGCGAAAACCCGGCGGACAAGCGGTTTTGCGGCGACTGCGGCGCCGGTCGCCCGGCCATCACCGACGCGCCACAAGGTCTCGGCTGCGCCGATGCCCGAGCGCCGGCTCATGACCGTGATGTTTGTCGATCTTGTGGGGTCGACGGCGCTTGGCGAGCGGCTCGACCCCGAAGACCTCCGCAAGGTCATCGCGGACTTTCACGAACTGACCAGCGGCCTGATCACCGCATTCAACGGCTTTGTCGCCCGCTATATGGGTGACGGCGCCCTGATTTATTTCGGTTACCCGCACGCACACGAAACCGATGCGGAACGGGCGGTCCGTGCGGGCTTGGCGATTGTGGATGCGACCACGCGCCTCGATACCCTGGCCGGCCCGCCCGGCACCCTCAGGGTCCGGGTCGGCATCGACAGCGGTCTCGTGGTGGTCGGCGACCAGATCGGCGCCGGATCGTCGCGCGAGGCGGCCGTGGTCGGCGATGTACCCAATCTGGCCGCCCGCCTGCAGACGGCGGCCGATCCCGGGACCGTCGTCATTTCGGAGTCCACCCGGAACCTGGTCGGCAATCTGTTCGAATATCGCGCGGTGGAATTGGCGAACCTCAAGGGACGCCGCGATGTCGAACGCGCGCGTGTGGTCTTGAGGGAAAGCGCGATCGAGAGCCGCTATGAGGCCTTGCGCAGCGGCCATCTGCCGCTGGTCAACCGCGTCGAAGAGCTGGATTTGCTGATGCGCCGGTGGGACCAGGCCAGGGGCGGTGAAGGGCGCGTGATCCTGCTTGTCAGGCGAGGCCGGCATCGGCAAATCCCGGTTGGTTGCCGCGCTCGAGCAGCATGCCGGCAACGCCGCTGCAGCGCCGCTTCGCTATCTTTGCTCCCCCCATCACCTCGATACGCCGCTCTATCCGATCATCCGGCAGATCGAACGCAGCGCCGGATTTCAGCGCGGCGAGGCGCCAACGGCGAAATGGGACAAGCTTGCGAGCTCGCTGGCCGGCGCCTCGTCGGACGATCAAGCCATTCTGGCGGATTTGCTTGCGATCCCTTGCCCCGCTGCGGACGGTCTCAAGGACGTGTCCCCGCAGCGTCGCAAGGCCATGACCTTCGCCGCGATCATCCACCAAATCAGCGACCTGGCGGCGCAGAAACCGCTCCTGTGCATTCTGGAGGACATGCATTGGGCGGACCCCACGACGGTTGAGCTTGTCGACCTCCTGATTGAATCGATCAAACATCTGCCGGCGTTCCTGGTCGTGACCGCGCGCCCCGAAGCGTATCCGGCGTGGGCGGCTCGTCCGCACGTCACTGTTCAGCCGCTCAGCGGTCTCGACGACCGGCTTGCCGCGGCGATGATCAAGCAGGTGGCTGGGGGACGCGATCTTCCATCGGACGTCGTCGATCGCATCATCGCCCATGCCGACTGCGTGCCGCTCTTCATTGAAGAGCTCACCAGCACGGTGCTTCAAAAGAGGCGCAGCAACAACGCCAACGGAGGCGAGCCGTCGTCTCCTCCGGGCTTGTTGTCCGCGGACATGGTCCCGCGGTCATTGCATTCGTCTCTCATGGCGCGTCTGGATCAATTGCCGGGCGGCAAGGAGGTTGCGCAGATAGGAGCGGTGATCGGCCGGGAATTTTCGTTCGAAATGATGCAGACGCTGACGCGGTTGCCGGCCAAACGGCTGGAGCTGGCGCTGGAGGAGCTCACGCAGGCCGGAATTATCGTGCCGCACGGCCAATCGCCGTTCGCCACCTACACCTTCAAGCACGCGCTGGTGCAAGACGCCGCCTACGCGTCGTTGCTGCGAGAACGGCGCCGGGCGATCCATCTCCACATCGCAGAGGAGCTGGAACGGGACCAAGCTAAAGACGCCGTCGATCCGCAGTTGATCGCCTGGCATTTTGCCGAGGCGGGAGCGCCTGAGAAGGCCATACGCCACTACCGGCAGGCTGCGGAGCGTGCGACCGGCCGTTCTGCGCTGGCCGAAATGGTCAGTCATCTTCGCAACGCGCTCTCGCAAATTGCATTGCTTCCGGAATCGCCGGACCGGAATCGCCAAGAGCTGCAACTTCAGCTGGCGGTTGGAGGCGTGCTGATCGACCACCAGGGCTCCGGCAGCCAAGGTGTGCGTGCAACGTTCGAGCGCGCCCGCGAGCTTTGCCTTGCGCTGGACGAAGTGAAGCTGCTGCCGCGGGTCTATGATGGACTCGTGTTGAACTATCATTTCACCCATTCGGAGCCGCAGAGAATCGTTCAATACACCAGAGAGATTCTGGATGTGTGCGAACGAACCGACGATCCTCAGGCGCTGCTCATGGCCAGACGAGCGGGGGCCCTCGCCAACCTGCTGCTCGGCCGCTTCGAGGGCGCGCGCGAGGACATGCAGCGTATCGTCGACATGTACGAAGTCGACCGCGATGGTCCGCATGCGGGTATGAGCACGCGCGATCCGAAGGTGTCGACCTGCACCTTGCTCGGAATCTGCCTCACGATCCTCGGCTTCCCCGATACCGGCGCGGCGATGAGCCTCGCCGGCGTCGAGCATGCGAAGACGCTAAATCATCCCGTCAGCCTCAATCTCGGACTGCGGCGCGCCTGCGTTCAAGGCATGCTGGTCCGGGATGCGCAAAAAGTGCTGTCGCTCTCCCAGCAGCTTGCCGAGTTGCGCGAGGCCTACGAGACCTACAAAGGAAGCTGGGAAGGCACGTTATTTCATGACTGGGCGCAACATCGTGGACGCCCCGTGCCGGCGCACCTCGAAGGCATGCAGGCCCTGCTGCGTCAGCTCGATTCGACCAAGAATTGGGCCTTGTTGCCGTTCTACATGACCTCTGCGGCCGAACTGAAAGGATTGGCGGGCGACATCGCCGCCGCGACGGCGTTGTTGCAAAGGGCGGCGGAAATCTCGCGGCTGACCGGCAGTCAATGGTGCGATGCGGAGATCATGCGGCTTCAGGCGTGCTTCACGCCTGATCCGGAGGAGGCGTTTCGGTTGTTGCGGGCCGGTTTGCTGAAGGCGAAAGAGCAGGGCGCCAAGCTCTGGGAATTGCGGACGGCGGCCAAGCTGGCGGAACTGCTGCACGAGCAAGGAAACGACGGCGCTGCGCGGGATGTCTTGAAGCCGGTCTATGATTGGTTCATCGAGGGCTGGAGCACGGACGACCTGATCACCGCCCGCGCGTTACTCGACAAGCTCGGGTAGCGCCTTTGGCAGCGCGCCGGATCACTCAATCCTCATGGCGGGCCGAACGTTGCCCACCGAATGCGTTTTCGTGCTCGTGCCGGATAAACACGACGGCCAGGACGTAGCCTGTGACCAGCGTGGCGAATGCCAGTGCACCGAGAAGTTCGTACATTGCTGCCCCTTTTTGACCAAAGGTTCGACGCAGCAATTTGTTTGAGCAAGCGCTCGCCGTAAATCATCTGGATGGATGATGCGGCCGCCGTATCCGTGTACATCGGAACCGCGCAAACATGACGCTAAGGTGGGTTGTGCGCTGATTGCGGCGGTGTTGGGAAGCGGTGGCGGCAGAGACGAAAGTACTGGGACGTCATCCGCCCGGCGCGCGCCGCGCGGTTGGTTTCGCGGCGCGGCGGTGGAACTTCGTCTCGCGGCTGATTCGCCTGTCGGATGGCGCGACGGCGTCGACGAGCGGATGGCTGCGCAGATAGGATTCGAATTCGGCGGCAGGCAGCGGCTTGGAGTAGAGGTAGCCCTGCGCCTCCTCGCACTTCTGATTCAGGAGGAACGCGGCCTGCGCGGTCGTCTCCACGCCCTCGGCGATCACTTCAAGGCCGAGATTGTGCGCCATCGCGATGAGCGAACGCACGATCGCGGCGTCGCCGGCATCGTCGGTGATCTTGCCGATGAAGCTGCGGTCGATCTTGATCCGTGACAGCGGAAAACGCGTCAAATAGCTCAGCGATGCATAGCCGGTGCCGAAATCGTCGAACGCGAGCTTGATGCCGCGGTCCTGAATCTTCTTGCAGCACGGCCGCGTCTCCGAAGTCGAGCGCAACGTTCTCGGTGATCTCCAGCTCCAGCACCTCGGCCGGCAGCCCGGTTTCCCGCAGCGCTTCATTGAGATCGCGCAGCAGCGCGTCGTCGCCCAACTGGGTGGGAAACAGATTGATCGCGATCCGGCTGAGATGCAGGCCTTGCGCGCGCCACTGCGCGGTCTTGGAGCAGGCCGTGTGAACGATCCAGCGGCTGACCTCGGGCGCGATCGCGCTGGCGGCCAGCGTATCGATGAAAGTGCCGGGCGCGAGGATTCCGGCGACCGGATGCCGCCAACGCATCAGCGCCTCGGCACCGACCACGGCGCCGTCCGTGAGGCGGACTTGCGGCTGGAAATACAGCTCGAATTCGTTCTCGGAATAGGCGCGCCGCAGTTCGAGGTCGAGGCTTCGACGCGCCTGTGCCTGCGCGCGCAGCACCGGCAGGAAGAATCGATAGGCGCGCCGGCCGGCCGACTTCGCCTGATAGAGCGCGAGGTCGGCATTGGCGATCAGCTCGTCGACGCTCTTGCCGTCGTTGGGCGCGATCGCGATGCCGGCGCTGCCGCCGACATGAAGGACATGATCGCCGATCGTGAACGGCTCGGTGAGCCGCTTGAGCATCGTGTCGACGATCTCGCCCACGACCAGCGGGTTGCCGCAGTCTGGGACGATCACGATGAACTCGTCGCCGCCGAGGCGGCAGACCTGGCCGCGGTCGCCCGCGACCTCCACCAGACGCTGGCCGACCTCGATCAGAAGCTGATCGCCGGTCGAATGACCGAGCGTATCGTTGACGTCCTTGAAGCCGTCGAGATCGAACAGGGCGATGGCGGTCGGAGCGCCGTCGCCGCTCAGCAGACGCCCGAGCTCTTTCTGCAGGGTGAGGCGGTTGGGCAGTCCGGTAAGCTGATCATAATGCGCGATGCGCTTGAGCTGCTCCTCGGCGCGCACGCGATCCGTGACATCCTCGTAGGCGCGCGCCACGCCGCGCACGGAGCCGTCCGCGTTGTACATGGGCGCGGCTGCGGCGCGGACGTCGACTTCGGTGCCGTCCTTGCGCCGCCGCTTGACGTGCAGATCGCGCACGATGTCGCCGGTCAACGCCCGCTTGATCAATCCGATCGCTTCCGGACCGGCCGGAGGCGGCATATCTCGCGCGTGCTTGCCGATGGCTTCCTCGGCGGTGAAGCCGAAGATGCGCTCGGCGGCGCGGTTCCACAAGAAGATGCGGCGGTCCAGATCGGAGCAGACGATCGCCACCGGCGAGGAGTCGATCACCGCCGACAGCATGTCCTTGGCCTGCTTCAGGTCGTCGGCGGCGCTTGCTGGCGTCTTCCTCGCGCTGCTGGAGCGCGGCGGCCATCTGATTGAATGACGCCGCGAGCACGCCGACCTCGCCGTCGGCCTGCACCGGCGTGCGGTGGCCGAGGTCGCCGGCAGCAAGGGCGGCCGCATCGTGGCCGAGCTGCCGCAACGGACGCACGATCTTGCGGGACAACATCCAGGCGATACCGAACGCCAACAGGAGCGCCACGAGAGTGAACAGCACGCCCACGCCCAGGCGCCAAACCACGGCGGCAAACGCGACATCCGTCGGCAGACCGACCGAGACCATCCACGGCACCAGGTCGGCCCGCGCCGAACCGGTGATGCGCTCGACATCGTCCGACCAGCGGACCACTTCGCTGAGATCGCGGGCTGCGAAATGCCGGGCGACAGCGGCAGAATTGCTGAGATCGCGACTGATCCAGTTCGGGCCGTCGGCGCTGTGCGCGATCACGACCAGGTTCTCGTCGACGATGCGAACGACGCTGCCGCGCGGAAGCTGCGCGAGTGTGAGGGCATCCTTGAAACGCTCAAGCCGCGTGCCGACCGCGAGGACGGCGCGCAAGCCGCCATCGGCGTCGACGATCGGACGTGCGATCGTGACGACCCATTCGTTGCCCGCACGCGATCGGACGACGGGGCCGACGGCATGGTCGTGTCCGGCGACGATCTGCACGAAGTAGTCGCGATCGCCGGCAAAAATTCGCCCGGCATCGGATGACGTGCCGATGTTCGTTCCGTCGAGCGAGAACAGCAGGATATTGGCGACGTAGGGCGGCAGCTCGGACTTGACCCTGCGCAGCATGCGGTCGTTGGCGTCGGTATCCTTGGGATCCCACGACACCGCCACGCTCAAGCCGGACAGGAGATTCTTGAGGTTGCCGATGTGATCGTCGACCTGGCCGGCGATCAGGCGTGCTTCATGGATGGCGCGCTGGATAGCGGCCTTTTGGTCGGTGCGCCACTGGTTCCAGAGGCCCACCCCGATCAGAGCGGTAAAAGGAACGACACTGGCGACGACCAGAGCCGATAAGCCGTGATCGAATGCTGCGGAGCAGCATCACTCTCCCCTGCCTGCGATTGCGCAATAGAAACTACGGGGAGGAGATTTCGGCCCAGTTCAGACGGCCTCGTCTGGACCGGATTCTCCGCATAGGTTTAATTCAGGATTAAGAAATCCGGCGTCGGCCCGGCATTTCCATGTGATGGATGTGCTTCGGGACGAGACATCACACGGAGACGCGATGTTGAATTCGGGTGGAACAATCACCGGTGCTGATTGTCGGCGGCGGGATCGGCAGGCTTGGCGGCGGCGCTCGCGCTCGCGCAGAAGGGCGTCCGCACCCACGTGATCGAGCAGGCTCCGGAGTTCAAGGAGGTCGGCGCCGGCATTCAGCTCGGCCCCAACGTCTTCCGCATGTTCGACGTGCTGGGCCTGACCGACGCCGTCAGCCGGCTTGCGGTGTTTCCCGAGAACCTGATCATGCTCGACGCCATCACCGGCGACGAGGTGACGCGGGTTCCGCTCGATGGACGGTTTCGCGGCAAGTTCACCCATCCCTATGCGCTGATCTACCGGCCCGACCTGCTGTCGGTCCTGCTGGACGCGTGCCGCCGGAGCGATCTCATCGAGCTGCACACGTCGCAGAAGGTCGTGGCGGTGGACGAGCACGCGCAGCGGCGTGACTGCGCGCACGCGACGGCGGGCAGCGCTACGACGGCGCCGCGCTGATCGGCGCCGACGGGCTGTGGTCCACGATCCGGCAGCTCATCGTCGGCGACGGCAAGCCGCAGGTCGCCGGCCACATCACCTACCGCGCGGTGCTTGCCGACGACGGAGGTGCCGGAGCATCTGCGCCGCTGGTCGATGACCTTCTGGGCCGGCGAGAAGGTGCATCTCGTGATCTATCCGCTGCGCGGCGGCGAGCTCTACAACCTCGTCGCCGTGTTCCACTCCAACCGCTACGAGGAGGGCTGGGACAGTTTTGGCGATCCCGCGGAATTGCACGAGCGGTTCGCCAAAACCTGCGAGCCGGTGCGCACGCTGCTCGGCAAGATCGAGAGCTGGCGCATGTGGGTGTTGTGCGACCGCCCGCCGGTGAAGAACTGGAGCAAAGGCCGCATGACGCTCATCGGCGACGCCGCCCATCCGATGCTGCAATACCTCGCGCAGGGCGCCTGCATGGCGATCGAAGACGCCGTCTGCCTCGCCAACCGCGTCGAGGCCGCGCAAGGCGACTATGCCGCGGCGTTCGAGGCCTATCAGGCCGCGCGTTATCTGCGCACCGGACGGGTGCAGATCATGGCGCGCGTCTATGGCGAATTCTATCATGCGAGCGGCGTTGCGCGCGAACTGCGCAACATGATGCTGTCCGCGCGCACGGCGGAGCAATCGTTCGAGGCGATGGAGTGGCTCTACGGCGCCGACGACGGTCCGACCGGATATGGCCGCGTCTTTGCAGACGCCGTTACATCCCGATCGTGTCCTTCACGACCTTGATGACCTCCGGACGCACCGTTTCCAGGCGCTTGAGGATTGGACCGAGCTCGTCCGCGGTGACGAGGCTCGGTGTCTCGCCGGTGAGCGCTTCATATTCCTTGAGGAAGGCTTCATCGGACTGAAGCGCGTTGAACGCCTGCCGGAGATCGGCGATGGCCTCGGCCGGAGCATCCTTCGGCAGCGCAATGACACCGTGCGTGTTCGATCCGAGATCGCACAGCAGCAGCAAGGCGTCGAATTTCGGCCCCGACGGCGGCTTGCCGTAGGCCTGCTGGTACACCTTGTGGAAGGACGACACCCCAAGCCGTTCGAAGGCCGGGATTTCACCCGGGTCGCCGTTCGGCTTTGCAATGGGATAGTAGAACACCGGGATGGCGATGCCGGTCTTGATCAACTGCGGTATCCCAAGCCGCTGGAAGGCCGGCAACGCGCTCGTGATGTAGTTGATCTCGTTCTGCATCATCGCCTTGTTGAGATCGGCGGTGCCCGAGAACCCGGTGACCATCCGGTAGGGGACGTCGAAAACCTGCAGCGCCAGGCTCGAGCGTGCATCGTTGCTGTTGGAGCGCGCATATCCGCCGGCGAAGACCTGCTTGGCTTTTGCAAAGTCGGCCGGCTGATTGATTCCCGGCGCGATGTCCTTGCGGACATAGGCGACGCCCCAATCCCGCGCCGCGCCGACCATCGCAAAGTCCTTCATTGTGACGCGCAGGCCCGGATCCTGTGCGATCAATCCGGGCGGGCTGAGGCCGAAATAGCCCGCCGTCAGGCCATCGGGCCTGCGATTGACGTTGAGGCCGAGATTGTTCATCGCGGTGTAGCCACCGGCGCCCGGCATGTTTTGCACGACGACATTGGGGCTGCCGGGAATATGTCGCGCGATGTGCCGCTGGAACATCCGTGCGGCGGAATTGGCATTGCCACCGGCGCCGTAATTGACGAGCAGCGTGAGATTCTTGCCTTTGTAGAATTGTGCGGTGGCCGGTTCGCTCGCGGCGACCAAAGCGACGGCGAGCAAGATGGGGAGAAGGTATCTTTGCGTGTTCATGACATTCCCGATTGACGGTGATCCGAGGCTCTAGGTCTCGGGCGTTCCTCCTGGCGTGCCGCCCGGCCGCGGTCGCGAATTCCAGAGCGCAAGGTCGAACGGATTGAGATTGACCGTGCGGATAAGCTCGCAGGCGGCTTGCACCGCTTCTGTCGGCGTTAGCGCCTGCTCGGATATGACGGGAAGGAAAGCCCGGCCCTCGGCGAGGCTCTTCCGATGGAAGAGCTTCACGGCGGCCGTCATGATCTTCTGGACCGATTCATCGGAGATGGCAGCGGCGCCGTCTTGCGCGAGAACTTGTTCGACTGCGTCGAACAGATCGTCAGCCATCCGGTCGACGGGGGCGCCTGGGGTCGCGCGGCTCGCGTCAGACGACAATATACACCTCGTCGTCCTTGACCGTCACATCGAACGCCCGCAACCGCATGTGTGGATTGCCCGGATGCCGGCCGGTCTTGAGGTTGAACTCCCAGCCGTGCCACGGACAGACGATGTGCGTGTCGCACTCCGACCATTTCTGTCCGCGGCTGGTCTTGTCGTCGTCGAGCACTTCCTCGACACGCGCCAGGATACGGCCCTGGCACACGGGACCACGCACATGCGGGCACCGGTTCTCGTAGGCGTAGAACTGGTCGTCGAGCCGGAAAATACCGATCTCAAGCTCGCCGCGGGCGACGACCTTGCGACCGCGGTCGGCGAAATCACTCTGCTTGCCGACGAAGACCAGCGCCACGGCTACGCTCCCACCGCTGCGGTCCTCGGCTTCAGCGGAATCTTGAACAGGCGTGCTGCGGTTTCGCCCAGGATGTTGCGCTTGCCCTGCTCGGTGAGGAACGGCAGGTCATAGATCATGCTCGGCGGGTTGAAATCCCAGTGCGGCCAGTCCGAGGCGTACAGCAACTGTGTATCGGCATTGATCGCCTTCAGCGCCGCTTCGGTCAGCGCCATGTTTGACGTTTCCATCGGCTGGCCGGTGTAGAACATCTCGCGCATGTAGTCGCTCGGCATCTTCTTCAAGAGCGGCGCTTCGGACGGGCGCATCATGTAGCTGTTGTCGAGCCGCTGCATCATGAAGGGGATCCAGGCGAGGCCGGACTCGATCCAGATCGGCTTGAGCTTCGGAAATCGCTCTGGAATCCCATGCACGATCCAATTGGTGATGTGCACCATGTTGCACAGCACGAACGAGATCGCGTGCATCGACATGAAGACGTCGAGCTGTTTGGTGTATTCGTCCGCCCAGTGCGGGCCGGCGTGGAAGGCGATCGGCATCTCGCGCTCCTCCAGCGCTCGATAGATCGGTATGTAGCAGTTGTGGTGCACCGGCGCGAAACGGACGCTGGTCACCATGAAGCCGAGGACGCCCTTGCGGCCCGAAAATTCCTCGATGATGCGCAGGCAGACGTCGGGTTCGCCGAGCGGCAGATAGAGCAGCGACTTGATGCGGTCGTCCTGGTCGAGAATCTTGTCGCAAAGCCACCTGTTGTAGGCGACGGCGAGCTGCGCTTCGACCCGCGGCTGCGGATGCGTGCCGAGCGCCAGCATGTTGCCCGGAAACAGCACCTGATAGTCCATTCCCAGCGCCTCGATCGAGCGCCGTACCAGCGTGACGTCGCGATGGACGGACGTGTCGTCGACCGGCTCGTCGAGCTTCTGCTGATGGCGAATGCGGCCGCCGACGTCCTGGTAGCGAATGCCCGGCATGTGGTTGGAGAGGCCGGGCGCGCCGCCGGTGCGCGAGCGAAACTCGCGTGCATGATGAAGCATGATCGGATCATCGAGATACTCGACGATCTCGCTCCAGGAGCTCATTTCTGAGTGATGCGCATCGACGTCGATCAGGGTCCAGCCGTCGAGACGTTTGTCGCGAATGGATTTCGTCGCGTGCGCGAGAATGTCGCGCGTGTCGGTTCTGGTGGTGATCTCTTGAACGGCGAGCTCACGGATGGGTTGTGCTTCGATGTTCATGTCGATGCCCCGCCGTTGGTCGATGTCCGCAAGCGTCACAATCGGCTAGCGCTATTTGGCTGTCAAGAATCGATCCAGACAGCCCGCGAGGGGCTGCAATGATCTTTTGCTGACCGGCGGGACTACGGCTGCGGCGGGCTGATCAGCCGCGCCACCAGCAGGACGGCGACGGCAAACACGCCGGCAGGAACAGCAAGCCATGTGCCCGCTGCGGCCAGTGCGGCGGTGCCGGCCCATGCGATTGAGGAAAACGCTTCCGCGAATGTCGCCGTTCGTGACGACGTCTGCCGCCGCCGGAAGTGGCTTCGCTTGGCCTGGGTGCGGAAGAAATGCTGGATCGCAATGGCGGCCGCCGAGGCCGCCAGAATTCCGAGCACCGTCACCATGGCGTGCCACGGCGACATCAGGGCGATGGCTGCGACGAACGGCAGGAACACGAGACCGATAGCACCCATCACCGCTTCGACCTTGGCGCGCAGGATCGACGCGGCGGCGACCGGCGCGGTCGCGACCAGTTCAGGCGCATCCTCGCCCGAGATCGCAAGCCATGCGAGCCCGCCCGCAAGCTGCCCCGCCGCCATGACCAGGACCGGCACCAGCACGACGACGGTGCCGGCGCCTTCGCTGAACCCCTGCCAGAGCAGGACCGCGGGCGGGACGAGATAGAGGATCTGCATGAGGGACTGCGACACCAGCCAGGGGTCGCGTCGCAGCAGCAGCCATTCCTTCAGGCGCAATGCGCGCCGTGGCGTTGCCTGGCGGAAGCCGTTTGAGGTGGACGGCCGGCGTGCCACGGCCTGTGAAACGCCGCCCGCGGCGAGGGCGCAGTCGCCGAAGCGCGGCGCAAGCAGGGCGATCGACGCGCCGAGCAGAAGCATGCCGAAGCCGAGTACGGCCGCCAGCGCGGTGAGGTCGCCGACCGCCGCCCGCGCGGGCCAATAGAACATGCTGCCGCTCTCCGGCGCCAGCGCGACCAATGCCGACGACGCGAGAATCTCGGTCCTGGACAGGCTGCCGAGGGACTGGATCGCGGCGAGCTGCAATCCGATTACGCAGGCCGCGCCGATGACCGCGGCCATGACCTGCGCCACCAGTCGCGTCCGCTTCGGTCCCAGCGTCATGAACAGCGCGATGGTGACCGTCACCGCAAACGCCATGGCCGTGAGGCTCACGGCCACCACCACCGCGTAAGCGGCGAGCCATCGCCATCCGCCGAGCGCCACCAGGACGTTGATGAATGGCGACGCCAGCAGCAGCGCCATCAGCGCGGTCGCCAGCGCCATGGTGGCGATGCGCACCGCGAACAGCTTTGTCGCGGCCGCCGGCGACGAGAGGATGAGATCGAGGTCTGAGCGCGAATAGAAGGCGCGGGTCACCGACTCCATGGCCTGCGACGCCATCAGCGACCACGACAATGCGAGCATCCCGGTCATCACGACGAGCGCGGTCTTGTCGGGATCAAGCGCGGTCTCTGCGTAGTTCTTCACGATCGGGTAGGCGATGAGATGCATGAACGCGGCGAAGGCGGTCAGTGCAATGACCACCGTGGTCATGCGCCGGCGCCGTCCGGCCGTCATCATGGAAACCCAGTCCCGCCATGCCAGGCGAGACTCGTGATGGGCAAACCAGGCCAGTGTCCCGATTCCGAAATTCGTATTGTTCTGCCGCGCGTTCATCTACGGACTTCTGAACCGCCACACTCGTGTCCCCGGCTGGCTCATGCCGGGACGGCCTGGTTTTCGACCAGCGACAGGAACGTGTCTTCGAGCGTGGTGGTGCGCCCGGCCTGGCCGCGAAGCTCGTCGAGCGTGCCCTCGGCGATCAGCCGGCCGCCGGCGATGATGCCGATGCGATCGGCCATGCGCTCGGCGACTTCCAGGATATGCGTGGTCATGATCACGGTGCCGCCGTTGGCGACGCGCTCGCGCAGCACCGCCTTGACCTGACGCGCGGACGCGGCGTCGAGGCCGGTGAGCGGCTCGTCGAGGATGATCACGCGCGGGTCGTGCACCAGCGCGCCGGCGAGCGCCACTTTCTGCCGCATGCCCTTGGAGAAGCCCTCGCAGCGTTCATGGGCGTGGCCGCCGAGATCGAGCCAGTCCAACAGCTCGAGCGCGCGTGCCTCGGCGATGTCGGTATCGACGCCCCACAGCCCGGCCACGAAGGCGAGATATTCGAGCGGCGTGAGCTTGTCGTAGATCATCGGCTCGTCCGAAATCCACGCCGTCACCCGCTTGGCCGCAACCGGATCGGCGAGCGCGTCGATGCCCAGAATCGAGATCGCGCCGGCATCGGGCCGCAGCAATCCAACCACCATCTTCAATGTCGTGGTCTTGCCGGCGCCGTTGGGACCGAGCAGCGCGTAGAACTCGCCCGCATAGACGCTCAAATCCAGGCACTCGACCACCGGCCGGTCGAAGCGCTTGGTCAGGCCGCTGATTTCGACGGCGTGCGCCGGTTGCAAACTCATCAGCACGTTGGGGAAGCCCGCTTGAGATGGCCAAAAATCGCCGCCGATAATAATTCACACAGGTTTCAACCCCGTGAATCAGAAGGGTAAGAAGTGTGGCTACTGCGCGCGTGCATGCGCCGCCGAATGCGCCGATTCCGCGCGCGGGTGCGCGCCAGAACCGGAATTGGCGGGTTATTTCGGCGCAAGCGACTTCGATGTGTGCAGCTTCGTCGCCCGCACCGCTGCCATGAATGGCGCGAGCGCGGGGGAAACCTCGTCCCTCCGCCACACGAAGGACATCGGTACCAAAATGCGGCGGCCTTCGAGCGGGCGAAATACGACAGACTTGATGCCCATCTGCGCCGAGGTCGCGGGGACGAGCGCCAACCCGACGCCGCTGGCAACGAGGCTTACGACGGTGGCCAACCGGACAGTCCGCTGCACCACGCGCGGTTCGAAGCCTGACGAGGCGCACGCCGCGAAAATCTCGTCATACAGCCGCGAGGCAATTTCCCGGCGCCAGAGTACCCATGGTTCCGTCTTGAGCTTGCTCAGGCTGATCCGTCGCGTCCGCGCAAATCTATGGCTCCTTGGCAAGGCGACCACCATGGATTCTTGCCACGCGACGTCGACACCGAGCGCAGGTTCGAGACTGCGCGGTGGGTGCAGGAGACAGACATCCAGCCGGCCGCTGCGGACTTCCTCAACGCCTTCATCGCTGTTGAGCTCGTTCAAGACCAGTTCGACGTCGGGATGCGATCGACGAAAGCGTGCGATCGCATTCGGCATCACGGCATAGGCGGCGGCGCTGACAAATCCCACCGTCAGCTTCCCGGTCTCGCCTCGGCTGGCGCGCTGCGCGGCATGGACGGCATCGGCCGTCACGTCGAATATGGCGCGCGCTCGGTCCAGGAATATACGACCGGCGGGCGTGAGCGCGACCGAGCGCTTGGTGCGCGCAAACAGCTCGACACCGATTTCGCGCTCGAGCTTGCGGATTTCCTGGCTCAAGTGCGGTTGGGCCACACGCAACCGGCTCGCCGCACGGGTGAAATGAAGCTCTTCCGCCACGGCGATAAAAAATCGAAGACGCCGATATTCCATTCCGACTTATCATAGCATTTTCGTCTTATTCGCTCAACAACAGCGACTTTTACACGCTGGCGAATTTGAGCAATTGACTGGGTGCGCGGACGCGCGGCGATGATGCCCGAGTTTTGGGCACCGCGCCCCCATTCGAGGCGGAACTTGCATGGAGCAGATTGCTTATTGAGTCAGACCGGACGTGCCCGGGCACCTGCGCCATAAATTCTTCGCAGAGCAATCGTAATTATCGGAAGCACCATCAGCGGGGAAGCCGGGAGGATTTGTTACGCGAACGCCGGCGCTGAATCGGATTGGAGGTCACATGACCGAGACACTTTCCGTGGCCCGCGAGGTCCGTGACAATGCTTCCGCGGCACCTGCAATGACCGTCACGCTTGATGTCAACGGCGAGCAACGCACGTTGACCGTCGCACCCTGGACGACCCTGCTCGATGCGCTGCGCGACCGTCTCAATCTGACCGGCACGAAAAAGGGCTGCGATCAAGGCCAGTGCGGCGCCTGCACGGTCCTGGTCGACGGCCGGCGGGTCAATTCCTGCCTGACCCTGGTCGTCATGAAGGATGGCGCCAAAATCACCACCATCGAGGGCCTTGCCGCCAACGGCGCGCTCCATCCGTTGCAGCAGGCGTTCATCGACCACGATGCATTCCAGTGCGGATACTGCACGCCCGGTCAGATCTGCTCCGCCGCAGGTCTCATCGCGGAGGGCAGGGCCGCCAGCGCCGACGAAATCCGCGAGCTCATGAGCGGCAACATCTGTCGCTGCGGCGCCTATCCCAACATCGTCGCCGCGATCCAGCAGGCGATGGCAGCGATGGGGGATCGGTCATGATCAATTTTCAGTATGCGCGAGCGACCGATGTCGCCGACGCCGTGCGGCAGCTCGCGGCCGATCCGGCGGCGAAGTTCATTGCCGGCGGCACCAACCTCATCGACCTGATGAAATATGAGGTCGAGCGTCCGTCGCGGCTGATCGATATCTCGCGGCTGCCGCTCAAGACCGTCGAGCAGACGCCGGAGGGAGGCCTGCTGATCGGCGCGTTGGTGCCGAACAGCGATCTTGCCTATCATCCGCTGATCGAAAAGCGCTATCCGCTGGTCGCGAGTGCGATTCTGGCCGGGGCCTCGCAGCAACTGCGCAACATGGCCTCGACCGGCGGCAATCTCGTGCAGCGGACGCGCTGCTTCTATTTCTATGACGCCACGACACCCTGCAACAAACGCGCGCCGGGGAGCGGCTGCTCCGCGATCAACGGCATCAACCGGATCAACGCGATCCTCGGGACCAGCGAGGCCTGCATCGCCACCCATCCGTCCGACCTGTGCGTCGCGCTCGCAGCACTGGAGGCCAAAGTCCATGTGGCGGGTCCGGCGGGCAAGCGCGTCATCCCGTTCGCCGACTTTCATCGGCTGCCCGGCGATACGCCGCAACGCGACACCAATCTCGAGCCCAACGAGATCATCACGGCGATCGAGCTTCCCGCGCGCGGCTTCGCGGCGAACTACAGCTACCTGAAAATCCGCGACCGGCTGTCCTACGCATTCGCACTGGTATCGGTCGCGGCGGCGCTGGAGCTCGACGGCGGCCGCATCAAGGAAGCCCGGCTGGCGCTGGGGGGCGTCGCGCACAAGCCGTGGCGCGATCCGGAGGTGGAGGAGACGTTGCGCGGCCAGACCGCCGATGAACCGGCCTTCGCGCGCGCCGCCGACCTGTTGCTGCGCGACGCCAAGGGATTTTCCCACAACGCCTTCAAGATCGGCCTCGCGCGCCGCGCCATCATTCGCACGCTGACGCAGGCTGCCAGGGGCACGCCCCAGATCCAGTCCAGCAAGAAGATCCGGTGAGTGTCATGAACGCTTACATTGGCACTGCTACTTCCCGTATCGACGGACGCGCCAAGGTCACCGGCGCGGCCCAGTATGCCGGCGAATTCAATGTGCCGGGCCTGGCCTACGCCAGCATCGTCGCCTCGACCATCCCGAAGGGTCGCATCGCGCGCATCGACGCCAGCGCGGCGCTTGCCGTCGCTGGCGTGATCGACGTGTTGACGCACGAGAACCGTCCGAAAATGGCGGGAACCGACCAAGGCTATCATGACGACGTGGCGCCGGGCGGCTCGCCGTTTCGCCCGCTCTATGACGACAAGATCAAGTTCAACGGCCAGCCGATCGCGCTGGTGGTGGCCGAGGATTGGGAGACCGCACGGTTCGCGGCCTCGCTGGTGCGGGTCGACTACAAGGCGGAAGAATTCGCCACCGACCTGCACGCACGGCTTGATGAAGCCTTCGTGGTCGAGAAACCGCAGCAGCCGCGGGGCAATGCCGCCAAGGCTTACGCCGCGGCCAAGGTGCGTCACGAAGCCGAATATTTCATTCCGATCGAACATCACAATCCGATGGAGCTGTTTGCCGCGACGGTGGTGTGGAACGGCAACGGCAAGCTCACCGTCTACGACAAGACGCAGGGCGTGCAGAACGTGCAGCGCTATGTTTGCAGCGTCTTCGGCCTGAAGGCCGACGATGTACAGGTGATCTCGCCTTTCGTTGGCGGCGCCTTCGGCGCCGGCTTGCGCCCGCAATACGAGGTGGTGCTGGCGGTTCTGGCGGCGCAGGCGCTCAAGCGCCCGGTGCGGCTGGTGCTGACCCGTGCGCAGATGTACGGGCTCGGCTATCGGCCCGCGACCATCGAGCGCGTGGCGCTCGGCGCCAATGCCGGCGGCACGCTCGAGGCCATCACCCATGAGGCGATTGCGATGACGTCGCAATACGAAGAGTTCTCCCGCAACGATACGGCGTGGTCGGAGCTGCTCTACAAGTCCGCCAACGTAAAGTATGTGCACAAGCTGGCCCGGCTCGACCTGCCGACACCTGCGGATATGCGGGCTCCCGGCGCGGCGACCGGCGTCTTTGCACTCGAATGCGCGATGGATGAGCTTGCCGTCGCGCTCAAGATCGATCCCCTGGAGTTGCGTCTGCGGTGTTACTCGGATCGTGACCAGAGCCACGATGTTCCCTTCACCAGCAAGCAACTGCGCGAATGCTACGCGCAAGGCGCGGCCGCATTTGGTTGGGACAAGCGCAATTCCGAGCCACGCTCCATGCGTGACGGTAGCGAACTCGTCGGCTGGGGCATGGCCACGGGCATCTGGGAAGCGCTGCAGGTGCCGATGGCGGCCCGCATCGTGCTGACCGCCAACGGTCATGCCGAAGTCTCATGCGCCACGTCCGACATCGGTACCGGCACCTACACGATCATGGCGCAGGTTACGGCCGATATGCTCGGTCTGCCGATCGACAACGTCACGGTAAAACTCGGCGACTCGACGCTGCCTCACGCCGAAGTCGAAGGCGGGTCCTGGACGGCAGCGTCCGTTGCGCACGCCATCGCCGCCACGGCTGACGAGGTCCGCAAGGAGCTACTTGCGTTGGCCCGGAAAATGCCGGGGTCACTGCTCGCCGGCGCGAAGGCCGACGACGTCCGTCTTAGTGACGGCTCACTCGTCAGCAAGACGGATGCGAGCCGCGCCGTCTCGATCGCCGAGGCGATGCGGCACGGCGGCTTGGATCGCATCGAGCATGAGAAGTCCGCCGAATTCAAAGAAGACGGCAAGCATGCCAGCAACACCCACTCGGCGATCTTTGCTGAAGTGAAGATTGACGAACAGCTTGGCGTCATTCGCGTCACGCGTGTCGTCAGCGCCGTTGCGGCCGGGCGAATCCTCAACACCAAGACGGCGCACAACCAGGTGATGGGGAGCGTCGTCTGGGGCATCGGGATGGCGCTCCACGAGGAGACGCTCGTCGACCACAGGTTCGGCCGCGTCATGAACGCCAATATCGCGGAATACCACGTGCCGGTGAACGCCGACGTGCAGGACATCAAGGTGATCTTCGTCGACGAGCCGGACAACGTGGTCAATCCGATGGGCATCAAGGGCGTGGGTGAGATCGGCATTGTCGGCGTGGCGGCGGCCATCGCCAACGCCGTCTATCACGCGACCGGAAAGCGGGTGCGGGACCTGCCGATCACGCTCGACAAGCTGCAGCGGTAGCCGGCCGTTCACGCGTCGAAGCGGAACATCCGGAAGAAGTCCGTCGGATCGACGAAGACTTGCCGCGCCTCACGGAAGCCGGCCTCGCGGCCGAGCTCGCACCAAACGGCTGCGGTTTCGGGAAGTCGCAGGTGCGAGTGGGAGTTTGGATTTGACATTCGCGTCGAGCGATTGCTGCGAGGTAGGTCGCGAATGTCAAATCCACTCCACTCGTCAAACTTTCTGCGCTGTTGCAATCCGATCGAGATCAATGAAGGCGACCAGCTCTTTCGTCAGGTCGGTGAATAGCTGAAGTTTTCCGGTATCCAATGGCTCGCTCAGCCATTGCAGCAGGAAGGTGTCCGCGCCGCCGTCCGCGAAGGCCGGCCCCAGCCCGCAGAAGAAGAAGCCGAGACCGCGGGCGGCGTCCGTCAGGAGTGGAAGACCGGGATCGCCGACCAATGCGGAGAGTTGCACCGAGCTGGCGCCGAGCGCCTGGGCGTCACGCAGCATCTGTCCAAGCTCGACGGCGGCTTGCGGGCCGATCTGCTCGAAATGGATCACACCGTAGCCGCGATCGTTCACCTTGATGCCGGTGCGCGACTCCGGGGCGGCCGCGCCCACCGGGGCCGCCACCCTCGCAGTCACGCCGAGGCTAGCGTAGATCTTGAGCATCATCTCGCGATAGGGCGCGGGTGCATGGATCGTGCGTGCGGCAGGCGGTTGCACGAAACGGAAGGTGCGGAGATAGCTCTGACGTTGCCCGGCGGTCGGGCAGGGGACTCTTTGGGCCGGAAGCTCTCGGGATTGGCGCCGAGCAGGACCGCGCAGACCGGCATGCCGGCGCGCTCGTCGTTGCGCTGCGAGAAGGTGTGGATCGTGAGCGGCTCGGCGTAGATTCCGTGCAGGCCGCGCTTGGGCGCTTCCTCGGAGAGGCGCTCGGTCATGCGCTCGAGCAGATGATGGCCGCGGTAAGCCGAAAGCACGACGGCCTCGCCGCGTTCGGCGACCAGCGCTCCAGGCTCGCGCTCGAGTGCGACATGACCGATCACCTCGCCGTTGCCGTCGCGCGCCACCGCCGGAACAAGCTCACCGCTTTCGACCTTGTCCCAGTAGCGGTGCGCCGAGAATACTTCCGAGTGCACGTAGTGATGGCCATAGACTTCGAGGAAGCAGCGGGCGATCGCCGGCGCGTCGCTTTTCTGCGGCAGATCGATGAGATAGTCGCGCGGCGGCCGCCGATGGGGCCGGCGTGGACACCGGCGCCTCTGCGGCTGCGAACGAGAGAGGCTCGGCGTTTCCGGTCAGGCTCCGGTGCAGGCTGACGTCCCATCCGTCGATGCCCCGCTCGTGGCAGGAGATGCCTGCGCCCGGTCCGATGCGGCCGGCGAGCGACGCCACGACGCTCGAGAATCGAGCATGGCCCTGCAGCAAGATCCTCGCCCTGACGTCCCGGCGCGAGCTCAACAGCGCGATGCGGGCGCGCTCGTGGCCCGATCCCGCGGTGCAGAGCGCCAGCCAGACTTCAACGGTGTCGTCCGCGATCAAGCTCGCCACGGACACGGCTGCGCCCTCGGCGAGCGCGGCCTCGCGGGTAAAGGCGCGCACGAGCTCGCCTCGCGCGGGCTCAAGCACGAGCTGAAGTTCGGAGAAGCGCGCATGGGATGGCGCACTCACGATGCAGACCGGTCGGTTGTCATTCGGGACGCCAAGAAGCCGATACTACGGCAGGGTCATGAACGAAATCTGACTGGATGCAGGGGAAAGCCGTCTGGACGTCTTCAAAGCTGACGGTGCCGTCCGGGATTTCCGGCGCCGGGGCGTTGCTTTTAGTGCGCACCTTCGGCGAGGCCGACCAGCGTTGCGAGCTTCTCCGGATCGTCGCGCAGCGCCGCCGACGGGCCATCATAGACGATACGGCCCTTGTCCATGACCACCGCGCGTTCGGAGAAGCCCAGCGCGACGCGGCTGTTTTGCTCGACCAGCACGATCGAAAGCCCGGAGTTGCGCAGCTTCATCAACACGCCGGTCAGCGTTTCGACCAGCACCGGCGCGAGCCCTTCGGTCGGCTCGTCCATCAGCAGCACGGCGGGATTGGTGAGCAGCGCCCGCGCGATCGCGAGCATCTGCTGCTCGCCGCCGGAGAGCTGATTGCCCATGTTGGTCAGCCGCTCCTGCAGGCGCGGGAACAGCTCGAACACCCGCGCTTCGGTCCAAGGGCCGGGCCGCGTACCGATCTCGAGGTTCTCGCGCACCGACAGCGACGGAAAGATCTCGCGCTCCTGCGGCACGTAGCCGAGACCGGCGAGCGCGCGCGCGTAGATCGGCATGCGCACGATGCTCACACCGCCGAGCAGCACGTCGCCCTTGTGCAGCCGCGTGTGTCCCATGGCGGTGGCGAGCAGGGTGGTCTTGCCGACGCCGTTGCGGCCGATGATGCTGACGTTCTCGCCCGCGGCGAGCGCCAGATTGACGCCGTCGAGGACGACCGTCTCGCCGTAGCCCGCCACGACGTCGCGGAACTCGAGCGCGTCAGCCATGATGCGCCTGCCCGAGATAGACGTCGCGCACGCGCTGGTCGGAGCCGATCTCCTTCGGCGTTCCCTCTGCAAAGATCGCCCCGCCGACCAAGACCGTAATGCGTTGCGCAAAACGGAACACGAGGTCCATATCGTGATCGATGATGAGCACACCGATATGTTTCGGCAGCGCCGCCACCGCATCGAGGATGATGTGGCTCTCGGCGCTCGGCACGCCGGCGGCGGGCTCATCGAGCAGCAGCACCTCCGGCTCGAGCCCGAGCGCGATCGCAAGCTCGACCAGCCGCTGGCGCCCGTAGGGCAGCTCCGAGATGCGATGGCCGGCGTCGTTCGAGAGCTTGAGCATGTCGAGGAGCCGCAGCGCCTCGTTGACCACATCCCTGCGCAATCCGACGGGCCTGGCCATCGACCAGGCCACGCCGAGCCGTTCGGCGACCGCGATGTAGACGTTCTCCAGCACGGTGAGGCCGCGGAACAGCCGGTTGATCTGGAAAGTGCGCGCGATGCCGAGCTTCACCCGCCCTGACTGCTCCATGGTGGTGATGTCGCGGCCCTTGAGCAGCACCTGGCCCTGCGTCGGCAGGAACACGCCGGTGAGGAGGTTGATGAAGGTGGTCTTGCCGGCGCCGTTCGGACCGATCAGCGCATGGCGCGCGCCGCGCTTCCAGCCGGAAATTGATGTCGCGGGCGGCGGCGAGCGCGCCGAAGCTCTTGCCGAGCGAGCGGGTTTCGAGGAGCGCGTCGGTCATGACGGTCCGCGCTTGGACTTGAGGCGGCTCCACACGTTGTCCCACAGTCCGAGCATGCCGTTGCGCGCGAACAGCGCGATCAGAACCAGCAGCAGGCCGAGCCCGAGCTGCCAGGCGGTGGGATAGACCTTGGCGAGGAAATGCGAGAGCGCCAGGTAGACGACGGCGCCGATGAACGCGCCGTAGAGCCGCCCGTAGCCGCCCAGCACCAGGATGATCAGCACAGTCGCGGCCCGATCGAGCCCGAGCGTGCCCAGGTTCACATAGGCATTGGCCTGCGCCCACAGACCGCCGGCGATTCCGGCGATCGCCGCCGAGATCGTGTAGCAGGTGACCAGCCGCCAGTTCACCGGCGCGCCGACCGCGTGCATGCGGAGCACGTTCTCGCGGATGCCGGTGAGGCTCTGTCCGAACGGCGAATAGACCAGCGTGCGCACGAACAGGAAGCAGAGGAACAGCACGCCGAGCACGTAGAGATACTGGACGCGCGGATAGAGCGGATTGAACTCGAACAGGCCGAACAGCGGCGGGATCGGCAGGTTCGGCAGTCCGTCGAAGCCTCCGGTGTATTTCTCGCCCATGTTGGCGGCTTCTTCGAGCAGCGCCATCGTGCAGAGCGTGAGCATCAGGAGCGTCAAGCCGGTGGTGCGCAGAAGGATCAGCCCGGACACGAGCCCGATCAGCGCGGCGACACAAGCGGCGATCATGAGGCTGGTGATCGGCTCGCTCCAGATGCCGTGATGCGCGAGCAATCCGACCGTATAGGCGCCGGCGCCGAAGAATGCGGCATGGCCGAGCGTGACGATACCGGCATAGCCGAGCGCGAGATCGAGCGAGAGCGCGAACAGGATGGTGACCAGCAGATCGGCGCCGAATCCGAGATGGTTCGGGAACGCGAAATAGAAGGCGAGCGCCAGGATCCAGGGCAGCGGCTCCCATGCGCGCAGGCGGTGGCGTTCGACCAGATCATGCACGACCGGACGTCGCGCCCAGTTCATGCGCAGGCATGGTCATGCAGACTTGCCTCCGAACAGGCCCTGCGGCCGCCAGAGCAGCAGCAGGATCGTGAGCGCGAAGATGAACAGCGTGCCACCCTGCGGCAGGTACTTCTTGAGCGCGAAATCAAGCACGCCGATGATGATCGACGCGAAGAACACGCCGGTGACGCGGCCGAGCCCGCCGACCGAGACGACGATCAGGAAGTATACGAGATAGATCAGCGGATATTGCGGATTGAGGCCGAGGAACTCGGCGCCGAGGCCGCCGCCGATCGCCGCCATGCCGCTGCCGAACGCAAAGGTGAGCATGAACAGGCGGTCGATATTGATGCCGAGCGATTCCGCCATGCGCCGATTGTCGACTGCGGCGCGGATCTGCGCGCCCATGCGCGTGCGCTCGAAGCCAAGCCAGAGCCCGATCACGATCGCGGTGCCGACGACGATCAGGAAGATGCTGTAGGTGCGGTAGTGCACGATGCCGAGATCGAGCTGCCCCTGCAGCCACGACGGCAGCGTGAGCTGCTGGTTCTCGGGGCCGATGACGAGCGTCACCGTCGAGATCATCATGAACACGAGCCCGATGGTGAACAGCACCTGGTCGAGCTCGGCCGCGCGATAAAGCCTGCGAATAGAGCAGCCGCTCGAAGGCGACGCTGACGCCGGCGATCACCACGAATCCGAGCGCCAGCGCCGGGACGAAGCCGAGGCCCCAGTTGCGCATCGTCAAGCACGATCACGTAGCCGCCGAGCATGGCGAAGCCGCCATGGGCGAGATTGACGAATCCCATCAGGCCCATGGTGACGGACAATCCGACCGACACGATGAACAGCACCATGCCGGCGGCGAGACCGCCCAGCAGCATGCTGACGACGTCGATGCCGAAGATCACGCTAGTCCCAGTTCCCCCGCCGGACGATGGGCCCGCTTCAGCGGCGGACTTCCATCAAGCACATGTGCCGACGCGGCGCCGTCAGGCGCCGCCACGCCGCGATGTTACCAGGGGCGCCGCCAGCCGGCAGCGCCCCGCTACACTTTGTCCCGTGGCGATATCCCAGCTACGCCCGGGGACACATCATTTGCAAGGCGCAATCCGCAGTGCCTTGCAGGCGTCTTTCACGTTCTCGACGGTGGCGATCGTGTTCTGATACAGGCGCCCGTTCTTCATGATCACTTCCGAGAGATACTCGTTCATGACGATGTCGCGGGTTTCGGGATCGATCAGGATCGGGCCGCGCGGGCTGGCGAACTTCCAGCCGCGGAGCGCTGCCAGCAACTCCTCGGCGTCCATCTTGCCCTTGGTTGCCTGGATGGCATGGGCGATCGCCGCCATGCCGTCATAGCCGCCGACCGCCATGAAGTCCGGCGTCGTGTCGGCGCCGTAGTCCTTTTTCCACGACGCGACGAAGCGCTGGTTCTGGGCGTTGGTGAGATCGGCGTGATAGTGGTGCATGGTAATGAGGCCGACCGCGGCCTGACCCATCCCCTGCAGCTTGTTGTCCTGGGTGATGTCGCCGGGGCCGATCAGCTTGATGCCGGCCGCCCGCATGCCGAGCGCGCCATAGGTGCGCACCACTGCGGACGAATGGTCGCCGGCCGGAACGAAGACGAAGAACACGTCCGGCTTCTTGTCCTTGGCGCGCTGGAAGAACGGCGTGAAGTCCGGCACCGCCGCGGGGCCGCCCATCGGGATCTCGTCGATCACCTGGCCGCCCGACGCTTCAAAGGCGCGCTTGAACGACGCCAGCATGTCCTTGCCGGGCGGGAAGTCGGTATAGCCGACCACTGCGGTCTTGGCCTTGAGATTCTTCGCGGCGGTCTCGCCCATGGCGTAGCCGGCGTGCCACATGCTGAACGAGGTGCGCACGTAGTAGTTCGACATCTGCGTGATGTGCGCGGTGCCGGCATTCATGATCACCGCGAGCTTCTTGCCGGCGCTGACGACCGGCGCCGCCGCGATAGCGTTCGGCGAGTAGACCCAGCCGGCCAGCACGTCGACCTTGTCCTGCGTCAGTAGCTCCTGGATCACGTTGCGGGCGTTGCCGCCGCCGGGGTCCTTCACGTCGCGCTTGACGATGGTGACCTTGTAGCCCTTCACGGGATTGAGCTTGAGATACTGCTCCATGCCGCGGTCGATCTGTTGCGCGAGCTCGGCGCCGATGCCGGTATACGGCAAATTGACGCCGACCCTGACCTCCTGCTGTGCCTGCGCCAGGCTGGCGACGGACGCCAGCGCGCCGGCAAGAATAAATCTTCTGATCATCGAGAATCCTCCCAGGTAACGGTTGGCGCGGGATGTGATCCACGCCGCTTGATGTGAAGTTGTTCCGAAGGCGGCCGGGTTTCTTGACGGCACAACGCCGCGTTTTGGCCCCGTCTCGGCGGCAATCAAATGCCAGCCGGACAGCGCCGTCAAGGCGTCAAGGTGTAGCTGAAAGTATTACAAATCCTTCAGGAAGCACGGGCTTTTAGGGTCGGGTCGGTAGCGCCACCGGAGGCCAGGGCGGCGGCGTGGCCGGCGCCCTGCGGCTGCTCGGTGCGGACGCGTTCGAAGAAGTCGTCCACTTTCGAACTCCAGCGCGATGGCGCGCGCCGAGAGACGGTCCGTCCAACTCTGAATTTCTCCGGCCGCGTCGGCGCCGCGGCGCGCAACCTGCTCGACCGCCTTGATCTCTTCGGTCGGTATGCACGGTGTTCTGGGCGGCGGTGTGCATGCTCGATGCGATCTGACGCGCGGACGCCGACTGTTGCTCGACCGCGGAGGCGATCGAGGTCGCGACGCCGGTCAGGTCGCGGATGATGCCGGCGATCGAGGTGATCTCGGAGACCGCGCGCTTGGTCGCGTCCTGGATCTCGGCCACCTGGTTCGAAATCTCGCCGGTCGCGTGCGAGGTCTGGTTGGCGAGTTGCTTGACCTCGGAGGCGACAACGGCGAAGCCCTTGCCGGCCTCGCCGGCGCGCGCCGCCTCGATGGTCGCGTTCAGCGCCAAAAGATTGGTCTGCGATGCGATCTTGGAGATCAGCTCCACCACGGAGCCGATGTGCCGCGCCGCCTCGTCGAGCGAGCGGATGGCCTGGCTCGTCCGCTCCGCCTCGCTGACGGTGGTGCGTGCCATCGCCAGGCCGCGATCGGCCTGGTGGCCGATCTCCGCGATCGAGTGCGACAGCTCCTCGGACGCGGGCACGGCAATGCCGACGGATTCGCTGGTCGCGCCAAGCGCCGTCGAGGCCGACGCGGTGCGGCCGAGCGTCTCGCTGGCGGCCTGCTGCAGCCCGACCGAGGTCGTCGCGAGCGAGCCGGTTGCTTCCTTGATGGCGTCGATGACGGCGCCGATGGTGTCGCCGAATTCCGCGATCGCTTCCTCGATCCGCTTGCGGCGGCTGGCGCGCGAATTTGCGACGATCTGCAGGTGCAGGGTGCTGGTCAGCGCGGCGTCGCACAGGATGGCCTGGCTGATGAGCTTGGTATTCGCGGCAACCGTCGCCGGCGAGAACCAGTAATGCCGCGCGATCACGTCGGTCATCCGGCGGATGACCATGCAGCCGGAATTGAGCCGCACCCGTGCTTCCACGCCGATCGACGAGTGCGCGCGCGCCGAATATTGGCAGTACTCCATATAGGCGTCGTCGAACCGGCCCGAGAGCAGATGCCGGTGATGCGCCAGTTCGAGCTCATGGATGCGGACATGGTGCTTGGCGAAGGTCTCGGCGATCTGCGGAATCTTCGACGCGACGGCGATGAACGCGTCGATCGTTGCGGGAAGATGCGGCTCCAGGATCGGCCAAAGCCGCTGGAGGCGTGCGCGTGCCTCCTCGTCGAGGCCGTAGGCCTCCAGGCGGGGCGCCAGTTCGACGTGCACTTCGTGCTTGGCCATCGGGCGGATTCGCCGGTCGTCCACGCAAAATAAGGAGCGGGCCGAACGGGCCCGGTCGCAGTTGATAACGGTTGTGGTTAATGTTGGCTTAAACCGCCGCTTGAAGGCTCAAAGAATAGGCATTCTCCATTGATTTCCCGCGACGCCGCCTAGCGCTCGGTTCGCGCTACGGCGGGTTCGAGTCTGCCCAAGCGGATGCCCCTAGCTGCTGGCGCTCTGCTCGCGCAGGACCGGATGGCCGATGCCGAGCGGATTGGCGTCGATCAGCACGAACGCCGCGCGCGCGACCTTGTCGCTGCGGTTGACCCAGGAATGGTTGGTGCCGCGCTGCACCATCACGTCGCCGGCTTTGAGCTTCACCGTCGAGTCGTCCATGTCCATGTCGATCTCGCCCTCCATGACGATGACGTAGTCGATGGTCTCGGTGCGGTGCATGCGGCCGGGATTGCCGGGCGGGAAGGTGATCACGCAGAAGCGCGTGCCGTTCGGGGGCGGGGGCGTGCCGAGGATGCGGGCGCCGAGGTCTTCCACGTTCTCGCCGATCGGCATGTCGGCGGGCGCGCCCTCGGTGATCCAGATCAGCGTCGACTGCGCGCCGGACGCGCCGCCTTTATGGTTGGTCGCCGGACCGTCCATGATCGCCTTGGCGACATTTTTCGTATCGTGACCGGTCACGACCCGGCGGATCGGTGAAAATCTCGATGGTTGGGTGCTCATGCCTGCGTCCACTTGTTCTCATTGGAGTGGGCATCGGTGCCATAGCGCGGCCGTCCTGTCACCATGTGGCGATATTCCCCGTTGTGGCCGGATACCCCTTTGCGGCAGTCTGGCCACAACGCGAGTGGAGGAAACACAATGCTCAAGCGCACATTCGTCGCCACGGTTGCCACCTTCGCCTTCTTGGCGATCCTGGCCGGCGTCTTCGCATCGACCGCCGAGGCGCAGGACAAGCTCAAGGTCGCGATTTCGCAGCGCGGATTCTGGGACTCTTCGTTCCTGGAATTCGCGGAGAAGGAAGGCATGCTCAAGAAGGCCGGCCTCGACGTGGAATTCTTCTTTACGGAAGGCGGCGGGCAGACCTTGCAGGTCATCACCTCCGGCAGCGTCGACGTCGCGATGTCGAACGGGCTGCTCGGCACCATCGGCGCCTATTCCAAGAAGGCGCCGATCCGCGTGATCTCCGCGCAGATGACCGGCGCGCACGAGCTGTTCTGGTACGTGCGCGCGGAAAGCGCGATCAAGAGCCTCAAGGACGCCACCGAGAAGAACACCATCGCGTTCTCCTCGCCGGGGTCGTCGTCGAACCTGATCCTGCTGGCGCTGCTCAATCAGGCCGGCTCGAAGGCGAGGCCGACGGCGACCGGCGGGCTTCCCGGCACGCTCACCAGCGTCATGACCGGACAGATCGACATCGGCTGGGCGACGCCGCCGTTCGCGCTGCGCGAGATCCAGGAAAAGAAGATCAACATCGTCGCGCGCGCGCGTGAAGCGACCGAGCTCCGCAACCAGACGATCCGCGTCAACATCGCCAACGTCAATTCGCTCAAGACCAAGCGCGATGCGATCACCCGCCTGATGCGCGTCTATCACGAGGCGATCCAGTGGTCGTACTCAAATCCGCGGGCGATCGAGTATTTCGCGGCCTTCGCCAAGGCGCCGCCCGAAATCGCCGGCGCGGCGGTGAAGGAATTCTTCCCGATCGAAGCACTGCAGATCGGCGAGATTCGCGACCTCGACCGCACCTTGCGTGACGCCGTGCAGTACAAGTTCACGGCTTCGCAGCTCACGCAGCAGGACGTCGCCGGGCTGTTCGACATCCTCTACCAGCCCCCGGCGAAGTGATCGCGGCTTGTTGAATCTGCGAGAGGCGTCATGGCCGGGGCATAGCCCGTCGAAGACGGGCGTGAACGCCCTTGTCCCGGCCATCCACGTCTTATGAGGCTTTGACAAAAGACGTGGATGCCCGGCACAAGGCCGGGCATGACGCTTTCCGAATATCATGGTGCCGCCGAAAGGAATCGATATGCCCAACGCCATCGACGATCTCTGCTACCAGCTTGCGCTCGCCAACCGCATCGTCGCGCACGAAGGCGTGCTCGACGGCTTCGGCCATATCAGCGTGCGCCATCCGGACAAGCCCGATCACTACCTGCTGTCACGCTCGCGCAGCCCGGAGCTGGTCGAGCCCGGCGACATCCTCGAGCTCGACATCGATTCCGAACGTGGTCACGCCCGGCAACATCCTGCCGTATGGCGAGTGCGTGATCCACGGCGAGATTTTCCGCGCGCGGCCGGACGTGACGACGATCGTGCATCACCATTCGCCGGCGATCCTGCCGTTCTGCCTCACCGACCTGAAGCTCGTGCCGATCAACAGCCTCGGCGCCACCATGGGTGACGGTGGTGCCGTCCTGGGACAGCGCCGACGAATTCGGCGACACGCCGATGGTGCTGACCACCAACGAGCAGGGCGCCTCGCTCGCCCGCGCGCTCGGTCCGCATTCGATGGTGCTGATGCGGCGGCACGGCGCGACCGTGGTCGGCCGCTCGCTGAAGGAGGCGGTGTTCCGCTCGATCATGACCCATCGCAATGCGGAGCTGCAGCTGCGCGCGCACATGGTGCGGCAAGGTTACGCCGCTGAGCCCGGCGAGACCAAGCTCTCGCACGACTATTCGCTGCAGGAGCGTCCGCTCGGCCGCGCCTGGGAATATTGGGTGACGCGCCTCACCAAGGCGGGCGAGCTGCCGCCGCGCACCAAGACGCTGGTCGGCGGGAAGGGCGGCAAGAGCGGCGGCAAGGCGAAAGCAAGACGGCAAAGAAAGCCGGCGCGCGGCCGTCGCTAGGGCCGCACGCACACAGTCGCTGTCGATGCGCCCTCTTCCCACAAGGAGGAGAGGGCACATTCACGAGTATCGCATCCGCTGCAGTACGTTACGCCGGCACCGTCTCCGCGTGCGCGTTGCGGCCGGCCATCACGCCCTGCTGCAGGCAGCGCGCGAGGCCGTGCAGGCTGAAGCCGCCCGCCGACTCGCCGCCGCAGTAGAGGCCCGCGATCACCTCGCCGTTCATGTCGACGACCTGGCAGCGCGCATTGATGCGCAATCCGGCGCGGGTGTCGTGCAGCACCGGCGTGCACCAGGCCGCATAGAACGGCGGCTTGTCGATCGTGTGCAGCGGCCGCGGCTTGCCGAAGTCGAAGTCGCGGCCGATGTCGACGAAGGTGTTGTAGCGGCCGACGGTGCCTTCGAGATTGCCGGGCGGCATCGGCACGCGCTGGTATTTCATCACGATCTTCTTCGCGAGCTCGGCAACCGTGTCGGCCTTGAAGAAGAAGCCGCCGTCGATATCGACGTTCGGCGGGTTCGGATCCCACTTCTCGCGCTCGACCGCGCCCTGGTCGAAGATCGCCCAGATCGGCCCGCCGCCGTTCTGGCCGTCGTCGATGCCGGCCATCGCGGCGTTGAGCCAGTTGTTCGGGCTCCAGCGGATGTTCTGGGCGTTGAGATAGTGGCCGTGGATGTAGGGATCGACGCCCTTGTAGTTGTTGGCGGTGAACTGCCGGCCGGTCTCGTCATAGAACCGCTTGCCCAGCATGTTCACGGTGATGACGTTCTGCCAGTCGCGCGACGCGCAAGCCGGTGGCGCGCGCCTTGTCGAACACCGGGCTGCCCGGGAACCAGCGCAGGTTCACGTAGCCGTACTGGGTTCCGATCTGGCCGGGCTTGGTCAGACCCGAGCCGTTCTCGAGGGCGAAGTTGGTCAGGCCCCACAGCGCCGCGCCGACCTGCATGCCGGCGATCTCGCCGGAGGCGTCCTGGTCGGAATAGGGCATGCCGGCGAGCCCGCAATACTCCTCCGTCAGGCGCGGATCGAACATGCGGCGGAAATTGACGTTGCCGGTCGAGCCGCCGGTGGCGATGATCACCGCCTTGCGCGCGCGGATGTTGACGGTCGTGCCCTTGTTGTTTGCGGTCGAGACCGACGACGCGGCCCGAGTGCCGTTCTCGCGGTGGAGCGCGGTCATCTTGTGCTCGAGCAGGTATTGCACGCCGGCCTTGCGCGCGGCGGCGTCGAGCGGCTGCATCAGGCCGTTGCCGGTCGACATGGTCATGCGCTGCGCCGGCGTCGCCGGCTTGCCGGTCTGGATCAGCGGCCAGTCCACCGGCGCGGCGTGCATGGTGCGCAGCGCCGAATTGCCGACCGACGATCCGCCGCGGCGATCCGGCGGCTTGTCGACGAACACGACGCCGTGCGCGAGCAGCCACTCGAAGGTGGCGGCGCTGTTGTCGGCGAAGGCGCGGATGATCTCGCGGTCGTTGTAGCGGTAGTCCGGAGCGCCGTTGGGCTGCACCACCGACCAGTCGGTGAGATCCTTGAACACGAGATCGGGCGAATCCTCGATGCCGTATTTCTTCTGCACGCTGGTGCCGCCGCCGAGCGGCACGTTGCCGCCGCTGACGCGCGCATGGCCGCCGACATGCGGCTGCGCCTCGACCAGGATCACCGACGAGCCGGCCTCGCGCGCGGCGATGGCGGCCGGAAGCCCGGTGGCGCCGCTGCCGATCACCACGACGTCGGCGGTGTGATCCCACTTGGTCGGAATTCCGGTCTGCGCGGAGGCCGGCGCTGCCGCGCCGCCGGCGGTCAGTGCCGCGGCGGTCGCGCCGCCGCGGACGATCAGATCACGCCTGTTGATGGCCATGAGAACCCTCCCTGTTGATATTTCTTGTTCAGAAGCGGCCGCTTGATGAACCGCCAAGGAGGGGAGGGTAACAAAGATCGGCCGGCTTGCGCCACCTGGAAGCGGACGGTTCCGTCGCGATCGGACGGCCACTGCGTCAGGAGTCTGAGAGCGATGACGCGCGCGTCAAGCGCGTTCAGGCGGCGCGTCGTCAGATCTGCCCCGGCTGCCGTCGTCAAACAAGCCCAGCTGCTTCTGGCTGTCTTCCGGCATGTCCGGAACGCTGATCGCGCGGCCCATGAACGTCGTCCACGGCTTCTCTGCGACGCGGTTGAGCGCTGACAAATCTCCAGAATTGCCGCTCGGTCATGACAATTTCCGTGACGCCGTGATCCAGTATCCAGCCTTGCAGGACGGACAAGCGGACCTGATCGCGCTCCGTGAACATCGTGTCGGGAACGGACTTTTGCATAAGCTTTGTCCTTGTTGTCGCAGCGTCACGCGCGCAGGCACGCGCGACGTCCGCACGTCAACGTCGGATAAGAGATCGAGCGCCGGCTGCTAGCGTTGCGGCTGCTGGCAGTTCAACGAGCGTGTTGCGGCATTCGACGCTGTCATACACGCTGACTTGAACGACCGGATGCCCGGTCTTGATCGTCAGTCCTGCCGCCTCGGCCAATTCAGCCGTCTCATAGGACCCCTTCGTCTGGCGGTCCACCTGGAGCAGATACCGGCCGATCTCGACGCGCTTGCGTTGAGAAACCGGCTGGTCGACCTCCGGGGCAGGATCGGCCGGCTCGCGCAGCTTCATAACTCGCGTTGCCATTGGGTGCTTCTTTCTGGGGTGTAAGCTCTCAATATAGGAGCGCCACCCTTAAGAAGCTATGAGTGCGAAAGTATATATTCTTCGAAGGGCGCCCGGGCATTGCGAGCGTGCGTGCGCCGCTCCGGGCATCCCGTGGATCGCTATTGCCGCGGAATATTGGCGGCCTTCACCAGCGCCAGCGCTGACGCGACGTCCTCGCGGAAGTACTTGGCGAACTCGTCCACCGTCATCGGCAGCGGCTCGACACCGAGCTTGGCAAATCGCGCCTGCACCTCCGGCGCCTGTATCGCCTTGGCGGCTTCCGCGTGCATCCGGTCGACGATGTCGCGCGGCGTCTTCGCCGGCAGGAACAGGCCGCTGTAGAACGGATAGATCGAGTCCGCGGACAAGCCGGCCTCGATGGTGGTCGGCACGTTGGGCAATGTCGCGATGCGCTTTTGCGCGCTGACCGCGAGCGCGATGAGCTTGCCGTCGTTGATCAGCGGCAGCGTGGTCGTCGGGCAGTTGCGGGCTGAAGTCGATGCGTCCGGCGACGACCTCCGTCACCGCTTCCGCGGCGCCCTTGTACGTGACGTGCTGCGCCTGGATGCCGGCGCTGACGCGCAACCGCTCGCCCGCGAAATGCGAGGCGGAGCCGGCGCCCGCCGAGGAATAGTTCAGCGAGCCGGGCTTCGCCTTGCCGGCGGCGATCAGATCGGCGAGCGTCTTGTAGCCCTTCTCGGGAGAGCTCACGATCACCAGCGGCTGGATGCCGAAGGCGATCACCGGCACGAAATCATTGAGCGTGTCGTAGGCAAGCTTCGAATAGAGCGCGTTTGCGGTCGCAAGTGCGCCGTAGGCGAGGACGGTGTATCCGTCCGGTGCGGCGCGGGCGACTGCGGCAGCGCCGATGGTGCCGCCGGCCCCCGGCCGGTTCTCAACCACGAAGGTTCGGTTGAGCTGCCGGCTCATCTGATCGGCAACGACGCGCGCCATGATGTCCGACGCGCTGCCGGCGCCGAGCGGCACCACAAAGGTGACGGTCCGCGCCGGCCAGTCTTGCGCCGATGCGGTGTTCGACGTCGAGAATGGAATCGCCAGACAGGCGAGCAGGAGCGCAGCATGTCGCGCGCGGTTGCCACCGCTTGTGCAAGCCGTCATCGCATCCTCCCTGACTTTGACAGCAGCTTACTTCTTTCGAAGCATACTGAACCGCAAAATCAGGGGAAAGCGGCCGGATGCCGCATTCGGCGCTCACGGCGTCGGTCACTCTTCCGGCACGTGCGGATATTTTCGGTGAGCCGCCTGCCGCGCTTGCATCGCTTCGTTGAAAGCCTCGCCGATGCGGGCGAAGAATTGGGCGATCTTGATGATCAGTGCCATGGTGATTCACTCCAATAGCTGTGATCCCAGGCGCTTCCGAATCGTTTCTTGTTGTTGGTTGTATCGTTTCTTGTTGTCTGTTGTCTTGCCAGTTAGTCGTTTCTCACTGGTTGGCGGTTCAATAGTTGCGGATCGTGTCGGCGATGTGACCCCGTAACGCTCATTGTGTGCGTGTTGCCTGAATTTAGAGCATTACATTCCACATCTCTTAAATCGGGAGATGCGACGACGGCATTGTTGCGGAGAAAAGACTCGCTGGAATGGCGGGATCGTCAGCATCCGTGACGAGAAGAAGGCGGATCACATTGTTGTCAACGCGAGCGGCCACGCCTTCGACCTTGGGCACTCGTCGAGTCGTTCGATGAATCGCACGCGTCCGTCGCGCGCGGCAACACCTATGGCCGCACCAAGGCAGGCGCCGTCATTGTAGGTGTCCTCGGTGTCTTCGGCGACGGCGGTGAACACCATGCCGCCGTCCGGCAGGCCCGCGCCGTCGGTGAAACTTAAGGGAACGCCGTCGATCTGGCCGAGATCGACCAGATCGATGGCCGATGGCGCGATCGCTCCGATCGCCGCGCCGATCGCGAGCGCATCGACAAACGGCGGCCAAGGGATACCGGATGATGGCATTCTCCGGATGCTTCTTGTTCGCGCGCTGCAGCAGGCGGAGCTCGTCGCCGATCGCAACGGCGCCTTCGATGTTCAGCGCACGGAATTCGGCGATCGAGGTCATCGAACAATCGCGAGACATCAACAGGCAGCGGTGCGCCATCGATAGCGCCGAATGGGTCCAGCCGAAGCAACGCGCCGCGGCGGCGATTTTTCTTTGAGCCCGAGCCGAGCGCGAGCAATGCACCGTGCGGACAATTCCCGAACGGAGGAAGCTCGGTGATCGCTTCAAGATCGGGCTTCTGCTTCTTGCGCGCCGACTTCTCCGCCGGCAATTCGCCGTCGAACAGCCGGAGCAGGCGGCCGGGCGTGTTGTCGGTCGCGCTGAAGACGCCGAGATGCAGCTCGTCGTCGGCCACGACATAAATGGAGGAGCCTGCGCAGGCGAGGCCGCTTGCGGCGCTCAGGTGCCGCGGCAGCCCGGCGTCGCCGCAGTCGGCCAGGTCGAGCTCGCGGATTTTGGTCAGCGTTATCATTGCCAGGTCCATCGACTGCGACATCGAGCCTTGCGCCGGCTGCGCCGAGTCCGGATAGTATCGTAGAACAAAACAACGGGGAGGGCGCGCATGACGATCCGCGGGACGGCGGGTGTGCTGCTCGGTGTCTTTGCGCTCGGCGCGTCGGCGCAGGCGCAGGAGTCGGTCGCCGACTTCTACAAGGGCAAGCAGATCAGGATGGTCATCGCGTCAGCCGCCGGCGGCGGCTTCGATCTCTATGGCCGCCAGGTTGCGCGCTATCTCGGCCGGCATGTACCAGGCAATCCGACCGTCGTGGTGCAGAACATGCCCGGCGCCGGCGGGCTTGCCGCGATGAATCACATCTACGCACGGGCGTGCCAAGGACGGGCTGACCATCGGCGTGCCGCAAGGCCCGCTGGTCTACGCGCAGATCGGCAAGTCGCCCAACGTGCAGTTCGATGCGCGCAACTACAGTTGGCTCGGCAGCGCCAACGTCACGTCGAACACCTGCGTGTTCACCAAGCGCGCCGGCATCGCGACCGCGAACGATCTCATCAGCAAGACCGTCATCGTCGGCGGCTCCGGCGGCTCGACCGAATTCGTGCCGAACCTGCTCAATGCGCTGGTCGGGACAAAGTTCAACATCGTGAAGGGCTACAAGTCGACCAACGACGTCATCCCGGCGATGGAGCGCGGCGAGGTCGACGGGCTGTGCGGCTGGGGCTGGGACAGCGCGCGGGTGATCGGGCGCGACTATTTCGCACGCGGCAGCTTCAACGTCGGCATCGAATGCGCCAACGAGCGGCACCCGGAGCTGGCGGCGCGCGGCGTGCCGTTCATGATGGATATGGCGAAGGATGAGGAGACCAAGAAGGTGCTGAGCTTCCTGTTCAGCTATCTGGTCTTCATCCGGCCGTTCGTCGGCCCGCCGGGCATTCCCGCCGACCGGCTGAAGGCGCTGCAGGATGCGTTCGCGGCGACGTTGAAAGATCCGGAGTTGCTTGCCGAGGCAGACCGCGGCGGTGTCGAGATCCGCTACGCCTCGCCGGCGCGGGTGATGGAGGCGCTCGACAGCATCTTCAACGCGCCGGAGCCGATCCAGACCCGTGCACTCGACGAGCTGCGCAAGGCCGGATGGGAAGGGCTGCAGCGTTAGGCTATGTTCGACTAGACCGTGGTTGATATGCCCTTCGGGTTGGAGAAAGCCGCAATGACATTCGTTCTGCTTCGCGCGGTGCAAGCCGTGGCTCTGGTCGCTGCCGCGCTGGTTCCTACGTTGGCGCCTGCCCAGCCTTATCCGAACCAGCCGATCAAGATCATCGTGCCGAACCCGGCGGGCGGATTGCCGGACACACTCTCGCGCATCGTCGGCAAGCGGCTGCAGGAGCGGATTGGCCAGCCGGTGGTGATCGAAAACCGGCCGGGCGCGAATGCCGGCATCGGCTCCGCCGCGCTGACGGCTTCCACGCCGGACGGCTACACCTTCATCATGACCGACGGCGCCGTGCTCTCGATCAGCCCGCTGATCTATCTCAAGCTGCCGTATAATCCGAAGGACATGATGCCGGTCTCGTTCGTGGCGACGGCGCCGATCTGGCTCGCCGCCAATCAGAAGGTGCCGGTGACCAACATGAAGGAGTTCGCCGCCTACGCGAAGTCCAAGGGTGGGCAGGCGACCTATGGCACCTCGGGCGTCGGCAGCTTCCATCATCTCTCGATGGAGGCGGTCCAGTCGGGGCTCGGCGTTCAGCTGACCCATGTGCCGTTCAAGGGCTCCGCCGACTCGGTGACCGCGTTGCTCGGCGGCCATATCGATTTCGTGTTCTCGTCCTATGCCTCGCTCAGCGCCGGCGTGGACACCAAACGAGTAGTGCTGATCGCGTCGAACGGCGCGAAGCGCGCCAAGCTGACGCCCAATCTGCCCACGATCGCGGAAACCATCCCCGGCTATAATTTCGCGGTGAACCAGGGCCTGTTCGCGCGCGTTGGGACACCGAGGGACATCGTGGCGAAGATCGCGGGCGAGATTGCCGTGATCGTGAAGGAGCCGGAGGTCATCGCCGCCATGGACAAGATCGGCGCCGAGCCCGCGAGCGGCGGAACGGACGATCTCGCGCGCGCGATCAAAGACGAACAGGAGCGTGTCGCCAAGGCGGTGGCGGCGGCCGGCCTCAAGCCGCAGTGACGCCTGGATGTACGAACTTCGGATTCGGGACACCAGTATGATGATGACCAAGTGGCTGGTCATTGCCTTCGCGGCCCTTGCCGGCGCGGCTGATGCGGCGGCGGAAGAGGCGTCGTGCGCACGTGAGCGTGCGGCGATGATCGAGACCATCCGCGCGCATGCCAAGAACGACGCCGTCGCCTTGCCGCAGGGCATTTCGGACGAAGTGCTCAAGGTGATGGAGGGGATCGAGCGCCACAAGTTCATTCCCGACGGCACCTGCGCCATCGGCTATGTCGACAAGCCGGTGTCGATCGGCCACAGCTCGACGATCTCGCAGCCGTTCATCGTCGCGCTGATGACGCATCTTGCCGAAGTCGCGCCGGACCACACCACGCTCGAGATCGGCACCGGCTCGGGCTACCAGGCCGCGATCCTGGCGCGGATGGTGAAGCAGGTCTGCACGGTGGAGATCGTCGCGCCGCTCGCGGTCGGCGCCATGAAGGTCCTGGGTGATTTCGGCCATGATAACGCGCGGGTGCGGGTGGGGGACGGCTACGAGGGCTGGCCGGAATGCGGTCCCTACGACTCCATCATCGTGACCGCGGCGATCGGGCACGTGCCGGCGCCGCTCATCGACCAGCTCAAGGTCGGCGGCCGGCTGGTGATGCCGCTCGGTCCTCCCGACAATGTCCAGTATCTCACGGTCGTCGAGAAGACCGGCCCCGGCGAAACCCGCGGACGCATCGTGATGCTGGTGCGCTTCGTGCCGTTCGTGCGGCCACCGAATTAGCGCTTGGCGGTGGCGATCGCCTTCAGTGCCTTGTCGATGACGTGCTTCGGCGTCGCGTAGATGCGGTCGACCAGCGCATTGACCTCGGCGCCGGACATTGGCGCAAGTTCGTGGTTGGCTTTGACGAAGTCCGCCTTCACGCTCTCGTCCTTGATCATGGCGTCGAAGCCGGCCCGCAGCGCCGCGAGCCGCTCGGCCGGTACGTCGGCCGGCAGCACATAGGAGCGCGACATCGCCAGATGGCCGAACAGGAAATCGATCGCCTGCCGGTCGTCGTCGTTGGTCGCGAGTTCCTGCGCCAGCGGCAGGTTCGGCAGATCCGCGTGCTTCGTCGGCCACTGCACCAGCGTGCTGACGATCTTGTCCTTGACCCAATCCGGATGCTGCGAGACCACCGACGACCATGACCAGCCGCATCGCCCGAGTACTTCCGCGCGTTGCATGGCGAGCAGGATGCGCGGGCCGTCCTGATAGCCGGGGATGATCTTGAATTTGGTCCCGAGCAGATTGTTGAACGCGTTCGGTGCCAGCTCGGAATCGGCGCCGGTGGAGGCGCCGACGATCAGCTCCTTCTGCATCGCCTCTTTGATCGTGGTCAGGCCCGACGTGTGCCAGGCGACGCAGACATGGACTTCGCTGTTGAGGTTGCCGATCCAGCGCAGCTTGGTGGAATTGTAGTCGGCGCCGACGAGACCGAGCAGCGGCGCCTTGACCATGCCGCCCTGCACCGCGGCGATGGTGAGTCCGTCGGGCGCGGCGACCTTGGCGATGTAGCCGGCGGCACGCAGCCCCCCGGCGCCCGGCATGTTCTGCACCACGAAGGTCGGATTGCCGGGAACGAAACGGCCCAGATGACGTGCAAGAAGCCGCGCGAAGGTGTCGAACCCGCCGGACGGTCCCGACGCCACCACGATCCGCACGGTCTGTCCGCGGAAGAAGGATTTCGACGGAGGACTGTGCCAAGGCTGGGCTGCGTAAGCAGCGCGATGACGCTCGCGGTACAGAGCGCGCGCACCAACCTCCGCTCGTCCCCGCGAAAGCGGGGACCCAGATTTTTTTCGCAATCGGCTGTCACCTGGATTCCCGCTTACGCGGGAATGAGCGGAGGAGAGAACGCAGCGTCATCTTGTATGCCTCCAACGCCTTACGGCTTCTTGTTTGCAGTTCCGCATCCCCTCACGACTTCATCGTGAATTCCTTGATCATCTCCGGCTTCGGATCGAAGCCGAGACCGGGCGTGTCCGGCAGCGTCAGCCAGTCCTTCTCCAGCGGCGGCATGCCGGTGAAGATCGCCTCGCAGGTCTTCACCGCCGCGGTCTGGTATTCGAGCGTGGTGCCGGCGGCGCAGCCGCCCTGCACATGCATGTTGTGCCAGAAATAGCCGCCGCCGTTGATCGGCACGTTGAACGCCGAGGCGAGGCCCGCGATGCGCACGCAATTGGTGATGCCGCCGGTGACGGAGACGTTCGGCTGCAGCACGTCGATCGCATTGGCCAGCAGCATGTCGCGGAAACGGAAGCCCAATCCTTCCGCCTGGCCGGCGTGGATCGGCATTCTGCAGCGCCGGCGCATGTCGGCCATCAGCAGCACGTCGTTCTGCACCAGCGGCTCCTCGAAGAAGCTCACGTGATAGGGCTCGATCAGCCGCACCAGCTCCATCGCATGCGAGAGGTCGAGACGGCACTGTGCGTCGATGCCGATCTCGATCTCGTCGCCGAGCGCCTCACGCAGCGCCTTGATGCGGCGCGCGTCGTTGCGCACGATCTCGATCATCGGCTTCTGGCCGCGCAGATTGTCGAGCCCGGGTCGGCCGACCTGCGTCTTGAAGCACGTGAAGCCCATCGCCACCAGCCGCCGCGCCGCTTCGCACAATTGCTCGATGTCGGCGCCCGGCACGCCGATGGTGGCGTAGGCCTGCACCTTGTCGCGCGCGCCGCCGAGCAGCTTCCAGATCGGCGCGCCGAGCGCCTTGCCCTTGATGTCCCAGATCGCGGTGTCGAGCGCCGAGATCGCCCAGCTCGCATATTGCACCTGCGCGCCGCCGGAGAGCGTCCAGTAGAGGACGTGCCAGATGCGCTCGTTGGCGAGCGGGTCGAGGCCGTGCAAGCTTCGGCCCGACATTGTTGATCTGCACCGCGACCGCGGCGCTATCGGAATGCTGCGTGATGCCGTGGCCCTTCAGCCCGGTGTCGGTCTCGACCTCGACGAAGCACGCCGAGGCGGCGTTCTCCCGCTTCACGCCGAGCCAGGAGAAATCGCTGAGGATGCGCAGCGGCGTGGCGTGAACGCGGGCGATCTTGTGTTGGGTGGGTTGCGGCATCACAGCTCCCAGATCTTTTGTTCGCTCTTGTGCAGGTGCTCGACCGAGCCGTCTTCCTTGATCAGGAAGTTGTCGCAGATGAAGGCGAAATTGGTCGGTTTGAAGAAGCCCGGATGCACTGCCATGTTCATGTTGGCGGCGAGCGGCATGGTCTCGTCGGAACGCAGCAGCGGGCGCTCGACCAGGTCGTAGCCCTGGCTGTGGCCGAACAGCCGCATCTCCGACGGCGCGCCGCGGCTCTTCATGTAGTCGTTGTGGCTCGCATAGATCTCGGCCGGCTTTGCGCCGACCTTCAGGTTCTTCACCGTGTGCTTCTGCGCGTCGACCACGACCGCGAAGGCGTCGCGCAGTTCCTGCGAAGCCTTGCCGATGACGAAGGTGCGTGCGAGCTCTGCGTAGTGCCCGCCGGGGCCATTGTTCTCGATCAGGAGCGTCATGTAGTCGCCCTTCTGCATGATGCGGCCCTGATAGTGCCGCCCGCGCAGCACCGCCGGCTCGCCGAGCGGCGCCGACGAGCAGCGGAACAGGCCCTGCTGGCTGCCGAGCAGTTCGCCCTCGTATTGTGCGAGCGCGGTCAGCTCGCTGTCGCGCATGCCGGGTTTGATCTTGGGCAGGATCGCCGCCCATTGCGCGTCCTGCATCGCGCAGGCGCGGCGGATCAGCGCGATCTCTTCCGCGCTCTTGATCGCCTTGATGCGGTCGACCCAGTCGGTGGCGTCGACGAATTTTACATTACCGGCCTGCTCCTCGGTGACGCGCACGAGGTCGTATTGCAGGCGGCCCTTGCCGACCCAGCCGACGGTTTTGCAGCCGCGCCGCTTGAGTTCGCCGGCGACCAGCGTGCCGTCATAGTCGTGGGTGTAGCCGACCGAGAAGAATGACGGGCTGAACACCCATTCGCCGACACCGGGATTGAGCGGGTCCTCGCCACCAAGGCTGTCGCGGCGGCCCATGCTGCCCATTTCCACCACGGTCATCAGGTCGTCGCGGTAGAAGATGACATTGCGTGGATAGTCGTTGTGCGCCGGCACGTCGGTGAACCATTTGACATAGCCGCCGAGCCAGTCGCTCGAATTCTGCGTGACTAGCGCGTCGATGTTGCGCGCCTCCATCTCCTTGCGCACGGCGGCCCAGCGGCGCTCGAGCTCCTTCTTCGAAGTGGGGAATTCGACGCGTTCGATCGCTGACATACTCAAGGCTCTCCTATCTCTTCACGATGAAACGCATACGCTCTGGCTGTCCCGCCGTGAACGCACGCAAATTCTCGACCAACAGCGGCATCACCTGCTCGCCATAGGTGATGGCCATGCCGCCGACATGGGAGGTGATGAAGACGTTGGGCATGTCCCACAGCGGCGAGTCCTTCGGCAGCGGCTCGGTGCGGAACACGTCGAGACCGGCGCCGGCGATTTTCTTTGCGCGTAGCGCTGCGATCAAAGCGTCCTCGTCGACCACGCCGCCACGCGCGATGTTGATCAGCACGCCGGACGGCTTCATGGCGTCAAACACCGACGCACCGATGAGATTGTTCGTCGCGGGGGTGTGCGGCACCAGCGCGATCAGGAAGTCCGCCTCCGCCGCCGCCTCGTCCATCCGCGCGCGCGGAAGTATCTTGTCGAAATGCGGTGCCTCGCTGCGGCCGTCGCTCACGCCGATGACGCGCATGCCGAACACTTGGCAGCGCTTGGCGAGTTCCTCGGCGATCGAACCGACGCCGACGATCACGGCGGTGCGGCCCTCCAGCAGGCTCTGCTCGACCCGGTTCCAGCGATGCGCCGCCTGGGTCGCGAACAGGTCGCGAAAATCGCGCGTGAAGTGCAGCAGGAAGATGAAGGCGAGCTCCGACATCTGCGGGCCGTGGAAGCCGCGCGCAGCCGCGAGCGTCACGTGCCTCCCCAGGTTCGGGAGCGCCTGGATATGGTCGGTGCCGGTGGTCAGCGCCTGGATCAGGGCAAGCTTCGGCATCGCCGCGACCAGCTCGGCGGAAATCTCGTCGGTGCGGATGATGAGGATGTCGGCGTCCGCACATTTCGCCAGCGCTTCGGCCGGGTCGTGTGCGGCATGGAAGCGCAGCTCGGGCAGCGCAGGGCCGAGCCGCTCGGCGAAGAATGCCGCGTCGCGGCCTTTGATCAGAACCTCGGATGGCATCGATACACTTACTCGGAGTCATGGCCGGGCATAGCCCATCGAAGACGGGCGTGAGCGCCCCCTTTTCCCGGCCATCCACGTCTTTGTCGCTATTGCAGTTATCAAGACGTGGATGCCCGGCACAAGAGCTTTACGCTCGGGCCCGCCGAAGGCGGGACCCGGGTGCCGGGCATGACAAAAATACGGATCGGCGTGCGACAACGCCCGGCCCTTGGATTCTGGTGCGCCAGCGTCCAAGATTGCCATCGGGAAACGCCTCCGGAGAAAGCCATGCGACGGTCGCTGATCGCCCTCGTCCTTGTCGGCGTCTTGGTGCCGGCCGCCGCGCCGGCGCAACCGGCCGAAGACATCGTCTTTGCCTATCCGAATGTCGCGCTCACGTTCTCGTCCGCCTATCTCGGCGAGGATCGCGGCATTTTCGCCAAGAACGGGCTCAAGGTGAAAGGGCTGGTGATCGCCGGTCCGGGCGCGACCAATGCGGTCATTTCCGGCAGCGCCGATTTCGCGCTGGCCTCGGCCGTGGTGCAGACACGCGCCGCCGCCAAGGGGCAACGCCTGCTCTCGATCGCCAATCCGCTCGACCGCCCGGTGGTGCAGATCATCCTGCGCAAGGAGCTGGTGCCGAATTTCGACCCGAAGGCGCCGCTCAACGAGCGCATCCGCGCGCTCAAGGGACGCACCATCGCGGTCGATGCGATCGGCTCGATCCTGCACGGTTTTCCGCTCTTGCTGGCAAAGCGCGCCGGGCTCGATACCGCCACCGACTTCCGTATTTCGCCGATGGCGCCGCCGGCCGCGCTGGCGGCGTTCAAGGCCAAGCAGATCGACGGCTTCGCGATGTCGATGCCGTGGCCGATCGGGCCGGTGCTCGACGGCGAGGCGGTGACGATCGCGAGCGGCGCCGACGGCGATCCGCCCGACATGGTCCCGTTCGGCATGGCGAGCATCATCACGCAACCGACGACCTGCGAGAAGCGCAGGAGCGTGTGCGAGAAGATGGGCCGCGCAATCACGGAAGCTGCGAATTTCCTGCGCGACAATCCAGCCGAGGCGATGGCGCTGCTCAAGAAGCGGTTCGCGGCGCTCGATGACAAGGTGTTCGCGGCCGGCTTCGAGCAGATCCGCAAGGCGACGCCGGCGCGCCCGGTGATGGTGCGCGCCGCGCTCGAGAACGGCGAGACCTACAACGTCGAGGCGGGCCTGCTGCGTCCGGAGGACCGGCTCAAGAGCTATGAGGGGCTGTATACGGAAGCGTTTATTCCGTGAGGCGTTCTCACTCTCTATCCGCCTCATCCTGAGGGGCGGCCGCAGGCCGCGTCTCGAAGGACGGGGCGGCCCCATGATTCGAGACGGCGCTTCGCGCCTCCTCACCATGAGGGCCGAGAGAGGGCCTACTTCTTCTCATCCACGATCTTCGTCCGTAGCGTGCCGATGCCGGTGATCTCCACCTCGAGCACGTCGCCGGCCTTCATCCAGACCTGCGGATTGCGGCGGTGGCCGACGCCTTCCGGCGTTCCGGTTGCGATCACGTCGCCGGGCGCGAGCGTCGTGAAGTCGGAGCAGAACGCGACGATGTGCGGGATCGAATAGATCAGCAGGTCGGTGCCGGATCGCTGCATCTCCTTGCCGTTGAGCCGCGTCATCAATGTAAGTTTAGTGGGGTCGGGGATTTCGTCGGTCGTCACCATCCACGGCCCGAGCGGCCCGGTGCCGGGAAAATTCTTGCCCGAGGTGACCGAGAATTTCTGGAAGTCGCGCACGCTGCCGTCGACGAAGCAGGTGTAGCCGGCGACGTGGTCGAGCGCACGCTCCATCGGGATGTGGCGTCCGCCGCGGCCGATGACCACGGCGAGCTCACCCTCGAAATCGAACTGGGTCGAGATCAGCGGGCGGATCATCTCGCCTTCGTGCCCGACCAGCGTATCGGTGAGCCGCAGGAACATCGACGGCTGCTTCGGAATCTCGCGCCCGGTTTCGCTCGCATGCGAGCGGTAATTGATGCCGGCGCAGGCGATCCGCTCGGGATTTGGGATCACCGGCAGGAATTTGATGTCGGAGATCGTGTGGTCGGGCTTCGCACTCGCGACCGAATCCTTGATCTGCGGCAGGAGGTCCGACGCCAGCGCGTCGCGCAATGTCGCGCCACGCCCGCCAAAGCGGCCATTCATCGTGATGACATCGTTGCCGCGGATGACACCAAACGTCTCGATTCCATCCACGATATAGCTTGCGAGTTTCATCGACCGCTCCCCTGCAATTCTAAAAATTACAATTCCATGTCCCGTTCGACCGGCCGCCAGCGCAGCGACCAGCGCTCGATGCCGTTGAGGATCGCATTGATCACCAGCACCAGCGCCAGCGCGATCACGACGCCGGCGAATACGCCGGTGGTGTCGGAGACCTGCCGCGCGCCTTCGATATAGCGGCCGACGCCCTGCGTCGAGACCAGGAATTCGCCGACGATGGTGGCGCTCACCGCGCGCGGGAACGCGATCTTCAATCCGGTGAAGAAGAACGGCAGCAGCGAGGTCCAGATGATCTCGCGCGAAATGCGCCGCTCGCTCGCGCCGATGACGCGCGCCATGCTGATCAGCCGGCGGTCGACGCCGCGGATGCCGGCGAAGGTGGTGATGAACACGATGTAGAACACCACCAATGCCACCACGACGAGCTTCGGCATGTCGCCGATCCCGAACCAGAGGATCAGCCAGGGGGCGAGGGCGTATTTCGGGATGCCCATTGTGAACATGATGGCGGGCTCGACCGCCTCGGTGGCGCGGGGCGAGCGGCGGAGCAGGAACGGCAGGATCACGCCGACGACGCCGGCGATGGCGAAGCCCGCCACCGCGACCCGCAGCGTCGCCAGGATGTCGGAAAACATCTGGCCGCTCAGCGCCAGCGCCCAGAGGCGCTGCGCGGTTTCGAGCGGCGGCGCGAAGAACAGCGGTCCGAGCGTGCGCGCGCCGTATTCCCAGCCGGCGAGCAGCGCGAGCATGAGTACGATGCGGCCGCCGTAGATAAGCCATTGGCGCGAGACGGCCGAGCTTTGCTCGATATTGATTGCGACGTCAGCCATTGCAGTGATCCGCGGATGTCGCAGCGGACTCGGTCTGCTCCCTCCCCCCTTGCGGGGGAGGGTTGGGGGAGGGGGGTAACTGCAAACTCGGAGCGCGCGAACACCCCTCTCCCTGTCCCTCCCCCGCAAGGGGGGAGGGAACCGTGTGCGCGCGAGTCTTCGCAAAACGTTGGACGTATTTGCTGACAGAAAGGTCATTGCACGTCCGCCCTGATCTTCTCGTAGGTCGCGGCGAAGCCCGGCAGCGCAAAGATATCCTTCACATTGCGCGGCCGCGGGATCGGGATCGCGTGCTCGGCGGCGATGCGCGACGGTTGCTTGGACAGCACCAGCGCGCGGTCGCCGAGCGCGATCGCCTCGGTGATGTCGTGGGTGACGAAAACGATGGTCTTGCGCCCCAGGTCCCACAGCCGCAGCAGGTCGGCCTGCAACTGTGTGCGCGTCTGCGCGTCCACGGCTGCGAACGGCTCGTCCATCAGGATGATCGGCGGGTCATACACCAAGGTGCGGATCAGCGCCGTGCGCTTGCGCATGCCGCCGGACAATTCGTGCGGGTAGTATTTTTCAAAGCCGGCGAGCCCGACCGCCTCGATCAGTTTCCCGGCCCGGGCGCGGCTCGCATCGTCGAGCTTGCCTTGTACCTCGAGCGAGAACAGCACGTTGTCGAGCGTCGAGCGCCAGGGCAGGAGGTTGTCGTCCTGCGTGACATAGCCGATGCGGCGCTCGATCCCAGGCTTCAGCGCGCGGGGGTCTCGGGTGGTCACTGATGTACCGTTGAGCAGGATGTCGCCCGCGCTCGCAGTGTCGGTCTGCGCGATGATGTTGAGCAGGGTCGACTTGCCGGCGCCGGACGGCCCGACGATGGTGAGGAATTCCCCGTCGGCCACCGAGAACGACAGGTCGTGGATCACCCAGGGCGACGGCTCGCGGCCGTGCCGGGCGGGAAAGCGCTTGCCGAGCTTCCTGATTTCGAGGAGCGCGGTCACGTTCCCGTCTCCATCTGCTCGATCGGCGGCCGCCAGCGCAGAAGCCGCGCCTCCATCGCATTCATCAACCAGGTTGCCGCCTGCACCAAGAGCGTCGCCATCAGCACGGCGACGAACACGCCTGTGGTGTCGAAATTCATGGCGCCGTTCTGCACCAGGTAGCCGAGACCGCGATTGGCGGAGATCAGCTCCGCGATCACGGCAGCGGCAATGCCATAGGGCACGGCGATGCGAAATCCGGCGAAGATCGACGGGATCGCAGCCGGCAGAACGATATGGCGTGCGACCAGTCGTTCGCTGGCGCCAAAAATCTGTGCGGTCTGCACGAGCTTGGCGTCGAGCGCGCGCACGCCATTGAGCGTCGCGAAATAGACGATGAAGAACACCACGCTGACGACGAGCGCGATCTTCGACTCCATGCCGATGCCGAACCAGACGATGAACAGCGGTGCGAAGGCGAGCTTCGGTGCGCCGTAGCCGCCGATCATGAAGGGGTCGAGGATCGCAATCATCACCGGATGGCGACGGAGGAGGAGCGGGAGGAGCACCGCGGGCACGCCGCCGATCAGCGTGCCGAGGGCGGCTTCGGCGAGGGTATAGCCGGCGTGACGGATCAGCTCGCCGCTGGCGACCGTTTCGACAAAGCGGATCGCGACCGCCCAGGGCGACGAGACCCAGTAGGTTCCGAACCGCCAGGTCGCGAGCGACCACAATGCGATGATGACGGCGAAGACGAGCAGGTGATCGACATGCGTGCGCCAGCGGATCGCTTGCCGAGCAGGCGAGGGCGCAGCGGCGTCGGTCATCGCGGGCTCTCTTGACGCGCGCCGTTGTGGACATGACGTCGTGAGGCGTACTCGGTCTGCTCCCTCCCCCCATAGCCCGTCGAAGACGGGCGTGAACGCCCTTTCGTTGGGGGAGGGCTGGGGTAGGGGTCTTTCTTAGTCGCGTTTCCGCCGTGACTGAGCACCCCCACCCCTAACCCCTCCCCACAAGGGGGAGGGGCACAGGCTGCCCGAGTGGCATGACCGACAATCATCGCGCAGTCCTATTGCTCACATCGACGGGTATCGCTGGCGTCACTCACGGCTTCGACGCCTGGCCGAAGATCGGCGCGAACAGGCTCTCGACCGGCACCGGCTTCTCGATCAGCGCCTGGTCGGCAAGATATTGCACCAGCGCGTCGAGCGATGGCCGGTTGGCGTCGATGCCGTAGGGCCAGGGATCGCCGCCGAACACCTGCTCGATCTCCTCGATCTCCGCCGCCATCCACGGCAGCATGTAACGCAGCGTGCCGAGCTCGCGCATCTTGCGGTACGCGATCGCCTTGGCGTCGCAGCAGGCGTTGTAGAGGCTGGTCGCGACGAACGGATGCTTCTCGTACAGCTCGCGCTTGAGCACCACGAGATGCATGATCGGAAAGATTTTTGTCTTGCGATAATACTCGATCTCGCTCTTGCGATAGTCGGGGAAGAGACGCCCAATATTGGGATTGGTTCTCACCGACTTCGGCAGCGCGGAGCCGATGACGGCGGCGATGTCGCCGGACTCCAGCCGATCGTTGAGCGACATCTTGTCGGTGTGGAGTTCGAGCTTGACCGGCCGCACCAGCGGGATCGTGCTGGGCGCGCCATGCGGCTTGGTGTCGTTCATGCCGCCCTCGACCCAGGTCACGCCGGAGAAATCGACGCCGTAGTCGTGCTGCAGCAGCCCGCGGATCACGATCGCCGCGGTCATGGCGTAGAGCGGCACGCCGATGCGCTTGCCGGCGAGGTCCTTCGGCTCGCGGATCACCCGCTTGTCGATCGCGATGTAGCCGTGGCGGAACACGCGCGACGGGAACATCGGGATGGCGATCATCGGGCAGTCGCCGCGCGCCGCATGCCGGAAATAGTCGGAGCTCGACATCTCGGCGGCGTCGAATTCGAGATTGTTCGCCATCCGGTCGAAGATCTCGCGCGGATGGTCGATCCCGAGGAAGTTGAGGTCGATGCCGTCCGGCTTCACCTCCCCAGTGTGCAGCGCAAGCATGCGGTCATAGAGCCCGCAGGCGAAAGTGATCGGCAGTCCTGACATTGTTGTTATTGCCCCCGTGTCGGTGTCTTGGCGGTTTCCGGGCCGCATTATTCGTTATCTATGCGCACGGCCGCAACAGCAGGTATACAGCAGGAATGAAGGAGTGCCGATCCATGACTGCCCGTTCCACCCGCCTCGAATTCCGCGAACTGCTCCGGCCCGGCGCCGCCGCCGTGCTGCCGGGCGTGGCGAACGCGCTCGCCGCCCGCGTGGTCGCCGACCTCGGATTTCCGGCCGCCTATGTCACCGGCGCCGGGATCGCCAATACCTATCTCGGCATTCCCGACAACGGCCTGGTGACGCTGTCGGAGCTCTGCGACCATGTCGCCGCCATCCGCGATGTGTTCCCCGGGCCGATCATGGTCGATGCCGACACCGGCTTCGGCAATGCGCTCAACATGAACCGCACCATCAAGCTGCTGGAGCGCGCTGGCGCCGACGCCATCCAGATCGAGGATCAGGTGTTTCCGAAACGCTGCGGTCATTTCGACGGCAAGGAGACGATCCCGAAGTCGGAGATGGTCGCCAAGGTGAAGGCGGCGGCCGACGCGCGCACCGACCTCGATCTCATCATTGTCGCGCGCACTGACGCGATCGCGACCGACGGTTTCGAGGCGGCGATGGACCGCGCCGAGGCCTATCGGGAAGCCGGCGCAGATGTCGGCTTCATCGAGGCCCCGCAGACAGCGGAGCAGATCGCCGCCATCGGCAAGCTGCCCTGGCCGCAGATCATCAATATCGTGCTCGGCGGGCGCACGCCCGAGTTCCCCAACGATAAGCTCAAGCAGCTTGGTTTTGCCGGGGTGCTTTATGCCAATCTCGCGCTCCAGGCCTCGATCCGCGGTATGCAGGTCGCGCTTGGAACTTTGCGCGAAAAAGGCGCCGTTGGCGACGCTTCTCTGCTGGCAGTCGATTTCGTTGAGCGCCAACGGCTGGTCGACAAGGCGGCGTGGGATGCGCTGGAGAAAAAGTACAAAGTCTAGTCACCAACGATCCCATGTTATTGCGACGGCGCTGGTAGTTTGAATTCATTCCATTCTATAGTCGAAGGACTGCCGGCTCTATGGGGGGCCCGGCGATAGGGTTCCATGTCACCCAAGTTCAGTCTGCCTGTACGGCTCGGTCTGCTCGTCGCCGGCACCCTGTTGCCCCTGATCGTCTTCGCCGGCGTGATTGTCTATCAGCACCACAACGAACGGCGGGAAGAGGCGTTCGCGCGCGTGCTGCAACTCGTGCGCTCGACGCGGTTCGTCCTGGACAGCGAAGTCAAAAGCATGACGGCCGGCCTGCAAGTGCTCGCGCTGTCGACTGCGCTGCAGCGCGACGACTTCGAGAATTTCCGCCGGAACGCCGAAGCCTTCCTCAGTCAATTCCCGGAAAGCCAATCGATCGTGATCGCCGACCGCGACGGCCGTCAGGTGTTCGACTCGCGCGCAGCGCCCAGCGCGGTCTTGCCGGTGCGCACGACGCGTACCGGGGCCGGCGAAGTGTTCCAGACCCGGCGTCCGGCCTATTCGCCGCTGTTCGCCGGATCGATCTCGAAGGATCTCATCATCACGATCACCGTCCCGGTGTTCCGGAACGGTGAAGTCGTCTACGACCTGTCGTTCAATCCGTCGCTCGCCGAGTTCCAGCGGATCATCGATCGGCAGCGTCCAAACGAGGATTGGACCTTCTCGTTCTTCGACCAGAACGGCGTCAACTTCGCTCGCGTGCCGAATCCGGAAAAGACCATCGGCCAACGCGCATCGCCGACGCTGTTCGCGGAGATGTTCAAGGTTCCGGAGAACAAGATAACGACGGTGTCGCTCGAAGGGGTGCCACTGCTCACCGCCTTCACGCGATCGGACGTCACCGGCTGGACGGTCGCGGCGGGCATCTCGGAGGCGACGCTGACCGCACCGCTTTGGCGCCAGCTCATGCTGACGGCGGGGATCGGTACCGTGCTGCTGTTGATCGGACTTGGCTTTGCCGTCCGGCTCGCGACGCGGCTGGCGCGCGCGGAGGCGATGCAGGCGCTGCTGGTCGACGAGCTCAACCACCGCGTCAAGAACACGCTGCAGACCGTGCAGTCGATCGCGGCGCAGACCTTCCGCCAGGCGCAGGATATCCCCGACGCGCTGCGCAAGTTCGAAGGACGCGTGGTCGCGATGGGGCGGGCCAACGGCCTGCTCAGCGAGGAGCGGTGGCGCAATGCGGACATGGCGGACCTGGTCGAGAGCGCGCTCGAGCCGTTCCGCTCCAAGGAGAAGGAGCGCGTCCACACGTCGGGCCCGAGTCTCCACGTCGCGGCGCCGAGCGCCGTCATGATCTCGATGATGCTGCATGAGCTCGCGACCAACGCCGCGAAATATGGCGCGTTGTCGAACGACATCGGCGAGGTCTTCATCGATTGGCGTCCGGTGGGCGACGGCGACGCCCGCGTGCAATTGAGCTGGCGGGAAACCGGCGGTCCCGCGGTCGCGACGCCCGACGCGCAAGGGTTTTGGCACCACGCTGATCCAGCGCGGACTCGCGGGCCAGCTCGGCGGCAAGGCCGATATCGAGTTCGCGCCGTCGGGCCTGCGCTGCACGCTGGAATGTCCGGTGCGCTGAGCGCGGACGCCAGCTTGTTATTCCGCGGTGATCTTCGCCTTGCGGATCACCGGTTCGAGCCGGTCGGTCTCGCCGGCCAGGAAATCGCGCGCCGCCTCCGGCGTGCCGCCCGCGATCTGCAGCGAATAGTTGGTCTCGAAACTCCGGCCGCGCTCGCTGTTGAGGAAATCGTTGGTCGCGGCGTTGAGCCGCGCGATGATCGCCGGCGGCGTCGCCGCCGGCGCAACCAGCGTCAGCGACAGTCCCGAAACGATGTCGACACCTTCCTCGCGGAAGGTCGGCACCTCGGGCAGCACCTTGAGCCGCTCGGTCCAGGTGACGCCCAAACACCTTCATGGTCGCGAAGCTCGGCGTGAAGCCGGACAGCGCCGCCTCGATCTGGCCGCCGAGGACATCGGCGACCGAACCGGCGGCGCCGCGGTAGTGCACGTGCTGGATCTCGATCCCGGTCAGCATCGCCATCTGCGCCGCCAGGATGTGCAGCGTCGTGCCGACGCCCGAGTCGCCGATATTGACCTTGCCCGGGTTCGCCTTGGCGTGCGCGACGAACGCGCGCAGCGTCTTCACCGGCAGCTTGGGCGAGACGATGATCACCTGCGGGATCGTGCCGATCAGCGCGGCCGGGGCAAAATCCTTCACCGGGTCGTAGTTCAGCGACTTGTAGAGCGCGCGGTAGTAGCCGAGCGGCCCGGTCGACGTCAGCAGCAGCGTGTAGCCGTCGGGCGCCGACTTCGCGACGGCGGCAGCGCCGATGGTGCCGCCGGCGCCGCCGCGGTTCTCGACCACGACCCGCTGCTTAAGCCGCTCGCCGAGTTCGTTCGCCAGCACGCGCGCGACGCCGTCGGTCGGGCCGCCGGCCGGGAAGGTCGCGATCATGGTGATGGGGCGGCTTGGCCAGCTTTGCGCACAAGCGGGTCCGGCGAGCGCAAGTGCCAATACGGCGGAGAGGAGGGCGGAGGCGGGCAGCGTCATCGCGGATGCTTCCGTTGATGAAGACCGCAATGCTATTTGCGATCTTCGCTCCGCTCAATCGGCGCCGCGCGGCGATAACGTCGCAGACGCAAAACCCCCGCACCGGTGGTGCGGGGGTTTTTGCTGATCGCGATGAATCAAGCGTTTACGGGCGACCGGTCTGCCCAACGGTGCGCGGGATCGTGGTCGGCTCGATATCCCGGTTGCGCATCCCCCGCTCGGTCATCTGGACTGGCGGATTGTTGGCGACAGACATCGCGCCCGCCTGATCGTCACCGAACATATAGATGATTACGCCGAGCGTCATGAATGATGCGGCGACGACACTGAACAGCACCTTCATGCTGGCAAAGTCGACGTCCTGAAGCTCACTCTGTTTGCGCTGTTCCATTGCAGCACTCTCCCGTCATTTTCATTGACGGGTGCAATACAGCATCGACGTTAAAATTGGGTTGGAATGCACCCACACCGCGCAAAACCGCATGGGGGCAATGCGAATCCGGCAGCCTCTGACGCTTCGTTAACAGGAAGCGTCAGAGGCGCGGGACGATTTACTCAATCGAAAGGATAACGGCCGGAGCGATCCAGGGCGTCAGAGCGGCTTTATCGCGACCTTGCGGAATTTCACCACGCCGGTCGCCATATTGTAGCGCGATCGGCCCGCTGCCAAACCGATCATCCTTGCCCTCTGACGTTTTGACTCCGTTCATCACGACCGTCATCAGCGGTCCGCGGGCCGTGACCTCAAACGTATTCCATCGGCCACCGGCCTTCGGCATGGGATTCACGGCGGCCACGTCGACGATCCCACCGGTGCCATACTTTGGATCGGGGCGCCGGTCGAAGATGTTCACTTCATAGGAGGACTTGGAGTTGATGTTCTTGGGGTCGGTGCAGCGGATATAGATGCCGCTATTGGCGTCGTCGCTCACCCAGAACTCGGCATAAATTTCAAAATCCTTGTATGACGACTTTGAAATCAGGACGGGATTGCCTTTGCCCTTCTTTTTGTCGGCGACGATCGCCCCGTCCTCAACCCGCCAATTGACCTCGTCATTGCTCGGTGTCCAGCCGTCCAGGGTTTTGCCGTCAAATAACTGAGTCCAGCCAGGACCGGTCTGGCTGTTGGCGCTCGGCACGCCAAGGATGGCGGCGAAGCCGACGAGAACGAGCGCAGCAAATATCGCGAACACGCGTGTCATGTTGAGTCCTCCCTGACGCAACGATGGCGTTTGTCCCTGACGGCGGGCGATTTGGAACGCCCGTCCGTTGACGATGGTAGCAAGCGTCGCCGACCGGCGGAAGGCGCACACGGGCGATTGCCGCGAAACGCGCGTGTCGTGCTACCGCGCTGCGGTGTTCCGATTGGCGACGACCCAGTCGCGCGTGATGTAGGGGCCGTCGTCGAACTCGCTGTTGGCGGTGGCGGGCGAGTCCACGCGGAGAGTGCCGGCCTGCTCCCGCAGCATGAGGAAGGCGTTCTCGATCGCCCCGCGCAGCTCGAACACCTGCTCGCGGTCGCGTGTGGTGATGGTCTCGCTCTCGCCCCCCGCGGTCTTCATCACGAAGCTGTATTCGAGCGCCGGGCGGAACCGCTGCCACGCGACGCCGAGGATGAGCGCGACCGGCGACGCTATCGCGCCCCACACGCTGTAGTCCGGATATTGCTCGCGCCCAAGATAAGCGAAGGCCGCACACGCGGCGGCGGCGAGGATGAGCACCACGGCGGCCGGATTGATCCGCTGCCGGTGATAGACCGCGACGCTGGTGATGCACGCGACCTGATACGACACCGGGCCGAACCGTGCGACGGCCGGCGTGATCAGAATGTTGTCCGTGTGGAAGAGACTATGCGAGTCCATGGCGGTGCCCCCGTCAGGCGCGGCATCAACCGCGCCGGCGGAATCAACGCAGCGCAATCCGACAAACTGATGGCATCGATGCACCACCGTCCGTGCGGACGCCAGTCAGCGCCGGTATGGCCCATAAGGACCGTAGGGAGTTGGTTGCGGAATTGACCGTCGGACTGCAATCGGACCACGAGCGAATGCGCACCCTGGGCGTCACGCCAACGCAGGGCTGTGACGGCCGTCACATCGCGGGCGATTGCGGACGGACGCATTTACCCTCTGCCGGGACGGAGGCTCGACCCGGGGGGCCGGTCCGCGCTACCCTCATACCAACGCGCGGGCCATTGAGAGTGCAGGCCGAGGGAGGACAAACAATGTGGAAACTTGCCCTGATGCTGGCTACTGCCGCCAGCATCGCAGCGCTGAGCCTCAGCGCGAACAATGCCGGCGCGGAGAGCGCCGGCGAGAAGATCGCAGTCACCTGCGGCGGCTCGATCCAGAATTGTCCGAAGGGCAAGAAGATGTATTGCAACCGCTGGCGGCCCTGCAAAGGCAAGGCCGCCAAGGTGAAGCGCTATTGCGACCAGCCGGTCTGCATGACCGAGCGCACCAGCAAGGATTGAGCCCGCCGCGGGCGGTGATGCTCGAAAAGGCGTAAGCTGACGCGACGTGGCACAATCCGGGAGGGACGAGATGGTGCGGTCGGTCCTGCTGGCGCCTTATGCGCGCTATGCCTATGCAATTCTCTGCGTGGCGGCGGCCCTCGTCGTGAGCTCCGGGGAGGCGCAGCAGCCCAAGGGGCCTTCGAAACTGCCGTTGCCGAAAGCCGATCCTGCACCCAAGCGCATCATAACGCAGGGACTCGGCCACGTGACGATCGAGGACCTGGCGCCATGCGCTTTCAGCCAGCCGGGGATGAACGTCCGCAAGAATCCTCTCGGAGAGGTCGTCGCGAAGGACGGCACGCGATTTGCGGCGCCAGTACAGAACAATTTCCAGACCGCTCCAAAGCTTCCCGATCTCTACAACGAGTGCGCCAAGGTTACGCCGAAAAATCTGTCGGAAGTTGACCTGAACAAGATTCCGATTGTCGAGATCGACAGAGACGGCGACGTCGTCACCGGCTTCATGGTCGCGGACAACTATTTCGAGCTCTATATCAATGGCAAGCTGATCGGCGTGGACGCCACGCCATTCACGCCTTTCAACTCGCATGTGGTGCGATTTCGCGTCAAGCGTCCCTACACGATTGCCGTTCTTGCGCAGGATTGGGAAGACAAACTGGGTCTCGGCATGGAGGTCTTCGGCGGCAACGATTGGCATTCCGGCGATGGCGGCTTCGTCGCCCGGTTCTCGGACGGCACCGAGACCAACAGCAGTTGGAAAGCGCAATCGTTCACCATCGCGCCGCTCGCGCATCCCGACGACGTGATCGAATATGGCAACATCCATGACACGTCGCATCTTGGGCGCATCCATCCGCTCGCCAAGTTGCCGACCTGCCGCGAGCATTGCTTTGCGGTCCGCTATCCGATCCCGGACGGCTGGACCGAACCGGGCTTTGACGATTCGAGCTGGCCGCAAGCGTTCGAATATCTCGATCAGGAAGTCGGCATTGTCGGGATGCCGGCCTATTGGCGCTTTCCCGAAGCCTTCCGCGGCAGCCGATGGGTCTGGACCATCAACCTGGTGTTCGACAACACGGTCCTGCTCCGCAAGACCGTACGGTAGAGCGTGAGTAGCGGTAGGGTGGGCAAAGGCGCGCATCGTTCGTGAGCGTGGGCAAAATCGGGCGCGCGCCGTGCCCACGATCGTGATGCGGTGGCGATTTTGCCCACCCTACGCCTTCGGCGACGCCGGGGCAGAGTGCGCCAGCTCGGTGTTGCTCTGCATCCGCGCGACGATGAGCTGCAGCAGGCGAAATCCGAACTGGGGATTCTGGAAATACAGTTCCTTGATCTGGTCGTAGCCGATCGTGGCGGCCTCGACATCGGTCTTGCAGCGCACCGTCATGGTGCGGCGGCCATTGGGCGTGAACAGTCCGATCTCGCCGAGCAGCGTGCCCGCGCCGCGGCTCTGGTTGATCTCGACGATCTCGACCTCCCCGGAGACGATATAGAACGCCTCGGTCGCATATTCGCCGCGCTCCATCATCACGTCGCCGGCGCGGTAGCTTTTCGGGCGCATGTATTTCAGCAGCCAGTCGACGTTCATGTCGCTCGCGATCGCCGCGTCGATGCCGCGGATCAGGCCGAACATCTGGTGCAGCCGCCAGGCGTTGAGCGGCAACAGCAGCGCATTGAGTGCGAAGGTCGGATAGGTGCCGTGCATCAGGCTGTAGCCCATGGCCAGCACATTGGCGATCACCGCCGCGACGCGCAGGGGAATGATGGTCTTGGCATGCGCCGCGTAGAGGCTCGCGACGGCCGCCGCCACGCCGACGATTTCCGGGTAATAGGATTCCATCGTGACCTCGCACAGGTGCTGGTGGCCGATGTCGACGGGCAAGCGTAGCGCGGATGCGGCATTGCCCACACAACATTTCTGTGGATGCCATGTTGCAGCCGATACCGGTGGGGTTTCGCTGCACTTTCGCGATCTTGAACGATGGCGTGCATCAACAGCTTGCCAACAGCGCGCTCGTGGATAGCCTTCGCTTTCGTTTGACGGACGCTTGCCTGCGTCTATCGTTGCCGCCGTCCCATTCGCCGAGGGTGCTCTTCGCGAGGCATCGTAAGGGCAGGACGGGATGCGGCGTCCCGCGCGTTGCCTTGCACGCAAACTCCCGGGAGGCTCCGGAACCCCGCCCTCCGCCACATACGAGCGGACGCGAGGAGCTCGCAGACGGTGAAGCCCCATCTGCTTCACCCCGCGCGGACCTGGGCCAAAAATCGCCGCGGTGGAGCGCCGAGAGGCGAGCATCCCGCGTCATGGGGTGCGAGGCGTTTCGCAAACGCCTGCGGGCGTACGTCACTCGCCCGCGAAAGGGTGCCGCTGCACCCGAGCGCCTGTCGGCGCTCCGCTCCCTCATTTGGAATGAGGGAAAGGCAAACCTCGGAGGACATTTTGCCTCGCGAGAAGGATGACGCGTGCTCAGCGATTTGTCTCCGCTCGTCCCCGCGACCCGCCTACGCCGGTTCGAGCTACGGCGGGTTCGAATCCGCCGTAGCGCCCAGCGCGAAGGCGGCAAGCGGAAAGCGGGCCCGCGTGCGCGGGAATGCAGTCCTGGAGTCTCGCTTGACGCGATGGCGCGACAGAGATCGCATCGGCTATCGACGCCGGGTTTCCGCCGCTGTGTGCGCGGGCTATGCTCGTCTCAAGAAACCGCATCAGAATATCGCGGCAGAAGAAAGGAAACGCCGTGACACTCGCCCGCCGACAATTTCTTCACTCGCCGGCTCCGGATTGGCGCTCGCCGCCACCGGGGCATTCGCGCAGAGCTATCCATCGCGCCCGGTCCGCATCATCGTTCCGGTCGCGGCCGGCGGCCCGAACGACGTCAGCGCCCGCATGGTCGCGCAGAAGCTGACCGAGACCTGGGGCCACAACGTTCTGATCGAGAACATGCCGGGCGGCAGCGAGAACATCGGCATGGGCGCTGCCGCGCGCTCGAAGCCGGACGGCTACACGCTCTTGTTCGCCGCCGGCGCCTTCACCGCCAACCCGGTGCTCTACGCCAAGATTCCCTATGACCCGATCAAGGATTTTGCGCCGGTCACGCTGTTGGCGTCGGGCCCGCACGTGCTGTCGGTGCATCCGTCGTTTCCGGCCAGCACGGTGCAGGAGCTCGTCGATGTCGTGAAGGCGAACCCGGGCAAGTACACCTTCGCCTCGTCGGGCGCCGCCACGCAGGTGCGGATGGTGGGCGAGCTGTTCAAGCTCAAGCACGGTCTCGATCTCGTGCATGTGCCGTTCAACGGCGGCGGCCCGGCGATCAACTCCGCGGTCGGCGGCCACACGCCGATCATCGTGACGTCGCTGTCGGCGGCGGCGACCGTGATCCGCGGCGGCCAGCTGCGCGGCCTTGCCGTCACTGGCAAGCGGCGCTCGCCGGCGGTGCCGGACGTGCCGACCATGGCGGAGACCGGCAACCCGGAGCTCGAAGCGGGCTCGATGCAGGGCATCCTCGCGCCCGCCGGCAACGCCGAAGGAGATCGTCGATCTCTGGCATCGCGAGGTCGCGCGCATCGCGGCCTTGCCGGACGTGAAGGACCGGCTCGCCTCGATGGGCCTCGATCCGATCGTGAACACGCCGGAAGAGTTCGCCGCCTACATCAAGGCCGACATCGCCAAGTGGGGCAAAGTGGTCAAGGACGCCAACATCAGGATCGAATAGCAGCCGGGCCACTGATCCATGCGCATCGTCGACATCCGCGAGACCGCGATCCCGCTGAAATCGCAGCTCGCCAATTCGAGCTTCGATTTCTCCGAGATGACGACGTCGGTCGTCGCCGTCATCACCGACGTCGTGCGCGACGGGAAGCCGGTCGCCGGCTTCGCCTTCAACTCCACCGGCCGCTATGCCTGCGGCGCGCAGATGCGCGAGCGCTTCATCCCGCGCATCCGCGCCGCCAAGCCGGACGCGCTGCTCGACGGCGACGGCAATCTCGATCCCGCAAAAATCCTCGCCTGCATGATGCAGCGCGAGAAGGCGGGCGGCCACAGCGAGCGCTCGATCGCCATCGGCACCATCGAGGTCGCGGTGTGGGACGCCGTCGCCAAGATCGCCGGCAAGCCGCTGCATCGCCTGCTCGCGGAGCGCTTCAACGGCGGCCGCGTCGCCGACAAGGTGTTCTGCTATGTCGGCGGCGGCTGGTACTGGCCGGGCCAGACCATCGCGCGACCTGCAGGACGAGATGCGCCGCCATCTCGATGCCGGCTACACCATGGTGAAGATGAAGGTCGGCGGCATGGCGCTCGCCGACGATGCCAAGCGCGTCGAGGCGGTGAAGAGCATCCTGCCGCCGCATGCCGAGCTCGCCGTCGACGCCAACTGCAAGTTCGGACGCGACGAGGCGCTGGCTTATGCGAAGATGCTCGCGCCATTCAGGCTGCGCTGGTTCGAGGAGCCCTGCGATCCGCTCGACTTCGCGCTGCTGGCGGAGATCGCCAGCGTCTATGACGGCCCGCTCTCGACCGGCGAGAACCTGTTCTCGACGCCGGACGTCGAGAACCTCGTGCGCTTCGGCGGGCTCAAGCCCGAGCGCCGCGATGTGATCCAGATCGATCCGCCGCAGGCCTACGGCATCGTGCAATACGCGCGCACGCTCGACGCGCTCGCGCGCCATCGCTGGCCGCGCAATCTCCTGTTTCCGCACGGCGGCAACCAGATGTCGCTCGCGATCGCCGGCGGCTTCGGCCTCGGCGGCGCGGAATCCTATCCCGGCGTGTTCGGCGATTTCGGCGGCTTCGCCGACGACGCGCGCATCGAGAGCGGCTTCATCACGCTGTCGGATCGTCCCGGCATCGGCTTCGAGGGACAGGCCGCGCTCTATCGCATCATGCGCGAACTGGTGGGAGGCTAGGAAAGGGACTAGGATCGCGCCGCAATAAAAGAAAAATGCAATCAGGGAGGTCGCCATGAAATTCCGCGTCGCACGTGATCGCCACTCTGCTCGCCTGCGTGTCGGGCAGCGCCATGTCGAAGCCGCCGAACTCATTGTCCTGTCGAGCCAAGGCAACGCACCGGGCGTGAACGAGCTTGCCGCCGCCTTCGCGCGCGCGAGCGGGCACAAGGTGACGGTGCTGAATGAAGGCGGCGCGGCGCTCGAGCAGCGGCTCGCCAACGGCCCCGCCGACCTGATCATGGGTGGGCCCGACATGCTGGCGGGCCTTGCCAAGAAGGGCAGGGTGGTCGCTGACAGCGTGACGCCATACATGCTCGCCGGCCTCGGCGTGTCGGTGCGCGCCGGCGCGCCGAAGCCCGACATCTCGACGGCCGAGGCCTACACCAAGACGCTGCTGGCGGCGAAGTCGATCGGTTATTCGAGCGGCTGCAGCGGCCAGCATGTCGCCGACGGCATCGCGCAGCTCGGCCTCACCGAGCAGCTCAAGCCCAAGCTCACGGTGACCACGTCCGGCAAGGGCCCGGTCACGTTCTATCCTGGCGCGCGGCGACTTCGAGATCGGCATCCAGCAGACCAACATCATGGTCGGCGTGCCGGGTACCGATTTCGTCGGGCCGGTGCCCGCCGGCGTCGACAAGCCGTGCCCGAACAGCGTCGCGCTGCTGACGGTCTCGAAGGAGCAGGATGCGGCGCGCGCGATGATCAAGTTCATGATCTCGCCGGAAGCAGCGCCGCTGCTGCGCAAGGCGCACGAAGCGCCGGCCAACAACTGACGCGTCGGGAGGATGTCATGTTGAATTGGTTTATCGCGGCCGGCCTCGCCGCCGGCCTTGCGCTGCGCCGCTGCCGGCGCATGCCGCCGACCTCATCATCCTGGGATCGCAAGGTTCGATCTCCGGCGTGCGCGACATGGCCGCCGCCTTCGAGCGGGCGAGCGGCCACAAGGTGGTCGCCCGCCAGGAGCGCGACGTGATGGCGACGGTGAACGCCGGCACGCCGGCGGATATCGCGACCCTGAACCCGCCCCTGATCGACAAGCTCATCAAGGAGGGCAAGGTCGTGGGCAATCGCGTCGATTTCGCCCGCGCCGGCATCGGCGTCGCCATCAAGGCGGGCGCGCCCAAGCCCGACCTGAGCAACACCGAGGCGTTCGTGCGCATGCTGCGCAACGCCAAGTCGATCGGCTATTCGACGGCAGGTTCGGGTCTGATGGTGGCGAACATCATCAAGACCCTGGGGCTCACCGAGGAACTGAAGGCGCGAACCAAGTTCCTTGACGGCTTTCCGGCCGCCGAAGGGTGGCGCGCGGCGACGTCGAGATCGCGTTGCAGCAGATCAACGTGATCCTGCCGGTCGCGGGTGCCGAGCTCGCCGGGCCGCTGCCGCCTGAGCTGCAGCAATACAATCATTTCGCCGTCGGCGTGCTTGCCGTCTCGAAGGAACGCGAGGCGGCGGCCGCGATGGTGAAGTTCATGGCCGCGCCGGAGAACGTGGAGGTCCTGCGCAAGGGTGGGCTTGAGCCGCCGGCGCGCTGACGCCAATGCGATAACAAAAATCATCGGGAGGATGTAATGAAAGCATGGGCGAAAGTCGCTGCCGGCGTGATATTGGCGGGCGGGTTGTGCGCTGGAGATCTCGCAATGGCGGCTGAAATCACGATCTTCACGTCCATGGGCTCGCTGTCGGGCGTCACCGATCTTGCCGCCGCCTTCGAGAAGGCGAGCGGCCACAAGGTCACGGTCGGCGCGCGGATCGGGCCGGCGTTGCCGAAGGCGCTTAGCAGCAACGAACCCGGCGACATCATCGCGAATTTCACGCCGGCGTTCGACTGCACTGATCAAGCAGGGCAAGGTCGTGCCCGGCAGCGTGGTCGAGTTCACACGCGCCGGTGTCGGCGTCGCGATCAAGAAGGGCGCGCCGAAGCCCGACATCTGCAACGGTCGACGCCTACAAGCAGACGATGCTGAAGGCAAAATCGATCGGCTATTCCAAGAGCGGCAGCGGCTTGATCGCCGAACGAGGCTTCCAGCAGCTCGGCATCTTCGACCAGGTCAAGGACAAGGTCCGCTATCTGGAAGGCACGCCGGTCGCGGTGTTCGTCGCCAAGGGCGAGGTCGAAATCGGGATGCAGCAGGCGAACGCGATCGTGCCGGTCGAGGGCGCCGAATATGCCGGACCGCTGCCAGGCAATCTCCAGGAATATCTCTATTTCTCCGTCGGCCTGCTGACGATCTCGAAGCAGCCGGAGGTGGCGCGCGAATTCATGCGGTTCATGGCGGCGCCGGAGAACGCCGTGCACCTGCGCAAGAGCGCAATGGAGACGCCGAAAGGGTAAGAAGGCCGAGGGTGATCAGCCGACCGTGTTGCGGGTCCGCTCCAACAGGCGGACGAGGTCGTCCGTGTCGCGCGCCGTCAACGCGAGCCGTGTGAACAAGGACAACGGCCGCTCCGGCGGATTGTCGAGGTTGAGCGCGGCGACGTTGCCGGGGATCGGCTTTTCTTCCGCCGCAGCTTGGAGATCGACGAGAGCGGCACCGACGAAGGCATGCATCGCCGAGTCGTCCTTGTGCTTGCGCGCCTGCGGCAGCGGCGGCAATTGGCCAGTGTCGCGCACGAGCACGCTGGTCATTTGCGTCGCCGCGATATCGTTGGCTCCAAACAGGCAGCGGCCCGGGATCATGCCGAACACATGCAGCTTATGCACGGCGAAACCGGCGGGGACGATGGTCAGCAGCACGCGCTCGCCAGACTCCAGCGTGAGGTTGGCGAGCGCGCGGTCACCGAAGTCGAAATATTTGTGCAGGATGGGCTCGGCCATGGCGCGTCGATTACTCCTCCGCCTGCGGAGCTTCAACCGCATCGCGGCGGCGAGTTGTCGCGCATCCGCGCGGGACCGGCTCCGCGCGCGGATGCGCGGCCATGACCGCCGTCAATTGTTCCTCGACCGCATCGACGCTGGGCCAGCTGGCCGGCGTTCCGAGACTGGCTCCTGGCATGGGACCGGCGATGCGAATGTTGGAATGGATTGGTGCTTCCCGATCCGGATCCGACGCGCCGAAGATGCCGACCGACGCCGTTCCCAGGCCAGCAGCCAGATGCAACTGTCCGGAATCATTGCCCGCGTAGACGTCGCATTTCTTCAGGGGACAGGTCGAATGCAGCAGCGGGTGTGTTGTCAATATCCGCATTGGCACCTGCGCAGTCGCTTGAATTGCTTCGGCAAGCGGCGTGTCGACGGCACCGCCGGTGATCCAGACCGTCCAGCCCTTGTCGACGGCACGGCGCGCCAGCGCGGCAAAACGGTCGGCTGGCCACATCTTGCCCTGCCAGCTCGCGCCGGGCCCAAGCGCCAGGATGGGCCGGCGGTCGTTTGCTTCCTCGGCGGTGGCCCGCCACTGCTGCATGATCGTTTGAGGGACGACAAGGCGGGCCGGCGGCCACGTCGCGGGCAATTCTTCGCCGGGAGCAAGACCAAGCGGTGCCATGCGGTCAAGAAAGCGCGTGAAGCGGCCTTCGCCGAACCGCGGCCGGTTGATCAGAGGATAGCGAAACTCTCCGAACCAGCCGACGCGCTCGGGAATGCCGGCCAGCAGCGGGATGAGCGCTGCCTTCCAGGCGCGAGACGCGACCACCACCATGCGGTAGCGATTGGCGCGGAGCTGGCGCGCAAGCGCCAACCTCGCGCCAAGGTCCAGCCGGCCCGCGCGCAGGCTCTCGCCGATGCCATGCCGGACTTCCGGCATCAGCGCGGCCAGCTCGATCGTCGGGCTGCGCGCCATGACGTCGATCGGCGCGTCAGGATGACGCTCACGCAGCAACTGGACGAGCGTGTGTGTCCGAACGAAATCGCCGATCCGCGGATAGCTGATGACAAGGATGCCGTCGTGCGGCGACTGGGCGTGCTGCATTATTGCATCGTACATTGTGTGGAGCAGTGCCGCAGGCCGTTATTCCGCCGCCTGCGATGCCTCGCCAGCGTCGATAAAGCCGCCCGACTGCCGCCGCCACAACGCGGCATAATGTCCGTTGGCGCGCAGCAGCGCATCATGCGTGCCCTGCTCGACGATGCGGCCGCGGTCGAGCACGACCAGCCGGTCCATGCGCGCGATGGTCGAGAGCCGGTGCGCGATCGCGATCACGGTCTTGCCGGTCATCAGCGTGCTCAGGCTTTCCTGGATCGCCGCTTCCACTTCGCTGTCGAGCGCCGAGGTCGCCTCATCGAGCACCAGGATCGGCGCGTTCTTGAGGATGACGCGCGCGATCGCGATGCGCTGCCGCTGTCCGCCGGAGAGCTTGACGCCGCGCTCGCCGACCTGCGCCTCGTAGCCGTGCCGGCCCTTCCAGTCCTCGAGCGTGGCGATGAACTCCTCGGCATGCGCAAGCTCGGCCGCGCGCTCGACGTCGGCGTCGCTGGCGGCGGGCCGTCCGTAGCGGATGTTCTCGCGGATCGAGCGGTGCAGCAGCGAGGTGTCCTGCGTGACGACCGAGATCTGCGCGCGCAGCGACTCCTGCGTGACACTCGCGATGTCCTGGCCGTCGATCAGGATGCGGCCTTCCTCGACGTCGAAGAAGCGCAGCAGCAGATTGACCGCGGTCGACTTGCCGGCGCCGGAGCGGCCGACGAGTCCAATCTTCTCGCCCGGCTTCACGGTCAGCGTGAAGCCGTCGAGCACCGCATATCGGCTCTCCCCGTCACGGGTCACGATCTCCCGGCCGTAGCCGAAGCGAAGGTCCTCGAACACGATCTCGCCGCGCGTGACCTTGAGCTCCGGCGCCTCCGGCGCGTCGCTCAACCCGATCGGCTTGGCGATCGTCATCATGCCTTCCTGCACGACGCCGATGTTCTCGAAGATGTTGGTCACCTGCCAGGCGACCCAGCCGGAGATGTTGACGATCTGCCAGGTCAGCGGCAGCGCCATCGCAACGGTGCCGACCTCGACCTTGCCGATCACCCAAAGGTAGATCGCGAGCGCAGCGGTGCCGGTCACCATCATCGCGTTGAGCGTCGACAGCGTCAGGCCGAACAGCGTGTTGAGCCGCAGCGAGGCGTGAAACATGCCGGTGTGCTCGTCCACCGCGTCGCGCACATAGGCGTCTTCCTCGCGCGCGCGGGCGAACAGCTTCACCGTGAGGATGTTGGTGTAGCTGTCGACCACGCGGCCGGTCAGCATCGAGCGGACCTCCGACATTTCCTTCGAGCGGTCGCGCATGCGCGGCACGAAGATGCGCAGCATCACCAGATAGGCGGCGAACCAGATCAGCACCGGCAGTGCGAGCCAGCGGTCGGCGGCGGCAAGCAGGATCACCGCGCTGGTGCCGTACACGAGGATGTACCAAATGGCCGTCAGCAGCGCGACGAGCGTCTCGCGGATCGCCGGGCCGGTTTGCATGACGCGGTTGGCGATGCGGCCGGCGAAGTCGTTCTGGAAGAACGCCCAGCTCTGCCGCACGACATGCCAGTGGCTCTGCCAGCGGATCATGTTGCTGACATTGGCGGCGATCGCCTGGTTGGCCATGATGTTCTGCGCGGTGAGCGCCAGCGGGCGCAGCACCAGGAGCACGATCGCCATGCCGGCGAGCACGTGCCAATGGTCGTCGATGAGCTGCTGCGGCTTCACCGAGGTAATGAGTGTGATGACGCGCCCGATGAACACTGGGATCATCGAATTGAGCAGCGCCACCATGAATCCGGCGGCGAACAGGCCGATCAGCAAGCCCTTGGCCTGCCGGGCAAAATGCCAATAGAAGCCGACCAGCCCCGGCGGCGGCTCCGGGTGCTCGGGCATTTCGGTGGGCTTCAACAGCCTTTCAAACAGGCCAAACATGACAGTCTCGTCAGCGCAAATAGCGGCGCGCCGCAGGCCGGCGCCCTGTTGGGGTGCCGCGCGACACGACCGATCGATTACCGGAACGCTGGGCGAATAAAAGACGTTCGTGACCGGAGTATGGCGGCCCTACTGGTGCCGCCGATTTGAAGTTCCTGCAGCAATTGCTGCAAACTCGGTTAGGAACTTCAAATCGAAAAGCGGCACTAGAATCATAGATTTTCTAGTGCCCCTTTGTTTCCGAAGTTCGTGTCAGTGTGTGCTGCGGGCGTGTCACGAACTTCGGAAACGGGGCACTAGCCTGCAATGATGTGGTCGATCCAGGCGGTGAGCCGGCTCAGCACCTCGCCGCGAACCTCTGCATCCTTGCGGCCGGTCCGCGCCGGCACGTGAAAGGAATGATCGGCATCGGCAAAAATTTCCAAGGTGGCGCGCGGCCCGAGCGCTTTGCACACCGGCTCGATCTGATCGAGCAGCGCGAGCTGGTCGCGCGAGCCCTGCAGGAACAGCATCGGGATTTGCACGTCGAACAGATGATCGCCACGCTCCTGCGACGGACGCCCGGCCGGATGCAGCGGAAATCCGAGGAACGCCAGGCCGCGCACGTTGGGCAGCGGTGCTGCCGCCTGCGCCTGCGAAGTCATGCGGCCACCGAACGATTTTCCGCCCGCGATCAGCGGCAGCTTCGGCAACTGCCGCGCCGCCTCGGCCACGGCCGCGCGCACAGTGGCGTGCGCGAGCTTGGGCGGATCCGGCCGCTTGCTGCCCTTCTCCATATAGGGGAACTGGTAGCGCAAGGTCGCGATGCCGTGCTCCGCGAGCTCCGCGGCGACCGCAGCCATGAAGGCGTGGTTCATTCCCGCGCCAGCGCCATGCGCCAGCACATAGCAGGCGCGCGCATTCGTCGGCGCCTGCAACAGGCCGGACACGCGCGTGGCGTCGTCGACCGCGATTGTGACGGGCTTTGCGTCGGTGACCGGCACGAGTTCCTCCACGCTGACGATCCATCTAGTGGTCCGATTTTAACATTCGCATCCCGTTTCCGCGGGCGCGTTTGCGAATGTTAGAATCAAAGGACCACTAGCAAGTATTAAGTGCTAGTGGAGTTTTGGATTTGACATTCGCTTAGCGAACCCGCTGCTAGATGGGTAGCGAATGTCAAATCCACTCCACTAGCGGTAGCCGCAAGTTGCAAGAATGACTACATATCATGGCGACGTACAGACGAGGACGTTGAGACGATGTGCCGTAACATCCGAACGCTGTTCAATTTCGCGCCGCCCGCGACCGACGACGAGATTCGCGCCGCCGCGCTTCAGTTCGTGCGCAAGCTGAGCGGATACACCCGTCCCGCCAAAGCCAACGAGGCGGCGTTCGCGCGTGGCATCGACGAGATCGCAGCCGCCGCCGGCCGTCTGCTGGCATCCCTGGAGACGACGAGCCCGCCGCGCGATCGCGACGTCGAGGCCGAGAAGGCAAAAGCACGGGCGAAGGCGCGCTTCGCACAGGCTGCGCGCGCCTGATTGCAACGCGCGCTACTGGTCCCTGCCGACGGCGCGGAATGCCTTTGCGAAGGCATCGAGATCTCCGGTGCCGAGGTCGGACACGACCCAATAGGCGGTGCCGTCGTCGTTCCAGCTCAGCACATTGTAGCCCGCGATCGTCCGCCTCGCCGTCGAGGACGCGCCGTTGGCGATCGGCACGGCGACGAGGCTGATCAGGTGCTGGCGGTGACGATAGACCAGCGTCGGGACCGGCCTGCGCCCAATCACGTCAATGCGGCCACCGACGAGTGGAAAACCTTCGTCGGTGAGATCGACCACCTGGGGCGCCTGGGGAATACGGCCAGTGAACCACGGCTTGACGGTGTGGCGGTCCGACGAACTCACGTCGGTCGGCTGCGGCGCCATGAGCGCGCGCATGTGGCTTGCAACGATCATATCCGCCGATGCTCCGGCGGGATCGGGACGTAGCATCAACCAGGTCGTTCCGCCGGCCATGACGGCGGCAAGAACGACGGCCGCCGCGAGCGCCTGCCACGACGGAGGCGCCCGCTCGCGCCGCACGCCGGCGGCGCGCTCGATGTGGCTGAGCAGACCTTCGGGCACACGCTCCTGCGGCAGCCGCTCGCCGATCACGCGGCGCAAGGCTGCGATCCGGTCGCGTTCGGCGGCGAGCGCGGGATCGGCGGCCAAGCGGCGCTCCATCTCGACGGCGTGAACAGGATCGAGTTCGCCGTCGAGGTAGGCGTGGATCGCCAGCATCGAGTCGTCCTGACGAGCCGACGTGGTCATGACGGCTCCGTTCCGAGCATGGCGATCAGACGATTGCGAGCGCGTGCAAGTCTCGACATGACGGTGCCGATCGGAACGCCGGTCACCTCTGCGATCTCACGGTAGTCGAGGCCCTGTACATCGCGCAGCACGAGCGTTTCCCGAAACGGAATTGGAAGCGCCGCAATCGCGCGTTCGAGCCGCGCCGCTTCGGTCTTGGCGATAAGCGCCGCTTCTGGATTTGCGGCGCCGCCATTTCCCGGGCTGGTCCCGCAATCGGCTTGCGCGCGTTCGACGGCTTCGAGGTCGTCGACCATGATCAATGCCGCTGCGCGGTTCTTGCGCAGCCATCTATAGGCGGTGTGGCGCACGATGGTCAGCGTCCAGGCGCGGGCGTTGGTGCCGGCAAAGCCGTGTATCGAGCGCAATGCTTGCAGGCACGCTTCCTGCACCACATCCTCGGCATCGGCACGGTCGCCCGTTAGCCAGCGGGCTAGTCCGTAGCAATCCGTGAGATATGGCAGCACCACTTGCCGAAACCGGACCTCGTCCTCGTCGGTGGCGACCTTGCTCATGGGCCCGATGCGTGCTGGCGGCGTGTGACATCCCAATAAAGGGTGCAAGACAGGCAGATTTATTCCTGCCTGATCAAAAAATTGCGATGTGCCGACCGGGAATATCTCGCGGTGCCGACCGCTCTCCTCGTCACAGCACAAACTCCTGCGAGGAACTCAGTATGAGCAACGATTTTGATCGCCGTGAACTTCTCGCGATTGCGGGCCTTGGCGGGCTTGGCGTCGTTTTCGGCTCGTCCATCGCGCCGCCGGCCGCCGCGCAAGGTTATGGCGCCGGTTCGGCGCCACCGCCCGAAGACTTCTTCTTCATCCAGCTCTCGGACACCCATTGGGGCTTCAATGACGAAAAAGTGAACCCGGACGCGACCGGCACGTTCAAGAAAGTCGTCGCCGCCATCAATGCGCTATCACGGCAACCGGACTTTATCGCTTTCACCGGCGATATGACGCACACGACCGACGATGCCGCCGAGCGCCGCCGCCGCATGGCTGAAATCCGCGACATGATCGCCACCCTGAAGGTCAAGGATGTCCGCTTCGTGCCGGGCGACCACGACGCACAAAAAGACCGCGGCGACGCCTATCAGCAATTCTTCGGCAAGCTGAACTACACCTTTGACCACAAAGGCTATCACTTCGTCGTTCTCGACAATACGTCCGATCCGGACCAGAAGCTCGGCGACACTCAGATCGGCTGGCTTGCTGCCGATCTGAAACAGCTCAAGCCCGCAACGCCGGTGGTCGTGCTCACCCATCGTCCGCTGTTCGATCTCTATCGGCCGTGGGGCTGGTGGACGCCGGACGGAGACAAAGCGCTTGATCTTTTGAAGCCGTTCAAGGCCACGGTGTTCTACGGGCACGTCCACCACGAGCATCACACCACCGCGATGGGTGCGGTGCATCACGCGACTGCGTCGCTGATGATTCCGCTGCTTCCGGCCGGCACGCGGCCGGAACGGACCGTGGTGCCGTGGGATACAGTGACGCCCTATCGCGGGATGAGCTGGCGTACGGTGTCCGCGCAGGGCCGCGGCTCGGCGTGGGACATCAAGGAGCAGCCGGTCTCAAACTGAACGAGCAGCGCGCCAGGGCTCGACGTCATCCGCCGATGTCGTCGTAACTCAGGCTCCAGCGCGGAGTCCAATACCAGCAGCGCAGCGGATCGGTCGGTTCGTTCCAGCGCAGGGATTTGATGAATTCGAAGCCGCCGCGCTCGAACGCGTTGTAGAGCGCGAGCTCGGCTTCGCCGTCAGCGGCGAGGCCGCCTTCGGCGCAAACATAGTAGGCCGGATAGTGCCAGCGCGCCGCAAGCCCGTTCGCCATCCTGTCGACGATGAACACGCCGCCCTGCGCCGAATGGCGCGGAAATTTCTCACGAACGTCCGGATGCGGAGCGCCGAGGGAAAACAGGAGCCTGCCGCCCGGAGCAAGCCCATCGATCCATGACGCAGACGGTGCGGCGACTGCAAAGTTCACGTAGATGCGGTCGACCGGCTCCGTCGGCGCGCTGGCGCCGTCAGCGGCAACGACGGTCACGTTGCGCCAGGCGGCAAGGTTGCTCTTGGCCCGCGCCGCCAGCGTCTCATCATATTCGAATGCCGTCACGCGACCGGTCGGCCCCGTGAGCTCGGCGAGCATTGCCGTGTAGTATCCGGCGCCCGCGCCGATATGGGCAACGTGCTGGCCGGGCTCGACCGCAAGGTCGTGCAGCATCCGCGTGTGCAGCGAAGGGCTGCCGTTGTTCACGCCACGTCCGGGCTGCAGCGCGATCACGACGTCCTGGTAGATGCACGCCGGATCGTTCTGCGGCATAGGTGGGCGCGGCGGACGACCCACGATTTGCCACGGTTCGGAGCCCAGAAAATCCTCACGGCGGATAGTGGCGAGCGCCTGCCCCACGCGGTCGTCCCACACATTGGCAAGCGCCATCATCTGGCGCGAGAAGGCGCGCCGCACAATGGCCAGCTCGAATTTGCTGAATGTCTCGCCGGCCATCGCATCATTCCGCGGCCTGCGGTGTGTCGCCGGTATCGACCAGGAAGCCGCCGGACTGCCGTTGCCAGAGCGCGGCATAGTGGCCGTTGAGCCGCAGCAACTGGTCGTGCGTGCCCTGTTCGACGATGCGGCCGTGGTCGAGGATGATCAGCCGGTCCATCCGCGCGATGGTCGAGAGCCGGTGCGCGATGGCGATCACGGTCTTGCCGGCCATCAAGGTGCCGAGGCTCTGCTGGATCGCGGCCTCCACTTCGCTGTCGAGCGCGGAGGTGGCTTCGTCGAGCACCAGGATCGGTGCGTTCTTGAGGATCACGCGCGCAATCGCGATGCGCTGGCGTTGCCCGCCGGACAGTTTCACGCCGCGCTCGCCGACTTGCGCGTCATAGCCGTGGCGGCCGCGCCAATCCTCCAGCGTGCCGATGAATTCGTCCGCATGTGCAAGGTGCGCGGCGCGCAGGATTTCCTCTTCGGTGGCGTCAGGCTTGCCGTACCGGATGTTCTCGCGGATCGAGCGATGCAGCAGCGAGGTATCCTGCGTCACCACCGAAATCTGCGCGCGCAGCAATTCTTGCGTCGTCTTGGCGATATCCTGGCCGTCGATCAGGATGCGGCCCGCTTCGAGATCGAAGAAGCGCAGCAGCAGGTTGACCACCGTCGACTTGCCGGCGCCGGAGCGGCCGACCAGGCCGATCTTCTCGCCCGGGCGCACGGTGAGCGAGAATTCGTCAAGAACGCCGACCTGCCGCCCGTATCCGAACCGCACGTTGTCGAACGCGATATTGCCGTCCTTGATGACGAGCGGCTTCGCGTCGGGCGGATCGACAAGCTGTAGCGGCCGCGCGATCGTCATCATGCCTTCCTGCACGACGCCGACTTCCTCGAACAGGTCGGTGATCTGCACCGCGATCTGGCGCGACATGTTGGTGAGCTGCAGCGTGAGCGGCAGCACCATCGCGATGGCGCCGACCTCGACGTAGCCCTTCTGCCACAGCAGCAGTGCCATCGCGCCGGCTCCCGCGATCAGCAGGGCGTCGAGAAGCTTAAGCGTGGTGCCGAACATCGTCAGCAGGCGCTGCGCGGCGATGAACACATCGACGTGGCGGTCCACGGCGTCGCGCACATAGTTGTCCTCGTCGCGCGGCCGCGCGAACAGCTTCACCGTCAGGATGTTGGTGTAGCTGTCGACGATGCGCCCCATCAGCGCCGAACGCGCCTCGGAGTTGATCTTGGAGCGGTCGCGTATCCGCGGCACGAAGTACCACAGCAGCGTGACATAGCCGACGAACCAGCCGAGAATCGGGACCGCGAGCCACACGTCGGCGGACGCCGTCATCACGACGGCGATGATGCCGTAGACCAGCACGTACCAGACCGCGGTCACCGACGACACCAGCGTCTGGCGCACCGCCGGTCCGGTCTGCATCACGCGATTGGAGATGCGGCCGGCGAAATCGTTCTGGAAGAACGACCAGCTCTGGCGCACGACGTGCCAATGCGCCTGCCACCGGATCAGGCTCGAGAACGGCGCGGCAATCGCCTGATTGGTGATGAGATAGCGCGCGAGCGCGACGGCCGGCCGCGCCACCACGACGATCAGCAGCATCCCGACCAGCCACGGCCAGGTTTCCGCGAGGAACCGGTCAGGCGGAATCTCGGACACGAAGGTGACGATCCGGCCCATGAACCAGGGGACGGCTGCGTCGGTCAGCGCCACGACGAATTCGATGACGAACAGCGCGATGAACAACGGCTTGGCCTGCCGCGCAAAATGCCAAAGAAATCCGAGCAACCCGGCCGGCGGTTCCGGGTTCTCGGGCGTAGCCGTCGGTTTCAGGAATCGTTCAAAGCGCGAAAACATCTGCTGCGAATATAGGAAGTCATAGGCTCTTTCTACAGCCGCTTGCTGGCGCCGGTATGGCGGGGATAACGTGGCATACGAGGCGCAAGGGGGCTGGCATGAAGGCACTCTCGAGCATCGCTGTCTTATCGGGGTTGCTTGCGGCGGGCCCGGCGACCGCGCAAGCGACCTACCCGGACCGGACGATCCGGATTTACGTCGGTTTTCCAGCCGGAGGGCCGCCGGACATCGCGGCGCGATTGCTGGCGGAGCGATTCTCCGCAAGCTGGGGCAAATCGGTCGTGGTGGAGAACGCCACCGGCAGCGGCGGCAACATCGCGGTCGAACGCGCGGTCAAATCCACGCCTGACGGTTACGCGCTGCTGATGGCGAGCAATGCGATCGCCATCAACCCGAGCCTTTACCCTTCGCTGCCCTATAGTGCGGTGAAGGATCTCGTGCCGATATCGCTCGCGGTGATCATGCCGGTCATCCTGGTCGTCAACAACGATGTGCCGGCCAAGACCGCGCGAGAGTTCGCGGCGCTGGCGCGTTCGCAGCCGGGCAAGGTCATCGTCGGTCACGCGGGCGTCGGGACGCCGGCGCATTTCGCCGGCGAATTGTTCAGGTCGGTGAACAATGTCGACGTTCAGCAGGTCGCCTATCGCGGCATACCCGCGCTGCTGCCGGATCTGCTTGCCGGCCGTATCGCCGCGGCGTTCCCCAACATCTCGGTGGTGCTGCAACTGGTGCAAGACGGAAAGCTGCGTGCGCTCGCGATCACGTCGCGGCGGCGGGCGACGGCGATGCCCGACGTGCCGACGATGTCGGAGGCGGGCCTTCCCGCAATCGACGCCGACGCGTGGTTCGGCCTGATGGCGCCGGCCGGAACACCGGCGCCGATCGTCGAGCGGCTGCATCGCGAAGCCGTGCGCATCCTGGGGCAAGGCGACGTCCGCAAGCGCCTGGCCGATCTCGGCATGGCGGTGGTGGCGAACTCGCCCGCGGAATTCGCTGCGCACATCAAATCCGACACGGACCGGTGGACGAAGGTGATCAAGGCGGCCGGGATCAAGGCGACCAGCGAGTAGAGTGTACTCATTAATTTGCAGATCGGACGTCCGCTTTCCGCGGACAATGTCGGATACCGTACATAGTGCTGGACTCCCTGCGAAAAAGGGTGCAGCTTATAAGAGCAGTCTGGTCGCAATAATAAGAGGACTGTTTGCGTTTGAGCAGGCCCCATCCCCAGCCCCCCGATCCCCCGTCGGGGTCCACTCTAACGCGTAGCGCTTTTGACGGCCGCGCGATCCGGCCGTCAATTCTCTCTGGTCCAGTTTGTCGAAGAGGGAGCTTGCTATGCATCGCATCGCCCAAGCAAATATCGACAAGTTCAAATTGTTGCTGGAAACCGAAATCGACCCGACAAAGCGGGCAATGGTAGTTAGCCTCATTGCCGAGGAGGACGAGAAACTGAAGCAAATCGCTAGATCCGAGAAAAAGCAAAATTAGGCTTTTGGTTAGCCTGCTAACTTGCTGCATACTTGGCGAGGGAGAGCCGGCATGGACAGATTTTTCGATCAACAGAACATCGAGCGATACCGGCAGCTGGCGAGCGCGAGCATCAGCGAGGCCGAGCGAAAATTGCTGCTGACATTATTGGCCGCAGAAAAAGCCGAGTTCAAGAGGGGCGCAAGTTCACAAGCTACCTCTAGACTTGAAGAGAGCCTGCGATGGAAGGGTTCATGTCGCAGAAAAATATGGCCCTTTACATGAAGAGCTGAAACAAAGTCGGCCCCGATCAGGCGCGAAACGCTAAGACGTACGTTGGCCGAGGAACAGGCCAAAGTAGACATTACAGAACTGGTGCTGTTTGACGCTTCACCCGGGATCTACAGATCGAGTTCGGCTCGTCGGGACGCACTTGCGCGAGGACATTGAGTGACATGAGCAAGTCCGTCAGCTATTTCATCGAACGCGCCGGCGAATGCATCAAGATGGCGCTGAACGCGCCCAAGAGTAAGCAGTCAGAGCTTCTTCGTCTCGCAAACGAATGGCTGGTGCTCGGCCATGAGGCAAGCGGCTTCAATGTTCAGAACGACTGGGAACAGACGCACAAGCACAAGTTTAACTGACGCGTGTTGGATAAGCCGACGTGCCTGCAACGGGGACAGCCAACCAACTGTTGTGTATTGACCCAAACCAACATTGTTCCAAAAAGTCGATCGTCGCTACCAATGTCTGTTAGTAGGTAAAGATCGCGGCTCTAGCTACAATTCAGCAGCCGGTCGGACTTCGCTTTGATCGCGCCGTAGCACTCGCACGCTGCATTCTTTAGTCTTTTCAAATCGGTGATCTGAAGGCGCCCCCGGGCATATTTAATCAGCCCGGCCTTTTGAAGAGTGTTGGCGACAAGCGAAACACTCGCTCGCCTTACTCCAAGCATCTGCCCGAGAAATTCTTAAGTCAGCGGCAATGTTTCGCCGCCTATCAGGTCGCGCGCGCGCAACAGCCAGCGCGCCAGACGAGCGTCGAGGGGATGAGATGCATTGCAGGCTGCAGCCTGCTGAACTCGAACCAATATCACCTGTTCATGGCGGAACAGAGTTTCCCGTAAGGCAGTGCTGGCGGCAGCGGCTTTCCGAAGTCGATTCACATCAAGGATCGACGCGACACCGGGGGCCTGAACGATGGCTTTGTTCAATGCGAAGTCCGCCGCCAAGCGCCGAGGAACCACCCACGACGCTGTCACACCCAATCATCGCCGCCTCAATCGTCTGGCCGCTCTTCAAGCCCACGACCAAAGAGATAATGCCGCTATGAGGAAAGTAGACGCGCTTGATTGGATCGCCAGCCTCAAAGAGGACCGTCCCGTGAACCAATTCGATGGTCTTAAGATGCTGTCCGATCAGTTCAAAGTCTGCCGACGGCAGTGATACCAACAAACGATTAGGAGATCGGACGGATTTTGCCATTGTCGCACTGCCGTTGGGGCGGGAGCGCGGGAGCGTCTCTCAGCCACTGACGCCATTCTGTAAGTCAGTGATATCAATCATATAGTTACCCGTATGCCGGATAGCGAACATATGGCAGCGGCTAAATCGAGATTTACCGGCAGGCTGGCACCCACGTGGCCGTGTCCGGCGCGGCGCGAAAACCAGCCGACTTCCGGTGACGCGACTTCCCGATGCGGAGTTGATCAACATATCACTTTCGGGACCGAGATCGAATGTCGGCATATGGACCCAAAGCTGCCGACCTGGGACGTCCGCTTTTCGGCCGCTCTTAGCGGCAAGCGGACTATTTCCCCGGCGATACGCGCAGGATGCGGCCGCTGGCATTGTCGGTGGCGAGATAGAGTGCGCCGTCCGGGCCCTGCCGCACATCGCGAATGCGCTCGCGCAGATTTTGCAGCAGCCGTTCCTCGTTGCCGACCGTCTCGCCGTTGATGTCGAGCCGCACCAGCATCTGCCCGGCCAGTGCGCCGACGAACAGGCTGCCGCGCCACTTCGGAAACAGGTCGCCGGTGTAGAACGCCATGCCGGACGGCGCGATCGACGGCACCCAGTACTTCACCGGCTGTTCCATCCCGGCTTGATGCGTGCCGACGCCGATCTTCTCGCCGGAATAGTCGATGCCCCAGGTGATGACCGGCCAGCCGTAGTTCTTGCCGGCCTCGGGAATGTTGACCTCGTCGCCGCCGCGCGCACCGTGTTCGTGCGTCCACAGCTTGCCGCTCTGCGGATTGAGCGCCGCACCCTGCATGTTGCGATGGCCGTAGCTCCAGATCTCCGGCTTGGCGCCCGCGCGTTTGACGAACGGATTGTCCGGCGGCGCGCCGCCTTCGGTGGTGACGCGGATCACCTTGCCGAGATGATTGCCGAGGTTCTGCGCCTCGTCGCGATAACGGAAGTGATCGCCGGTGGTGAGAAAGAGATTGCCGTCGCGCGTCTGCACGATGCGGCAACCGAAGTGATTGCCGCTCGACGGCGGCCCTTCCTGCTGGAAGATCACCTTGACCCCGTCGAGCCGTGGCGGATTGCCGTCGACCAGCCGCGCGCGTGCCATCGCGGTCTGGGCGCCGCCGCTGACCGGCATCGCGAAGCAGAAATAGATGGTGCCGTTCTTCGCAAAGTCGCGGTCGATGATCACGTCATGCAGTCCGCCCTGGCCGCGCGCGGACACCTGCGGCACTCCAGCAACCGGCGGCGACACGTTGCCGCCCTTGGCCACGATGCGCAGGCGGCCGGCCCGCTCGGTGACCAGCATCCGTCCGTCGGGAAGGAAGGCAATCGCCCAGGGATTGGCCAGGCCACTGGCCACGGTCTCGACGGTCAGGTTGTCCGCGGGCGGGCCGCCGGACGGCCGGAACTGCGGCTGCGCATTCGATGGGATTGCGCTTGCGACAAGCAATAGCGGCGCTGCGACGGCGGCCGGCAATTTCATGGGGAACTCCTCGGGCGACGCACGGCGGTGCGACCGTCAACAATTATGCACCGCCCGGGAGGATTCCAACATTACCAAAACAAAAATCACGTGAAACAAAACGAACTCACGCTTTGCCCTTTGGGCCGTCCGTCATGAGGGCGGTAAGTCCACCCATCGCCAACAGCAGCAATCCGATCAGCAGCGCGATGGCGAACGGCGCCGGCTCGCCGTCGGTGCGAATACCGAAGCCGTCGGCGCGCGCGATTCCGATCGACACCGCCGTGACCGCGATGACCGTCGACAGCGCAAGCGCGATGGTTGCGATCAATTCCACCAAGACGACGGGTCGCCTGCGCGACTCCGCTGTCTCGAGGGCGCGGCGTTGAACAAGCGCCCTCTCACTCCTGGTCATTTCACTCTCCCGCGAAAACAAATCAGCGTCGTCCTTGTCACTGAAGATCGCGGCGGATGCCGGCTTCCGTTCGTCGGGATTTAGGCGAAGGCGTGGTGTTTGGTTAAGGAAGCGTTAAACTATAATTCAGTCGACCGCATTTTGTGTCGATCCATGTGGCCCGAGAGTCACATCGTGCAACAACGCGGGGAGGCTTCGATGACGAGAACGAGCTCCGGTATTCTGGCGGTCCTGTCGGCGCTGCTGATCGCCGGCGGCGGGCTGATGGCCGCTGGCGGCGCCTTGGCGCAGGCGAACTATCCGGAGCGGCCGATCCGCATGATCGTCGCGTTTCCGCCGGGCGGACCATCGGACATCGTCGCGCGTCTGATGGCCGACAAGCTCACCGAAGCCCTGGGCAGGCCGGCCGTGGTCGAGAACGTGAGCGGCGCCTCCGGCAATATCGGCACCGAGCGCGTCGCCAAATCCGTGCCGGATGGCCACACGCTGCTGATATCCGCGCCCGGGCCGCTGGTCGTGAACCCGTCGCTTTATCAAAAGGTGCCGTTTGATCCGCTCCGGGATCTCGCTCCGATCTCGCAGCTCTGCTACACGCCCAATGTTCTCGTCGTGAACAACGACGTGCCGGTGAAGTCTGTGCAGGAGCTCATCGCGCTCGCGCGCAGAATCCGGGCATCTCTCCTTCGCCTCGGGCGGCGCTGGCACGAGCAATCATCTCGCCGCCGAGCTGTTCAAGTTCATGGCCGGGATCGATCTCCAGCACGTGCCTTATCGGGGCGTCTCGGTGTCGGTGCCGGATATCATCGGCGGCCGCATCCCGGTTGCGTTCCTCAGCTTGCCGACTGCGCTGCCGCTGGCGCGTGACGGGAAGTTGCGGGCGCTGGCTGTCGGCACGGCCACACGCTGGCCGGCCGCGCCGGAAATTCCGACCATGGAAGAGGCAGGGGTCAAAGGTTTCCGCTCGACGGTGTGGCATTCGTTCCTGGCGCCGGCCGGAACGCCGCCCGCGATCCTCGAGCGCCTGCATCGCGAGACCATGCGGATCCTCGCGTTGCCGGATGTACGCAAGATATTCGATGACAACGGCCTGGCGGTGATCGGCAGCACGCCCGCGGAATTTGCCGCCGTCATCAAGGACGAAGGTCAGCAGTGGGCGAAGGTGATCAAGGAAAGCGGGCTGAAGGCCGGCAACTAGCTAGCGTCCCACATCCGAAGTTCGTCGATTTGCGGCACGTTCGCTAGCGAACTTCGGATTTAAGGGACACTAGCACTTAGATACGTTGCTAGTGTGGCTTTTGGTTCAGAAGTTCGCTCTCGATCTGGCCGCTTGGTATGGCGAACTTCTGAACCGCCACACTGCGTATTGCGCAGTTTCAAGCACGCTCGGCTGCCAGTCCATGGCAATGTAGCCGGGCTGCGCCGCGACCCGATCAAGCCATCTTCCTGATCGCGGGGAATGTGCCGAGATCGTAGTCGGCGAGATGCGCAAGATGCGTGTAGGCATAGAGCGCGATGTCGGCGATGGTGTAGCGCCCGGCCGCGAAGTACTCATTGAACTTGAGATGGTTCTCCATCACGCGCAACGCGCGGTAGCCTTCCTCCATCCAATCTTCGAGCGCGTGACGCTGCAGCTCGCGCCCGCCTTTCACCAGCGCCAGCCAGAAATAGGCGGCGCCGAGATTGGGCTCGAGGCTGTGCTGCTCGAAGAACATCCATTGCAGGGCTTCAGCGCGATCAATGCGATCTTCAGGCGCAAGAGGCGTGCCGCCGGCGACGTACCAGAGGATCGCGTTCGATTCCGCGAGGTGACGTCCGGGCGCGACTTCGAGCAGCGGCACCTGTCCGCTCGGATTCATCAGCAGAAATTCGGGCGTGTGGCTCTCGCCTTTGAGGATGTCGACTTCGACCAGCCGGTGCTGCATGCCGAGCTGGGCGAGGGCGAGCCTCACCTTGTAGCTGTTTCCCGATCGTTGCATTGAATAGAGCGTATGCATGATGTGCCCGGACAGTCCGATCAATCCCGTACGTCCTCTAGCAATTGCAAGACTATGACATGAGGACGGCCGTGTCGTGTCAATTCACGACTCCGACAACGGTCGAGAGATTATTCCGCGGCGCAGCAAAAACAGCGTGGAGTTATTCTTTGTCTATATTGCCTGCGAGTTTGTTCTGCCCTGCGGCGCAACGAGCGTTAATGACGGATCGATGACGGCCGAGCGCATGCAGAGAATCAGCGCTGCGACCATCGCCCACACGCCGACCGGCAGCAGGGTAAAATCGGCGATGCTGCGTGCGACAAGAGGCACCATCCAAAGCAGCGCCAGTGCTGTCTTTTGTCCGGGGCCAAATCCTCGCTGCAATCCGTCGACCACCAGAAACGCGATGGCGGGCGCCAAGACCATCATGTCGTAGTCGAGCGCGTAAGGTGTCGACAGCATTGATGCGATGATCAGTACACCGGCCTTGAGCGGGTAGGGGCGGTCGCTGCGCCACAGCCGAACCAGCACGACAGCCAGGACGACGCACGACAGTGGCATGAAGCGCATAGGCGAGGCCGATGGAGCCGCCCCACATGCGGGCCCACGAAAAGACACTCTGAATCTTGTGCCAGCCGGTATTGCCCGCTTCCAGCACGACGACGCGGCTGAACTCGGTCGACGCCAGGAACGCGCTCCAAACCTGCGGCCCGAACGTGATCGTGGTCGCGATAGCGAGCGCGGCGACGGTCAGTGCTGCGAAGCCGAATGTACGCCAGCGGCCGGTGGCCACGAGCATCAGCGGAATCATCAGACCGAATTGCGGCTTGTAGCTCAGCAGCCCGAACAGGACGCCCGCCAAGGCCGGGCGTCGATCGAGCAGCACCAGCGCGCCGCCGATCAATGCCGCGGTGAGGAAACCGTTATGGCCGTGGCCGACATTGACCAGCACCGCCGGGAACGCGGCGGCACACAGCAGCCACAGTGGGTCGACGGACTTTTCGCCGGCCGGGAGGTTCGGTGCCTGTTCGCGCAACGAGAGGATCGCGCGGATCGACCAGAGATAGAGCAGGAACGTCGTGAGCTGCCAGACCGCCAACGCGAGGCCATAGGGCAAAAGCGCGAGCACGGCCGCCACGAACAGGAAGAACGGAGGATAATGCCAGCCGTAGAACGGCACGTTCGTGCCGAAGATGTCGCGCTCCCGGGCATGTTGCAGGACCGGATCGAAGGGAGCGTCCGGCCTGCCTTCGAGAACGTAGGTTCCGGCCGCATAGACGTTGGAAAAATCGGTTCCGATCGGGTGACCTCGCCGATCCAGGGTGCCGTTCGACGTCGCGATGAGCGCCGCCAGCCCGATCAACGAGGCGATCAGCACGCCGCCCGCGATCAGGACCATCCGTTCGCGCGTCAGCCAGTCGCCGGTTCGCAATGAAGCGAGAAAGCCGCGCATCGCGGGCCACTCCAATCCAGGCCGGAACGGGCCGCCGGGGGACCTTCGGACCCGGGCCCAATATGCCGTCGGGCCCATTGCTAGCAGGCCGGAATTGACTGGGCGTTAAGCCCACTATTTCGGCCGAAAACACGCCGTGGCCGCAAAAGCCAGCATCGGCGCCACATTGGGCCCAGATTCGGCTGTACGGATGGCCCCTTACCCTTGCCGGATTTGGGCGGGGGCCTTAGGAGATTGCCGTCCGCAACAGGCCACAGAACAGGAGACAACGATGGCCTTCCTCGCCGAGCAGCTCAAGCGCATCAAGCCTTCGCCGACGATCGCGGTGACGGACAAAGCGCGCGCGCTCAAAGCGGCGGGCCGCGACGTCATCGGTCTCGGAGCCGGCGAGCCGGATTTCGACACGCCTGACAACATCAAGGAAGCGGCGATCAAGGCGATCAAGGCCGGCAAGGCGTCGAAGTACACGCAGGTCGACGGGCTCGCCGAGCTGAAGGAAGCGGTGGCGGGCAAGTTCAAGCGCGAGAACGGCCTCGACTACAAGACCTCGCAGATCACGGTCGGCGCCGGCGGCAAGCAGGTGCTCTACAACGCGTTCATGGCGACGCTCAATCCCGGCGACGAGGTGATCATCCCGGCGCCGTATTGGGTGAGCTATCCCGACATGGTGCTGCTGGCCGGCGGCACGCCGGTGCCGGTGGTCGGCACGATGGAGAACGGCTTCAAGATCAGCGCGGCGGCGCTCGAGCGCGCCATCACGCCGAAGACCAAATGGTTCCTGCTCAACTCGCCGTCGAATCCGACCGGCGCCGCCTATTCGCGTGCCGAATTGAAGGCGCTGACCGACGTGCTGGTGAAGCATCCGCATGTGCATGTCATGACCGACGACATGTACGAGCACCTCGTCTACGACGACTTCAAGTTCTATCACGCCGGCGCAGATCGAGCCGTCGCTGTACGACCGCACGCTGACGATCAACGGCACCTCCAAGGCCTATTGCATGACCGGCTGGCGCATCGGCTATGCCGGCGGGCCGGAGCCGTTGATCAAGGCGATGGCGATGATCCAGTCGCAGTCGACCACCAATCCGGCGGCGGTGTCGCAATGGGCGGCGGTCGAGGCGCTCAACGGAACGCAGGACTTCATCCCGAAGCACAACAAGATCTTCAAGGACCGCCGCGACCTGGCGGTGTCGATGCTCAACCAGGCCAACGGCATCAAGTGTCCGACGCCGGAGGGCGCGTTCTACGTCTATCCGTCCTGCGCCGGCACGATCGGGAAGACGGCCTCGACCGGCAAGACGCTCAAGACCGACGAGGATTTCGTCACCGAGCTCCTGGAGGCGGAAGGCGTCGCGGTGGTGCACGGTTCGGCGTTCGGGCTCGGCCCGGCGTTCCGTATTTCCTACGCCGTGAAGACCGAGGATCTCGAAGAGGCCTGCCGCCGCATCCAGCGGTTTTGCGGCAATTTGAGTTAACCAACACGTACGGAAGCGAGAATGAGCCGCCCGGAACTGGAACTTCCGGGCGGTTTTCCGTTATCATGACACCTCAGGTTCCGGGCCGGATCGGTCTTTGCCGGGTCATCGGACGCCCGTGGGATGTGGGTTGGAGGGTTGTCATGTTTCGTAAAGCAATCGCTGCCGCCGCTGTGCTTGTGGCATTGGCGGCGCTCGAACCCGCTGCAGCGCAGCGGGCCAGGACCGGGCTGCTTAATTGCGATGTGTCCGCGGGCATCGGATTCATCATCGGATCGCAGCGGTCCCTGATCTGCAGGTTCACGCCGGACGGCGGCGGACCGTCGGAGGTCTACACTGGAACGATCTCGCGATTCGGGCTCGATATCGGTGCGACTGCCGGTGCCCACATGGTATGGGGGGTGTTCGCTGAATACGCGGGGCCGCAGCCGGGCGTGCTTGCCGGCGACTATATCGGCGCCACGGGAGAAGCGACCGTTGCCGTTGGCCTCGGCGCGAATGTGCTGATCGGCGGCTCGAACCGGCAGGTTGCGCTGCAACCGCTGTCGGTCAGCGGACAGGTCGGGCTCAATCTCGCGGTCGGCGTCGCCGACCTACGCCTGCGCTTCGGCAACTGATCGCGGCACACGCCCTTTGATCGCAACGGCCGCCCATCGGGCGGCCGTTTGTGTTTTGCATCGCGCTATTGCGGCGATTGGCCGGGAGCCGCCGGCTCGCGCCAGCCGGTCACGTCGAGTGCGAAGCCTGCAATCAGTGCGGCTTCGTCGAGCTCCACGAAACGGCCCGACGGGCCGGAATGGCCGGCCGACAACTGCGTGATCAATACGATGCGCGCATCGTTGGTCTTCATGGCGCGGAGCTTGGCCACCCACTTGGCCGGTTCCCAATATTGCACGCGTGGATCGCTGATGCCGGCGGTCACCAGCATATGCGGATACGCCTGGGCCTTGACGTTCTCATAGGGCGCGTAGCCGGCGATGGTGCGATAGGCCGCGACGTCGCGGATCGGGTCGCCCCATTCCGGGAAATCGGTCACGGTCAGCGGAAGCGACTCGTCGAGCATGGTGTTGAGCGCATCCACAAACGGCACCCGTGCGACGATGCCGGCGAACAGCTCGGGCCGCATATTGGCGACGGTGCCCATCAGCAGGCCGCCCGCGGAATCGCCGCGCGCGACGATGCGGCCGCGGGAGGTGTAGCCGGTCTTGATGAGGTGTTCCGCGACCGCGATGAAATCGGTGAAGGTGTTGATCTTGTTGTGTAGGCGGCCGGCGTTGCGCCAGCGCTCGCCCTTTTCGATGCCGCCGCGGACATGCGCGATGGCGTAGACGAAACCGCGATCGACCAGCGACAGGACGTTGCCGTCGAACGTTGCCGCGAAGTTGTAGGCGTAGGCGCCGTAGCCTTCGAGAAACAGCGGCGCCGAGCCGTCGAGCGCCAGGTCTTTCCGGTATAGCAGCGTGATCGGAACCTCTTCCTTGTCGGACGTCACGGCGAATACGCGCCGCACCGCGTAGGCCCCGGGATCATGACCGCTCGGAACCTGCTGCTCGTGGCGCAACACCCGTTCGCGCGTCTCCAGATCGTAGTCGTAGGTGCGGCTTGGCGTGGACGGCGAGGCAACGGCGAATCGTATGGTTCGGGAATCGTGCTCATAGGGAGCGGTGAACTGCAGGGTGTAGGCTTCGGCTTCGAACGAAACGGCATGCTCGACGCCGTCGGATCGCCGCTGAATCACGATCCGGCCGAGGCCGTTCTCCCGCTCCAGCCGCACCAGGTGGCCGGCGAGGGCTTCCACCGACGCGATTCTGCGGCCTTCGCGATAGGGAACGAGGTCGCGCCAGTTCTCGCGGCCGGGCGTGGCCATTGGCGCGGTGACGATCTTGTAGTCCTCGGCGCCGTCGGCGTTGGTCAGGATAATGAGCCGGTCGCCTCCGTCATCGACGCCATAGCTCAGCCCCGGCACCCGCGCCTGGACAAGTCTGGGCTCGCTCTCGGGCTCCGATGTGTCGACGATGCGACCTTCGCTGGTATCCGAGTTTGCGGTGGAGATCACCACGAAGCGGCGGCTGTTGGTCCGGCCGATCGCTACGGTGAATTGCAGATCGCCCTCTTCGTAGACCAGGGTATCGTTGGCGGGATCGGTGCCCAGGCGATGCCGGTAGACGAACCGCGACCGCAGCTCGTCATCCTGCCGGACATAATAGATGACGTTACTGTCGGCCCAGACAAATCCCGACACCGCCTTGATGACGTCGGGGAGGTCGCGCTTGGTCTCGAGATCGCGCACCATCAGCGTGAAGCTCTCGGAGCCGGTATCATCGATCATATAGGCGAAGTAACGGTGGTTCGGGCTGTGCGCGTTGGAATCGCCGAAGGCGAAGTAGGGCCTGCCTTGCGCCAGCACGTTGCCGTCGACCAGGACCTCCTCTTCCCCGCCGTCGCGCGGGGCGCGGACAATGATGACGATGCTCGGCCGCCGGCCACGTATTTTTGCCAGTACGCATACGGTCCGTCGGGCATCGGCACGCCGGTGTCCTGCGGCTGAATGCGCCCCTTCATCTCCGCCACCAGCTTGGCGCGCAAGCCTGCCAGCGGTGCCTGCACGGCATCGGCATATTTGTTTTCGGCCTCGAGATAGGCGCGGATGGCGGGCGGAAGCCGTGACGGGTCCTGGACCACCTCGCGCCAGTTCTCCGCACGCAGCCATGCGTAATTATCTACCCGCGCGAAGCCGTGGTTTTCCAGGCGCACGGGTTTGCGCGCTGCGACCGGTGGCTCGATGGGGGCGGACTTCGCAGTTGCCGGCGCGCGCCGGCTCTCGGCCGCCGCTGAAAATATCGGCGGAACAACAACAAGAAGCGCTGCCAGCGCATACCAAGCGCGCATCGGCGCCTCCTTTGGGAACCGCAACGCGTTGATCGGAAGAGCGGCCGATTTGCGGTCGGTGTGAAGTTACAGGTATTGCGGCACAAATACTCGCCTCTTGCCAATCCCCCCGATGGTTTGAAACGATGGGTATCCGGCCCCGATACAAGAGCCAATTATCTTGGGAGGCGGAAATGGCACAGAACGGCACAAGAGCCACGGGCCCCCGGTGCATCGCGCTGGTAGGCCCGTTCCAAAGCGGCAAGACCACTCTCCTCGAAGCAATCCTCGCACGCACCGGCGCGATCCAGCGCCAGGGCACCGTCGACGCCGGAACCACGGTCGGCGACGCCAGCAAGGAAGCGCGCCATCATCACATGAGCGTCGAGCTTGCGGTCGCGACGACGAACTTCATGGGCGAAAGCTTCACGTTCGTCGATTGTCCCGGCTCGGTCGAGTTCATCCATGACATGCGCGCGGCGCTGCCGGGTGTCGACGCCGCCGTCGTCGTCTGCGAGATGGACGAAAAGAAGGTCCCGCAGCTGCAACTGATCCTGCGCGAGCTCGAGGACCAGAAGATTCCGCGCTTCCTGTTCCTGAACAAGATCGACAAGGCCGACTCCACCATTCACGACGTGCTCACGTTGCTGCAGCCGGCGTCGCGCTCGAAGCTTCTGCTGCGCCAGATTCCGACGTTCAACGGCGACATCGTCACCGGTTTCGTCGACCTCGCGCTGGAGCGCGCCTTTGTCTACAAGGAGCACGCCGCTTCCGAAGTCGTGCCGCTCGAAGGCGACATCGTCGACCGCGAGAAGACGGCGCGCTTCTCGATGCTGGAGACGCTGGCGGACCACGACGACGAGCTGATGGAGCAATTGCTCGGCGACATCGAGCCGCCGAAGGACAAGGTCTTCGACGACCTGTCGAAGGAGTTGCGCGACAGCCTCGTGTGTCCGGTGCTGATGGGTTCTGCGACCCGCACCAACGGCGTGCTGCGTTTGATGAAGGCGCTGCGCCACGAAGCGCCCGACATCGCGACGACCGCCAAGCGGCTCGGCGTCAAGGCCGGCGGCGACCCGCTCGCCTATGTGATGAAGACGCTGCAAACCGCGCACGGCGGCAAGATGTCGATCGTGCGCGTGCTCAACGGCCAGATCGCCGACGGCACGACGTTCCTGACGCCCGAGCGCGAGGCCGGGCGTGTCGCCGGCGTGTTCAAGCTCATGGGCCAGACCACCGAGAAGCGCGGCCCGGCCGGCGTCGGCGAGACCGTCGCGCTGGCCAAGCTCGACCATGCCGTGACCGGCGACACCATCACCGCCGGCAAGCAGGCGCACAAAGCGCTGGTGACGGTGACGCCCTGTCCGCCGGTGCTCGCGATTGCGGTCTCCGCCAAGGAACGCAAGGACGACGTCAAGCTCGGCCAGGCGTTGCACAAGCTCGTGGAAGAAGATCCTTCGGTCACCGTGGTCCACAACCCCGAGGCGCACGAGGTCGTCGCTCTGGGGGCAGGGCGAAATGCACTTGCGGGTGGCCACCGAGCGGCTGGCCGACCGGTTCGGCGTCGCCATCAGCACCGGCAAGCCCAGCGTCGGCTACCGCGAGACCATCAAGAAGCCGATCCAGCAGCGTGGCCGCCACAAGAAGCAGTCCGGCGGTCACGGCCAGTACGGCGACGTGGTCGTCGACATCAAGCCGATGCCGCGCGGCTCAGGCTTCACCTTCGAGGAGGCGATCAAGGGCGGCGTGGTGCCGCGCAACTTCATCCCGTCGGTGGAGGAGGGCGTGCAGGACGCGCTCAAGCACGGCCCGCTCGGTTTCCAGGTCGTCGACGTGTCGGTGAAGCTGATCGACGGCTCCTATCACACGGTCGATTCCTCCGACATGGCGTTCCAGCTTGCCGGCCGTCTCGCCATGCACGAAGGACTGCCGCAGTGCCAGCCGGTACTGCTCGAGCCGATCTATCAGGTCGACATCGTCTGTCCGTCGGAAGCGACCGCCAAGATGAACGCGCTGATGTCGGGACATCGCGGTCAGATCCTGGGCTTCGACACCCGCGAAGGCTGGGACGGCTGGGACATCGTGAAGGTGCAGATGCCGGAGGCGGAGATCGGCAACCTCATCATCGAGGTGCGCTCGGCGACCGCCGGTGTCGGCAGCTTCACCTTCAAGTTCGACCACATGGCCGAACTGACCGGCCGCACGGCGGATCAGATCATCGCGGCGCGCAAGGCGGCCGCGGCGGCGTAAGCGTAGTAGCGCGAGCGCAAATTTCAACGGATGCGCGAGGCCCGGGCTTTGTCCCGGGCCTTTCTGCGATCGCGGCAACCAATCGCAAAGTATCCCGCAACTCGATTGCGGCGCGTTAACCGTATCGCCGCGCGTGCAACCTACTAATCGCCCATCACGAACAAGAAAATGCAGGGCGGAACGCAACAGGAGTCGTGGCGAATTTCAATGCTGAATTCCTTGCGCCAGATGTTCGGGCCGAAGGAAGAAGCCGAGGCCACGCCACCGGCCGACGACGGCAAGATCACGCTTGCCGATGTGCTCGCCCGCGGCTGGTTCGAGCTCTTCTATCAGCCGAAGATCGAGCTGAAGACCATGCGGCTCTACGGCGCCGAGGCGCTGGTGCGCGCGCGGCATCCGCAGCGCGGCGTCATCCCGCCCGGCGTGTTCCTGCCCGGTGCCGGCGAGGCCGACATGCTGGCGCTGACTGAACGCGTCATCCTCACCGCACTCCAGGACTGGAACGACTTCGCCGTCAATGGCCTGTCGCTGAAGATCGCGGTCAACGTTCCAGTGTCCGCGCTGGTCAAGCTGCCCATCAGCACGATGGTGCGAGAAAATCGTCCGTTGGCGGAGAGCTGGCCGGGCCTCATCCTGGAGGTGACCGAGGACGAGATCATCCGCGATCTCAAGCTCGCCAACGATGCCGCCGAACAGCTTTGCGCCGCGCGCTGCTCGCTGGCGCTCGACGATTTCGGCGCCGGCTATTCGTCGATCGCGCGGCTCAGGGAGCTTCCGTTCAGCGAGCTCAAGATCGACCGGGCCTATGTCACCAATTGCCATATCGATCGCGTGAACGCCGGGTTGTGCGAGGTGTTCGTGGAGCTCGCGAAACGCTTCGGCCTCAAGACCGTCGGCGAGGGCATCGAACTGATCCACGAAAGCCACAAACTGCAGTCGCTCGGTTGCGACGTCGGGCAGGGCTATCTCTACGCCAAGCCGATGGCGAAGGCGCAGCTCATCTCCACCATGCGCCGCCGCCTGGTCGGTGCGCCGCCGCCGGTGCCAATGCCGAAGCGCCGGCTCTCGGGGTTGATCCCCGGGCTGGGCGCGCGAAGCTAGTTGTCACGCCCGTTCGCTGTCACTTTCGTATCCCGCATCTGTGACTTGCGGGTGATCCCATGGACTCGTACTTCTCTGGGCAATTGACCGGAGGACCGTCTATGCATGTCATCCGCCGCCGTGGCTGGGAAATTCCCGAACGCGAAGCCACGCCCGAGCACATTTTCCTGAACCGCCGCGCCTTCCTGGCCGGAACCGGCGCCGCCGCGCTGGCGATGGCGCCGGAGCTTGCCGCGGCGCAGCGCGTGACCGACGTGCCGGACCCGAGCGCGCAGTCTCTATCCGGCCAAGCGCAACGAGACGTTACGTGCTCGACCGGCCGGTGACCGACGAGAAGATCAACACCAACTACAACAATTTCTACGAATTCGGCTCGACCAAGCAGATCGCGCGGGCGGCGCAGGCGCTGAAGCTGCGGCCCTGGCAGATCAAGCTCGACGGCATGGTCGAGAAGGAGCAGGTGATCGATATCGACGACCTGCTGCGCAAGACCGGGATCGAGGAGCGCCTCTATCGCATGCGCTGCGTCGAGGCCTGGTCGATGTCGGTGCCGTGGTCCGGCTTCCCGATGGCGAAGCTGGTCGAGATGGCGAAGCCGTTGTCGTCCGCGAAATACGTGCGGATGGAAACGTTCAACGACCCCTCGGTCGCGCCGGGGCAGCGCCAGCGCTGGCATCCATGGCCCTATGTGGAAGGGCTGACCATGGCCGAGGCGACCAACGAGCTCACCTTCATGGTGACCGGCGCCTACGGCAAGCCGGTGAAGCAGATGGGCGCGCCGATCCGTCTGGCGACGCCGTGGAAGTACGGCTTCAAGTCGGTCAAATCGATCGTGAAGTTCACCTTCACCGACCAGCGGCCGAAGTCGTTCTGGGAGGCGTTGCAGGCGTCGGAATACGGCTTCTGGGCCAACGTCAATCCGCAGGTCGCGCATCCGCGCTGGAGCCAGGCGACCGAGGAGGTCATCGGCACCAACGAACGCAAGCCGACGCTCTTGTTCAACGGCTACGGCGAATACGTCGCCGGCATGTACAAGGGCCTGGAGAAAGAGCGCCTGTGGGCGTGAGATCGGTTTGTGGCGCGACAGATGCCAATACCCGGACTTTCTCAGGGGGCATTCCGGACATCGAGCGATTTTAAGCGCGCACCGAATCTGTAGCGAATGACCCTAGGCACACTCGTTGCGCCTCGACTGAACTGTCTCCCGATCATTTGCGCGCGCGCTTAATGTAGCCAGCAACGAACTCCTTGATGTTTGGATCGACCGTAAGTCCCAGACGAGCCTGCCGGTTGGTATCGGGGCCAGCCTCGTAGTCCGGTACATAGCCAATGGTTCTCATTGCCTCTTCTTGGAATTCCTTGTCGGCCCTAAGCTGCTGAACAGCGTTCCGCAATGCAGCTACAGCACCCTGCGGCGCACCAGGCGGAAGAACGTCGAGCCGCGCCATAGTGGAGGTTAAGGCCAATGCAGCGAGGTACGCTTCCCATAATTGGCCTGAAGGGCTAGTGCCCCTGACCTTCCGGTAAACCTCTTGAAACGGCAAAATAGGCAACCCCTCAAGCTGCTTTGGCACACTCAAGGCTTCGCCGTTCCAACTGGGGCTGAAGTAAATCGGAACTGCCTGTCCTTCGTTCACCAGGGACTGGACCGCAGTACGATAAGAGGCGGTTGTCTCCCCAAAAAAATTGATTTCATTGCGTTGGAACGCAAGCCGCGCCGTTTGTGTGCTTTGGTACCCACTTACGTGGCGGTAAGGAACACCCAGCATGTCGAGCGTGAGACGGATTCCCAAATCGCGTGGATGGCTCGCGCCGAGACCTCCCGACACGAGTCCTTTTGCTTTTGCTATGTCAGCCGGTTCCTTGATCCCGGGTGCAATGTCGGCCCGAGCGTAGAATACGGTGGCGTTAGCTTCGTAGGCGACGAACTCATAGGACTTAAGGTCAATGCGAAATTTTTCCGGCTCAGTTGCGTATTGCCAAGGTACGCCGGCGAAATAGCCAAAGGTGGTGCCATCCTTAGGTGCCACTTCACCGAGATAATTCACGGCGTTTAGGCCAGCGCCACCGGGCATGTTTTGCACGACAATTGTTGGACGTCCCTCGATATGTTTTGCGAGGTAACGAGCAAATAGTCGCCCCTCAACGTCCACCCCGCCGCCTGAGCCAAAGTTGATAAGCATGGTCAGCCGCTTGCCCTTGTAGAACGGCTCCTGTGCTTGAACTTCCGGCGGGCTCAAAGAAAATGTTGCAAATACAATTGCCCCTGCCACAGGCAGGAATCGCTTGCGAAGAATTCCCACAGTTCCCCCCAATCGTCCGTTTCTCATTGGAAACAGTTCAAGTACTCAAGCTAACCTAGGCCGACGAGGGTGCGAAAGGGGGCACGACGGGCAGTTGGCCCATCGCGACGGATGCCAATACCCTGACTTTGCGTCCGCTTTCGGCGCGGAGCGGCACGGAATTCACTTCCCGTCCCCCGCTCTCCACTTCCGCGAGCTTGCCGCGCCAGTCGCGCGTGACCGCCGAGATCGCCGCCAGCGCGAGCAGGGCGGCGCTGATCAGCAGCAGCACCAGCGCGATCGGCCGCTCCAGGAAGATTGCCCAGGTGCCGTCCGACATGATCAGCGACTGGCGCAGCGACATCTCGAAGATCGGCGCGATGACAAGCCCGAGCACCAGCGGCGCAGGGTCGAAGCCGAATTTCTTGAGCGCATAGCCGACCACGCCGAAGATCAGCATGATCCACACGTCGACGATCGAGTGGTTCACCTCGTAGACGCCGATCACGCAGAACATGATGATCAGCGGATAGAGATAGGCGTAGGGAATCCGCAGGAGATTCACGAACACGCCGACCAGCGGCAGGTTGAGCAGCAAGCAGCATCACGTTGCCGACATACATCGACGCGACGAAGCCCCAGAACACGTTGGGATGGTCGTTGACCAGGTTCGGCCCCGGCGGCACGCCGTGGATGAGCAGCGCCGCCATCAGCACCGCGATCACCGGCCCGGTCGGCAGCCCGAGCGCGAGCATCGGCACGAACGCGCCGGTCGAGGCGGCGTTGTTGGCGGATTCCGGTCCGGCGACGCCGGCGACCGCGCCCTTGCCGAATTCCTCCGGATGCCGCGCGAGTTTGCGTTCAAGCGCATAGGAGACGAAGCTCGAGATGATGTGCGCGGAGCCCGGGATGATGCCGATCAGGAATCCGAGCACCGAGCCGCGCGCGATCGGCCATCGCCGACTCGCGCCATTCCTCGCGCGTCGGCCAGAGCTCGCGCAGCCGCGGGCTCGTGATGTCGTTTGTGACCTGATGGCTGGGGGTCGCGAGCAATTCGCCCAGCCCGAACAGTCCAACGGCCACCGGCACGATGCCGATGCCGTCGCCCAGTTCGGCGATTCCGAACGAGTAGCGGAAATGGCCGGTCATCACGTCGATGCCGATGGTGCCGAGCAGCAGCCCGACCGCCGCCATCAGCAAAGTCCGGACCAGCGACGTCGTCGACATGTAGGCGAGGAAGATCAGGCCGAGCACGAGCAGCGCGGTGTATTCCGGCGGGCCAAAGCCAAGCGCGAAGGCGGCGAGCGGCGGCGCCACCAGCGTGAGCACGATGACGCCGAAGGTGCCGGCGATGAACGAGCCGACGGCGGCGATGCAGAGCGCCGCGCCGGCGCGGCCTTTCCTCGCCATCGCGTTGCCGTCGATGCAGGTCATCACCGAAGCGGCTTCGCCCGGGATGCGCAGCAGGATCGACGTGGTCGAGCCGCCGTATTGCGAGCCGTAATAGATGCCGGCGAGCATGATGATCGCCTTGGTGGCATCGAGTCCGAAGGTCAACGGCAACAGGATGGAGATGCCGGCGAGGGGGCCGATGCCGGGCAGCATGCCGACCAGCGTGCCGACCACGCATCCGAGGAACGCGAACCACAGCACGTCCGGCCGCAGCGCGACCGAGAAACCAAGGATGAGACTGTCGACGACGGTGTCCACCGGTCAGAACCACAGTATGCCGCGTTCGAGCGGCGCCTTGAGCGCCTTGCCGAACAGCCAGTAGGCGAACAGCGTCAGCCCGATGCCGTAGGCTGCCGCGATCAGCGCGTTGCGGCGCTCGACCACGACCAGCAGCGTGAACACGAGCAGCGACATGGTGACGAGGAAGCCGAGCGGTTGATAGGCATAGATGGCGGCCGACGTGATCAGCACCACCAGCAACGCGTGCCAGCGATCGCTCCAGTCGATCTCGGCGAGCCGCTGGCTGGTGTGGCCGGTGACGAGGATCGCCGCTGCGAACGCCATCATCAGGCCCGCCATCAGCTTCGGCATCATGCCGGCGCCGGGCGATGAAATGGTGCCGAACGGCAGATCGCCGCTCAGCGCGAACACGAGCACGCCGAGCAGGATGAAGAAGAGGCCGGCGGCGTGGTCAGCGCGGAGGGTCATGGTGCGCTCCTTCGCGCTCGGGCTCGCAGATTCTCGAGCCGCGCTTTCAAGTGATCGTTGTCTTTCGGAGGTTGATGCCTACGGGTTGGCCCCTCCTCCCACGCGAAGCGTGGCGGGGAGGGGTCGGGGGTGGGGGGTGCGAACCCGCCGCATCATCCAGCGCTGCTTGGATGGCGGTCAGCACACCGTCGATGTTGCTCAGCACGTCATTGTTCCAGAATCGCAGCACTCGATAGCCGCGCGAATTGAGGAAATCGGTTCGCGCTGCATCGGCGATCATTTGATCGTTGTACCCATGCTGGCCGCCGTCGATCTCGATGACGAGCCGCAGATCATGACAGGCGAAGTCTGCGATAGTAAGGCCCGATCGTTGCTTGCCGGCGAAAATGCGATCGCTTGCGGAGCGACGCGACGCAAATGCCACCAGAGTTTTCGCTCCGCCGATTGTCATGTCGCGACGAAGTTTGCGCGCGCGCGGAATGCGCGTGTCAGTTGTTCGCGAGGTTTGCGCTCTGCTACCAAATCCCGCGCCCCCCACCCCCGACCCCTCCCCGCCGCTTCGCGGGGGGAGGGGAGCCGCGGCGTCCTGCGTCCCTTACGTTCCAACAACAGCAGCCGTACAAGAGGCAGGTGTAGTCTAACCCGCCACCTTGCCGATCGAACGTACGGCGTCGTCCGATCGCCTGCCGTCCTCGTCCCAGAATTTCGTGAAGTCCGCCGCATTGAGATACGTCGGTTCGAGGCCGATCTTGACGATCGCGTCGCTGAACTGCGCCGTGGCGGCGGCCTTGTCGAGGGCGCCGGCAAGCGTCGCGACGATCGGGGCCGGTGTCCCCTTGGGGGCGAAGATGCCGACCCACAGGTAGTAGGTCGAGGTCATAGCCGAGCTCTTTCAGCGTCGGCACGTCAGGAAGCGCCTTTGATCGCTGTGCGCCGAAGTTCGCCAGCGCCCGCAACTTGCCGGACTTGATGTGCTGGATCGACGCCAACACGGTCTGGGTGCTCGCATGGGCGTTGTTGCCGAGCATCGCCGTGATCGCCGGTCCGCCGCCGGCGGTTGGCAGATGCCGCATCTTGGGCAGACCCGCCGCCTTCTCCAGCATCGTTACCGGCAGGTGGCTGGCGCCATAGAGGCCGCCGGAACTATAGACGATCTGGCCGGGGCGCTTCTTGGCGTCGGCGACAAAGTCCTGGAGCGTCTTGAAGGGCTGCTGCTCGTTGACCAACAACAGGACGGGATCGGCTGCGAGCCGCGCCAGCGGAATGAAGTCTGCGCGCGTCGTCTTCGGCGGCCGGTCGAATAGTTTGTCGACCTCCGCGTAGCTCGCGAGCCCGTTGTTGTGTGAAAGCAGCGAGTAGCCGTCCGGCCTGGCGCTGGCGGCAACCTGCGCTCCAACGGCGCCCGCGGCTCCGGCTTTGGTGTCGACCACGACCGGTTGCTTGACGATCGTTTCGAGCGCGAAGGCCATCGGCCGGGTCACGAGATCATTGGCGCCGCCGGGCGGAAACGCGTTGATGATGGTGATGGTCCGGGACGGGAAAGCATCCTGGGCGCGCGCTTCGCCGGCCCCAATCGCGGCGGCCGAGGCGGCGGCGCCGATGACGAATTGTCTTCGATCCATGGTGACCTCCTGTCAGCCCGCGACCTTGCCGATCGAATGCACCGCCGCCTCGACGCGCTTGGCGTCCTCGTCCCAGAATTTCGCGAACGCCGGCTGGTCGAGATAGGCCACCACGTCGCCGAGATTGTCGACGGCCTTGCCGAATAACGGTGCGGCGACCGCCTGCTTGGCGTCGGCGCGCAGTTTCTGGATGATCGCGTCGGGCGTGCCCTTGGGCGCGAACAGCCCGACCCACAACGAGAACTCGATGTCGTAGCCAAGCTCCTTCATGGTCGGCACATCGGGCATCGACGCGGCGCGCTTCGACGAGAAGCACGCGAGCGCCTTCAGCTTGCCGGCCTTGACCTGCGCGTTGGCCGCCGCGATCGACGACACCAGCACCTGCGCGTTGTTGCCCAGGATCGCATTCAACGCCGGCCCGCCGCCGGCGGTCGGCAAATGCCGCATCTGGACGCCGGCCGTCTGCATGAACAGCGCAGCCGGCAGATGCAGCGCGCCGTAGAGACCCGACGAACTGAAGATCAGGCCGTTCGGGCGCTTCTTGGCGTCGTCGACCAGCTCCTTCAGGGTGTTGTAGGGCTGCTTGTCGTTGACGACGAGCACCATCGGGCCTTCGGTGAAGCGCGCGATCGGAATGAAGCTGTCGCGCGTGAACTTCGGCTCGCGGCCGAACAGTTTGTCGACTTCGGCGAAGCCGGAAATCGAGACGATGTGCAGCAGCAGCGTGTAGCCGTCGGGCTTCGCGGTCGCGACGAACTGCGCACCGACTGCGCCGGCGGCGCCGGGCTTGGTCTCGACCAGCGCCGGCTGTTTCAGGAACGGCTCGATCGCCGCGGCGAACGGTCGGCCGACCACGTCGGTGGCGCCTCCGGGCGGAAACGGATTGACGAACGTCACCGGCCGTGAGGGATAAACGTCTTGAGCAGATGCAGACGTGGTGGCAAGCGTTGCGGCTGCGGCAGCAGAACCGACGACAAAGCTACGCCTGTCGATGGTGCGTTCGTCCATAGCTTCCTCCGAAAGCGGCCGTGAAGGGCCTGTTGTATGGTTGCGGCGATGCTATCGAGGGATGCAGCAGGGGGCAACCGCACAGCGTCCGCAACGGCGCGGCATTTCGGCATGATTTTTCGATCGGATCGCAGGGAACACCTAGGCCTTGAACGCAACGGCACATCGGCGCGCCTTGGTGATCGGCGGCTCCATGAGCGGCCTGTTCGCGGCCATCCTGCTGCGGCGCGCGGGATGGGAGGCCGACGTCTATGAGCGCGTCGACGTCGGTCTGATCGGCCGCGGCGCCGGCATCGTCACGCATGAGGAGATGCGCGCGGTGCTGCGCGCGGCCGGCTGCGATCCCAGCAAGGATCTCGGCGTCGACATCACGATGCGCCGGACGCTCGACCGCACCGGCGCCGTGGCCGGCGATTTTGTGTGTCCGCAGACGCTGACATCCTGGGACCGCGTGTTCCGCATGTTGCGGCAGGAGTTTCCCGACGAGCGCTACCACATCGGCAAGGAGCTGCAGCGCATCGAGCAGCGCGGCGGCCGCGTTGTCGCGCATTTCGCCGACGGCAGTTCCGCGGAAGGCGACCTCGTGGTCGGCGCCGACGGCTTCCGTTCGAATGTCCGCGCCGAGGTGCTGCCCGCGGTGAAGCCGGTCTATGCCGGCTACATCGCCTGGCGCGGGCTCGTCGACGAGAGCGCGCTGCCGCCGCAGGTGCATGCCGATATCTTCGACGCCATGGTGTTCGGCCTGCCGCCGAACGAACAATTCATCAGCTATCCGGTCGCCGGCCGCGACAACGATCTGCGGCCCGGCCACCGCCGCTGCAATTTCGTCTGGTATCGCCCGGCCGATGAAGCGACCGAGATGCGGCGGCTGCTGACCGACGCGGGCGGGACGTTCCATGCGCTTGGCATTCCGCCGCCGCTGGTGCGCGCTGAGGTCATCGCGTCACTGCGCGAAGCGTCGCGCACACTTCTTGCTCCGCAACTGGATGCCATCGTGAGCCTGACGCCGCAGCCATTCCTGCAGCCGATCTTCGACGTCGAGACCACGCGCATGGCGGTCGGCCGCGTCGCGATCATCGGCGACGCCGCATTCCTGGCGCGGCCGCATGTCGCCGCCGGCGTCACCAAGGCGGCGGAAGATGCGATGGCGCTCGCGGAGGCGCTGCGCGCGAACGACGACATCGCCGCGGCGCTCGCCGCATTCGAGCGGGAGCGCATCCCGGCCAACCGGCGCATCATGGAGCGCGGCCGCGAACTCGGCGGCTATCTACAGCCGCATCTGCTGACGCCCGCGGCGCTCGCGGCGGCCGAACGGCATCACACGCCGGACGCGATCATGTCGGAAATCGCCGTGCTGGATTTTTGAAGCAGCTGGAAATTCCGCTCGTCCCCGCGAAAGCGGGGACCCGAGTTATGACAGAAGATTCCTGGGATGCCCGCTTTCGCGGGCATGAGCGGAGGAGAGAGCCGATGACATACCTACCTGTGCTTCTTTTTCCCGCGCCGCTTCACGCCGGCCATCGTCTCCATCACCGCACAGACCGCGGCGGTGTCCTGCATGGCGTAGCCGGAGTTCAGCGCCTTGTCGTAGATGGCTTCGGTCGCGGTGAACAGCGGCGTCGGGCAGCCGATCGCCTTCGCGAAGTCGCCGATCACCGCATGTCCTTCTGCCAGACCTTCACCTTCATGGTGGCGTCGTCGTATTTCTCGCTGACCATCATCGGGCCGCGCAATTCGAACACCCGCGAGTTGCCGGCGCCGGTCTTGATGGTCTCGAAGATCGCCTTGGGATCGAGGCCGGCCTTCATGCCGAGCACCATGGCTTCGGCGGTGGCGACGTTGTGGATCGCGACCAGAAGATTGGCGACGTATTTCATGCGGCTTGCATTGCCGAAAGCGCCGAGCTCATGCACGCCGCGCGAGAACGCGGCGAACATCGGCTTGAGCTTGCGGATCGCGCGGGGATCGCCGCTCGCATAGACGACGACGTCCTTCACCTTGGCCTGCGAGCCGGTGCCGCTGATCGGGCAATCGAGCATCGTGTGGCCGGCCTTGCGCAGCGCCTGCTCGGCGCTTGAGCTTGTCCTCGAGCGTGAAGGTGCTCGCCTCGGCCACGATGCGCGGCTTGACCTTCGCCGCCACGATCGCCGCGACGGTGGCGTGCAGCGCGTCCGGATGGGGCAGGCTGGTGATGATGACCGGCGCCTTGGCCGCGAGGTCGTGCAATATCCTTGGCGATCTCGACGCCGGCCTTCGCCGCCGCCCGGCGCGCCTTCGGATCGATGTCATGGCCGATGACCCGCCAGCCCGCGGCCGCGAGATGGCGCGCGAAGGCGCCGCCCATGATGCCGAGCCCGACGACGCCGACCGTCCCTTTCGTCCTTGCCATTCCCCGTCTCCACTGAAATCGCCGCGGACGCTACACGGACTTTTTGCCAGCGTCATGCGCCAAACGGCGTAGATCGCGCAGCGCAGCAGCAAGGCTGTGGAACGGCCGGGATGGATCGCGTATCGTTATGAGCCAATCGAAGAGGGAAGCGTCATTATGGATGTCGGGATTGCAGGCGTCGGCAAGATGGGCGCGGCCATCGCGCTCCGGCTGATGGAAGTCGGGCACAAGGTCACGGTCTGGAATCGGTCGGCCGACAAGACCAAGCCGCTGGCGGATGCCGGCGCTGCGGTCGCCGCCACGCCGGCAGAGCTCGCTGCCAAGTCCGAGGCGATCATCACCATCCTCACCGACGCCGCCGCGATCGATGCGGTCTACAGCGGCCCGTCCGGGCTGCTTTCCGGCGCCGTCGCCGGCAAGCTGTTCATCGACATGAGCACGGTGCAGCCGGCGACCGAGGTCGCGCTCGCCGACAAGGTGCGCGCCAAGGGCGCGGCCTTTGTCGAATGCCCGGTCGGCGGCACCACCGGGCCGGCGCGGCAGGGTCAGCTCGTCGGTCTCCTGGGCGCCGAAGCCGCCGACGCCGACCGCGCGCTTCCGCTCTTGAAGCAGCTCTGCCGCCGCATCGATCACTGCGGCAAGGTCGGCGCGGCGGCGTCGGTCAAGCTCGCGATCAACCTGCCGCTGATGGTGTCGTGGCAGGCGTTCGGCGAGGCCTTTGCGCTGTGCAAGGACACCAAGATGACGCCGGAGCAGCTGGTCAACCTGTTCACCGACATTTCGGCGACCACCAATGCGATCAAGGCGCGCGCGCCGATGATCCAGGCGATGCTCGCCGCCGCCGGCGGTGCCGATTCCGCGGGCGCGACTTTCACCATCGACTCCGGCCTCAAGGACCTGCGGACGATGGCGGCGGAAGGCAAGGCGCGCGGCATGAATCTGCCGCTGGTCGAGCGCGCGGCGGAGTGCTTCGAAGAAGCGGCGCGCAGCGGCTGGGGTCCGCGCGACGGCGCCGCGGTCGCAGCCTACTGGTCGAACCGCAAGAAATAACCACGATCCTTCGCCACAACGTTCATCATCCGTATCGGGAGTCACCATGCAATCGCTTACGCTCGCGCAGGCCTCAACCATTGTCGACGTCGCCATCAAGACCGGCCGCGACAAGAAATTCCAGCCGCTGTCGGTGGCGGTGCTCGATGCCGGCGGGCATCTCGTCGCCTTCAAGCGCGAGGACAAGTCGGGAATCCTGCGCTTCGACATCGCCTTCGGCAAAGCCTGGGGCGCGCTCGGCATGGGCCTTGGCTCGCGCACGCTCGCCGAGCGCGCGGCCAACACGCCGCAGTTCTTCACCATGCTGGCGGCGGTGAGCGGGGCCGCATGGTGACCAATCCCGCCGGCGTGCTGATCCGCGACGCCGACGGCGACATCATCGGCGCGGGCGGCATTTCGGGCGACACCGCCGACAACGACGAGACCTGCGCCATCGCCGGCATCGAGGCGGCGGGGCTCAAGGCCGATCCCGGCGGCAGCAAGAAGTAGTATCGATCTTTCAGTGATCGGCACTCTTTCGACGTCATGGCCGCGCTTGTCCCGGCCATCCACGTCTTTTGACCTGACTTGCGATTAAGACGTGGATGCCCGCGACATGCGCGGGCATGACGAGTCGAACATGGAGACCTTCACCGCGGCGCGGCGACCTTGCGCGCGCCGCGGCTTGCCTGTCCGCCGCGTGCGCGTTGCGGCGCGATCGCCTGGCCCCAGACGCGATGGATGTGCGCGACCTCGGCCTCGAAGCGTTCGAGGAACAGCCGCGCCTGCGTGCTCAAGGTGCGCCGCGACGGCTGGATCACCACGAACTCGGCGTAGAGCGGGGGATCCGCGATCGGATTGACCACCAGGTCGCCGCTGCCGATGTCGTTCACCGAGATCAGGCTCGGCAGCACCGTCACCCAGTCGGAACGCGCGACGAATTCGAGCGTGCCGATCATCGCGTCCATCTCCAGCATGGCCTCGACCTCGACGCCGTGGGTCTGGAAATAGGTTTCGAGATTGCGCCGGCGGATGTTGTCCGGCCCCGGCACCACGACCTTGAACGGCCGGCAATCCTTCAGCCGCACCGGCGCCAGCGGCGTCAGCCCGCGGCGCGGGCCCGACAGCAGCATCTCGCGATCGCGCACGAGCAGCCGCGAGCGCAGCCCGATCTGGCCTTCGAACGCGGGCACCACGGCGAAGTCGAGCTCTTCGGCGCGCACCATTTCGGTCAGCACGCCGCTGTAGCCCTCGACGATGTGCAGCCGCACCTCGGGATGGCGCGGCACGAAATCGTCGAGCGTCGGCGCCAGCACCGCGCGGGTGAAGGTCGGCATCAAGCCGATGCGCAGGTCGCCGGTGACGCGCCCGGAGAGGTCGCGCGCCTCTTCGCGGGCGGTCTCGAGCTGGCCGACCGCCTCGACGCAGCGCTTGTAGTAGCGCAGCCCCGCCGGCGTCGGCTTCACGCCGCTCGCCGAACGCTCGAACAGCTTGACGCCGAGGGTGCGCTCGACCGCGGCCACATGCTGCGAAATGCCGGATTGGGTGGCGTTTTCGCGGTCGGCGGCGCGCGTGAACGAGCCTTCCTCGCAGACGGCGATGACGGCGCGGACCTGGCGGAGGGATGTGTTCGACATTAGAAAATCTGATGTTCCAGGCCAGATTATATTATTTTGTTTGGCCCGCCACCCGCGTAGCATTTCCTTATTCAGCAGGCCGCGACATCAACGCCGGCCGGTGCGGGGAGAGACGTCATGGGAGCGAATTTCGGCATTGCCGGCCTTGATTGGCAGCAGCGCGTCAACTGGGACCGCATGCGCAAGTACCGCACCGAGCGGGCGCGCGAAATGATGAAGAAGCACGGGCTCGGCGCCATGCTCTGCATGTACGACGAGAACGTCCGCTACCTCACCGGCACGCTCACGCCCGGCTGGAACCGGCTCAAGCCGGGTCTGCGCTACGCGATGCTGTGCGGCGACGGCGCGCCGATCCTGTTCGAGCAGGGCGACCTCGGCTTCCAGATCGAGCGGCATTCGCCGTGGATCCCGAAGGAGAACGTCCGTCACTCGTTCGCGTGGATCAAAGGCGCGGCCGGTCCGGCGGCGACCCAGCAGGTGAACAAGTTCGCCAACGCGGTCATCGAAGAGATGAAGCGGCACGGCGTGTGGGGTCAGAAGCTCGGCTGCGACTTCATCGACATCAACATGATCAAGATCTTCGAGGAGAAGGGGATCACCTGGACCGACGGCATGTCGCCGATGATGGAGGCGCGCGCGGTCAAGAACGCCGACGAGCAGGAATGCTTCCGCATCGTCGGCGCGATCGGCGACGCGACGCACTGGGAGTGCATGAAGTTCCTGCGCCCCGGCATCACCGAGAACCAGGTCACCGCGCACCTGATGAAGTATCTCTACAACATCCCCGGCATGGAGGACGTCGAGGACGTCATCGTGTCGTCGGGCCCGAACACCTGGCCGAACTGGCGCAACTTCTCCGACCGCATCATCCAGCCCGGCGACATCGTGTTCATGGATTTGGCCGCGCTCACCTGGAACGGCTACAAGTCCTGCTATTACCGCACCTATTGCGTCGGCAAGGAGCCGTCGCAGGAGCAGAAGGACACCTACGAGACCGCGCTCAAGTGGCTCTACAATTCGATCGGCGCGGTGAAGGCCGGCGCCACCACGCGCGACATCGCGCTGAAGTGGCCGTCGGCGATGGAGACCTGGGGCTACGAGGACGAAGACCAGGCCGCCGCCAATCTGTGGGGCCACGGTCTCGGCCTCGCGCAATACGATCCGCCGGTGATCTCGCGCATCTGGTCGCTCGATCATCCGATCGAGATCAAGCCGGGCATGACGTTCGCGCTCGAGACCCAGCACGGCAAGCGCTTCCGCTACGGCGTGCGCATCGAAGAGATGCTGATCGTGCACGACAATGACATCGAGATCGTGTCGAACTTCCCGGTGAAGCAGATCACCGTGGTCGATCCGATCACGGGCTATGCGGATCACGTGAAGTAGGTAAGCTTGAGCGCGTTGCAACGATGTCATCGCCGGGCTCGAGCCGCGGCGAATCCGAGTCTCTGCTTCGCATCAAGATCGGATGCCCGCGTCAAGCTCCGCGGCATGACGATCGGACAGGGCTGAGCCCGACCGATGACCGAGTTCATCCTCCCGCTCGATGCGCTGGGCGCCACCGATCCCGGCGTGGTCGGCCCCAAGGCGGCGAACCTCGCGGCGCTCGCGCGCGCGGGATTGCCGACGCCGGGCGGTTTCTGCCTGACCGCGGACGCCTATCGGCATCAGATTGCGCATCTGCAAGATCGGCGGCCTCGTCGAAAGCTTCGCAACGGCGTCGCTGCAATGAGCAGCGCAGGCTTTCGGTCGAGATCAGGCTCAAGCTCTACGAGGGGCCGATCGCGCCGGAAATTCTCGATCCGCTGATGGCGGCCTGGCGCGCGCAGCGCGCCGCAAGCGGAGCAGCCGGGCGCGGTCCGCTCCTCGGCGCTGATCGAGGATCGCGAGGACGCCAATTTCGCCGGCCAGTTCGAGAGCTTCCTCGGCGTCACCGACGAGGCGGAGTTCCTCACCGTCGTGCGCGCCTGCTGGGCGGCGCTGTGGACCTCCAATGCGCGCCGCTACATGGACAACCACGACCTCAGCCCGGCCGGGACCGCGATGGCGGTGCTGATCCAGCCGACGGTCGCGGCGCGCGCGTCGGGCGGCGGCCTGAGCGAGACCGCCGAGGGCCAGATGCTGATCAGCGCGACCTGGGGCCTGGGCTCCGCGATCGCGCAGGGCGAGGTGGTGCCGGACCGCATCGTGCTGTCGCGCCAGGGTTTCGTGCGCAAGATCGAAGCCGGCCGCAAGGATCATCGCGAGACCTGCGGCCACGGCGGCACCGCGCCGCAGGCGGTGCCGGCCGAGCTCGTGCGCGAGCCGTGCCTCGACGCCGGGCAGGCGGTGACGCTCGGGCGGCTGATCCGCAAGGCCGAGACGCTGATGGGCATGCCGGTCGAGATCGAATGGGCGCTCGACGACGCAGGGCTTCAAGCTGTTGCAGGCGCGGCCGCTGCACGTGCAGAAGGCGCATGTGCCGGATGAGATCTGGCTGCGGCATCCGGCATTGAGCGGCCATCCCGCCGGCATCGGCTGGGGCTCCGGCCGCGCGGTGGTGGTGAGCTGCGAATGCGAATTGTCGCGGGTCGCGCCCGGCGACGTGCTGGTCACCAAGGTCGCGGGTCCGGCGTTGAGCCACATCCTGCCGCGCGTCGCCGGCGTGGTGGCGGAGCTCGGCGGCTCGACCTCGCATCTCGCGTCGCTGGCGCGCGAGCGCGGCATTCCGATGGTGCTCGGCGTGCTCGACGCCACGCAGCACATCCCCGACGGCGCGCAGGTCGCGGTCGACGGCGTTGTCGGCACCGTGCGGTGGCTGCGCTGATGGCGGCAAAGCCAACCAAGCCGCGCATTTTCGTGACCCAGCCGGTCGCGGAGAGCGCGCTCAAGCGCTTGCGCGAGGTCGGCGAGCGTCAAGGTGTTCCCGGACGACAGCAAGATCATCCCCAAGACGACGCTGATCGGCGCCGTGAAGAAGGCCGATATCCTGTTCTGCCTGCTGCACGACCGCATCGACCGCGCGGTGATCGCGGCCAATCCGAAGCTCCGGCACATCGCGTCGCAATCGATCTCGCCGTCGAATGTCGATGTCGCCGAGGCGACCGCGCGACGGATTCCGGTCACCGTCGTGCCGCCGGTCACCACCGAGGCGACCGCCGACCTCAATTTCGGGCTGATGATCGCGGTGGCGCGGCGGATGGTCGAAGGCGACCGGCTCGTGCGCGCCGGAAAATTCCCCGGCGGGCAGTCGCGCCATCTGCTCGGCTCGATCGTCGTGGGGCAAGACCATCGGGCTGATCGGCGGCGGCGGGCTGATCGGCAAGGCGGTGGCGCGCCGCGCGCACGGCTTCGGCATGCGCGTGCTCTACTGGACGCCGCGCCGCAAGCCGGAGAGCGAGGAGCGCGAAGCGGGGCTCACCTTACGTGCCGCTCGACCAGTTGCTGCAGGAATCCGATTTCGTCTCGCTGCATCAGCCGCTCAACGCGCAGACCCGCCACCAGATCGGCGCGCGCGAGCTCGGCCTGATGAAGAAGAGCGCCTTCCTGATCAACACCGCGCGCGGCGCGATCGTCGACGAGGCCGCGCTGGTGCGCGCGCTGAAGGGCAAGAAGATCGCCGGCGCCGGCCTCGACGTGTTCGAGCACGAGCCGAAGGTCCATGCCGAGCTGAAGCGCATGAAGAACGTCGTGATCGTGCCGCATCTCGGCAGCGCCACCGTCGAGGTGCGCGAGGAGATGGCCAACATCGTGGTGGACAACATCCTGGCGCTGCTCGAAGGCCGGCGGCCGCCGAACATTGTCAATCCGGACGTGCTGACATGACCCGCCCCATCATCGCCGTCACCGACAGCCCGTTCCCGTCGCTCGATCCGGTCAAGGCGGCGCTGGCCAAGCTCGATCCCGACCTCCGCATGTCGAAGAGCACCGTCGGCGGACGACATCCTCGCCGTCGCGCACGACGCGGATGCGGTGATCGTCTGCTACGCGCAGATCACCGCCGCCGTTCTCGCCGGGCTCAACCGCTGCAAGGTGATCGGGCGCACCGGCCTCGGCGTCGACAATATCGACGTGCCGGCAGCGTCGGCGCGCGGCATCACGGTGACCTACGTGCCGGACTACTGCCTGCGCGAAGTCTCCGACCACACCATGGCGTTGCTGCTGGCGCTGGCGCGCAAGATCACGCTAGCGAACAAGCTCGTGCAGTCCGGCCGCTGGGAGCTGCCGCCGATCGTGCCGCTGCGGCGGCTCGAAGGGCAGGTGCTGGGTCTGATCGGATTCGGCAACATCCCGCGCGCGGTGGTGCCGAAGGCGAAGGCGTTCGGGCTCACGGTGATCACGCACGATCCTTTCGTCTCGAAGGACGTGCTCGCGTCCGCCGGCGTCGAAGGCGTGAGCTTCGACGACCTGCTTGCGCGCTCCGATTTCATCTCGGTGCATGCGCCGCTCATGCCGGCGACGCGCGGCCTGCTCAACACCGCGGCCTTCGCCAAGATGAAGAAGGGCGCGTTCGTCATCAACACGGCGCGCGGCCCGCTGATCGATGAGCCGGCGCTGATCGCGGCGCTCGATTCCGGCCATCTCGGCGGCGCGGCGCTCGACGTGGTGACGACCGAGCCGCTGGCGAAGGATTCATCTCTCATCGGCCGCGACAACGTGATCCTGACGCCACACACGGCGTTCTATTCGGTCGAGGCGCTGGCCGAGCTGCAGACCAAGTGCGCGACCGACGTCGCGCGCGTGCTGTCCGGCGAAAAGCCGGTCTATCCGGTCAAGGCGTGAGCCGGTGACGATCACGCAACATAAGAATTCCGCAACCTGGCTATAAATATTTAGGTCAGTATTGCTGCTGAATTGAGCCCGCCGACCGCGGATTTTATTGCGGCACTACTTGCGCGAGGCCTCCGATTTCAGCACGCTTCTCTGCGACAAGTTGTCACCAACCCTGTCAAAAAGGGAGGCGACGGCTGCGGGGAGCGTGAGGCGACGGGCATGTCGCGGTCACAAGGTTCGTCTGAAACCAACGTATTGCGCCTGTCGGAGACTTTGAATCGCGCTGCCGCTTGTCAGCGCGAAGGGCGGCTCGTCGAAGCTGAGCGGTTGTGCCGCGACGCCCTCAAGTCGCGCCCCAACGACATCGATGCCAGCCACCTGTTCGCCATCGTCTGCCATCAACAGGGCCGGACCGCCGAAGCAGTAGACGTGCTCGGCGCTGCGCTCAAGAGCGATCCTCCTCGCGCGGCCGACGCGCTCTGCAATCACGGTCTGATGCTGCAACATCTCGGACGCCACGAGGAGGCAATTGCTTCCTACGACAAGGCGCTTGCGCTCAGGCCGCACGACTGGGAGGCGCTGCATAGCCGCGGGCTCGCATGCAGCGCGCTCGGGCGCCACGGTGATGCGGCGGTCAGCTACGATCGGTTGCTGACGATCCGGCCCAACGATGCCGAAGCGTACAACAATCGCGGCGTTGCGCTCGCAGCGCTCGGACATCATGCAGACGCGCTCGCCTGCTACGACAGGGCGCTGGCGATCAAGCCAGGCTATGTCCACGCGCTCTACAATCGCGGCCGCACGCTTGACGAGCTGCAACGCTACGAGGAGGCGCTTGCCTGCTACGACCAGGTTCTGGTCCTCGATCCGCAGCATCCGGGCGCTCATAATAATCGCGGCGTGGCGCTCGATACGCTCGGTCGCAGCGAGGAAGCGCTCGAAAGCTTTGCCAGAGCTCTCGCACTCCGGCCGGACTATGCCGAGGCGCTGAGCAATCGCGGGACGGCACTCGTCGATCTCGATCGTTCCGAAGAAGCGCTGGCGAGCTACGACGCTGCGCTCGCACTCGAACCGGATCATGCCGATTACCGGTGGAACCGGGGGCTAACGTACTTCCGGCTGGGTGACCTTGCGCGCGGCTGGGAGGACTACGAGTGGAGGCGCAAGCAGGACAGCTGGGAGCCGCGCGACTTTGCCGGGCCGGAATGGGACGGCACCGCGGCAGCCGGCCGGCGCGTATTGCTCTATGCCGAGCAGGGGTTCGGCGACACCATCCAGTTCGCACGGTTTGCCTGCGCGGTTGCGGCTGCCGGTGCCGATGTGATCCTGGAAGTGCAGCCGTTGTTGACGCGGCTGATGCAAACGCTTCCGGGCGTGACCGTCATCGGCAAAGGCGCCCCGTTGCCCGCGTTCGACTGCCACGCGCCCCTGATGAGCGTGCCGCACATCATGCGCTTGCCTGACATATCAGCCGACGGCCCCTATCTCGCGGCTGAGCCGGACCGGACCGAGCGCTGGCGCGAGACGCTTGCGGGAGAGGGCTTCCGCATCGGGGTCGCCTGGCGGGGCAATCCGAAGGCACCGGGGCCGAGTCGCGCGATCCCGTTGGAAGCGTTCCGCCCGGTGTGCCGTGTGCCGGGCGTCCGGCTGATCAGCCTGCAAAAGAACGACGGCGTCGAGCAGCTCGCCGATTTGCGGGACGGGATGACGATCGAGACGCTGGGAGCTGACTTCGACAGCGGTCCGGGCGCGTTCCTCGACGCCGCCGCCGTCTTGATGAATCTCGATCTCGTCATCACCGGCGACACCGCGATCGCGCATCTTGCCGGCGCGCTCGGGCGGCCGGTCTGGATGGCCATGCGGCATGTAACGGACTGGCGCTGGATGGTCCGTGACGGGAGAACGCCGTGGTATTCGACCGCGCGCGTGTTCAAGCAGGAGCAGCGCGGCGACTGGAACGGGGTATTCGCTCGTGTTGCGACGGAGCTTGCGCGGCTCGTCGGTGGTCCGAAGACGGACGACGCGCAGACGCTTCGCGCTCCGGTGTCGGTCGGCGAGCTGATCGACAAGATCACCATTCTGGAGATCAAATCCGAGCGGATCGATGATCCCGATAAGATCGCAAACGTCCGCCGGGAGCTTGATCTCCTCACGGCGTGTTGTGCTCGGCCTGCGCCGACTGCAGAAGTGGCAGCGCTCAAGAGCGAGCTCAAGCGCGTCAACGAGCTGCTCTGGGAAATCGAGGATCTGATCCGGACCTGCGAGCGTGCGCAGGATTTCGGACCGGATTTCGTCATGCTCGCGCGCAGTGTCTACAAGACCAACGACCGCCGCTGCGCCATCAAGCGGCGCATCAACGGGCTGTCGAATTCCTCGATCGTCGAAGAGAAATCCTATTCGAAATATTCATGAGTTTACCGCGATCATCCCGAGGCGCGATCACTTCTCCCGGTCCCAGATCACGATCACCTTCACCACCGAATTGTTCACGTTCGGGTGCGGCATCGGCGGGCTCTCGATGAACAGCCGGTCGCCCTCGAAGCGGATGAAGCGCACCTGCTCGCCGCCGACCCAGGCCTCGTTCCAGGCGATCTCGACCTTGGTGATGACGCGGCTGTCCTCGACCCGGTAGCGGCCGGAATAGGAGATCATGGTGCGCAGCGCCTGCGCGCGCTGTTCGTCGGTCTTCGGCACCGGACGCCCTTCGGCGGTCACCAGTGCAAGCCAGCGCCCGTCGGCAGTGGCGATCTGGCGCCCGCGCGGCTTTTCGCCAAGCACCGGTGTGCGCTCCTTGGTCGCCTGGTCCTCATAGATCACGGATACCAGGGTCCACAGACCGACGATCTGCTTTCGCAGCGCGTCGTCGTCGGCGCGCGCCGCCGTTGACGCGATCGTCAGAATTGCCACCAGCAAAGCACGCATAGGCCTCCTCCCGTATTTTTCGTTATTCGGCGGTCCAGCCGCCGTCGATCACCAGCGCCGAGCCGGTCATCAGCGACGACGCATCCGACGCCAGGAACACGATCGCGCCGGTGAGCTCCTCCAACTGTCCGAGCCGGCCGAGCTTGATCTTGCCCAGCACCTCGTCGCGGAATGCCTTGTTCTCGAAGAACGGCTTGGTCATCGGCGTCTCCAGGAACGTGGGGCCGAGCGAATTGACGCGGATGTTGTGCGGCGCGAGCTCGATCGCCATCGCCTTGGTGAAGCCCTCCATCGCGTGCTTGGATGCGCAATAGACCGTGCGGCGCGCGGCGCCGACATGGCCCATCTGCGAGGAAATGTTGATGATCGAGCCCGGCTGCTTCGCTTCGATCAGCCGCCGCGCCACCGCCTGCGCGACGAAATAGGCGGCGCGCACGTTGAGACTCATGATCGCGTCAAAATCCTCGACGGTGACGTCGACCAGCATCTTCGGCCGGTTGGTGCCGGCATTGTTGATCAGGATGTTGAACGGCTGCGCCGCGCCGATCGCCGCCTGCATGGCGGCGAGGTCGGTGACGTCGAGCACGAGCGCATCGGCCTGCTGCCCGCGCGCGCGGATCGCGTCCGCGGCCGCGTCGATCTCGGCTTTGGTGCGCGCGGCGAGCGTCACATGCGCGCCGGCATCCGCCAGCGCCGAGGCCGCCGCCAGTCCGATGCCGCGCCCACCGCCGGTGATGAGCGCGCGCTTGCCGTCGAGGCGGAAGGAGGGGGTCTTGGCGAGATCGACGGCGGTCATGTCTTGCCTTCGTCGGGAAGGTAGAGGCCCCAGATTGTGTTTGAGAATTCCTGCGCCGCGAACCGTATCGTTCGCCCGTCCACCACGGCTTCGTAGACAAAGAACTCGCGCTCGGTACCGTAGTGCGGGTCGATGACCAGTGCCTTCTCGTATTTTGCGGTCATGTCTTTGAAGGCGTCGCCGGTCAGCGGGAAAGGCGGCTTGCGAAGGACGTGCGTCCATTCGCAGTCCCAGATGTTGTGGCCCGGCACGATTTCAAAGCGCTCGCCATCGGTAAATGATTTGACGAATCTCCACGTTGTCATGGCTTGGCTCCGAGCACCTACTCCGCCGCCTGCGCGTAGGGCACGTTGCGGCCGCCGTAGCGGCGCACGCGCACGTTCGCCTGCTCCGCATGCGCATAGAAGCCTTCGAGGATGCACAGCCGTGAGCAGTATTCGCCGATCAGCGCCGACGCCTCGTCGGTAAGTACTTTCTGGTAGGTGCAGGTCTTGAGGAATTTCCCGACCCAGAGGCCGCCGGTGTAGCGCGCCGCCTTCTTGGTCGGCAGCGTGTGGTTGGTGCCGATCACCTTGTCGCCATAGGCCACGTTGGTGCGCGGGCCGAGGAACAGCGAGCCGTAGTTCTTCATGTTGGCGAGGAAGTAATCGGGATCGCGCGTCATCACCTGCACGTGCTCGGACGCGATGCGGTCGGCCTCGCGCACCATCTCGGCTTCGTCATCGCAGACGATCACCTCGCCGAAATCCTCCCACGCCTTGCCGGCGGCGTCGGCGGTGGGGAGGATCTTCAGGATGCGCTCGACCTCGGCCATGGTCGTGCACGCGAGCTTCTCGGAATTGGTGATGAGGATCGCCGGCGAGGTCGGCCCATGCTCGGCCTGGCCGAGCAGGTCGGTGGCGCACATTTCGCCGTCGACGCTGTCGTCGGCGATGATCAGCGTCTCGGTCGGCCCCGCGAGCAGGTCGATGCCGACGCGGCCGAACAGTTGCCGCTTGGCTTCGGCGACATAGGCGTTGCCGGGCCCGACGATCATGTCGACGGGCGAGATCGTCTCGGTGCCGAGCGCCATGGCGGCCACCGCCTGCACGCCGCCGAGCACGTAGATCTCGTCGGCGCCGCCGAAATGCATCGCCGCGACGATCGCCGGATGCGGGCCGCCCTTGAACGGCGGCGCGCAGGCGATGATGCGCTTCACGCCCGCGACCTTGGCGGTGACGATCGACATGTGCGCGGAGGCGACCATCGGATAGCGGCCGCCGGGCACATAGCAGCCGATGGAATTCACCGGGATGTGCTTGTGGCCGAGCACGACGCCGGGCAGCGTCTCGACCTCGAGGTCGCGCATCGTGTCCTTCTGCTTCTGCGCGAAGTTGCGCACCTGCGCCTGCGCGAACTTGATGTCGTCGAGGTCGCGCTTGGCGACCTGCGAGATCGCGCGCTCGACCTCCTGTGGCGTCAGCTTGAACGAGGCCGGCGACCAGTTGTCGAATTTCTGCGACAGCTCGCGGATCGCCAGGTCCTTGCGGTCCTCGACCTGCGCCAGGATGCCCTCGACCGTCTCGCGCACCTTGGCGTCGGCGGCCTTGATTTCGCTCGCGTCCATTCCGCGCTTGAGGATGCGGGCCATGGGTTTCCTCCATCTGCACAACGTTTTGTTCCCGCCATAGCGGAGAGCCAGTATCCAACGACCCGCGACCCTATCGCAACGCCTGAGGAAATTGGATAGTCATCAAGGATGCGTATTTCGATCATCACTTTGGCGCTCATCCTGTGGCCGCTCGCCATGGCGCTGACGATCGCCTACTGGTACGTCGGCGACCGCACCGTCCGGCACGTGTGCGAACGGGAAGACAAGAACTACTCGCTCCTGTGGCCGCTCAATCCGCGCTGGCATTTCGAGATGTCGGAGCTCGGCTGGTTCAGCGAGGCGCAAGCCGCCGGTTACGGCAAGGCTGCTGATCGCGATCTATGCGGGCTTTGGCCTGCTCTTCGCCGGCCTGCTGATCGCGCTCTACGGCGGCTTCGTCGATACCAGGATTTGAGTTCAGTAGCGATCAAATCAGCGGCGGACCCATGTGCGAGTGGAACACGCCGTTCGGGTCATGCTTCGTCCGCAGCGCCTCCAGCCGGCGATGGTTTTCGTCGGCGAGAAAGCGGGACGGCCGTGCGGCCAGGTTCTCGTCGGCGACCTGGATGCCCGCGGAGAAGGGCTCAAGCTCCTTCATGCGATCCGTCACCCAGGCTTGGTGCTTGTCGTCTTCGGCCGGGTCCGCCCAGATGGAATAGAGCGCGATGTAGAGATCGGCTTCCAGCGAGAACGCCATGTCGGGCCGTTTCTCGTTCGGCCCCCAGAGCATCCACATCATATGCGACGGCGCGTTTGGAAGCGTCGACGCGATCCGGCGCATGCCCGGCAGCAGTTCTTCGCCCGACGCATTGGTCCACATGTTGTCGGCGGCGTAGCGGCGGTTGCGCGGATAGAGCATCTCTTCGCCCCCCGCCAGCAGGTCGTCGTATTCGGTGACGACGTTGACGTCGCGGATCAGCGCCTTCTTCACCACTGGGCACGTCTCCAGCGCTTCTAGCGCCTCGACCGCTTCGTCCTTGCTGTCCGCCAGCACCGGTCCCATGACCAGCGCGCCCGGTCCCGGATGGCCGAAGATGTCGCGGCGCACGAACACCAGACCCTCCAGCACGCGCGCCAGCGACGGCTGCACCGCGCGCGCCCAGATCAGCACCTCGTCGAGCACGTCGATCGGGTAGAGATAGGCGCTGTTCATGAAGACCTTCGGGCGCGGATAGAGCGTCAGATGGAATTTCGTGACGACGCCGAAGAAGCCCGGCCCGGCGCCGCGCGCCGCCCAGAACAACTCCGAGTTTTCCGTCTCGCTTGCGCGCACCAGTTCGCCGGCGGCGGTGACAATATCCATCGCCCGGATGCTCAGGCAGGCCGGTCCCCAAACCCGCGAATTCCAGCCGAAGCCGCCCTGCAGCAGAAAACCCCCGAGACCGACGGTCATGCAATGCCCGCTCGGAAAGAACAGGTCGTGCTGGCGCAGCGCCCGGTTGAGGTCGGTGCCCTTGAGGCCGGGCTCAATCGTCGCGGTTCGCGCGTCGCGATTCACCTCGAACGAATTCATGCGCGAGAGGTCGAGCAGCATGCCGCCGTCGCGCACGAAGTTGGCTGCCCAGCTATGGCCGCCGGAGCGGATGGCGATCTTCCATCCGCGTTCGCGGGCCAGGCGGACGGCGGCGATGACGTCCGCGTCGCTGCGCGCCTCGACCACGATGTCGGGATAGCGCGCGGGGAGGCGGGCGTTCCACATCTCGCCCCGCCGCGCCGCTTCGTAGCCGGCATCGCCGCGTCGGTAGCTTGCGCAGGTGAGTTCGGAAGACATCGCTACGCGGTCTCGCGCTTGGCCAGCACGCAGCGGATGCCGCCGCTCGGGTTCGGGACGTCGCCCGCGTAGCGCGGGATGAGATGGACATGCACATGCATCCGCGATTGGCCGCCGGCCTTCCCGATATTGACGCCGATGTTGTAGCCGTCAGGTGAATGCTCGCGCGCAATGTGGGCCTTGGCGCGGTCGAGCAGCGACAGGATCGCGGCCTTTTCCGCCGCCGTCATGTCGAAGAAGTCCGCCACGTGCCGGCGCGGGACCGCCAGCACGTGGCCTTTGCTCAGGCTGTTGTTGTCATAGCGGACATAGGCGAGCTCGTCCTCGATCAGCACCATGTCGGGCGTGCAGAGCTCGCAGCCGTCGCTCATTTGATCGCCTGCGGATTGATCGGCGAGCCGGTGCCGCCGGTGATGATCAGCGGCGGGCCGCAGAAGAAGAATTCGTAGACGCCGTCCTCGTCGCAGTCCTCGGCCAGCTCCTTGAGATAGAAGATCTCGCCCATGCACAGGCCCATGGCCGGGATCACCACCCAGTGCCACGGCTGGTTCGCTTCCGTGGTCTCGTTCGGCCGCACCTCGACGCCCCAGGTGTCGGTGCAGATCGCGGCGAGCTGCTTGTCCTGGCACCAGTAGCAGTTCTCGAATTTCACGCCGGGCGCGTCGCCGCCGGCATAGCCGCCCCATTTCTTTTCCTGGAGGCAGCGTTCCATCTGGCCGGTGCGGACGATCACGAAGTCGCCCTTGCCGATCTGGACGTTCTGCTGCTTGGCGCATTCGTCGAGCTCGTCGTTGGAGATGCCTTCGCCGTCCTTCAGCCAGTCGACGCCGCGATGGCGCGCGATGTCGAGCAGCACGCCGCGGCCGACCATCTTGTTGCGGGAATGCTCGATGCCGAGCACGCTCAAGCCGCGCGAGTCGATCAGCTTGGCGTCGTAGCCGTTGTAGGCCTTGTCCTCGTAGAAGATGTGGCCGAGCGCATCCCAATGCGTGGCGCCCTGCACGCAGAGATTCAGCGTGTCGTCGGCGTAGCGGATCTTGTTCCAGTCCTGCTGGCCGGCGATGGCGTCGGTGCCGGTCGCGAGCATCTGGTGGATCGGATTGAAGCGGCCGCCGAACAGGCCGGTCTGCGGACCGTCGCGGTCGAGCGGGATGCCGAGCGCGAACACCTTGCCGGTGCGGATCAGGCTTCGCCGCCTTGACGATGTCCTCGGGGCGTGATGTGGTTGAGCGTCCCGATCTGGTCTTGCTTGCCCCAGCGGCCCCAGTTCCTGAGTTTCTCGGTGGCTTCCCCGATCGCCTGCTTTCCCGACCTTGATATCCATGTCATCGCCCCTTATTCCAGCCATTCCCTGGGCGGTCGCGCGCGGATTCTGGCCCGCCGCATGCGGCCGCGTCCATGGCAACAATCGTCTGATCTACAGCCGCCCCAGCGCCCGCAAAATCTTGTCCGGCGTGAACGGCATGTCGGTCAGCGGCGTCGCCCCAAGCGGGCGTAATGCGTCATTGATGGCGTTCATCACCGCACCCGGCGCGCCGGCGGTCCCGGCCTCGCCCGCGCCCTTGGCGCCCAACTCGCTGTCGGCGGTCGGCGTGACCACATGGCCGACCTCGATGTCGGGCATCTCGCAGGCCATCGGCACCAGATAGTCCGCCATGTTGCCGTTGAGAAGCTGCCCGCGCGCGTCGTAGATGCAGTGCTCGAACAGCGCGGCGCCGATCCCCTGCACCACGCCGCCCCTGATCTGCTCGTCGACCAGTTGCGGATTGATGACGGTGCCGCAGTCCTCGATGCACCAGTGTTTCAAGAGCGTCACCGCGCCGGTGCGGATGTCGACCTCGAGCCAGCTCGCCTGGATGCCGTTGGTGAAGGCGAACGGCCAGGCGCGGGGAACGTAGTGCCGCGTTGCCACCAGCTCGGCCTGGACGCCGGCCGGCAGCGTGTCGGGGCGGAAATAGGCGATCCGCGCCAGCTCGTCGAGGCCGAGGCGCTCGGCGCCGCTGTCCTTGTCAACGACGACGCCCTTCCGGATGTCGAGCGTCTCGGGCTTCGCCTGCAAGATGCTGCCCGCGACCGCGAGCACGTTCATGCGCAGCGCCTTGCCGGCCTGCCACGCGGCTTCGCCGCCGATGCCGGCCGCGCGCGAGGCCCAGGTGCCGCCGCCATAGGGCGTGTTGTCGGTGTCGCCGGTGATCACGCGCACGCGCTCGATCGGTACGCCGAACGCGCTTGCCACGCATTGTGCCATCACGGCTTCGGCGCCCTGGCCCTGTTCGGTGACGCCCGAGTGGCAGAACACCGCGCCGGTCGAATCGAGCCGCACCGTGGCGCCGTCCTGCGAGGAGATGCGGGCGCCGCCGACGCCGTAGAACGCCGCCGACGGATTGGTCACCTCGATGAAGCCCGCAAAGCCGATGCCGCGATGGATGCCCTGTTCGCGCAGCCGCGCCTGCTCGGCGCGCAGTCCCGCGTAATTCATCATGGCGTCGAGATGCGCGAGCGACTCGTGATGCGACAGCTTCTCGAACTTGATGCCGGACGGTCCGGACGCCGGATAGGCGTCATCGGGAATGAGATTGCGCCGCCTGATCTCCAGCGGGTCCATGCCGATCTTTGCCGCCGCGAGGTCGACCAGCCCCTCGGTGACCGCGGTCGCGATCGGATGGCCGACGGCGCGGTATTGGCACATCACGTTCTTGTTCTGGAACACGACCCGCGCCCGCGCGCGATAGTTCGGGCAGGTGTACGGCCCGCCGGTGAGATTGACGATCTGGTTCGCCTCGATGCCCGACGTGCGCGGATAGACCGAATAGGGGCCGATGCCGGTGAGATCGTCGATCTCCCATGCCGTGATGGTGCCGTCATTCTTCACGCCGACCTTCGCCTTCACGCGGTGATCGCGGGCGTGGATGTCGGTGATGAAGCTCTCGAACCGGTCGGCGACGAATTTCACCGGGCGCTTGAGCAGCTTCGACAGCGCCACCACCGCCATCTCGTCGGCATAGGTGTGCACCTTGATGCCGAACGAGCCGCCGACGTCCTTGGTGACGACGCGCACCTGATGCTCTTCGAGCCCGAGATGCTTGGCGAACAGGTTCATCATCATGTGCGGCGCCTGCGTGCCCTGATAGACGGTCAGGCGCTGCTCGCCGGGGTTCCAGTCGGCGACGATGGCGCGCGGCTCGTTGGTGACGCCGGTGTGGCGGCCGAACACGAAGGTGGTCTCGACCACCGCGTCGGCCTCGGCAAAGCCCTTGTCGGGATCGCCGGCGGTGAGGACGCGCTCGAAGGTGAGATTGTCGCCGAGCTCGGGATGGATGACCGGCGTTGCCGGATCGAGCGCGGTCTCGGCGTCGGTGACGGCGGGAAGCGGCTCGTAGTCGACCGCGACCTTTTCACAGCCGTCCTCGGCCTCGGCGCGCGTGCGCGCCACCACGGCGCAGACCGCCTCGCCCTGCCAGCAGGCGCGTTCGAGCGCGATGGCGTGCTGCGGCGCCGATTTGATGCCCTTGAGATGCGTGAGCACGCCGACCCAGGGCGTGATCACCTTGGAAAGCTCCGCGCCGGTGACGACGGCAATGACGCCGGGCATCGCCTTGGCCGCCGCGGTGTCGATCGCCTTGATGCGCGCGTGCGCGTGCGGCGAGCGCACGAACGCCACATGCGCCATGCGCGGCAGCGTCACGTCGCTGACGAATTGCGCGCGGCCCTGCGTGAGCCGCGCCAGGTTCGGCCGCGGCACCGAGCGGCCGATATACGAATTGGGCCGGTCGAGCGCGGTGAGGGCGGACGGGTTGTCGTCGGCGATTTTCATGGGCGCGCTCCTGCCCGTTGCCGCGCCACCGCCTCGATCGCGTCGACGATCGCCTGGTAGCCGGTGCAGCGGCAGTAGTTGCCGGAGATGTGGTCGCGGATTTTTTCCCGCGACGGCACGGCGCCATCGCGCAGCAGCTCCTGCGCGGTGAGCAGCATGCCCGGCGTGCAGAAGCCGCATTGCAGCGCGTTGCGCTTCTCGAACGCGGTCTGCAGGTCGGCGATCTCGCCGGAATCCGACACGCCCTCGATCGTGTCCACCCGCGCGCCGTCGCACTGCACCGCCAGCGTCAGGCAGCCGCGCACGACCTCGCCGTCGAGGCGCACCGTGCAGGCGCCGCAGAGGCCGTGCTCGCAGCCGATATGCGTGCCGGTGAGCGCCAGCGTCTCGCGCAGGAAATCGACCAGCGTCCTGCGCGCGTCGACCCGCTCGCGAATCGTCCTCGCCGTTCACGGTCACCGCGATGTCATGGAAGCGCTCGCTCATGGCTTGGCTCCGGTGATGGCGCGCACGATGTCGATGGCGCGCCGCATCAGCGTCATCGACGCTTCGAGCGTGCGGAACGCGGCGTGCGACGAGATCGTGACATTCTCCATCTGCGCGAGCGGATGGTCGCGCTTGAGCGGCTCGGCGTGGAACACGTCGAGCCCGGCCTGCGCGATCTGTCCGCTGCGCAGCGCCTCGATCAGCGCCGCCTCGTCGACCAGCGCGCCGCGCGCGGTGTTGATGAGGATCACGCCGCGCTTCATTTGCGCAATGCGCTTGCGGTCGATGATGCCGCGGGTGTCGTCGTTCAAGGCGAGGTGGAGCGAGACCACGTCGGCGCGCGCCAGACAGCTCGTCGAGCTCGACGACGGGGCAGGGCGCGTCGTCCCGCCGGGTGCGGTTCCAGGCGATCACCTCCATGCCGATGCCGCGCGCGATGCGCACGACCTCGCCGCCGATGCCGCCGAGCCCGACCACGCCCAGCGTCTTGCCTTGCAGCTGCACGCCTTCGAGCGGTCCCCAGGTGCCGGCGCGCACCGCGCGGTCCATGCGCGCGAGCCCGCGCGCGCAGGCGAACATCAGCGCGATGGCGTGCTCGGCCACCGCCCGGTCGCCGTAGCCCTTGATGGTGTGCACGGTGACGCCGCGTTCCTTGAGCGCGCGGCACGTCCATGTAGCTCGACGCCCCGGTGCCGAGGAACACGATGTGCTTGAGCGCGCGCGCACTGTCGCGACCATGTCGGTCGGCATGTAGGAATGGTCGTCGAGGCAGATCTCGTAGCCGTCGATGAGCCGCGGCAGCTTCGGCGGCCTCGACCGGCTTGGTATTGACCACGATCGGCGGGTCGTCCGGCCGGTAGACCCGGGCGAAGACCGCGTCGAGCTGATCGTTGCAGTCGATGAAGATCGATTTCATGGCCGCCCTGTTCCCCAGCTAGGTATGATATGGCAAAGCCGGACGAAATGGAGGGTGGGTATGGCGGGAGAATTTCAGGGCAAGGTCGCGGTCATCACCGGCGGCAGCCGCGGCATCGGCCGCGGGATCGCGGTGGCGTTCGCGCGCGAGGGCGCGCAGACCGTGATCGCGTCGTCCTCGGCCGACAACCTTGCCATCTCCGCGAAGGTGATCGCGCAGGCGGGGCTTGAGCCGCTCTCGGTCGCCGGCGACCTGCGCAAGCTTGCCGACTGCGAGCAGCTCGCTCGCCAAGGTGAAAGAGAAGTTCGGGCGCTGCGATATCCTGGTCAACAATGCCGGGCGCACCCGCGCCGGCAATTTCCTGGAACTGCCCGACGACGCGTTCTTCGACGGCTTCGCGCTCAAGTATCACGCCGCCATCCGGCTCACGCGGCTGTTCTGGCCGATGCTGAAGGCGTCGCAGGGCCACATCGTCAACATCGTCGGCGGCGCCGCGCGCTCGCCGGAGCCGGAGTTCACCATCGGCAGCTCGGTCAATGCGGCGCTGGCGAATGCGTCGAAGGGATTGTCCAAGCTCGGCATGCGCGACGGCATCAACGTCAACGTGATCCATCCCGGCAATACCCGCACCGAGCGGCAGGAGGAACTGCTGGCGCAACGCGCGCAGGCGACCGGCAAGACCGTCGAGGAGTTGCGCGCCGCCGCGCTGGCGCGCACCGGCATCCGCCGCGTCGGCGAGGTCGAGGACGTCGCCGCGCTGGCGCTGTTCCTGTGCTCGGAATCCGCGCGGCATATCCAGGGCACGGCGATCGCGGTCGATGGCGGAGCCACCGTCGGGTATTACTAGGCCAGCAAGACAGCACAGCCTTGCGCCGCGTATTCGCGGATGCTTATGCTCGCATTAGTTGTGGGCGTGAGGGCGGCGTCATGCGGGCTTTTTTGTTTGCGTTTCTTGTAGTGGTCGGGGCTGAGTGCGCCGGCGCGCGCAGACACTCCCTCGCCAAGTGCTTTCACCGCGCAATTTGCTCGCGCGTTGCAGGCGGCGATGCCGTCGGCAAAAGTCCGCATCGTCCGCGATCTTGCAGCTCGACGTCGAGCGTGCCGGATGGTACCTCGGCGACTGTCAGTCTTGCGAACAACTACAAGGACTACATCGCCCGATCCGAAGTGGTTTGATGCCGTCATCAAAGCCTATGCGGCGGCGCTTGCCAAGCCGCTGCCCGCCAAGCAGCGGCCAAGCTCGATCGCACGCGCATCGTGCCGGTCATCAAAGATCGCGCGTGGCTTGCGGAGCTACAAGCCCGCTTCAAGAAGCAGAATGCGTCGCAGCAACCCGTGTTTGACGATCTCAACAACGAACTCGTCGTTGTCTACGCCGAAGATACTGACAATAGCACGCGCTATCTCAGCTCCTCGGAAGATCATTGGCATCGAGCGCAGGCAAGCTACGCGCGCTTGCGGTCGACAATGTGATGCGTCTGATGCCACGTATCGAAATGCGCCAACTTGCCGAGGGCGCATTCATGATCACGTCCCACGCGGACTATGGTGCGAGCCTCGTCTTGGTCGATAGCATCTGGTCGGGTGATCAGATCAAGGTCAATGGCGACATCGTCGTTGCCGTACCGGCCAAGGATGTCATCCTGGCCACGGGCTCGCGCGACCGCAAGAATCTGAAGGCGATGCGACAGCTTGCGCAGCGACCTTGCAAAAGGCAGCTACGGTTTGATCGACACGCTCTTCGTCTATCGCAAAGGCCGGTTCGTGAAATTCGGCAGAGACTGAGGCGTGTGTCGTGGCGCTCCGCGCAATCTGGCCGTTCCGACGCAAGCCTATTGTCGATGCAGATACTGCCTCTTGGCTTGTCGAAAATATGGAATGGCTGATCCGCGAGTTCGGCGGGCGCGATGGGTTGGCGGAGTCGACGCTTGTCCTGCCCAAGCCAGGGTTTTTCACGTTTGAGGGCGAGCAAGGTCATTCACTCGCTTTGCGGCTGTTCGAACAAGTGAAGACCTATTGCGGGATGTCCGATTGGGAAGTCGATTTGATCCCCGACGACAATCCGCTGGCCGCGACGCCTACACTTGCAGCGGCGATGGTCGAGCCGCAAAGGCACGCGCTTGGAACGTTTGGCGTGGATGGAAATCGTATCCAAATTACCTATGCCACGGCGCAGTTGCAGCGTCCTGACCGCTTGATTGCGACATTCGCGCACGAGTTGGCACATTACCTGCTCGCGACCGCCGCAAATTCTCCGCCTTGCGAAGATGACGAAATCGAGTTTCTGACAGACCTTGCAGCAGTCTACCTCGGGTTTGGCGTGTTTCTCGCCAATACGCGGTTCGAGTTCGAGGCGATGAGCGATGGCCCGATGCAAGGTTGGCGATGGCAGAACTCTGGCTATCTGCCCGAGGCGGATCTGATCTTTGGACTTGCCCTGTTCCTCCGCGCAAAAGAGCTGGATGCGCACCCGGCGTGCGACGCGCTCAAGCCACATCTCGCGAAGATGCTGAAGCGGGCAATATCGGAGTTGCCTGCCGATACCTTGTAGGGAACGAACGAGGGGCTATTTTGTCCTTGGTCGCCGCGCGGCATTGTGATAAAGACGCGGCCCCAGTCGTGTCTAAGTGTTTTGACTGAAACGTTCCATGGCCGCGAAATCCAAAATTGCCAAAGCCGCCTGCGTCATCGGCTGGCCGGTCGAGCATTCCCGCTCGCCGCTGATCCACGGCTATTGGATCAAGAAGTATCGGCTCAACGCCGAATACCGGCGCGAGGCGGTGCCGCCGGAGAAGTTCGTGGATTTCGTCGACCACCTGGCCGAGCGCGGCTATGTCGGCGCGAATGTGACGATCCCGAACAAGGAAGCCGCGCTGCGCGCTGTCGAAGGCCGACGACCGCGCCGACAAAGTCGGCGCCGCCAATACGCTCTGGCTCGACGGTACGACGCTGCGCTCGACCAACACCGACGTCGAAGGCTTCATCAACAATCTCGATGCGTCCGCCGCCGGCTGGAACCGCGGACTGGAGACCGTCGTGGTGCTGGGCGCCGGTGGAACCGCGCGCGCCGTCGTCTATGGACTGAGCGAGCGCGGCGTGAAGCGCATCCACGTGGTCAACCGCACGCTCGATCGGGCGATGGCGCTGCGCGAGGAATTCGGCACGCGCGTCAATCCGGTGCGCTGGGAGGAACTGGGCGGCCTTGCTCTCCAGCGCCGGCCTGCTGGTGAACACGACGTCGCTGGGCATGACCGGCAAGCCGTCGCTCACTGTCAACCTGAACAGGCTTCCCGCCAGCGCGGTGGTCGCGGACGTGGTCTATGCGCCGCTGGAGACCGGCGCTGCTCGCGGCGGCGCGTGCCCGCGGCCTGCGCGTCGTCGACGGTCTCGGGATGCTGCTGCATCAGGCGGTGCGCGGTTTTGAGCTGTGGTTCGGCGTGCGGCCGGAGGTGACGCCGGATTTGCGCGCCCTGGTCGAGGCCGACCTGCTGCGCGAACAGGCCTGAATCACGGTATCGCCGCACGGCCTGCGGGAATAAGATTTTGGCCACGGGGTTTGCCGTGCGAACCCCGGGGTGCACCCGCGCAATCCCATGCAGCGATGCGCGAAAATAAAAGTCGGAGGAAATGTCATGAAAACGCTATCGCAGGTTTTTGCCACCGTTGCCGCCGTGGCTGTGCTGGCCGCCTCGTCGGCGCTCGCGCAAAAGCCACAGACGCAGGTGGTCAAAGGCAAGATTGCGGCGGTCGAAGGATCGACCGTGGTCATCGACCAGGCCAAGGGCGCCGGCCAGGCCAAGGTGAAGCTGAAGGACAAGGCCGTCATCATGACGGTCGGCAAGGCGACGCTCGGCGAGGTCAAGCCCGGCGCCTATATCGGCGTCGGCGCCATGCCGCAGGCGGACGGCAGCCAGAAGGCGATCCGCGTCATGATCTTCCCGGAGTTCAGCGCGGCACCGGCGAGGGACATTATCCCTGGACCACGCCCGGCAGCGTGCCGAACAGCACGATGACCAACGCGACGGTCGATACCACGGTGACGAGCGTCGAAGGTCAGGTCCTGACGGTGAAGTACAAGGGCGGCACGCAGAAAATCGTCATCGGGCCCGATGCCAGTATCGTGTCGAATATTCCAGGCGGCGCGGGCGATCTCAAACCCGGCGTGGCCATCACCGTACCGGCGGCAGAGGTGACGGCGGACGGAAGCCTTGAAACCGCGCGCGTCAATATCGGCCGCGACGGGTTCGTTCCGTAATTTAAAAAACTCGCGCGTCGCCTAGCACGATGCGCATATCCACGGGAGGAAGCAGGGAATGAACAGAATACTTCGTACAGCGTTTGCGATGGTCGCCGTCAGCTTGCTGGTGGCGACGTCGATCAGCTACGCGCAGCAGAAGCTCGTCCGCGTCCGCGGCACCATCGAGAAAGTCGACGGACAGAATCTCGAGGTCAAGTCGCGCGAGGGCAAGAACATCAAGGTCGTGATGGCGGAGAAGCCGCGCTTCACCGCGATCGTCAAAGCCTCGCTCGCGGATCTCACGCCCGACACTTATATCGGCGTCACCGCGATGCCGAATGCGGACGGCAGCCAGCAAGCGGTCGCGATCCACATCTTCCAGCCGGCGCAGCGCGGCACCGGCGAAGGCTTCGGACCGTGGGACCTGCAACCCGGCAGCACCATGACCAACGCCGCCATCGCGACGACGGTCGCCGGCACCGATGGGCAGGTGGTTACCGTTCGCTACAAGGAGAAGTCGGGCAGGGTGGGTGAGAAGCGGGTGATCGTGACGCCGAAGACCGTGATCGTCCGCTACGTTCCAGGCGACCAAGCCGATCTCAAGCCGGGCGTGCGCGTCTTCCTCAACAATGCCAAGCCGATCGACGACAGCACGATCGAGGCGCCGACCGTGAGCTACGGCCGCGACGGCCTCACACCCCCGATGTAAGGAGAGCATCATGATCAAAACGCTCGCAGGTGCGGCGATCGCCGCGGCGCTCGTCATCACGTCGGTGCAGGCGCAACAGAAGACCGTGCGCGTCATCGGCACCATCGTCGGTGTCGACGGGCCGACCATCGTGGTCAAGCCGCGCGGCAAGGGCGACGAGCAGCGCGTGACGCTGACCGATAAGGCCGGCGTGTTCGGCGTCGTTGCGGCGACGCTTGCCGACATCAAGCCGGGCGCCTTCATCGGCGTCGGCGCGATGCCGCAGGCCGACGGCAGCCAGAAGGCGATCCGTGTGATGATCTTCGCGGAGGTGCAGCGTGGCACCGGCGAGGGACATCGTCCCTGGACCCGGCCCGGCTCTACCATGACCAACGCCACCGTCGACACCACGGCTGCGGGAGTCGAGGGCCAGGTGCTGCGGGTGACCTACAAGGGCGGCGAGCAGCGCATCCTCATCGCGCCGGATGCCGTCATCATGGCTTATGTGATCGGCGACCGCAGCGAACTCAAGCCCGGCGCCAACATCGCGATCAATGCGGCGGAGCAGAAGCCGGACGGCTCGCTCTCGGCTTCGCGCATCAATGTCGGCCGCGGCGACGTGATTCCGGATTGAGTTGAACCGCAACGGCGGTGCGCTCCCTCTCCCCGCATGCGGGGTGAGGGTTGGGGTGAGGGGGGCTCTCGACGAGCACGGCTCCTTGAAGTCCCCCTCACCCGGATTGCTTCGCAATCCGACCTCTCCCCGCAAGCGGGGAGAGGTGACGGAGCATGCGGCGCCGCCTGGCCTAAAATCGCGATCTATGTTGCCGCCGCGCCCCGGCCGTTGTTCTCGCGCGGCTTTTCGAACGTGATACCCAGCGCCTTGATGCGCGAGGCAAGCGTTGTCGGCTTCACGTCCAGCAGCTCGGCCGCGCCGCCGCGGCCGAACACCTTGCCGCCGCAGGATTCCAGCGCCGCGAGGATATTGGCGCGGTCGCGCTCGCGCCGCTCGTCGTCCGTGAGCAAACGATCGGACGGCGCCTGCGTGGCCGTTGAGGCGTGCTTCACATTCGGCAGGTCGATGCGCAGGCGAGCGTGGCGCGCCAGGATCGCGGCGCGCTCGATCACGTTTTCCAGCTCCCGCACGTTGCCGGGCCAGTCGTATTGCATCAGGCGGCGTACATCACCCTCGGTCAGCCGCAGATCACGCTTGAGTTTGCGGCCTTCGCCCTGAACGAAATGCGCCGCCAGCAGTGGAATGTCGTCGCGGCGTTCCCGCAATGGAACGGAGTCGATCGGGAACACGTCGAGCCGGAAAAACAGATCCTCGCGGAACCGCCCGCGCCGCACCTCCTGCTTGAGGTCGCGGTTGGTCGCCGCGATCACGCGAACGTCGACGGTGCGGGTCTGTTCCTCACCGACACGCTCGAAATTATTTTCCTCCAGCACGCGCAAGAGCTTTCCTTGAAGTTCAATGGGCATGTCGGCGACTTCATCCAAGAACAACGTTCCGCCGTCGGCCAGTTCGAACCGTCCGACGCCGTCACGCACGGTACCGGCGAAAGCTCCCTTGGCATGCCCGAAGAACTCGCTCTCGAACAGCTCGCGCGGGATGGTCGCGCAATTGACGCGGATCAGCGGCCGCCGGCTGCGCTTACTCGCATCATGGATGGCGCGCGCGATCAGCTCCTTGCCGGTGCCGGACTCGCCGGTGATCAGCACAGTGGCGTCGGTCGGCGCCACCAGCTCGACCTGACGCAGGATTTTCTGGATTGCGGCGCTACGCCCGACAATGCCGTGGTGGTTGCCTTCGATCCGGATCTCTTCCTGCAGATAGGCGTTCTCGAGTTCGAGGCGCTCGCGCAGGCGGTCGACCTCTTCGTGCGCGGCGCGCAGCTTCTCGTCCGCCTCGCGCCGCTGCGTAATGTCGCGGAAGACGATCACCGCCCCGACCACGTGATCGCGCTCGCGGATCGGCGTCGACGTGTATTCGACCCAGAACGACGTGCCGTCCTTGCGCCAGAACACTTCGGTGTCGACCTGATGCACCGCCCCGTCGCGGAACGCGGCATAGATCGGGCAATCGTGTTCGGGATAATGCGATCCGTCGGGCCGGGTGTGGTGCACGATCGAATGCATATCGTGGCCCACCAGTTCTTCGGCTTTCCATCCCAGCATGCGCGCCGCCGCCGGATTGACGAAGGTGGTTTTGCCCTCCGCGTTGACCCCGTAGATGCCTTCGCCGGCGGCGCGCAGGATCAATTGGTTCATCGCTTCGCTGCTGAAATCGAAGGCGATTCCAGGAGCATTTTTGCTCATTTTGTCATCATTCGCCGGTTTGCCGTTGGTGGCCATGACAAGCGGAATCCCTACGAAAGTTCGTAATATTCACCACGAACTGTCGCGCATCACGACATCTCGTAATGCGCCTCTGGCCCACTAAGCAGAAATCGCGCCAAAACCTGCTGCGGCAACGCCGCCAACCGTTTCCGGCACCCATGGCACGGTTGTTGCTCATTACCTCTGCGCGCAATGCCACGGTTTGCAGGAGAGGTGCGATGTCCACGTTCGACAATCCGTTCGACCCGAAGCGCCGGCTGAACCGGTCCGGATGCAGTTGCGGCCGCCATGCGACGCAGGGCGATCACGAACGCGATGTGCAGCTCCAATGCGCTGCCGTCGAAAGCGAGGACAAACGCTATGAAGGCGTCGTCGCCTCGGCGGTGATGCGAAAGATTTTTCCGCAGGACGCCGCGCGCCGCGAATTCCTGAAAGCCGTCGGCGCCTCGACCGCGCTCGCTGCGATCTCGCAGTTCTTCCCGCTCTCGACTGCGACCGAGGTGTTCGCGCAGGGCGGTCCGATCGAGAAGAAGGACCTCAAGGTCGGTTTCATTCCGATCACCTGCGCCACGCCGATCATCATGGCGGAGCCGATGGGCTTCTATAAGCGCCACGGCCTCGACGTCGAAGTGATCAAGACCGCGGGCTGGGCGGTCATTCGCGACAAGACCATCAACAAGGAATACGACGCCGCGCACATGCTGTCGCCGATGCCGCTCGCGATCACGCTCGGCGCCGGCTCGAAGCCGATCCCCTACACGATGCCGGCGGTGGAGAACATCAACGGCCAGGCCATCACGCTGTCGATCAAGCACAAGGACAAGCGCGATCCGAAATCGTGGAAGGGCTTCAAGTTCGCGGTGCCGTTCGACTACTCGATGCACAATTATCTGCTGCGCTACTACGTGGCGGAGCACGGCCTCGATCCCGACCAGGACATCCAGATCCGCGCGGTGCCGCCGCCGGAAATGGTCGCCAACCTGCGCGCCGACAATATCGACGGCTTCCTCGGCCCCGATCCGATGAACCAGCGCGCCGTCTATGACGGCGTCGGCTTCATCCACATCCTGTCGAAGGAAATCTGGGAAGGGCACCCGTGTTGCGCGTTCGCCGCGTCGCAGGAATTCGTCAAGACGATGCCGAACACCTACGCTGCGCTGCTCAAGGCGATCATCGATGCGACCGCGTTCGCCAGCAAGGCGGAGAACCGCAAGCAGATCGCCGAGGCGATCGCGCCGCCGAACTACATCAATCAGCCGGTCACGGTGCTGGAGCAGATCCTGACCGGCACCTTCGCCGACGGACTCGGCAAGGTGCAGAAGGTGCCGAACCGCGTCGACTTCGATCCGTTCCCCTGGAAGTCGTTCGCGATCTGGATCATGACGCAGATGAAGCGCTGGGGTCAGATCAAGGGCGACGTCGACTACGCCGGTGTCGCCAAGCAGGTCTATCTCGCCACCGACACCACGCGGCTGATGAAGGAAGTCGGCCTCAAGCCGCCGACCGCCACGACCAAGTCGTTCGTGGTCATGGGCAAGACATTCGATCCGTCGAAGCCCGAGGAATACATCAAGGGCTTCAAGATCAGAAGGACTGCATAGACGATGCTGCACGCGCCGGGCGTACGACATCAAACGTGCTACGAATTGCATTCATCGCTTCCCACGCATGGGGCGCATGTATTTGCGCCCTCTCCCCCTTGTGGGGAGAGGGCTGCTCAGAATGTGCCGCCGACACGAATGGGTGAGGGGTGCATTTCCGAGAAACCTTGCGACCAAGCGGCCCCTCACCCAATCGTCGCTTCTTGCGCCGCTGACTTGCCCTCTCCCCCGAGGGGGAGAGGGCGCAGCAACGCGCACCTTCGATTGCGGCACGAAGTGGGAGGAGCGCGCCATGAACCTCTCCATCGGCATGCGCGCTGCCGTGGTGACGGTCGCGATCTTTGTCGCATTCATCCTGGCGTGGCACGTCGCCACGCAAGGCTCCGGGCCGGTCGCGCAGATGGACCCGGAATACGCCAAGCTCATGGGCAAGACGGCAACCCAGGGCACGTCGGCGATGCCGGGCCCGCTCGATGTGGCGGCGAAGCTGTGGGAGCACCTGCGGCAGCCGTTCTATGACCGTGGCCCGAACGACAAGGGCGTCGGCATCCAGCTCGCCTATTCGATTGCGCGTGTCGCAATCGGCTATTTCCTCGCCGTGGCGTTCGCGATCCCGATCGGCTTCCTGATCGGGATGTCGCCGCTATGAGCCGCGCGCTGGACCCTTTCATCCAGGTGCTGAAGCCGATCTCGCCGCTCGCCTGGATGCCGCTCGCGCTCTACACCATCAAGGATTCGCATCTCTCCTCGATCTTCGTGATCTTCATCTGCTCGGTGTGGCCGATGATGATCAATACCGCGTTCGGGGTCGCGGCCGTGCGCAAGGAGTGGCTCAACGTCGCGCGCACGCTCGAAGTGGGCACCCTGCGGCGCGCCTTCACCATCATCCTGCCGGCGGCGGCGCCGACCATCCTCACCGGCATGCGCATTTCCATCGGCATCGCCTGGCTGGTGATCGTCGCCGCCGAGATGCTCGTCGGCGGCACCGGCATCGGCTACTTCGTCTGGAACGAGTGGAACAACCTCTCGATCACCAACGTGATCACCGCGATCCTCCTGATCGGTCTCGTCGGCATGGTGCTCGACCAGATCCTTGCGCGCCTCACTCGCCTCGTCACCTTCCCGGAGTGAGGCGCGAATGTCCGACAAGTTCATCTCGATCGAAGGCATCACCAAGCGCTTCCCGGCGCCCGGCGGCGGCACCACGACGGTGTTCGAGGACCTCTGGCTGTCGATGCAGCGCGGTGAGTTCACCTGCATCATCGGCCATTCCGGTTGCGGCAAGACCACCGTGCTCAACATCCTGGCCGGTCTCGACGTGCCGACGGAAGGCACCGTCATCGTCGACGGTCAGGCGATCGAAGGCCCGAGCATCGACCGTGCCGTCATCTTCCAGAGCCATGCGCTGCTGCCGTGGCGCACCGTCATGGGCAACGTGATCTACGCGGTGTCGTCGAAATGGCGGCGTCGGGC
>CAWKMR010000013.1:0-30161 GCA_963850705.1 uncultured Alphaproteobacteria bacterium | reverse complement strand
ACCGACGGGAAATCGCCGCCCGCCAGCACCGAGACATGCTCGATGTCGGAGGCGATCGCCACGTCGCAGGTCCTGCCGGCGTGCTCAACGGCCCGGCTCAGCGCGAGCGCGTTGGCTTCCGAGCCGCCCGAGGTGAAAATCACGTTGCGGGGCTCGGCCCCGACCTCGCCGCGGCGAGGCGCTCCCGCGCCTCTTCAAGGATAAGCCCCCTGGGCGGCGCGGCCCTCGGCGTGGACAGAGGACGGGTTCCCCACGACCTCCATGGCCGCAGCCATGGCGTCGCGCGCTTGCGGACGCAGCGGCGCGGTTGCATTCCAGTCCAGATAGGCCCGTTGCGACATGGTGTGCGGTCTTTTTGGTCCCGGGCCTTTACCCCAAAATGCCGTCACCCAAATTCTTCTTGAAACACTTTCTCCCCGTCCCTAGCCTCGTGCTAAAAGCGCCTACCGCGACCGCCCTGGCACGGGCCCGGGTTGATCAGTCCGGTTCCCCAACGCCAAATATTAGAATGGTTCTAAGTACTTACGCGTGCCGACCGGTTCCGTCAAGCGCGCCGCAGAGCATGGTCCCGAAACGCCGGTATCCGTTCGACATGCTTAAACAGGCAGAGCGCGTCGGCCGGATCGCCCGCACCGGCCACTAACCGAGGGACGCATGCCCCAAATCATCTTTACCGGCCCGGCGGGCGGGTCGAAGGCCGTTATCACCCGGCACGCCAGAAGAACGCACCGATCGCGATCGTGCTGCACCCCCATCCGCAGTTCGGTGGGACGATGAACCACCAGATCATCTACCAGCTGTACTACGTTTGCGCATCGCGGCTTCTCGGTGCTGCGGTTCAACTTCCGTGGCGTCGGCAGGAGCCGGGCCTCTTCGACCATGGCTCGGGCGAACTCTCGGACTCCGCGGCGGCGTTCGACTGGGCGCAGACGATCAATCCGGAGGCGGCGAGCTGCTGGATCGCCGGCTTCTCGTTCGGCGCCTGGATCGGCATGCAGCTCCTGATGCGGCGGCCGGAAATCGAGGGCTTCATCTCGATCGCGCCGCCGGCCAATCTCCACGATTTCTCGTTCCTCGCCCCCTGCCCGTCCTCCGGCCTGATCATCCACGGCGATAAGGACGCGGTGGTGCCGCCCAAGGACGTCTCCGGCCTGGTCGACAAGCTGAAGACCCAAAAGGGCATCAACATCGACCAGATGGTCGTGAAGGGCGCCAACCATTTCTTCGAGGGCAAGATCGAGCCGCTGATGCAGTCGATCAGCGCCTATCTCGACAAGCGCCTCAAGACCGAGCGCAAGCCGGCGGCGTGACGCCAAAAAAAGGGGGGGGGGGGTTTTTTTTTTTTTACATCGATGGCGCGACACCGCAGCTCGAAACTCCCTACCCCAGGCGGCCGCCAGACGTGGGAAAAGCGCTGCCATGAAAACCCGCTCGGCGGCTCCAGCGATGCGTCGACCCAACCACCACCACCGTCCGTGCTGATCTCTACCGACCGAACTGCGCAGTTAGACCAGGCCCAACCCCAAATCGCTGTTCCATTGGTCGCGATCCTGCTCTCGGGTTTCGGCGCAACAATAATGCTTTCAGGAGCAACGGCCCAGACAGGACTGGTTGTCCCTCCTGACGGATCGGCGTCAAAGTCCGGTTGGCTGTACAGTTTCGTCGTATTGAAGTTGGTAGAGCGAATTTCGCTCAGCTCCAATCGGCAAAGCCACTTCACGCAATTGGTGCCGTAAAATCCGGGAATACCAACCGAGCGGGAAAACCATTCTTCTGTTTTAGGGGTTCGCCGTTCAATTCATAGGCGACAAGCACGTTGCCCTCCTTCAAGCGGGACAGGGCATGTCCTTCACGTAGTGATGCTGCGGCTCTCCAAAGAACTCGCCGTGGTCCAGTCCATACGACCAAAGATAGCGGGCGGCCCGGCCGAACGCCCACACGGTCGAGAAGCTCGGCAAGGTCAGCGCCACCCCACTTCACATTCGCAACACGCCGCAGAGGAACGGTTGGCCTGCGGGGATCGCCGGAGCATACAAAGACGGATTCCACGGTCCGCTTCGGAAAGCATTTGAGCTCCTCCAAAGATAAGGAGATCGAGCCATCGACAAGTCCCGTTATTTCCAATCTCCAATCCAGAGGGCTGATATCCGGAATCCCCATTGAGCTGAGTTCGAGCAAATCGCCGACCGTCGTCAATCGCTCGGTCAGTTTTTCAGGCGGACATGACCGATGCGCATGCGGTCGTGATTCATCGGAGGCTTAGGTGCGACGCGTTCCATTGCTCGACTCCTTCGATCATGCGACGACTTCGTCTCCTGCGATCACTCGGCCTTGATCTTCGATTTGCGGATAGTGCGGCCGTATTCGTCGATGCTGTCTGCGCAGGAAAGTCACCGAAATCTGCGCGCCGCAAGTTCGGACCGGATAAAGCCCCTGGGCGGCGAGCTTTGCTCTAACGGGTGGCGCTTGCAGCGCCGTCGGTGAACAAGCCGGCAAGGCTGGCGAGTCGTCTCAGTAGATGTCTTTGCCGGCGCGACGACCCCGAACCAGACATCCATGTCTAATCCTTGTAGCCGGACTCGGCCACTGGTGGCGGATGTCTGGAAGCGCCTCGATCCGCGTCCGTGAGGAGATGGCCCGAGGCGCGCAACGTTACCCGTCTTTAGTTGCTCTTCCACCGCGGGGTAGGAACGAAGATCGACGTTACGTGTCCGCCCAACAGTGCGCTTATGGCGGGTGGAGGACCCGGATACGGGACGAAGGTCATATCTACGTCGGCCGCGCGCTTGAGCATCTCGAACGCGATGTGCACGGTGGATGCCGGGCCGACGCCGGCGACCGTCAACACGCCGGGCTTGGCAGCGCCGCCGCGAGGAGATCGGTGAGCGACTGGTAGGAGGACGCGCTGTTGACGACGATGACGGTCGGCGAACTCGTCAGCTTGCAAATCGGTTCGAAGCCGGTCAGCGGTCGTAGGCTCAGCTTTCGCAAATGCGGACTGATGACGAACGCCGTTGTGGCGATCAGCAGAGTGCTGCCGTCGGGTGCGGCACGGGCGACAATTTCGGTTCCTATCGCTGCGCTCGCTCCCGGACGGTTCTCCACAATCACCGTCGGCCCTTGGGATGCGCTGATCTCGTCCGCCAGCACCCGGGACAGGATGTCGGACGGGCTTCCCGCTGTGTACGGAACAACCATTTTGATCGTTCGCGCTGACTGTGACAACGCTTCATGGCCGGATGCCGCGACGAGCGCCAGAGCGACCGCCGCGATGGCCGGCACCCGAACAGCCTACTGATAGCGCGGACGGGGAATGCGTCATGACGTTCTCTCCCGGTCAGATGAGAGCGTCTTCTCTCCTGCAAAGATAAAGGGAGATGGTTATGCGCGGATAATGCTATCGTGAGATTAGGATATCTCTGTCCAGTGATAAGGACAAATGCGATGCAACTGAGCGATGGATCGGACGGCGGATCAGGCTGCACGACCTGCACGTGCTGATGGCTGTGGTGGAGGCCGGCAGCATGAACAAGGCTGCCTCGCTTCTGAACACCGGACAATCCGCCATCTCGCGATCGATCGCGGACCTTGAGCATGCGATCGGCGTCCCCCTGCTTGACCGTAGTCCCCGAGGGATCGCGACGACGGAGTATGGCCGCGCCCTGCTCTCCGGCGGAACCGCGATGTTCGATGAGTTGCGCCAAGCCGTGCAACAAATCGAATTTCTGGCCGATCCTCATGCGGGCAAAATCCGCATCGGGACCACAATCCCGCTTGCCACTAGTTTCGTCGACGCCGTCATCGATGGATCTCGCGGCAATATCCGCGCATCCGTTTTGATCTCGTGACCGCACAAACGGACACGCTTCGCCTTCAACTGGCGGATCGCAGCCTCGATCTCTTGATTACCTGGAAGCGAGGCAGCGACCAGGACAAGGAGATGGCCTTCGAGCTTCTCTATGACAACTCCTACGTCATCGTCGCGGGAATGAAAAATCCTTGGGCCCGGCGCCGTAAAATCAAGCTTGCGGAACTAGTGAACGAAGCTTGGACGTTGCCGCCGCCCGAGAGCGTATTGGGCATGGCACTGGTAGAAGCGTTTCGCAGCAGCGGCCTCGAATGTCCAAGCGCAACCGTAGCCACCCTGCCCCGCGAGGTGAGGATGAGGTTCTTGGAGACGGGCCGCTTCCTGACGATCTTTCCGGCCTCCGCACTTAAGTTTTCTGCCCGCATCCGACGCTCAAGGTCCTGCCGGTCGATCTACCTTTTCCCAGCTTGCCGGTCGGAATTGTCACTCTGAAAGACCGCACACTAAGCCCAATCGCACGCTTGTTTGCGGAGCACGCCCGCGAGATGGCGAAGCCGCTGTCGACAAGGCGTTGCAAGCCGGCTGCTTAGCGCGCGCCCGCAGCGAACTCGATCTTGGCCCGATCATGCCAGTAGTGCGGCAATCGCCTTGCCGCACGTCACGGTATCGGCCGCGCCGGCGAGATCGCGGGTCCGCAGTTTCGGATCCGCGAGCGCCTTTTCGATCGCCGACACGATCGCCTGGGCGGCTTCGGTTTCGCCGAGATGTTCCAGCATCATCGCGCCCGACCAGATTTGACCGATCGGGTTGGCGATGCCCTGTCCCGCGATGTCCGGCGCGGAGCCGTGCACCGGCTCGAACACCGACGGAAACAGCGCGCTCCGGGTTGATGTTGCCGCTCGGCGCGATGCCGATGGTGCCGGTGCAGGCGGGACCAAGGTCGGACAGGATGTCGCCGAACAAGTTCGACGCCACCACCACATTGAAGCGATCCGGCTTCAGCACGAACAGGGCTGAAAGAATATCGATGTGGTACTTGTCCCATTTGACGTCTGGAAAATTCTTCGCCATCGCCTCCACGCGCTCGTCCCAGTACGGCATGGTGATGGCGATGCCGTTCGACTTGGTGGCGGAGGTGAGATGCTTCTTCGGCGTCTTCTGCGCCAGCTCGAACGCGAACTTCAAGACGCGGTCGACGCCGATACGGCTCATCACCGTCTCCTGCACGACCACCTCGCGCTCGGTGCCGCCAAACATCCGGCCGCCGATAGCCGAATACTCGCCCTCGGTGTTCTCGCGCACCACCCAGAAGTCGATGTCTCCGGGCTTGCGGCCGGCAAGCGGCGACGGAACGCCGGGCATCAGCCGGACCGGCCGCAGGTTGACGTACTGATCGAACTCGCGGCGGAACATGATCAGCGAGCCCCACAGGGAGATGTGGTCGGGAATCTTGGCCGGCCAGCCGACCGCTCCGAAGTAGATCGCGTCATGCTTGCCGATCTGCTCCTTCCAGTCCTCCGGCATCATACGTTCGTGCTTGGCGTAATAGTCGTACGACGCGAAGTCGTACCAATCCTGGCGAATTTCGAAGCCGAACTTCTTCGACACCGCCTCGAGTGCGCGCACGCCTTCGGGCACGACTTCTTTTCCGATTCCGTCGCCCGGGATGACGGCGACGCGGTAAACCCGATTGGTGGACATGGGATGCTTCCCGTTGCAGTAAGTTGTTGAAGGACGTTAGCCCGAATTCATTCTCAGCGGAACGTCACCGGCGAAAGGCCGGGTTCGGCCCTACCTGGCCCACGCCGGCCCTACCTGGCTCACCCGGCCGCGCCAGCACGCCGCCGGTCAGTGGCGCCGCGACGCCGGTGGTGCCGGGAAACGTGAGCGGCAACGCGCGCAGGCTTCGCACGGCGAGATAGGCGACGGCCTGCGCTTCAAGGGCATCAGCCGACCAGCCGACTTCATTGGCGGTCTCGATCGGGGCCGGCGCCAGCCGCTCGGCGAGCATCCGCATCAAGGTCGCATTGCGCGTTCCGCCGCCGGCGGCGATCCAACTTGCCGGCGAACGCGGCAGCAGCGCACGCGCAGCCGCAATCGCCGCGGCGCTGATCGCCGTGAGCGTGGCGGCGCCGTCCTCAACGCTCTTCTTGGCAAGGCCACCCTCTTCCGCGACCCAATGACGGAATTCATTGCGGTCGAGCGATTTCGGCGGACGCCGCGCGAAATAGGGATGCGCGAGCACGCGCGCGACGGACTGCTCGTCGACCTTGCCGGCCGCGGCATGAAGCCCGTCGGCGTCGTGCGGCTCGCCGGTGCGCAGCCTGATGAAATCGTCGATCAGCGCATTGCCCGGTCCGACGTCGAACGCCACGAGCTCATCGCCGTCGACGAACGTCACATTGGCGACGCCGCCGAGATTGAGCACGCCGACCGGCTGCGGCCGGTCGAGCATCCGCACCATGGCACGATGATAGACCGGCACCAGCGGCGCGCCCTCCCCGCCGGCGGCGACGTCGGCGGCGCGGAAATCGTAGACCACCGGGATGCCGAGCCGACGCGCAAGCGTCGGCACCGTTGCCGAGCTGAACCGTCAGATGGCGATCCGGCTTGATGCAGCACGGTCTGGCCGTGGAATCCGACGACGGCCACGTCGCTGGCGCGTCATGCCGTTCGCCGCCAGGTAGGATTCAACGGCCTCCGCATGCACCGCGGTCAAAAGCGCCTCCGCCTCGGCCAGCGCTTCGGGCCGCTGGTCGCGGCCGCCAAGATTGCCGGCGGCGGCGATCGCGCGCCGCAAGACCGCGCGCTCCGCGTCGCTGTAGGCGCGGTAGCCGGTGGGCCCGAGCCGCCCGATCGTTTCGCCGTCGGTATTGATGAGCGCAACGTCGACCCCGTCATAGGACGTGCCGCTCATCAGACCGATGGCCGAAATGAAGCTCACGATGGCTCCGCGCGTTCGTGAAAGGCTTTGTTACCCGGTCGGCCGGATCAAGTGAACCTCGGCGCCCGCAATCTCTACAAACCTGGGGGCGAAGAAAGGTTGCACATGGCGCTATCGCCATGTCGCCGCCCTTGCCGGTCTCCTGATAGCGGCGGCGTCCCTTGCCACGCTGGCCAATGCGCGTGGCACCGCCCACCCGTTGACGCCCGCCCTCGATGCGTCGCTTCGGGAATGGATGTCGCAATTATCACGTGCCGGCCGCCAGCGGCGCCATCATGGATAATGGCCGGCTGACATCAACGTTCGGCTTTGGCGGCATGGACGCCGCCGTGCCGGCCCGGATCGCGAGTCTGTCGAAAGCCATTACCGCCGTCTGCATCGCCAATCTGGTCGATGCCGGACGGCTGTCATTCACCACGCCGCTCGGCAGCGTCCTGGCTCGGACATTCGCGCGGCTGGGCCAACCGGTCGACCCGCGGTTCAGGACGATCACCATCGAGCAATTGCTGACGGCACCGCTCGGGGCTGCCGCGCGAAGCGTTGCGCGGTGCGCCGGCGCGCGACCTGACCGGCAGCTTCATCAATATCCTGGCGACGCCGCTCGCCAGCGAGCCCGGCGGGCCATGACCTACAGCAATATCGGATACATCACGCTGGGCATGGTCGTGGAGGCCGTGACCGGCAGCGACTACGAACGCTATTGCCGCGACGCATCGCTCGCGCCGATGCAGGCGTCCGGATCGATCGACCCGCAACTGCGGCAGCGCGCGCCGAGCGGCGGCTGGCGGATATCGGCGATCGACTACGCGCGCTTCATCCAGGTGTTCGAGCCGGGTTCCGCCGGCCTCGGCCCGCTCGGCGCGGCAATGGCAGGACGCGCTAACCGGACCGCGCGCCTATGGGCTCGGCATCGGCATCCTGCGGACCGAGCAAGGCCTGCTCCTCACCCATAGCGGCCGCGTCGCGCTGCGCGAACGCGGCGGCTCCTATGTCATCAAGTTTCCCAATGGCGTCACCGCGGTCGCCATATTCGCGGGCGATCCCCTCCGGGGCGCCACCGCCGATTTCCGCCGCCGCCTCGAAGCCGCCATTGCGGGCCTCTGAAAGACCCTTGCTCGCGGCAGGTTTTGATGGTGAAAGGTCGCTCCCCTTGCGGGTTAGCGCCCAAGGTATCCGGCGCACCGGCGCCAACGCGGTACCGCTCATGAGCGCCTACAAATCAGAACTCCTGGATGTGCTCGCAAGCCGGGGCTACATCCACCAGGTCTCGGAGCCCGAGGCGCTCGACGCGCTCGCGCGCAGCGTCGACGATCACCGCCTATATCGGTTTCGATTGCACCGCGCCGTCGCTGCATATCGGCTCGCTGGTGCCGATCATGATGCTGTACTGGATGCAGCAGACCGGCCACCGCCCGATCGCGCTGATGGGCGGCGGAACCACGCGCGTCGGCGATCCGTCGGGCAAGGACGACAGCCGCCGGATCCTGACCGACGACGTGATCGCGGAAAACCTCACCGGCATCCGCAAGATCTTCTCGAAGTTCCTGAATTCGGCGACGGGCCGAAAGACGCCGTGATGGCGAACAATGCCGATTGGCTGAATTCGCTCAACTACATCGACTTCCTGCGCGACGTCGGCCGGCATTTCTCGGTCAACCGGATGCTCGCCTTCGACTCGGTCAAGCTGCGGCTCGACCGCCAGCAGGAGCTGTCGTTCCTCGAATTCAACTACATGATCCTGCAGGCCTACGATTTCGTGGAGCTCAACAAGCGTTACGGCTGCGTGCTGCAGATGGGCGGCTCGGACCAGTGGGGCAACATCGTCAACGGCATCGATCTCGGCCGCCGGATGCTCAATGCGCAATTGTTCGCGCTGACGACGCCGCTGATCACGACCTCATCGGGCGCCAAGATGGGCAAGACCGCCGCCGGCGCGGTGTGGCTCGATGCCGACATGATGAGCGTCTACGACTTCTGGCAGTTCTGGCGCAACACCGAGGACGGCGACGTGATGCGCTTCCTCAAGCTGTTCACGGTGCTGCCGCTCGACGAGATCGGCCGCCTCGCGGCGCTGAAGGGCCAGGACATCAACGAGGCCAAGAAGATTCTGGCGACGGAGGTGACCGCGCTTATCCATGGGCGCGCCGCCGCCGACGCCGCCGCGGAGACCGCGCGGCGCACCTTCGAGGAAGGCGCGCTGGCGCGAGACGCTGCCGACGATCGAAATTCCGCGCGCCGAGCTCGAGGCCGGATGGGCGTGCTCGCCGCCTTCGTCAAAGCCGGCCTGGTGACCTCCAACGGCGAAGCGCGCCGTCAGATCAAGGGCGGCGGCCTCAAGATCAACGACGTCACGGTGACCGACGAGAAGATGACGCTGACGCCGTCACAGCTGACGCCGGAAGGCGTGATCAAGCTTTCGCTGGGACGAAAGCGCCACGTGCTGCTGAAGCCGGTGTAAGTGCAGTCCGAAGTGGGTACCGGCTTCGGACAAGATCGCCGGAAAGGCCGCTGGCGGCGTCGCGGCCGCTGCGGCCGCCGGCGTCGGGAATTCCATGAACTTGCGCAGCAATCCCGGCGTCACCACCGAGATCGGATTGACGCGCAGCACCGGCGAGCCGGGCGAGCCGACCACCTCATAGGTCAGACCGACGAGTCCCTCATTGCTGCCACCGCCGAGGAACAGGCCGAACACCGGAATCTGGCCGAACATGTTGTTGAGGCCGAAGAACGGCACGAACGTGCCGCGCATGCGGACCTCTTCGCGCAGATAGTCGATGTGGCCTTCCGCCGTCGCGCCGATCACCGGCCCGCGCACGACGGCTTCGCGGATGGCGAAGCGGCCGTGCGTGCGCGTGAACTCGACGCGCATGCCGCGAGAACTCGACGCCCGGATTCTTGGCGGGCCGGCGAGCCCGGCACTTCGGCGGTGCCGGAGGCGACGCGATCGAGCGTCGGCTCGCCGCGCACGGTGAAGTCCCGGATATTGAGGATGCCCTCCTGCGGCGCCAGTCCCGCCGGTCGGCGGATCCATCGCCACCCACATCTCGCCGCCGAAAATCTTCGGATAGGTGTCGCTGAAGCGGAACAGCGCGCCGGCATCTTTGGTCTCGGCGTAGATCACGTTGCGCCCGCCGGCGCGGCCGCGCAGATCGCCGGTCAGCGGCGTGTCGCGTCCGAGCCGGGCGGCCAGCGTGAAGCTCATGATGTTGCCGTTGCGGCGCGACATCTTGAGATCGACGTTGCGCAAGGTCTCGCCGTGGAAGCCGGCGACCGTGCCGAGCCGAAGGTCGACGTCGATGTCCATCGGCTTGGCGTTCTTGGCTTGCCCGGGCTCGGGCCGGCCATCGACGATTTGATGAAGCCGCGGCCGTCGTAGACGTCGCCGCGCACCGTCACGCGCAACGTGCCGTCGGGGCCGCGCTCGGCGCGCAACGTGGCCTTGTCGCCGTCGGAGAGATTGAAATTGGTCAGGTTCGCAGACTGGATTCCGCCCGACCCGTCGCACTCGACGGAGCCCTTGACCAGAAGCCCCGGCCCTTCGATCGACAGATCGTCCAGGCGCATCGACTGCGGCCTGGCTGGTCATCATGAACGACATGCGCGCCTGCCGTCCCGCCGGCTTGACCCAGCCGGGCAGCATCCGGTCGATGCGCGCCTGGCTCAGGTCCGCTTCGACCGAATAGCGGCTGTCGCCGCCTTCCAGCGGAATGCGGCCGTTGATCTTCGACCGGCACCGGGCCGCTGACATATCCGCCAGAGATCGAAACCGAGCCGCGAGCGTCCGGCATCGTCGACCGTAGCCGCGACCCGAACCTCCGCCTCGGCCTGGTCGCGCTGCTTGCGATATTCGAGCAGCGCCGGGATGCCGTTGATCTTCACGTCGCCGCGCAGCACGTATCCCTGATTGTCGGCACGCACCCGCAACGCCGGAGACTCGACCTTCTGGCCCATGACCAGGCGTTCGGCCGAGAAATTGTTGACCTCGAGATTCATCGCGTATTGCGCCGAGCCCGCCGGCAGGTCGGGCTTGAGCGGCATGGTCATCGTCACATACGCGGTGATGTTGCCGCGGCTGGTGCCCGGATCGATCGGCGAGCCGGCATGGTCGCGCAGCCGGTCGGTGCTGAGCAGCTCGGCGGCGGCCGCCACCGAACCGTCGAGACGGAACCGCACGCGCGACGCCGGCGCGTTCATGTAGTGATCCGGCACCTCGAACAGGCCGTTGGAAATCGCGAGCCGGCGGCCGGCAGACACATCGATATTGCCGCGGCTGATCGTCGACGCTTGCGGTGCGCCCGGTGATGCGCACGCGCATATCGGCGTCTTTGATCGGCGGCAGACCGTCGATCGGACGGATTTCAGCGCCGTTGCCCGAAATCTCGATGGCAAGTCCGTCATCGGGTATCGGCGGGCTGATGGGCTTGAATGTCGCGATCGGCGCGTTGGTGGCGATGACGACGCGCTCGACGGTTCCGCTCAGGATATGTTCGGAGACCCAGGCATGGACCTTCGGGTTGATGAAGGACGGCCACAGCCGCTTCATCGCCGCGACCGACATGCGCGTGCCGGCGATGCCGAGCGCGAGCCGCGCTTCGCCCGAATAATCGAGGCTGCCGGAGATCGCGAGCCCGAGATCCATGTTGCCGACCTCGCCCTGCTCGACGTCGATGCGCTGCTTGTCGGGATCGATGCGCAGGCCAACCTGGACCGGTTCAGGACCAGCGCGTCCGGGTCGCGAGCCGACGACGCGAGCAAGATGCTGCCGCCGGTGATCTTGAGCGCCCAGCTGGTGACGCTCTCACGCGGCGGCGTGAGCTGCGCAAAGAGCGTAAGCCGGTTGCCGCCCGAGACGACCTGGAACGGAGCGACCAGCGCCTGCCGCGTGGCGTCCCATTCCAGGTTGATCTCGGCCCGGTCGATCTCGGCACGACTTGAGGGATCATCGGCGTCGGCGATGTACCCCTTCTCGAGCACGATCCGACCCTCGATCATTTTCGGAATGCCGTCGGCTCCGATCGACGCGCGCACGCGGGCGGAGATCGGAATGTTGGGCTCGATCTGGCCATCACCGATCCGCAACGCCAGCATCAGCTCCTTGGCCGGCAACCGCTCGGTCTCGATCTCGACCTTGCGGATACCGCCCTCGCCGCGCGACACCGTCGCGCGCAACAGCCATGGCCGTTCACCGGCTTCCGAGCTGATGGTCAGCGAAACGCCGCCGCCGCTCGGGCGCGTCAGGCTTAGATTGATGTCCTGGAATTCCCACTGCTTGCCGTTGCGCTGGTCGAACAGCGTGAGATTGCCGTTCTTCAATCCGAGCTCGCTCAGGTCGCGGCCGTCGAGACCGGTTGTTCCGAGGCTGTCGATCCACGCGAGCAGCGCGGCGAGATCCGGGATCGTTGCGCGGCTGCCCGGCACCTGTGGCGCGGGCGCACGCTCCGGGACGATCGGACTTGGGGCCAACGCCGGCGCGCAGCGCGGGCTCCGTCACCGACGCGGTGACAAACGGCTGCCGGTTGGTGCCGGCGAACACCGTGACCTTGCTGTCGGGCTCGATGCGGATCTGCATTTCGGCGCCGACCAAGCTCAACCGCTTGGCGCGCACGCGGCCTGTCATCAGCCCGGTGCCGGAGAAGCTGACCTCCGCTTTGGGCGCGCTCGCGACGATCTCGCCATGGGCGTCGCGCACGATGATGTCGCGGATGCGCAACGCGGTGCGGCCGCTCGCGTCACGCTCGAGCTGCGTGCCGCCGACCACGATGCGGTGATTGCTGCCGAAATTCTCCTCGATGGCGGCGGCGAGCCAGGGCGTCGCAAAATCGAAATCGATCGGTCCGTTGCCGAGCCGCCACCACAGCGCCAGCATTCCGACGAGCACCACGCCCGCAACCGAGCCGGCCCAGATTGAAGCGCGACGCCAGCGCGCCCAGAAGCGCATCGCCGAAAGCCGCCAACAGGTGAGACCAAGTTGCGCGGGCGTCAGGTCGGCGTGCTGCCAGCGCTCGCCGCGTGCGGCCGCGGCCTGCTGCTCGATCAGGTCATAATGGACGCTGGCCTCAAGCTTGCGCAGGGCCGCGATGTCCGGATTCGTGTGATGATCCGCCGCCATGCCCGACTGGGCTTCCCCTCGACCGCCGAACCCCGCTGCACTCCCCGCAGCGGCCCCCGGATTGTTGCTGCCGATCGCCGATTCGAGTGAAATCGGTCGGTCGGTCAGCACTCTCGCGCTTATCGTTTAACCCTTTATACTGTCCCGAAAAAAGGGACGAAAGGAAGGCACCATAATGGGGACGACCACGGGGACCGCCTTGAAGGAGGGTTCCAAGGCACCTCCGTTCAAACTCCCCCGCGACGGCGGGGAGACCGTGTCGCTGTCCGACTTCAAGGGCAGGAAGCTCGTCCTGTTCTTCTACCCCAAGGCCGACACACCCGGTTGCACCCGGGAATCCATCGAATTCTCCAAGTTACGGGCCGGTTTTGCCAAGGCCGGGACCGATGTGCTCGGAATTTCGGCAGATCCGGTCAAGGCCCAGGATGCATTCAAGAAGAAGCACAAACTCACGGTAGGCCTGCTCTCGGACGAGAAGCACGAGATGCTCGAGGCCTATGGCGTCTGGGGCAAGAAATCCATGTACGGCAAGACCTTCATGGGCATTGTTCGCACCACATTGCTGATCGGCCCGGACGGCAAGATCGCCCGCATCTGGCCCAAGGTGAAGGTCGATGGCCACGCCGAAGAGGTCCTCGCCGCCGCCAAGGCGCTTTAACAGGGCGCCAACCAAGCGAACACTTTTCCACAACTTGTTCCGAGAAAATTAACCATACCGGGCTTGTACTTGGGGCGTTGTAACGCCGGTGTTGTTGGGACCGTCGCCGGCGGGGAAGCGTCAATGCCTCACCGAGCAGTTTCGTCACAGCCGTACGCTGGCGTTCAGTATCGTGCTGCCGCTCATCCGCGGGCGCAACATACCGCCGCCGCACTGCCGCGCACCGACTACACGCTGGCTCATGCCGGCCGTCAGGTCCGTGTCGGCCCGATCGCTTTCTGGGTGGTGGTCGGCACATTGGTGATCATGGCGGCCTGGACCATTACGACCGCCACGTATTTTGCATTCCGCGACGACGTGCTGACCGGCCTGGTCGCCCGTCAGGCGGAGATGCAATACGCCTATGAGGATCGCATCGCCGACCTGCGCGCGCAGATCGACCGCATGTCGAGCCGCCAGCTGCTCAATCAGGAATCCTACGAGCAGAAGCTCGACCAGATCATGCGGCGCCAGTCGGCGCTGGAGAGCCGCTCCAACGCCCTTCTGTCGATGCCGGACTCCATCATCACCGGTTCGACGCGGCCGACCGGACGCGAGCAGACGCGCTCCGTGCCCAACAGGCCATCACCGGTCAATGACAAGTCGTCGGGTTTGCTGCCGACGGAGCGGACGCCCGGCCGCGACGCCAATTACGCGGGCACGATCGCGCGGCTGCAGGCCTCGCTTGATCGCGTCGAGGCACGGCAGACCGCATCGCTCGCAGCCATGGAGGAAACCTACGAGGTGAAGGCGCGGCGCATTCGCGGCGTGCTGGCTGACCTCGGGCTCGATAGCGCGCAAATGAACTCGCGGGACTCGGCGATGGGTGGTCCGCTGGTCGCGCTGCCGCGGCTGCCGGCCTACGCTGGGCCGTTCGAGCAACACGTCTATCGCGTCGGCGTCGCGCGTGCGCAGGTCGACCGCCTGACGCGAACGATCGCGTCCGTTCCGTTACGCAAGCCGGTCCTGGGCGAGGTGGACATATCGTCGGGCTTCGGCATGCGCATCGATCCGTTCATCCGCGCACCGGCGCTGCACACCGGAATGGATTTTCGCGGCGACACCGGAGACCCGGTGCGCGCCACCGCCGACGGCAATGTCACCGTTGCGGGATTGCAAGGCGGCTACGGCAAGATGGTCGAGGTCGATCACGGCAACGGGCTGGCGACGCGCTACGCGCATCTGTCCGATATCACCGTCAAGGTCGGACAGCGGGTCAGAGCCGGCTTCATCGTCGGCAAGATCGGATCGACCGGCCGCTCGACCGGACCGCATCTGCATTATGAAACGCGCGTGAGCGGCGACGCCGTCGATCCGAGACGATTCCTGCGCGCCGGCATGCGGCTGGGCGGCGTGCAGTAGCGCGGCCAGCTTCGACCTACGAGACATCGTAGCCCGCTCTGGTCGCGGTTAATTCTTGCGGCCCAGCGGCTTCACGACCTCGCGCGCGCAATCGATGAAGAGCTTCACCACGGGCGTGAGCGTGCGGTTCTTCAGCGTCATGATTCCGACCGGCCATGGCGCAACCGGCAGGTCCACCGGCAGGACCTTGAGCGGCGGAAGATTGGCGCCGAACCGCAACAGCGATGCCGGAAGCGCCCCCACAAAGGGACCTCTCGGGAGAAATGCGCAGGCGAGCGAGGGAGAGCCCCCACACCACGCCCTTCGGCGGAAATTTCACGCCGCATCTCCGGAATGCTTCGGCGATGACCGAACCGACGACTGCATTCGGCTGCGGCAGCACCCAAGGCTCGTCGGCCAGTTCGGACAGCTCGATCTTGTGCCGCCGCGCCCATTTGCTTTCCGGTCCGGCCACGACCAGAATTCGGTCGTCAAACAGAGGTTTCCGCATGGATGTCTTCCTCGATCGCTGCGTCACGCGGCCGAGATAGAGATCGAACTTCCGTTCACGCAGGCCGCGGTATCGTTCTCCCTCGTCCGCCACCGTCGGCGTCACGCTGATGGAGATGCCCGGGTATTTCCGGCGGAGTCGTCCGAACACCGCCGGCAGCACGCCGACAAGAAGCGGATCGTGCCCCGACGACCCTGATTTCGCCGACCGTCGGATCGGTCAGGAACTCGATGTTCTTCACCGCCTGGCGCAAGTCGTCGAACATGGCCACGCCGCCATCGAGCAAGGCGCGGCCGTACTCCGTCGGTTCGGCGCCGTGACGGCCGCGATCGAGCAGCCGCACGCCGATCGCCTGCTCGAGGTCTGCGATCGATCGTGAAATGGCGGGCTGCGTGGTGTTCAGAAGTTGCGCCGCCTTGCTCATGCTGCCGGCCTGCACGACCGCCATCAGCACATGGAGGTCGTGCAGCTTCATCCGGCGTCCGATGCGATCGCTCAGCTGCATGACGGCCATCCATTGCAATCCCGATATGGAAGTATCAGAAAATAGCATTATACGCGCATAGGCGCATCCGCTATTTTCGCCGGCCATGAGCAGCCGACGCGACCATTACTTTCCGAACACCGAGCCGCTTGCCGCCGACGAGATGCGCGTCATCGCGCTCGGCACCGGCCGGCCGTTCGTGCGCCGCGCGCAGGCCAACTGTTCCTGGCTGATCGAGCTCGGCAACGGCGACAAGTTCATCATGGACTTCGGGTCGGGCTCGCAGGCGAATTTCACCGCGCTCGAAATCCCGCACCAGGACATCACGGCGTATTTCGCCACCCATCTGCATGCCGACCATGTCGGCGACTTCGCGCAGGTCTGGGTCGGAAGCTGGTCCGGCGGCCGCGTCAAGCCGCTGCTCGTCTACGGGCCGTCGGGCCCCGAGCCCAAGTTTGGCATCGAGCACTTCGTTCGCCGCCAGATGGAATTATTGGCGTGGGACACGTACACGCGCCTGGGGAGCCTTCCCGACGCCGGTGCGGAGGTCGAAGTCCACGAGTTCGATTACCGGCAGACCGGCGTGGTCTATGACCGTAACGGCGTCGTCATCAAAAGCTTTCCCGCGGTTCACTGCTTCGACGGCCCGGTCAGCTACCGGCTCGAATGGAACGGGCTCACCTTCGTGTTCTCAGGCGACACCACGCCGAGCCAGTTCTTCGTCGACAATGCGCAGGACGCCGACCTGTTGATCCACGAATGCTTCAACACGGTCGCGCAATTGATCGAGCGCTCGGGCTATAACGAGAAGCACGCGCGCAAAGCAGGCACCATGGTGCATACCGCGCCGGACGAGGCGGGACAGGTGCTTGCGCTGGTCAAGCCGCGCTTCGCCGCCGTCTATCACTTCTTCAACGACTTCGACACCGGCGCGGAGATCGAGCGCGAGATCCGCAAGCACTACGACGGCCCGCTCGCGCTGGCGCAGGATCTCATGGTGTTCAACGTCACGCCGGACGATGTTCGTGTCCGCCTGGCGGTCACGGCGACGCATGTGTGGCCGAACAAGGCAGCGCCACGAGACGGCTTTCGCGCGGCGCCGCGCACCAAGCCCGGCCCCCACGATGTCGCGCTGGCTCGCGGACCAGCAACTGTTCCCGAAATTCTAGCCAGAGTCGATGACGGATTTCGGAGGCACTCATGATGAAACTTCCGCGCCGTCAATTTCTTCAGCTCGCAGCCGGTGCTGCCGTCCTCCCAGCCGTCTCGCGGATCGCCGGCGCGCAAGCTATCCGTCGCGGCCGATCACCGTCGATCGTGCCGACCGGCGCTGGCGGGCCAGCAGGACGTGATCGCGCGCGTCATTACGGAGTACATGCGGGCTTCGCTCGGCCAACCTGCTCATCATCGACAACGTGCCCGGCGCCAACGGCATCGCTCGGCATCGGCCGGGTCGCCCGCGCGAAGCCCGACGGCTACACGCTTGCGTTCAGCGTCTCATCCGCCACGCATGTGGTGCAATCGCAGCGATGTATACGCTCCCCTACGACGTGATCAATGATTTCGAACCCGTTGCGCTGGTCACCAGAGACACGGCCGCAGATGATCCTCGCCAAGAAAGCCATGCCGGCGAACGACCTGAACGAATTGATCGCGTGGCTCAGGGCCAATCCCGACAAGGCGTCGCTCGGACAAACCGGCCCGGGCAGCCCGGCGCATGTGGCCGGCATCCTGTTCCAGAAGCAGACCGGCACCCGCTTCCAGTTCGTCGAACTATCGCAGCGCCGGCCAGGCCATGCAGGATGTGATCGCCGGGCATATCGACCTGATGTTCATCAGCCCGTCGCATTGCCCTGGCAGCCGTGCGCAAGCCGGCAGCATCAAGGCCTATGCGGTCATGGCCAAGGAGCGCCTTAAGGCGGCGCCCGACATTCCGACCGGTGACGAAGCAGGGTTGCCCGGGTTCTACATGGCCGGCTGGCATGCATTCTGGGCGCCCAAGGACACGCCGCGCGAGGTGATCGCCAAGCTCAATGCCGCGGTCGTGGAGGCGCTGGCCGATCCGGCCGTGCAAGCCCGGCTTGCTGACCTCGGGCTGCTGATCGTCCCGCGCGAGCAGCAGACGCCGGAGGCGCTCGGCGCCTTCCAAAAGGCCGAGATCGAGCGATGGTGGCCGATCCTCAAGGAGGCGGGCATCAAGGCGGAATAGCCAGCCCACAAGGCTCGAAAATCTCGTGTCAGCGCTGACTACTTCGGCGGGCTTTTGGCCTTTGCCTTGGGAGCGCCCTTCGCTCCTTCAGCGCGCTCGGGAGCGAGTTTCGCGAGAATCGCCGGATCGAGCTGCTTGTAGGCGGTGTCCGGCAAGCGATGCCAGACATCGTCCTTGCCGAGGAACGGCATTCCGAGGACGAAGCCACGCAGCGTCAGTGTCTGCTCGGCGGGGTCCAGTGTCATCTGGGCGGTATAAATCTTGCCGTCACGGGGATCGAGCACCGTACCGCCTTCGTATTTCAGGCCGCTACGCTTCATTCCACGGACAAAAGGAAGCCCGAGAAGCGGCGCGCCCTTGCGATCGTCAGTGCAGGTGTTGCAAACCGTGTTTGGGGTCTTACCCGGTTCCGGAAACAGCTTGGCGAAATGGCCTTCGAACACGCCGTCGCGATCGACAAACAGGAACCAGCCCACCGGCTTCTTGTCGTCGAGCTTTTGCCAAAGCCCGGCGGCAGTTGGCTCCTGCTGCGGCTGCTGCGCGCGTGAGAAACCGGTCGCGGCCAACGCTGCGACGGCTGCAATAGCCAGTGTGGCGAGTTTTGCTTTCAAGTTCGAGATTCCGTTGTTTGTTTTTGGATCGGGCACCGAACCCGGCGGGCACCGCAACATGAGCCCCATTCGACCCAAAAATGTGGCCATTTCACGGACTTAGCAGTTCCCGCGCCACGGTGCATCGATGGGCCACAAATAGGGTAAGCGCCCGTACCACGCGCCGGAACCCTCCGCAGACGATGCGGCAAGGGTTTCAACCTGTTCTGCGTCTGGACGATGTCCGCCTGATGTCACTATGTGGCCGCCTGCCGCTGCCCACCATCGCCAAGCCGCGATCGGACCCGGCACGAAACGCTTTTTTTGGATTCCCGCTCGCGCGGAAACTAGCGGAGGAACCGAGGTTCGCTGCCCTCGCCTACTCCACGTCCTCGACCTTTTCCGGCCCGGTCCCGAACGCCTTCTGCGCCAGCGTCGCCTCCATGAACGGGTCGAGATCGCCGTCGAGGACGCCGCCGGTGTCGGAGGTCTGCACGCCGGTGCGCAGGTCCTTCACCATCTGATAGGGCTGCAGCACATAGCTGCGGATCTGGTGGCCCCAGCCGATGTCGGTCTTGTTGGCCTGGTCGATGGCCGCCTGCGCCTCGCGCTTCTTCAGCTCCGCCTCGTACAACCGCGCGCGCAGCATCTGCCACGCCGTTGCGCGGTTGCGGTGCTGCGAGCGATCCTGCTGGCAATAGACCACGATGTTGGTCGGGATGTGGGTGAGCCGGATCGCGGACTTGGTCTTGTTGACGTGCTGGCCGCCGGCGCCCTGGGCACGCAGCGTATCGGTGCGCACGTCGGATTCCTTGATGTCCACCTTGATGCGGTCGTCGATCACCGGATAGACGGTCACGCTCGCAAACGACGTGTGCCGCCGCGCGTTGGAATTGAACGGCGAGATGCGCACCAGCCGGTGCACGCCATTCTCGGTCTTGAGCCAGCCATAGGCGTTGCGGCCCTTGATCTCGATGGTGGCCGACTTGATGCCGGCCTCTTCGCCGGAGGTCTCCTCGTGGAACTCGATCTTGTAGCCGTGCTGCTCGGCCCAGCGCGTGTACATGCGTAGCAGTATGTTGGCCCAGTCCTGGCTCTCGGTGCCGCCGGCGCCGGCATGGACTTCGAGATAGCTGTCGTTGGAATCGGCCTCGCCCGACAGCAGCGCCTCCATTTCGCGGCGCGCGACATCGGCCTTGAGTTTCTTGAGCGCCGCCTCGGCATCGTTCACCACCGACGGATCCTTCTCGGCTTCGCCGAGCTCGATCATGGTGATCTGGTCGTCGAGCTCCCGCTCGATGCGGCCGATGGACGTGAGCTGGTCTTCGAGCGCGGTGCGCTCCTGCATCACGCGCTGGGCGCGCTGCTGATCGTTCCAGAGATTCGGGTCTTCGGCCTCCCGGTTGAGCTCCTGCAGCCGTCTGGTCGCCGTGTCGACGTCAAAGATGCCTCCTCAGCAGCCCGACCGACTGCTTGATCTCATCGACGACGGTTTGAATCTCGGCGCGCATGGTGGTGCCCGTTGAAGCCTATTTCGATCGGCGGGATGTAGCGACTGGCCGATGCCGGCGCAACTGCCGCGGCGCGGCAACGCCGGCACTTCACAGCCAATCGGATGCTCAGTACAGCCCGCGCGGACCACCCGAGCCGAACAGACCGGGGAAGATGGACGGCTGCTGCGGCTGCTGCTGCGGCGGCTGTCCGGGCGGTGGTCCAACCGGCCGGCCGTCGGCGTCGGTGACGCCGACGGACGGAGTAGCCGTCGGGCGGCGCGGTGCCGGGCTTGAACCCCTCGAGGATCGACGGCTCGCCCGGCCCGGCACGCATGCCGGTGCGCGGATTGACGCGGATCAGCTTGATGCCGACTGGCACGCGGAACGGAACCGCGGGACGATCGGCCAGCGCAACCTTCAGGAAGTCGCGGACGATCGGCGCCGCAAGCGCGCCGCCGGTGCCGCCGCGGCCGAGATGGCGCGGCTTGTCGTAGCCGATATAGACGCCGACCACCATTTCGGGCGAGAAGCCGATGAACCAGGCGTCCTTCTCGTCGTTGGTGGTGCCGGTCTTGCCGGCGATCGGCTTGCCGACATCCCTGATGACCGTCGCGGTGCCGCGCTGCACGACGCCTTCCATCATCGAGGTGATCTGATACGCGGTCATCGGATCGAGCACGCGCTCGCGCCGGTCGAGCAGCGTCGGCTCCGTCTGGGCGTCGTCCCAGGCCTCCGAGCTACAGCCGCGGCATTCACGCTGGTCGTGCCGATAGATGGTGTGACCGTAGCGGTCCTGGATACGGTCGATCAAGGTCGGGGTGATTTTGCGGCCGCCGTTGTCGAACATTGCGTAGGCGGAAACCATTCTCAACAACGTGGTTTCGCCGGCGCCGAGCACGAAAGAAATATAGGGCGTCGGATTGTCGTAGATGCCGAACCGCTTGGCGTATTCGCCGATCATCGGCATGCCGATGTCCTGCGCCAGCCGCACCGTCATCACGTTACGCGAGCGCTCGATGCCGAACCGCAGCGTGGACGGTCCGTAGAATTTGCCTTCGTAGTTTTCTGGCCGCCATACACCCGAGCCGGTGTCGATTTCGAGCGGCGCATCGAGGACGACTGTGGACGGCGTGTAGCCGTTGTCGAGCGCAGCGGCGTAGACCAGCGGCTTGAACGAGGAACCGGGCTGCCGCAGCGCCTGCGTCGCGCGGTTGAACTGGCTTTGGTCGAACGAGAAGCCGCCGACCATCGCGAACACGCGGCCGGTGTTCGGATCGAGCGCGGCGATGGCCCCCGAGACCTCGGGCACCTGGCGCAGCCGGAACTGTCCGTCCCGGCCCTCGAGCGGATCGACATAGATGACGTCGCCGACTTCCAGCGCCTGCCCGACGCGGGTCGGCACGCGGCCGCGAGCCGGGCCGGACGCGGGCTTCGCCCATCGCACGCCGTCCATCCCGATCGCGCCGTATTCGCGCTGTTTGACCACGGCGCTGCCGCCCGGTTCCCGCGGCGGCTGGAAGCCGATACGCGCATTCTGGTCGCTGATTTCGAGCACCACCGCGAGCCGCCAGGGCTGGATATCGTTGAGCGCCTTGATATCGGCGAGGCGTGCGCCCCAGTCGCCGGTGACTTCGATCTTCTGGAGCGCGCCGCGATAGCCGGAAGTCTCGTCGTATTTGACGAGGCCGTCGACCAGCGCCTTGCGCGCGGCCTTCTGCAGATTCGGGTCGAGCGTGGTGCGGACCGAGAGGCCGCCTTCGTAGAGCTTCTTCTCACTGTACTTGTCGTTGATGTAGCGGCGGACTTCCTCGGCGAAATACTCGGACGCCGCGATCTGGGCGCCGGTCGATCGCGTCGTCACCACCAGCTGGTCGCGCTTGGCCTCTTCGGCTTGCTGCGCCGTAATGAACCGGTCCTCGGCCATACGGTCGATGACGTAATTGCGTCGCACGATCGCGTCGTCACGGCGACGGAACGGATGGTAGTTGTTCGGCCCCTTCGGCAGCGCCGCGAGATAGGCCGCCTCCGGGAGGGTGAGCTCATGCACCGACTTGTTGAAGTAGAGCAGCGACGCCGCCGCCACCCCGTAGGCGCCGATGCCGAGATAGATCTCGTTGAGATAGAGCTCGAGAATCTTCTCCTTCGAGAACGCGCGCTCGATCTTCATCGCGAGCAGCGCTTCCTTGATCTTGCGGGCCATCGACACTTCGTTGGTCAGCAGGAAGTTCTTCGCGACCTGCTGCGTGATCGTCGACGCACCCTGCGGGCGGCGGCCGGAGCCGTAATTCTGGACATAGGCCAGACCCGCCCGGGCGATGCCGGAGAAGTCGATGCCGCCGTGCTCGTAGAAGCTCTTGTCCTCGGCCGCGATGAAGGCGTTGATCACCAGTTTCGGCACCGCCTGGATCGGCAGGTAAAGCCGCCGCTCACGGGCGTACTCAGCCAGCAACTGCCCGTCGGCAGCGTGCACGCGGGTCATCACCGCGGGCTCATAGTCCTGGAGCTGTGAATAGTCCGGCAATTCCCTCGAGAAGTGCCACAGGAGCCCGGCCACGGCAGTAACACCGACCAGGAACACGATGGTTCCGCCGGCGAAAATCCAGCCCATGAAGCGCAGAAACAGTCTCATGACAGGTACCCCGCCCCTGCCCCCATCGGGAGCAAAACTTGTCCGGTTTTATGTTGAAACTGAGGCCATTGCTACACTGTCCTATCCTCAATTCTGACGTGGCCGGCCGCTGCCGGCAACCCGCGTCCCGAAGTATGTGTCGATGGCTTTGGCGATCGCAGAGGCCGTGCGGTTCCGCCAGGCGTCCGAGGTCAACGATTTGAGATCGCCGCGATTCGACACGTAGCCTAGCTCTATCAGGACCGACGGCACATCGGGCGCCTTGAGTACCCGGAACCCGGCAGATTTCAGCGGATCCTTGTACATGCGCGTCGCATTGCGCATCTCGGTCACCAGCCCGCGCGCGAACTGCATCGAGAACGTCTTGGTTTCGCGCCGCGCGAGATCGATCAGGATGTCGGCGACGTCACCGGGCTCGGAGGAAAGGTCGATTCCGGCGATTGCGTCCGCCCGGTTCTCGTTTTCGGCGAGCAGCGCGGCGGCGGTGTCCGAGGCCGTCTCCGACAGCGTGTAGATCGTCGCGCCCTGGGCGTCGCCGTCACCACGCGCGAGCGCGTCGGCGTGCACCGAGATGAACAGCCAGGCCTGCCGCGCGCGCGCAATGTCCACGCGCTCGCCGAGCGGCATGAAGGTGTCGTCGGTACGCGTCATGACCACGCGGTATTTGCCGCTTTTTTCGATCTGCTCGCGCAGCAGGAGCGAGAATTCGAGAACAATCGACTTTTCGAGTTCGCCGCTTCCGGCGCGCGTTCCGTTGTCGATGCCGCCGTGCCCCGGATCGAGGACGACCAGCGGCCGCGGATCCGCCTTTTCCTCCGCCGTGACCGCCGGGGCGCGGCTGTAACCGCTGTCCGGTGCGCGGTTTTCAAGCGCGATGGCGCGTAGGAAACTCTCGCGATCGACGGCCGTCAGATCGAGCACCAGCCGCGCCGGCTGATCGTTGTTCGATTCGAGCACGAAGGCCCTGTCGATTCGCGCCGGCTTGGCCAAGTCGATGACCAGGCGGGAACCGCCCTGCATGACCAGACCGTAGCGGAATGCCTTGATCAGGCCGCGCCCGGTCTCGCCGGTCCGGGCCGGAAACTGAAAGGCAACCTGCGGCATGTCGATGACCACCCGATACGGGTTGGCCAGCGTGAACGCGCGGATTTCGACCTTGTGGCTGAAATCGACGACGAACTGCGTCTGCGCCTCGTCGCCCCCGACCCTCACCGCGCTGGCGACCGGGAAATCCGCCCCGGCCTGATTCCCGGCTTGGGGGGCGCCTTGGGCCCCGGATTGGGGTCCGGTCGCGCCAACTCGCTCGGACGCCCAGGGGCCGCCGAGGAGGATGATGGCGACAAAAGCAGCCCAGCGCGCCGCACGGATAGACATCGAATTCCGAGCCCCCTGTCCCGTAAATCCGACGTTCGCTGACGAATATGGCAGCAGGCCGAGCGAACTTCGATTCACGACTTAGAGCCCCCTCTTACCCCATTAGGAGGGAGTGGTTAATCGTTACTTAAGCTTCCTTGGCGGCCTCTTTGTGGATGACTGAGGACGACAGGTTGCTTGCCAATACCAGTCCGCAGCCGTAAGAAGGACCGGCTGACGATTAACAATTCCGGTTGTGCCGCGTTTGACATCCGGCAGGCCCGTTTCAGGACCGCCCCAAGATCGAAGGGACGGTCATTCAGGCGGGTGAAACGTCCGCAGCGTTCCCGATCCGGCGCGCCGCGGTCGACCAGCCGATGCCCATGTAGAGGACAACCGGGTCGTGCGAGACATCGCTCTCGGGCTACGGCGTGGCGGCTCGACGATCAAGCCGCAATTCCGTCCACAGTCGTCAGTCAAGAACCCGCGGCGGCGCCAAGGCGCTGCCGCACTATAACGGGCCGAGGTCATGCTTCGACCGCGCATCGAGCGAAACCATCATCGCTATTTCAGCGAGGCTACGTCGCGGAACGACGTCCTCGCGGGCGATGCCTGCGTCTCGTATGCGCGCAAGGCCCATCCTTTCCCTCATCCGCGGTTCCAGATCGCGCCGTATCGCCACGCTTGCGTGGCGTAGCCAAGCGGCCGCGCGCGGACCGACGTTCAAGAGATTGTGCAATGCCCAACAAGATGCTTATCGATGCGACCCATCCGGAGGAGACCCGGGTGGTGGTTCTACGCGGCAACCGTGTCGAAGAATTCGACTTCGAGTCTGCCAATCGTAAACAACTCCGCGGCAACATCTATCTTGCGAAGGTGACGCGCGTTGAGCCGTCGCTGCAGGCCGCGTTCGTCGACTACGGCGGCAATCGCCACGGCTTCCTCGCCTTCAGCGAAATCCATCCGGACTACTACCAGATCCCGGTTGCCGACCGGCAGGCGCTGATCGACGAAGAGGAACGCGCCCAGCGCGAGGCCGACGCCGAAGCCGACAACTATGCGCGCCGCCGCTCCGAGCGCGGGCAATCCGCGTCGCGCCGCCACGAGCGCGTCACCAGCGAGCCGGTCGACAACGACGAAGGCCACGACGAGCACCACGACGACAATCATGCGATGGCCGCCGGGACCGAGATGATGGTGCCGCCGGCCGCTGACGGCGGTCACGATGCGCCGCAGCCGGAGTCGGCTGCGGAGGTTACACCCGTCTGAAGCGCTGGCGGTGACGGCCGCCGACGAGACCGCGATCGACCTCGGACAGTTGCAAGCCAGCAGCGCCGAGGATTCCGTCCCGGCCCAGCGCGACGAGATGATGACTGATCCCGCCGAACAGGCCCCGATGGAGGGCCACGGCGACCACCACGCACACGCCGACGCTGCCAATGGCAACGGGGCGAATGGTGACGGCGACAACGGCGACGGCGCCAACATCACCGAGATCTCCCGCGGTACCAGCGGCGAAGACGAGGTGATCGAATCGGTCGGCGGCGCCGACGCGATGGAGGAAGTGCCGGAGCGCACGCATCGTCCGCGGCGCCAGTACAAGATCCAGGAAGTCATCAAACGCCGGCAGGTCATGCTGGTGCAGGTCGTGAAGGAAGAGCGCGGCACCAAGGGCGCGGCCCTCACCACCTATCTCTCGCTGGCCGGCCGCTATTCGGTGCTGATGCCGAACACCGCGCGCGGCGGCGGCATCAGCCGCAAGATCACCGACGCAACGGACCGCCGCCGCCTCAAGGAGGTCGCGCAGGATCTCGAAGTGCCGGAAGGCATGGGCGTGATCCTCCGCACCGCGGGCGCAAGCCGCACCAAGATGGAGGTCAAGCGCGACTTCGAATATCTGCTGCGGCTGTGGGAGAACGTCCGCGATCTCACGCTGAAGTCGACCGCGCCCACGCTGGTCTATGAGGAAGGCTCGCTGATCAAGCGTTCTATCCGCGACCTCTACAGCAAGGACATCGACGAAATCCTGGTCGGCGGCGACGAAGGCTACCAGGAAGCGCGCGATTTCATGCGCATGCTCATGCCGAGCCATGCCAAGAACGTGAAGCCGTTCCGCGACACGCTGCCGATCTTCACCCGCTTCACCATCGAGAATCAGCTCGATGCCATGTTCCAGCCGGTAGTGCAGCTTCGCTCCGGCGGCTACATCGTCATCAACCAGACCGAAGCGCTGGTGGCGATCGACGTCAACTCCGGCCGCGCCACGCGCGAGCACCACATCGAGGACACCGCGCTCAAGACCAATCTCGAAGCCGCCGACGAAATCGCGCGACAGCTCCGATTGCGCGATCTCGCGGGGCTGGTCGTCATCGACTTCATCGATATGGACGAGAAGCGCAACAACCGCACCGTCGAGCGGCGCATGAAGGAAGCGCTCAGGCAGGACCGCGCGCGCATCCAGGTCGGCCACATTTCGCACTTCGGGCTGCTCGAGATGTCGCGCCAGCGCATCCGTTCGAGCGTGCTCGAAAGCTCGACCGACAAATGCGCGCAATGCGGCGGCACCGGGCACGTGCGCTCGGTCTCATCGGTCTCGCTCCAGCTCCTGCGCTCGATCGAGGAGATGTTGCTCAAGGGCGCGACCCATAACATCATTGTGCGCACCCGCACCGAAATCGCGCTCTACCTGCTTAATCACAAGCGCGCGCATCTGCGCACGCTCGAGGAGCGGTTCCGCATCACGATCACGGTCAATGCCGACGCGACGATCGCCGGCCAGACCGCCTACGTCATTGAGAAAGGCGAGCTGGTCCATAGCGTCGAACAGGCAAAAGCCATCGCCGCGCAGCCGATCGCAGCGGTGCCGATCACGGACGACGAGGAGGACGACTTCGTCGAGGATGAAGAGGTTGTTGAGGAAACCGACGTGGAAGCCGTCGAGGCGTCCGACGACGAGCAGCCGCAAGAGGCGCGCGGCGAACGCGCGGATGGCGAACGAGGCGACGAACGAAGCGACGAGCGAGAAGGTGGTCGCGACGGTCGTGGCCGGCGGCGCCGGCGGCGCGGACGTGGACGCAGCGGCGAAGGCCGCGAGGGCCGCGAAGGTGGCGCTACGCTCGATGCGGCGCCGGAACAAAACATTGTTTCGGCCGACGACGAGGACGGCACGATGCCGGCCGAGCGCGAATTCGCCGGCGAAGCTGTAGGCGAGCATGAGCCGGGATCGAGCGAAGGCGGCAACGGCGAAGGCCGGCGTCGGCGGCGCGGACGTCGCGGCGGACGGCGCAATCGCCGTGGCCGCAATGGCGAAGGACAGCAGCCGGACTCCGCGGTCGCGTTCGAAGGCGATCAAGGCGCCGAGGGCATGGAGCACGAGGGCGCCAGCGAGGCGCCGTTCGAGCGGCACGAGTTGTCTGCGCCGCCCGCCCCGTCGCATGAGGAACGCGCGCCGCAGCCGGCGTCGTTCGAGCCGCCCCCGCCGCCTCCAGCAGCCGTCGCTGCCCCGGTTGCCGTGGCGCCTGAAGCCGCACCGTCACCGGAGGCGGCGCCGCGACGGCGCTCCACGGTACGCGAGCGGGCACCCGTGGTGATGAGCGGAGACGCGCCGCCGGTTCCGGTGCCGTCGCAGCCCGTCGAGCTGCCGCAGCCGGTGGTGGTCAGCGAAACCGCAAGTGCCGAGGGAGCCGATCAGCCGCGGCGCTCCGGCTGGTGGCGCAAGCGCTAACCAGTGTCCCGAATCCGAAGTTCGCACACCCGTGCTGCAAGTTCTTTTGCGAACTTCGGATTCAAAGGGACACTGGCACGTATGGCTTGCTAGTGTGGCTTCGGTTCAGAAGTTCGCTAGCAGCCCAGCCGCCAAGATTGGCGAACTTCTGAACCGCCACACTAGCGCAAGCGAAACCGGCCGGCGCATGCTGCACGGCCGGAGCATGTCATGAAGAGCGCCTGGATCGATCGTGACGCGCAGGCGATCGTCGACCGCTACGCCCGTGATGGCGTCGGCATTGATCTCGCATTGCGCGTCTACACGAGCCGCCTGCTCGGGCGCGATCCGCGGCTTGTGCTGCATGGCGGCGGCAACACGTCGGTGAAGACCTCGGTCGCCGACCTCCTGGGCGAAACCACCGAGCGTGATCTGCATCAAGGGCTCGGGCGCCGACATGGCGGACATCGAGCCCGCCGGGCTGCCGGCGGTCCGGCTCGATCGTTTGCGCAAGCTGCGCGCGCGCAAGCAACTCAGCGACGAGGACATGGTCCGCGTCCAGCGCGAGAACCTCATCGACCCGGCGGCGCCCAATCCGTCGGTCGAGACACTGCTGCACGCGTTCCTGCCGCACAAATTCGTCGATCATACGCATTCGACCGCGGTCTTGAGCCTGGTCGACCAGCCGGACAGCGAAGCGATCTGCGCGGAGGTCTATGACAAGCGCGCGAGCATCGTGCCCTACATCATGCCGGGCTTTGCGCTCGCGCAGGCGGCCGCCGATGTGTTCGAGCAGGCGCCTGGCGTCGAAGGACTGATCCTGCACAAGCACGGCATCTTCACCTTCGGCGATACCGCGCAGGAGGCCTACGAGCGGATGATCGCGTTGGTCACGCGCGCGGAAGAAAGGCTCGCCCGCAATCGCAAGGCGGTGTTCGTCACCGCCCAATTGCCGCAGGCGGTGGCGCCGCGCGCCGTCGTCGCACCGTTGCTGCGCGGCGCCGCGAGCCTCAAGGACGAGAACACCGAGGGCGCGTGGCGGCGGCTCATTCTCGATTTCCGCGCGACACCCGCCGTGCTCGATTTCGTCAACGGCGCGGAGGTTGCGCGCTACAGCCAGGCCGGCGTGGTCACGCCCGACCACACCATCCGCACCAAGAACTGGCCGCTCCTCCTCCCCGCCCCTGCCGACGGCAGGCTCGACGATTTCAAGCGCGACGCGCATGAGGCCGTCGCGGCGTTCATCAAGAACTACATGGACTACTTCCACCTCAACAATGTCCGGGTTGGCGGCATCAAGAAGCCGCTCGATCCGCTGCCGCGCGTCGCGCTGGTGCCGGGGCTCGGCCTGTTCGGCCTCGGGCGCTCCAAGAAGGAATCGCGAGTCGCCGCCGATCTCGCGGAATGCGCGATCGAGACCATCACCGACGCAGAGGCCATCGGCCGCTTCGAGTCGATCTCCGAAGCCGACATGTTCGACATGGAATACTGGTCGCTCGAACAGGCGAAGCTCGGCGCCGCCAAGGAATTGCCGCTTGCCGGTCAGGTCGCGGCGATCACCGGGGCGGCCGGCACCATCGGCTTTGCGACGGCGAAAGCGTTTGCCGCCGCCGGCGCCGAAGTCGCGCTGCTCGATATCGACGAAGCCGGCGTTGCGCGAAGGCAAAGGCGATCGGCGGCGCGGCGCTGGCGGTGCGCTGCGACGTGACCGATGCTGCGTCGGTCAGCGCCGCCTTCGACAAGATCGCCGAGACCTTCGGCGGCGTCGACATCGTGGTGTCGAACGCCGGCGCCGCGTGGCAGGGCCGCATCGGCGAAGTCGACGAGGCGACGCTACGCAAGAGTTTCGAGCTGAATTTCTACGGCCACCAGCGGGTGGCGCAGGCGGCGGTGAAGATCATGCTCGCGCAGGGCACCGGCGGCTGCCTGTTGTTCAACGTGTCGAAGCAGGCGGTGAACCCGGGCCCGAATTTCGGGCCCTATGGGCTGCCGAAAGCGGCGACGCTGTTCCTGGTGCGGCAATACGCGGTCGATTACGGCGCCGACGGCATTCGCGCCAATGCGGTCAATGCCGATCGCATCCGCTCAGGGCTTCTTACCGACGAATTCCTCACCGAGCGCTCGAAGGCACGCGGCGTTTCCGAGAAGGACTACATGAGCGGCAATCTGCTTCACCGCGAAGTCAACGCCGACGACGTCGCGCAGGCGTTCCTGGCGCAGGCGCTGGCGCTCAAGACCACCGCCGACGTAACCACCGTCGACGGCGGCAATATCGCGGCGGCGTTGCGGT
>CAWKMR010000012.1:0-22552 GCA_963850705.1 uncultured Alphaproteobacteria bacterium | reverse complement strand
CGGCGCTGAAGGGCCGCGGCGTAAGCGGCTAGAGGTGCACTGCTTGGGCAACAGGGACACCTGTCATGCGCGGGCTTGACCCGCGCATCCATCATTTTCGCAAGAAGAAGATGGATCACCGGGTCTCGGCGCTTCGCGCCGGCCCGGTGATGACGGGCGCGAGATTAGGTGTACCGCCGAATGCTACTTAACGATCTCATCGTACAGATCGCGCCAATCAGGATTTATCGATACGATCAGGTCGATCTTCCATTCCCGGGGCCAGTGTTTAATGTTCTTTTCCCGTTGGATCGCCGCTAAGGCCGTGCCGTGTTCTTCGAAATACGCCAGCTTTGTCACGCCGTAGCGTTTCGTAAATCCACTGACTAGCTTGTTTCGATGTTTGAATACACGCTGGATCAGATTGCTAGTAACGCCGACATAGAGCGTACCACCGGGTCGGTTGGCGAGGATGTAAACCCAGAAGCTCATTCAGGATCATACCGCATTACATGATCCGCGGCGTCTCGATGCCATCGTCGCGCGCGGCTGCAATCCGCTCTGCCAGCGGCAGGCTTTCGTCCCAGCGGCTGGCGACGAAGCGCTCGCCAGTGTGCGCGTTCGACTCGTCCGATACGAGCCACAGGATCGGCGGTACCATCACTGATGCCGGCTGGAAGGTCCGGCCCGGCGTCGCCACGCCGGTCACGTCGGCGGCGGTGTCGACCGCGCCGCCCGGCAACAGCACGTTGACGGTCACGCCGGTGCCGGCGAGATCCTGCGCCCAGATGCGCGATGCCGCTTCCAGGAAGGCTTTCGACGGCCCATAGGGCGAGAAATTCTTACGCACCATGGTGGGCGCGCCGGTCGAGACGTTGACGATCCTGCCGAACTTCTGCGCGAGCATCGCCGGCACCACCGCGCGCGCCATGAAGAACACACCGTCGGTATTGGTGTGCACCATGCGTTGCCATTGCTCGACGCCGACCTGCCAGAACGGCGCGCCGGGGCCGACATTGGGGACGCCGCCATTGTTGACCAGCACGTCGATCCGGCCGAACGCGGTCAGCGACTCCGCAGCCATCCGCTCGCAGTCTGAAGGATTGCGTAGATCGCCGAGCGCGGTGATCACATTCGACTGCGCGCCGATCGCAGCGACGCGTGCCAATGTCTCCGTGAGCGGGGCGCTTTCGCCTTGCGCGACGATGGCGACCCGGGCACCGGCCTGCGCGAGCCCGAGCACCATGGCGCGTCCGAGACCGCGGCTCCCGCCGGTGACGATGACCGCGCGGCCCGCGAGCTGTGGATGGGGTCGGCATTGGTCTGCGCGACGAACGCTCGACTCGCACGAAAGCGGGCGGGCGCGACGCCTACCGGCCTTCGCCGTCTTCGTAGAGATAGCAGATCTCGATGCAGTTCCCGTCGGCGTCATGGAAATAGGCGTGGCGGCCCGGGAAGCTGCGGTGGTTCTCGTCGGAATATTTCACCAGCCGGATGCCGCGCGCCTTGATGATCTCCATCGCGCGGTCGAACTCGTCCTTCTCGACCAGGAACGCGTGGTGGTGCGCGTCCTCGTCCGGATAGTTCGGATTGACGTGATGCGGAATCTTGGCGAGCACGAAATAGGTGCCGCCGCACTCCATGAAGGCATAACGCTCGTTCGTGCGTATCAGCCGGCAGCTCAAGAGGTCGGAATAGAACTTTGCCGCCGCGAGGTGGTCACGCACGCCGATGGTGAAATGCAGGATGCCCTTGGTATCGATCCGGTCGGTGGCGCTGACTTTGGGCGCATCGGCCTTGCTGACATAGCCCTGGTTGACGACGATGACAGGTTCCACGTCCATGGCATTGCCCCTTCTATTCTTGCGCGGCGGCGTCCATTGCGATTTGAACAGAGCTTAGTGATGTATCGCGCGCCTCGCAATCACTCCGCCCTGGCGCCGGAGAATTTCACCACCTTGCCCAGCCGTTCCGTTTCATCGGCGAAGAATTTGGCGAATTCCGTGGGCGACGTGGCAAACGCCGAGGAGCCGAGTTCTGCGAGTCGCGCCCTGATCTTCGGATCGGCGAGGCCTGCATTGATTTCACTGTTGAGCCGCTCGATGATCTCGCGTGGGCGTGCCCGCTGGCGCGCCGATGCCATACACCGAGGTTGCTTCATAGCCGGGCACGAACTGGCTCACGGTCGGAACGTCGGGTAGCGCGTCGTAGCGCGCCGCCGACGTCACCGCCAGCGCGCGCAGCTTGCCGGCCCTGACCTGTCCGATCGACGTGAGCACATTGCCGAACATCACCTGCACCACGCCGGCGATGAGATCGGTGACGGCCGGCGCACCGCCGCGATAGGGCACATGCACCATGTCGATGCCGGTCATCATCTTGAACATTTCGCCCGCCACATGGCCGGCCGTTCCGGCGCCGGCCGACGCATGGCTGATCTTGCCTGGATTGGCCTTGGCATAGGCGATGAATTCAGGAACCGAATGGGCCGGAAGCGACGGCGTCACTTGCACGACGCTCGGCTCGCGGTTGATGCTGGCGACTGGTGCGATGTCACGCAGGAAATTGAAACTGAGGTTCGTATAGAGCGTCGCATTGATCGCGTTCGGCGGCCCGACGAGGAGAAGCGTGTAGCCGTCCGGTGCGGAGCGCACGACCGCCTCGGTGGCGATATTGCTGCCGGCGCCCGGCCGGTTCTCGACCACGAATTGCTGGCCCATGCGCTCCGAGAGCCATTGCGCGATCAGGCGCGCGGCGATGTCGGAAGCGCCAGCGGCAGCAAAGCCGACGATGATGCGGACCGGGCGCGACGGATAGGACTGCGCCGTTGCGGTGCGCGAGGCCAAGGGAAGCGCGGCGGCGCCTGCCGCCAGATGCAGGAATGTTCGGCGCGGAAGTGTCATCGACATGCCTTTGTCGCATCGTTCCGGAAAGACGCAGCTTAAGGCGGATTCCTTCGGAAAACATGCAGCAAGATTGGGCGTGCGCTGCGATGTCGCGTAAGCAGCGAATGACGGTGCCCTGCATCCGGACAAAGGCAGCGCCGCTCACCCATTTGAGTGCCCGGATATTTTCGGGTTGCCCTCTCCCTCAAGGGCAAAGAGCGCGATAGAATCCCTCTACACGCGCGGTCTGGCCCATGGGCGGCCGTGCAGAAAAGTGCCGGAGCAAATCCGGCCTCACACGGGAGGACGCGCATGGCCGATGGCCTCAAGATCAACGTGAACGGACGCGAATCGACGGTGGCGGCAAGCCCCGACACGCCGTTGCTCTACGTGCTGATGAACGAGCTCGAATTGCGCGGGCCCCGCTTCGGCTGCGGCCTCGCGCAATGCGGTTCCTGCTCGGTGCTGGTCGATGGCGCCGAGGTTCGCGCCTGCGTCACGCCCGTTTCCAACGTCGCGGGAAAATCGGTGACGACGCTGGAGGGCCTGCCGGCGCTCTATGCGCAACAGAAGCGGCTGCCGCAGGCGCCGGCGCTGCATCCGTTGTCGCAGGCCTTCCTGGACCAACAGGCGCCGCAGTGCGGCTACTGCTACAACGGCATGACGATCAAGGCCGCCGAACTGCTGGCCCAGACTCCAAAGCCCACGGAAGCGCAGATCCGCGCGCACATGAACGGCCACATCTGCCGCTGCGGATCCTACCCGCTGATCCTCAAGGCGATCCAGCTTGCCTCCTCCCGCATGGAAGGAGACGTGCGATGAACGCCTTCTCGATGGACGGCTTTTCCCGCCGCGACCTGCTCAAGGGTGGCGGCGCGCTCATCGTCGGATTCAGCCTCGCGGGCGTTCCGCTGCCGGCATCCGCCGCGCGCGGCGATGTCGCGGGCCCGCCCGATCCGAATACGGTCGATACCTGGATCGCGGTCCATGCCGACAACACGGCGACCGTGTATTTCGGCAAATGCGAGCTTGGCCAGGGCAACACCACCGGCATGCTGCAGATCGCGGCCGAAGAGCTCGACCTCGCGATGAGCCAGATTTCGGCGGCTCGTCTCGATACCAACGTGACGCCGGACCAGGGCGCGACCAGCTCAAGCTCCTCGATCGAGCGTGGCGGTCCGCAATTGCGCGCGGCGGCCGCGGAAGCCCGCCGGGCCTTGCTCCTGCTCGCGTCGCGCCGGCTCGGTGTGCAGATCAACAGCCTCGTCGTGTCGGACGGTGTCGTCTCGGTCGATGGCGAAGGCTCGTTCCGCGCGGTCAAGTATGGCGATCTCCTCGGCGACAAGCCGTTCAACGTCAAGTTCACGGGGACCGCACCACAGAAGCCGCCGCATCGCTACAAGCTGGTCGGCACGCGGGCGTCGCGCGTCGATCTGCCGGACAAGATGAGCGGACGCTACGAGCTCGTTCATCATCTGCGCGTCCCCAATATGCTGCATGGCCGCGTGGTGCTGCCGCGCGGACAGCGCGCATTCGGCGCCGGTGCCAAGCCTTTGAGCGTCGACGAAAGCTCGATCAAGCACATCCCGACCGCCCGCGTGGTGCGCAAGGGCGATTTCGTGGGTGTGGTTGCCGACAACGAATGGGATGCGGTCAAGGCCGCGCAGGCGCTCAAGGTGGCGTGGCAGGATGGCCCGGAATTGCCGGGCAATGCCAATCTGTTCACCCATATGCGCGCGCAGAAGACGACCGATACCGTGATCGCCAACCGCGGCGACCTTGCCAAGGGCTTTGCGGGCGCGGCGCATCAGCGCTCGTCGGCGTATTTCTGTCCGTATCAGGGCCACCTTCCGTTCGCGCCGAATTGCGCGCTCGCCGATGTCCGCCCCGACGGCGCCCTGATCCGCTCGTCGACCCAGGACGTCTACAATGCGCGCGCGATGCTGGCGCGTGTGCTCGACATGCCACCGGAGAAGGTTCGCGTTCAGTACTACGAAGGCTCCGGTACCTTCGGGCGCAGTTGCTACGAAGATGCCGCGCAGGCTGCTGCGATCATGTCGCAGTCGGCCGGCCGGCCGGTGCGCGTTCAATACATGCGCTGGGATGAGCACGGCTGGGATAATTACGGTCCGGCTCACCTCGCCGAGGTGCGTGCCGCCGTCGATGCCGATGGCAAGCTTGTGGCATATGAATACCACGGCTGGCAGCACGGCTGGACCGTCACCTCGACGATCCAGGACATCGCGACGCAGAAGCCGGGCGTCGAGCGGACGTCAGGCTCCGCCTCGATCACCGTCAACCCGATGAGCACCGGCTCGATGTATGTCGTGCCGAACCGCCGCGTTGTCAGTCATGCGGTGCCGATGGAGGGCTACCTGCGCGGCGCTGCGTTGCGTTCGCCGCTCGACCTGTCGTTCGCCTTTGCGTCCGAGCAGACCATTGATGAGCTCGCGCACGCGCTGAAGCTGGATCCGTTCGAGTTCCGGCGCCGGAACATCGGCGACAAGCGCTGGCTCGGCGTGCTCGAGGCCGCCGCCAAGGCCGCGGATTGGAAACCGCGGGTGATGGCGTCGTCGCTATCGAACGACGAGGTGGTGCGCGGGCGCGGCATCGGGCTCGGCACCCACCACGTGTCGTACGGCGCGGCGGTGGCCGACATCGTAGTCAATCGGCGCACCGGCTTGATCGTTGTCACGCAGTTGTACGGGGCGCTCGATTGCGGCCTCGCGGTCAATCCGGCGCTGGTCGAGAACCAGATCGTCGGCCAGATGATCCAGTCGGTGAGCCGCGTGCTCAAGGAAGAAGTGCTGTTCGACAACCGCGGCGTCACGAGCCTCGATTGGGAATCATACCCGGTGCTGCGCTTTGCAGAGCATCCCGCGGTCACGCCAGTCGTGGTGCAACGGATCGACGAGCCGTCCACCGGCGCCGGTGAGGAAGTGATGGGTGCGACCGTTGCCGCGGTCGCCAACGCGTTCTTCGACGCCACCGGCGCACGGCTGCGGCAATACCCGATGACGCCGGCGCGTGTGCTGGCGGCGCTGGCGGCACGCACCTGAGCCTGCAGCGTATCGCTGAAATGCGCGATGCCCGGCCTATGAGCCGGGCATCGACGTGTTGGGCTAGTGGAGCGGATTTGACATTCGCTACCCACCCAGCCGCGGGCTCGCGAAGCGAATGTCAAATCCAAAGCTCCACTAGAAACCTATATTTGCTAGTGGTCCTTTGATTCTAACATTCGCAAGAGAGCCCGCCGAGAAGGGATGCGAATGTTAGAATCGGACCACTAGTGGATGCGCTGTGCTTTCGTCAGTGCACCGAGACAAAGCCGACGCGCGAGGAATGCGGACGGAACCGCTCGACGATTGGCCGGCGCGACAGAAACGCCAGCGGGATCAGTCCGCCGAAAGCGCCCAGCGCAATTGAAAGCACGACACTCAAGAGGACGAGCATGACATTCGACGCGCTCTTGTCGCGATGCCACAGCAGCAGGACACCGAGCGCGACGTGGTAGGGAATCGCCGATATCTGCCCGGCCATCAGACCGACATTGGCCGCGCCGGCGGGCGAACTGAACATGCCGGCGATGTGCCCGACCGCAAAACCCATGACAACGCAAATGACCAAGTACATCAGGTACCAGCCGATGGCCTGCTTGGTCGTCCGCTGATAGGTGAAGTTCATGATCTCCTGGAACATCGGCTTCTTGACGCGTTCCGGCGCAGCGTCGATTGGTGTGGCGTCAGCCGTTGCGTCGGCGGGCTCGCCGGCGTCGCGTTCGTCGGGATGAATTGCGCGCTGAGCGGTCGCTTGCAACAGCGCCTTCAGCGAAGCCGCGAGCCTTTGCAGATGGTTGTCGAGCGGCGCGGTCATGGCATCGAGCCAGTGCACCGTGCTCATGAAGTAGGCCATCGCTTCGGTCGGTGCGACGTTCTCGATGCGCACCGGGATGATGGTCGCACCGGCATGGACCGCACGCTCCACCTCGCGGCGGATCTGCTTAGAGCTGTTGGCGCTCGCCGAGAAGATCAGCACCATTGCGCGGCACTGGTCGATCGCTTTGACGATCGCGGCGCCCCATTCATCGCCCGGCATGATGTCGCGCGGCGCGATCCAGCACCGGATGCCCGCGTGCTCAAGTGTGGCGCAGGTGGCGTCGGCGATCGCTTTGTCGACATGTGAATAGCTGATGAAGACGTCGAACTTCGTTGCGGCCGCACGTGCCGGCGTGTCCGCCCGCGGCGTCTGTGTGTCGGCGGAAACCTCGAAGCCTGCAGCGGCTAGGCTGGCGGCGGTCATTGATCTCTCCCCAATGACGAGGCGATGGGCGATATGCCCGTCGTCGTCGCGGAATGTGCCCGGGGGAGCTGGTTCACGCTGTGACGGGCGTCACAAAAAGGCGTTCAGCCGCAGCGATCGGAGGGCAGAACGCCTGTCGCCCGTAACTAACTGCTGGCGCTGCGGAATTGGTAGCGCGGCGATGGGCCACGCTTGAACCAAAGGGAGCATTGTGGGACGCTGAACAAAAGAAAAAAGCCTATCCATCCCGAGGAGGAAAGCATGCCGCTCACGGTGCGCGCGCTTATTTTCGCTGCTCTGGCCGCAACCACGATTGCGGGCCCGGCCACCGCGCAGCAAAGCGTCGCCGATTTCTACAAGGGCAAGACCATCGCGCTCCTGCTCGGCACCGGCCCCGGCGGCAGCTACGACCTCTATGCCCGTATCTTCGCCGAGCATCTGAGCAAGCATATCCCCGGCAATCCGTCGATCATCGTCGAGAACATGCCGGGCGCGGGCGGCGTTACCGCCGGCAATCACCTGTTCGGTCCAGGTCCGCAGGACGGCACCAAAATCCTGCTCTCGCACGCGATCATTATGTCGGAGGTGCTCGACCCGAAGGCGGGCGTGCGTTTCCAGTCGGCGAAATTCAACTGGATCGGCACCTACGACGCCATCGCGCACACCATGGCCGTGTGGCACGAGTTGCCGGTGAGGACTATCGCCGATCTCAAGAAAACAGGCGCCGTGTTCGGCTCATTCGCCAAGGCGCACTTCACCTATCAGTGGCCGGCGATGATGAAGGACGTGCTGGGGCTTAATTTCAAGCTCATCACCGGCTATCCGACCGGCAACCATAACAATCTCGCGATGGAGCGCGGCGAGATCGACGGCTGGGCGGCGTCCTGGGAGAATCTGATCGGCACGCGGCCGCACTGGATCGCCGAAAAGAAAGTCACGCTGCTCACGCAGTTCATGCTGGAGCGCAAGCCCCAGATTCCGGACGTGCCGACCCTGCTCGAGCTCGCGCCGCCCGACAAGAAGGATGTGGTGGAGTTCCTGAGCGCCTCGACTCCGTTCGGCCGCGGCGTGGTGATGGGCCCCGGCGTGCCGGCCGATCGCGTCACCGCCATACGGGCGGCGTTCGAAGCGACCGTCAAGGATCCGGCGTTCCTCGCTTCGGCGCAGAAGCGGCAGGTCGACATCGACTGGCGCGACCATCAGCACACGATGTCGCTGGTGAAGAAGATGGTCGGCGCCTCGCCCGACCTCATCGCGCGCGTCAAGAAGTCGATCGGGCAGGAGGACTGAGCCGCACGGCGACTTCTCATCCTGAGGTGTGAGCGCGCAGCGCGAGCCTCGAAGGGCGACGGCCCGGGCCGTGCATCCTTCGAGGGCCGGCTTCGCCGGCCACCTCAGGATGACGGATTGGGAGTAAGGCGCGGGGAGGGAAAGCCATGCAGCACTCATCGGCGCCGTCTGGTCGCTTCGTCGACAACCTTCTCTACTTCCCCGCCGCCGCCCAAACTCCCGGCGATTTCTACAAGGGCAAGACCATCTCGATCCTGATGGGCACCGGTCCTGGCGGCAGCTACGACCTCTATGGCCGCACCATCGCCGAGCACTTTGGGCGTCACATCCCCGGCCGTCCCAATGTCATCGTCGAGCATATGCCGGGCGCGGGCGGCGTCGTGGCCGGCAACCATATCTATGGCCCGGGTGCGCAGGACGGCAGCAAGATCCTGCTCTCGCACGCACTGCCGCTGGTCGAGCGGCTTGAACCCAAAGGCGTGCAATTCCAGACCGCGAAGATGCACTGGCTCGGCGCCTATGACGCGATCGCGCAGATGATGGTGCTGTGGCACACGGTGCCGGTGCGCTCGCTCGCGGAACTGCGCACCAAGGATTTCGTCGTCGGCTCTTTCAACAAGACCCACCTCAGCTACCAGTGGGCGATGCTGACCAAGAACGTGCTCGGCACCAATTACAAGGTGATCACCGGCTATCCGTCAGGCAACCATCTCAACCTCGCGATGGAGCGCGAGGAGATCGCGGGCTGGACGATCTCCTGGGAGAACCTCTACGCGGTGAAGCCGGAATGGCTGCGCGAGAAGAAAGTCACGATCTTCATGCAGTACACGGTCGACCGCCTGAAGGAACTGCCCGACGTGCCGACGCTTGCGGAAATTTCACCGCCCGACAAGCGGCCGATGGCGGAGTTCATCGCGTCCGGCACGCCGTTTGCGCGCGCGCTGGCGGTCGGCCCCGGCGTGCCGAAGGACCGTGTCGCCGCGCTGCGCAAGGCGTTCGACGACCTGATGCAGGATCAGGAATTCCTGGCCGTCGCGAAGAAACGAAAGCTCGACATCAATCCGCGCAACGCCGCGACGACGCACGCGCTGCTTGAAAAGATCACCGGTGCCTCGCCGGAGTTGGTGGGGCAGGTGATGAAGGCGATCGAGTAGCCTACCGCCTAGTCGCCGGCGGTTCCAATCAAGCCCCGCTGTACCGTAGGTTTCTGCGTTTCAGAAATCCGTTAACCGGTCGGGTCCACAATGCCCGCTGGAGGACGGGACCATGCCGAAAGACAAGGATATCGACTTCAGCAAGCGCGCCGACGAATGCGCCTTGTATGGCGCCACGGCGCACAACGACCGTGCCCGTGAGGTCTGGGCCAACATGGAAAAGTACTGGCGCAAGCGGGCGGCGGGTGCCGAAGCGCCGCTTGTTCCCGCCCAGACAAACGACCTGCAGCGCGCGAGCTAAGCGCCGCGGATCCGCATGGAACCAGTGCCCCGTTTGCGCGTTTGAAAGCGCGCAATGGGGACTTTCTGCCATGGGACCAAGCAGTGAAACGGCCTGGAACAAGGCCAGGGCGTGCGATGCGCACGCCAAGCTGACCACAGACGAAAATCTACGGACCAAATTCGAGCGCTTGCGCGATTCCTGGATCCGCATCGCCAACGAGGCCGAAATCGCGTCCGCGCCCCAGAAGGAGGGCCGGGGTGTTGACGATAGCCTTCGATTGAAGGGGGCAGCGTGATGATCGGGACATTCGACTATCAGGAACGCATCATCGAATGCGCGCAGTGGGCGGAAAGAGCCGCGAACGATCAGGCCAAACTGCTCTGGAAGGAAATGGAACGGTTCTGGCGCCAGCGTGCGACGGGCTCGTTTCCGAAGATCTGACACCGCGCCGGATTTGCCTTCGCGGTCGTGAACGCGAGGTGCGGAGCGCCCGTCAGGGCGCTGTCATTTCTGCCCCGACCGGGTTGATTCTTCGGGCGAGCGCGAAGTCGCTCTCCTCTGACGGGCTCAGGGTCGCTTCCTCTGATCGGACCTCCGTCGGAGCCTCTTCCTCTGATGGACTCAGAGCCGCTTCCTCTGACGGGCTCAGCGGTGATTGCTCTACCAGACTCAGGGTTGGTTGCTCCGAGGGGGGTCACGGCCGGCTGCTCAAATGGGCTCGCGCTCCCTTCGTCCGATGGGATCAGCGTTGGCTCCTCTGACGGGCCGAGGATTGGAAAGCTGTTTCGCAGACTTTCGGAAACGACCTTCGTGGAATCCACGGTCAATTGGCTGAACCTCGCATATGCGATCATTTCGCGTTGGACGCGTGCGGCCTCGTCGCTCAGCCGGTCACGCATCGACTGAAGACCGTCGATCAGGTCGTCGATCTGCTGTAACGAATTTCCAGAGGCCCGCGCGAGCAGCGGTCCAAGGTCCTGCGCAGTTGGCTCGCGGCGTGTCCTCACCTCTTGATGCGGTGGGACGGACTGGCGTGTGTTCGATTCTTCGTGCGGCGGCACGAACTCATGAACGGTTCGTTCGCGCAATCTATCGAGTTCGTTGCGTTCGCGCTTCGTGAAAAAGCCCATCCTTTAGATCTCCGTGCTGGCACCTCGCGTGGACGCACCCGGCATTGCTTTCCAAACACGGCACGGCATTGTGACCACTAGACGGTCATCTTTTGGCGGAATCGTAGCCCTTTTTGGAAGGTTCCATCGGCGGTTTCCCAGGGTATCGGCGGTTTCCGAGGGCATGTGGCTCGCCCGAGCGCGGACATGGTTGTACGCCTCCCGTCGCTCGGCTCCTTCCGCATTGCGAAGCGGCAGGCAGCAAACCTCGGAGAGCCCGCGCCTCGCGAGCAATCGGAGAGCCCGCGCCTCGCGAGCAAGATGGCGTCACCGCAGCCGCGCGCTACTGCGCCGGAAATAGCCAACCAGACGCTGAAACTCGAATTTGATAATCGCGCGGCGGTTGCAACTCGCGTAAGCTCGGTATCGAGACACGGAGCCATGGGCTGCGCAGCGATCCGCCGATGACCGTCGACAGCGAACCCGTGGGCGACCTCCCAGGTCCGGACGAAGTCCGGCGCGCGGTCGATCGCCTGGTCGTGAGCGACGTGTTCAGCCGCTCGCCTCAGCTTGCCGCCTTTCTGCGCTATGTCGTCGAGGCGGTGCTGCATAACCGGCAAGACCGCATCAAGGCCTATACGATCGGCGTCGAGGTCTTGCGCCGCGACGTCAAATTCGATCCGCAGCTCGATCCGATCGTGCGGGTGGAGGCGACGCGGCTGCGGCGCGCGATCGAGCGCTACTATGCCGGTCCCGGCTTGAACGATCCGCTGCTGATCGACCTGCCGCGCGGCTCCTATGTGCCGACCTTCCGCCGCCGCGAGGCCGAAGTTGCGGTGGCGCCGCCGGTCACGCGATTGAGCGCCGCCGCACGCGTGCGTCCGAAGTTTGCCGCCGCATGCGCCGCCGCGCTCGCGGTCGTGGTCGCGGCGGTCATCCTGGCCGTTCAATTCGGGGGGCTTCCCTTCGGCGGCGCCGCCCGGTCCGCGCTGCCGCCCGGCAACGGCATGCCGACCGTCGTCATCGAGCCGCCGCGCCTTCTCGGCACGCCGCCTGCCGGCGTTCCCGCCGACCTCTTGCACGTCAAGATCAACGACGCCTTCGCGCGCTTCGACACGATCAATGTTCTGCAGGTGGCACCGAACGCCAGTGCGCCGCGCGCCGACTACTATTTGGCGAGCGTGGTCGAATATTGGACCGCGGCGTCCAACATCTGGTTCCGGCTGATCGACGGGGCCGACGGCACGGTGGTCTGGTCGCGCAATTTTGAAGGTGTCGCGGCGCTGAGCCAGGCAGAAGCGGATACGATCGTGATCACGATCGCCAATTCGCTCTTGCAGGCCTATGGCGTGATCCGGTCGCGCGACCGCGCCCGATACCTTGCATCGCCGGCCGGCGATCCGCGCTACCGCTGCATCCTGGAGGCGACCGCATCGATCAGCTCGGCGGATCGCGACGAGCACGACCGCGCACGCGATTGCCTTGAACGCCTGGCAGTGGTCGATCCGGGTTTTGCGGTCGGCTTCACGTTCCTGTCCTTGGTCTACAGTCGCGAATTCCAGCTCGGGTTCGAGCCGCGGCCCAGCGATACCCACGCGCTCGACCGGTCGCTGCGGGCGGTGCGACGATCGCTGGCGCTGCGTCCCGAGAGTTCGCGCGCCCATCTCGCGCTGCTGGTCGTGCTGTTCAACCGCCGCGACTTTGCGGGCGCGTTCGCGGCGGCGGAGAAATCGATCGCGCTGAACCGGTACGACATGCTGGCGCTGGGTGAGTATGGCGGGCGGCTGATTCTCACCGGCCAAATCGAGCGCGGCATGACGCTCATGCGGCGTGCCGACGCCTATGGCGCGGTGCGGCCGTCTTGGCAGCTCATCTACCTGTTTCTCGGCTACTACCTCACGGGCGATATCGCCGAAGCGACCCGCTTCGCCAACCAGATACCGAGCGACAACTTCGCCCTCGGCCAGGTGGCGCGCGCCCTGGCGGCGGCCGGCGGCGGGGATGCCGCTGGCGCCCGGCAGGCCATCGACCTTCTCCTCAAAATGCAGCCGTCATGGCAGGCCGATCCGCGCGCCGAACTGGCCCGGATCATTCCCGATCCGGGGATCGTCGACCGGCTTACGGCCGATCTGAAGGCTGCGGGGCTGGGGCGGGCGCCTTGAGCCGGGCCCCGGCCGGCGCCACGCAGGGCTCTCTAAGGCTTTGTGACTGCTGATCTATTCCCCGCAATTTGCCCCCTCATTACCGTAAATTACTTGTGGCTTGGGCGGTGGCGGTCCAGTTCCTCGGGCGAGAAACGAGGGATGTCATGACCACATCATTTGCAACGAGGCCCAATTTGAGCGACGGCGATGACCACCAGACCCGCCTGGACAACGTCTATTGGATCGAAGATTCCAGTGACGGAGATCCTCCCCCCAATGCGAACATGGTCCTGTCGCTGGCGACCGTCAGCAAGATGTTCAGCATCAGCCGGCTCCGGCTCCTGAGCTTCGAGGCACTCGGGCTGACCAAGCGGCGCTACCGGATCGGGGCCGCGCGCGTCTATGGCTGGGCCGATTGCGAGCGGATCGCGCTCATCATCAAGACCCGACGGGCTGGACTGTCGCTCAAGGAGATCATGCCGGTGCTGCGTGCGTCGAGCGGCAACACGCAGGTCGCCGTGCGGCGGCGCGGACTGGCGCGGTGCATGCGGCTGATCGACAAGCTGGAGAAACGCCGCCGCCTGATCGACGACGCCGCCCGCGAATTGCAGCACGTCTGTGCGCTGCTGGCGGCCGAATTGTCCGACCACGATCGCGCTCTCGCCCGGCGCGGCTAGCACGGTCCTGAAAGCTCACCCCGGACTTGATCCGGGGTGGGAACGGGTTTTCAAAAAAGCCAATGCACGCGGGCTTGACCCGAGTGATCGGGCCCAAACAGACAGCTACTCGTCGCTCTTGCTGCCTGAGCCTCCGCCGAGCTGCTTGAGCTTGGCGAACACCGCGTCGACGTTGAGCTCCTCGCCCGGCTTTTTCTCGGCCGGCTCCGGCTCGCGCGGTCGGATCGTGGTCTCGGACGCGGGCAGCAGCGTCGCGCCCTGCGACGCGGCATCGACCGGCTTCTCCTTGGCGGCGCGATGCACCTCGAGGTCGAGATCGATCTGCGAGCAGAGCCCCAGCGTCACCGGGTCCATCGGCTGCAGGGTCTGCGCGTTCCAGTGGGTGCGCTCGCGGATCGACAGGATCGTCGACTTGGTGGTGCCGACCAGCCGCATGATCTGCGCGTCCTTGAGTTCCGGATGGTTGCGCACCAGCCAGAGGATCGCGTTCGGGCGGTCCTGCCGGCGCGAAACTGGCGTGTAGCGTGGGCCCTTTTTGCGCTTGGCGACCGGCAGCCGGACCTTGGGATCGAGCAGCTTGAGCCGGTATTCCGGTCGGCCTCCGCCTTCTCGATTTCCTCGCGGCTGAGCTGACCGGTCTGGATCGGGTCGGCGCCCTTGATCCCCTGCGCGGCGTCGCCGTCGGCGATCGCCTTTACTTCGAGCGGGTGCAGCTTGCAGAAATCCGCGACCTGGTCGAACGACAGCGCGGTGTGCTCGACCAGCCAGACGGCGGTCGCTTTTGGCATCAAGGGTGCTGGTTGGGCCATGGCAATTCTCCTCTGCGCTCCGCCCGCCCCACCGGCGAAGCTTCAAGTCATCGGGGATGACTGGAAAGTGCCGGGAATATATGCATCCCGACCCGGCCTGTCCAATGGCCAATCCGGGCGGAATCGTGGTCCCTTGACGGGCGCGCCGCCGACCGCGATAGCCGCGCCCGCGAGTGTCCCGAATCCGAAGTTGGCCCGACCGGGCCGCAAATGCGTTGCGAACTTCGGATTCAAAGGGACACTAGCCACGTATTGCTTTCAAGTGTGGCTTTGGTTCAGAAGTTCGCTTCCGACCCAGCCGCCAATTGGGGCGAACTTCTGAACCAAGCCACACTTGTGGGGCTGGAGCACGGAATGGCCGTCTATACCGACGTCACCACGGAGGAACTGGCGGGGTTTCTCGCCGGCTACAGGCTCGGCGAGCTGTTGGCCTACAAGGGCATCGCGGAGGGGACCGAGAACTCGAACTTCCTGGTCCATACCTCGACCGGCAACTACATCCTGACCCTTTATGAGAAGCGGGTGGCGGCCAAGGACCTGCCGTTCTTCCTCGGCCTGATGCAGCATCTCGCGGGCCGCGGCATCACCTGCCCGCTGCCGATCGAGAACAAGAAGGGCGAAGCGCTCGGCAAGGTCGCCGGCCGGCCGGCCGCGATCATCACCTTCCTTGACGGCCTGTGGATCAGGCGGCCGAGCGCCGTCCACTGCGCGGCGCTCGGGGAGGCGCTGGCCAAGCTTCACCTCGCCGGCCTCGATTTCGGGCGCAAGCGCCGCAACACGCTTTCGGTCGACGGCTGGCGGCCATTGTTCGAGCATTGCCGCGATCGCGCCAACGAGGTGCAGCGCACGCTGCGTGACCTGATCGAGAAGGAACTGGCCACGCTCGAACGCGACTGGCCGCGCGGCCTGCCGCAGGGCGTGATCCATGCCGACCTGTTTCCCGACAACGTGTTCTTCCTCGGCGACAAGCTGTCGGGGATGATCGATTTCTATTTCGCATGCAACGACGCGCTCGCCTACGACGTCGCGGTCTGTCTCAACGCCTGGTGTTTCGAGGCGGATCATTCCTACAACGTGACCAAGGGCAGGGCGCTGCTGCAGTCCTATGCGCGCGTGCGGCCGCTCGGCGAGGATGAGCGCGCGGCGCTGCCACGGCTGGCTCGCGGCGCAGCACTGCGCTTCCTGCTGACGCGGCTGGTCGATTGGTTTGACGTGCCGCCGGGCGCGCTGGTGCGCCGCAAGGACCCGATCGAGTATTTCCGGAAGCTCCGCTTCCATCAGAAGGTCAAGAGCGTGCGCGACTACGGGATCGAATGATGAGCGAGCCGCATGTCGTCATCCATACCGACGGCGCCTGCTCCGGCAATCCGGGGCCGGGCGGCTGGGGCGCGATCCTCGCCTTCGGCGATCACGTCAAGGAGATGAAGGGCGGCGAGGCGCACACCACCAACAACCGCATGGAGCTGATGGGAGCGATTTCGGCGCTGGAGGCGCTCAAGCGCCCGTGCCTGGTCGATCTCCACACCGACAGCCAGTACCTGCGCGACGGCATCATGAAATGGATCCACGGCTGGAAGCGTAACGGCTGGCGCACCGCCGACAAGAAGCCGGTCAAGAACATCGACCTCTGGCAGCGGCTCGACGCCGCGCTCGCCCAGCATCGCGTCAACTGGCATTGGGTGAAGGGCCATGCCGGCCATGCCGAGAACGAACGCGCCGACGAGCTTGCGCGCGAAGGGATCGCGGCTATCCGCTCGGGCGCCATCGGCGCGCTGACGCCGGCGAAGCCGCCAGCCGCAAAACGCGCCCGGAAACGCGACAACTAGTCGTCATGACACTGATCTGACACTTGCAATTGCCGAGCCTGCCCGCCGCGAATGCCGCGTTTTCCCTCCGCCGTGGCTATGTCATAGTGTAAGTCGACTGTCGGCCCTTCAAACCGGACACGGCGAGCCATGGCGCAGGACCTCGACCCGCTGAAACTTTCGTCGCCCCGGATTTTTCTGGTCCGGATGCTGGTGTTCGTGATCCTCTGCGCGCTGGTCGCGGTTGTCCTCTACCGGCAGATCTGGGTCGCCTTCCTCGCCAATCCCGGCCTCAACGCGCTGATCCTCGGTGTGCTCTTGATCGGCATCGTGCTGGCGTTCCGGCAAGTCATCCGGCTGTTCCCCGAGGTCAATTGGGTGAACGGATTCCGCCTCGCCGACCCCGGCCTCGCGATCGAGCGTCCGCCGGTGCTGCTGGCTCCGATGGCCGCGATCCTTGGCGACCGGGCCGGGCGCATGGCGATCTCGTCGACGGTGATGCGCGGCCTCCTGGATTCGATCGCCACCCGCCTCGACGAGGCGCGCGACACGGCGCGCTACATGACGGGCCTTCTGGTCTTCCTCGGCCTGCTTGGAACCTTCTGGGGCCTGATCGACACCGTGGGCTCCGTCGGCAGGGTGATCGAGAACCTCAGTGTCGGCGGGGACGCCGGAAATGTGTTCGACGCCCTGAAGGAAGGCCTCGCGGCGCCGCTCGGCGGCATGGGCATCGCGTTCTCCTCCTCGTTGTTCGGCCTTGCCGGATCGCTGGTGCTCGGCTTCCTCGATCTGCAGGCGGGCCAGGCGCAGAACCGCTTCTATACCGAACTCGAGGACTGGCTCTCCACCATGGTGCGCGACCTCGGTGTGGGCACCGACGGCGCCGTGGCCACAGGTCCGCCATCAAACGAATTGAGAATAGCGATCGAGCGGCTGAAGGAGGCCATTCAGGAAAGCAGTTCGAGCCGGGCGGCGACCACCGCCATGGCCAATCTTGCAGAAGCAATTCAGGGGCTGGTCCACCACATGCGCACCGAGCAGCAGATGATCCGCGACTGGGTCGATTCGCAGGCCGAACAGCACCGCGAGATCCGGCGTCTGCTGGAAATGATCGTGCGCGAGAACGCCAACAAGTAGGAACCAAGCATCCATGGCCCTCGCACGTGCCCGCCGCGACGCCGGTATGAACTACTGGCCCGGATTCGTCGACGCTCTCGCGACCTTGGTTCTCGGCATCATCTTTCTGCTGTCGGTCTTCGTCGTCGTCCAGTTCTACCTGACGCAGGAAGTGACCGGCAAAGACACGGCGCTGAGCCGGCTCAATGCCCAGATCATGCAGCTCACCGAGCTGTTGGCGCTGGAGAAGACCGGCAAGATCAGTATCGAGGAACAGCTCGCACAACTGCGCGCGAACCTGGCCAGCGCGGAAGGCGAGCGCGACCGCTTTCGCGGCCTCTACGAAGGTGTCGGCAGCGGCGCCAGCGATGCGCAGACCAAGGCCGCCGAGCTCTCCACCCAATTGGACGCCGAGAAGAAGCTGAGCGCGCGCACGCTGGCGCAGCTCGAAGTGCTCAACCAGCAGATCGCGGCATTGCGCCGGCAACTCGCGGCGCTCGAAGGCGCGCTCGAAGCGGCGGAAAAGAAGGACAAGGATGCGCAGACGCGGATCGCCGATCTCGGCCAGCGGCTGAATGTGGCGCTGGCGCAGCGCGTGCAGGAACTGTCGCGCTACCGTTCCGATTTCTTCGGCCGCCTGCGCGCGATCCTCGGCAACCGTCCCGATATCCGCATCGTCGGCGACCGCTTCGTGTTCCAGTCGGAGTTGTTCTTCGACGTCGGTCAGGCGGTGCTCAAGCCGGAAGGGCGCACCGAGCTCGACACGGTCGCCAGCGCGTTGCTGGACATCGAGCGGCAGATCCCGGGCGACATTGCCTGGGTGATGCGGGTCGACGGCCACACCGACGTCCGTCCGATCGCGGGCGGGCGCACCAACTGGGACCTGTCGGCCGCGCGTGCCATCGCGGTGGTGCAGTATCTCATCAGCCGGGGCGTCTCGCCGCAGCGCCTGGTGGCGGCGGGTTTCGGCGAGTTCCAGCCGATCGACACCGACCGTACCGAGGAAGCTTACGCCCGCAACCGCCGCATCGAGCTGAAGCTGACGGAGCGGTGAGCGAACCCGCGGTCACGCTGCGCCCCTATTCGTCAGCCGACGAAGACGCGGCCATCGAGTTGTGGCAGCGGACGTGGCAGCAGCACTATCCGCATATCGACTTCGGGAAGCGCGTAAACTGGTGGCGCGAGCGCTGGCGCCAGGAGCTTGCGCCGACGGCAACCATCATCGTTGCGGAGTCGGACGGACGGCTGGCCGGCTTCGTCACCGTCGATCTGAAGACCGGCTATCTCGATCAGATCGTGGTTGTGCCGGAAGCGTGGGGCTCAGACGTTGCGACCATGCTGATGGCGGAGGCCCGGCAGATTGCGCCCACGGGGCTCGATCTCAAGGTCAATGCCGACAACACGCGCGCCATCCGCTTCTATGAGAAGCAGGGATTTGTCGATGCCGGGGAAACGGTCAACGAAATCTCCGGTGCGCCCGTGCGCCTGATGCGCTGGCGGCCGTGAACTGCGGGCGCGTCACTCGGTCCTGAACTGAAGCTTCGCCAGCCGTGCGTAGAGCCCGCCGGCGGCGGCGAGCCGTTCGTGCGTGCCTTCCTCAACGATGCGGCCCTGGTCCATCACCAGGATGCGGTCGCAGGAGAGCACGGTGGCAAGACGGTGCGCGATGACCAGCGTGGTGCGCTCCGCCATCAGGCGCTCGAGCGCCGCCTGCACCAGCGTTTCGCTTTCGGCGTCGAGCGACGAGGTCGCCTCGTCGAGCAACAACAACGGCGCGTCGCGCAGGATCGCACGGGCGATGGCGATGCGCTGGCGCTGCCCGCCCGACAGCGTGACGCCGCGTTCGCCCACCGACGTCTCGAAGCCCTGCGGCAGGCGATTGATGAATTCGGATGCCAGCGCGAGCTCGGCGGCGTGTCTGACGTCGGCGTCGCTCGCCTCTGGACGGCCGAAGCGGATGTTGTCGGTGATGGAGGCGGCGAAGATCACCGTGTCCTGTGGCACCAGCGCGATATGCCGGCGGAGCGCCAGCGGATCGGCGCTCGCGATCGGAACGCCGTCGAAGCTGATCGTGCCGGCGGTGGGATCGTAGAAGCGCAGGATCAGATGAAAGATCGTGCTCTTGCCGGCGCCCGAAGGACCGACGATCGCGACTTTTTCGCCCGGCCGCACGCGCAACGAGACGCCGTCGAGCACCATGGTTTCCGGCCGCGTCGGATAGGCGAAGCTCACGCGGTCAAAGGCGATTTCGCCGCGCGCGGGCTCGCCCAGCGGGATCGGCCGCTCCGGCGATTTGATGTCCGGCTTTACGCCCATGATCTCGAACAGCCGCTCGGCGGCGCCAGACGCCTGTGAAAGCTCGCCCCATACTTCGGAGAGCTGGCCGAGGCCGCTCGCCGCGAACACCGCATAGAGGACGAACTGCGACAGCCGTCCCGGCGTGATATCCCCCGCAATGACGTCCTGCGCGCCGACCCACAAGACCAGTACGACACTGCCGAACACCAGGAAGATCGCGATCGCGGTCAGCACCGCGCGGGCGCCGATCGCGCTCTTCGCGGCCTCGAAGGCGCGTTCGACCGCCGCAGCGAAGCGATTGCGTGCCAGATTCTCGTTCGTGAACGCCTGCAGCGTGCGCACGCCGCCGAGCAATTCACCGGCATAGGCCGAGGCGTCGGCGAGCGTGTCCTGCGCGGCGCGGCCGCGCTCCCGGATGGCGCGTCCGAAGCCGTAGAGCGGCAGCACGATCACCGGAATCGCGATGAGCACAAAGAACGAGAGCCGCGGGCTGGTGATCACCATCATGGTGGCGGCGCCGAAGAACAGCACGATATTGCGCAGCGCGACTGACACTGACGAGCCGACGGCGGATTTGATCTGCGTGGTGTCGGCGGTGAGTCGCGACAGGATCTCGCCGGTCTTGGTCTGATCGAAATAGGAGACCGAGAGCGAGGTAAGGTGATTGAACACACTGCTGCGCAGGTCGGCGACGATGCGCTCGCCGAGCGTGACGACGAGGTAGTAGCGGAGTGCGCTCGCCACGGCGAGCACGCCGGCGACGGCGATCATCACGGCGAAATAGCTGTCGATCAGGTTCAGGCCCTGGTGGCTGAACCCGAAATCGATCATGCGGCGCACGGCGAGCGGCACCGCCAGCGTCGCCAGCGCCGCGACGAGTAGCGCGGCCAGTGCCGCGAGCGCCCGGGCGCGATAGCGGGCGACATAGGGAATGAGCGAGAGCAGGGGCTTGAGCTTCAGGCCGCGCGAAGGCTGCACCGGCGGCGGCGCTTCTGCCACGGGCGGCGGCGGTTCCTTGGGCAGGCTCGTCCCTTGCGCAGGGGCTCGTTCGACCACATTCATGTGCGACGCAACCTTACGCCCCGGCCTGAAGGGCCGGTTTCGCGCGACAATGCCTGCCGCCAAGGCCGCTGGCAATCAGGCTGGGCGGCAAGGACTGGCTGAAACGTGGGGTTCCGGGGCCGTGCTTGCTTCAGCGCGGTCGCCACGATATAGAGCGCCCAAATTTCGCGCCCTGCGAGGATCCATGAAACCCGAGATTCATCCCGACTATCACACCATCAAGGTGGTGATGACCGACGGCACCGAGTTCACCACCCGCACCACTTGGGGCAAGGAGGGTGACGTGCTGCACCTCGACATCGACCCGAAGTCGCATCCGGCCTGGACCGGCGGGGCGCAGCAGTTGCTTGACCGCGGCGGCCGGCTGTCCCGCTTCCAGAAGAAGTTCGCGGGCCTCGGCCTCAAGAAATAGCGCCTTCGGCCACCGAAATATCAAAGCCCCGCGCGAGCGGGGCTTTTTGTTTGGAGCGACGGCCACCAATCCCGGGATGGCTTACTCGCGCTCAAAAGCGGCCTTAAGCAAGCCGAGTTGGCGTTCGACTGGATTGTCCTCGGGGCGGATGCGCGCGGGGTCGGGCCGCGCATGCATGGTGCTGTCGAGCCGGCGGATCGCGCCGTGGAGATGGCGCGAGCGATCGATCAGGTTCCGCAGGCGCTCGGGCAGGACCTTGTAATTGTTGTCGTCGTTGTCGGCGGCGCTGAGCTTCACCTTGGCTTTTTCCTTGTCCGCCTGGGCGAGCGACATCTCGCCTTCCTTGACCGCGCGGTGCAGCAGCAGCCACGACGCGAGCTGCATCAGCCGCGTGGTGAGCCGCATGCTCTCGGTCGCGTAGGCAAGCGCCGCATTGCGATCGAGCTTCTTGGATTCCTGCCGGCCGGGTCCATCGAGATAAGTCGCGGTCTCCTCGACCAGCGACATCCCGTCGCGAAACAGGTTGCTGAACGCTTGCGAACTCGCCAGCCGCTCGCCGAATGAAACGGTCGCGACTTCGTTGGCCGTTAGTTCCGACATGTCATATGCCCCACGCAACAATACCAAAAAAATGTTCTTGGTCTTGCGCCCACCACGCGGCGAGGGACCAGCATCGCCCGTGAGATGCCGTCCTGTCCAGCACCTGGAAGGTGAAGGTGCAGACATAGTTGCTACGCGGCCGCGTCCCAGAGCACGGACGGCGAACAATTTGCGATTGGTGCCGCTGCCGTGGCGCGCGCCGGCGATGAAGCTGACCCGAAATGGCACAACAAAAAAAGAGCCGCCGTTGCCGGCGGCTCGAAAGTTAAACAGGGAGGCGTCAAACAGAGTGGACAGGAGCCACTCAATGTCCAGAAGATGGACAACGCTAGTAATGAAGGGGAAAGCTTAATAACGGCTTAAGTGCGTGGATAATTTTGTACCGAAGCCGCAGCGCATTACCGGCACCGTCATGCGCATGAGCGACGCGCTCACGTTTTGATGGGATCGCTCACTTCTTGAAAAACGAATCCGCAACGCCGCGCGATGATTGTTTGCTTGCGATCGATGCCTTCAGACGTTCGATCTCTTCGCTGAGCAGCGCAATGCGCTCCTCAAGCTCCTTCACTGAGAGCAGATAGAGATCCTGACCGATCTCGTGTGTGATCTTTTTCTTCGGCCGATCGTCGT
>CAWKMR010000011.1:0-27825 GCA_963850705.1 uncultured Alphaproteobacteria bacterium | reverse complement strand
CTATAGGGCGAAAGCGAAAGCGTGCAAGCAAGGCACGTTCGTCACCACGACATGGTGCGCGTAAGGTTCTGAAACGCCCCGAGCACTTGCGATCTAACGACCATTGCCCGTTCGCAGCATTGCAACTTTGGGCATTCTCTAGTAGAACAAATCAAGAACTTCGGCAGCTTCCTGAGAGTTTTCAAGGCCTGTTGCAACTATTCCATATATGGAATATCATGTCTTGGTCCGTCGAGTACACCATGAGTTCGGCGCGTGGTGGGCGACGCTCGGCGATGGTGCGCAGGAGGATATCGCCGCCGTGGTATCGCAACTGGAAGCGCGCGGGCCGCAACTACCGTTTCCTTATTCGTCGGGCATCAACGGCTCGCGTCACGCGCGTATGCGCGAGTTGCGCGTGCAAAGTAGCGGCGAGCCCTTGCGCATCTTCTACGCCTTCGATCCGCGGCGCACAGCGATCCTGCTGATCGGCGGAAACAAGGCAGGCGACGACCGTTTCTATGAGCGCATGATTCCGCTCGCGGACCGGCTGTACGACGCCTATCTCGACGAGATCAAACGCGAAGGACTGATCTGATGTCCGGCCACCGCCCCTTCCGCGACCTTACGAAGGGTTTCTCGCCCGCGCGCAAGGCGCGCGTCGCCGACAAGGCCGCCGCGCTCGAAACCGCGCTCGCGCTGCACGAGTTGCGCAAGGCACGCGCGGTATCGCAGGAGGCTCTGGCCGAAAAGCTCGCGGTCGGGCAGCCGGCGGTCGCCAAGCTCGAACGCCGTGCCGACATGTATGTGAGTAACCTGCGCCGCTATGTTGAGGCGCTTGGCGGGACACTGACGATCACGGCACGGTTTCCCGAGGGAGCGGTGACGATTGCGGATGTAGGAGAGTCGGATGACGCGCCGTCGAAATAAGGGCGCCGCTGGAGGCGCCGAGCGGGAAGAGATCATTCGCGGCAGCGGCAATATCTTTGCCGACCTCGGATATCTTGACGCCGATGAGCGCCAAGCCAAGCTGCGGCTCGCACTCGAGCTCAACGCGATTCTCGATCGGCGCAAATTAAGCCAAGCCGATGCCGCCGCGCGGCTTGGCGTCAACCAGCCGAAGATCTCGGCGCTACGCAACTACAAGCTCGAAGGTTTTTCGGTCGAGCGCCTGATGACACTGCTGACGGCGCTCGACCGTGACGTGGAAATCGTCATCCGCAAGAAGCCGCGCTCGCGCGGCGCGGCAAAGATCAGCGTGATCGCGGCGTGATGGCGATGTACACGTTACATTCGATTTAAATCCGTCTTCCCATCATCACCAAATCCACCGCCGCATCGCCGACCATGACCGCCCCACACCGGCGGCCCTCATGCACGAAGCCTTCGCGTTCGTAGAGGCCGATGGCGCGCGTATTGTTCGCGAACACGTCGAGCTCGAGCCGCCGGTAGCCGTGGGCGGCGGCGTAGCCGAACAGCGTCCGCAACAGGCGCGAGCCGATGCCGCGGCCGCGCCGCTCGCGCCGCACGCTCATGCCGAATGAGCCGACATGGCGCTGCTGCAAGGGAGATGCCCCGGCGAAATCCAGCATGCCGGCGATGCCGTCATCGTCGACCGCGACCATGAAGCAGTAGCGATCGTCGGTAAGGTTGCGCGCGATCAGCGCCGCGACGCGATCGGCGCGCGGCATCCCGCGGGCGAACAGCACCGGCAGCCGCTCGGCGGCAAGCGCGGCGAGATAGGCCTGAAGCGGGTCCGCATCGAGCGGCAAGACGGGACGAATTGTCAATGTAGCGAGCATGGCGCTCTCCTCGGGAGGCGCCCCCGTCCTCATTGGTCGCGGGGAACCGGCGGCGGGTTCGATCGTGGCTTGCCGCGAAGGGGCCGCGACCCTCAGCAATCGCATCTCAGGCAATTTTCAGGCCGCGCCTAATCCCCCCGCGCCTTCTTCACCTCGGCGGCCGTCTCCGGCGACACGCTCAGCGTCTCCGCGATGATCTGCGCAAGCGCCTCGCCGTTGAGCGCGGGGCCGAGATCGATGTTGCGCTCGCGCGTGAAGGCGACCAGCTCGGGGTCCGCCATCGTCTCCATGAACGCCTTGCGCAACGCGGCGGCGCGCTCGGCCGGGATGCCCGGCGTCGCGAAGATCGAGCGGCCCATGGCGTTGCCGGCGGCGAACAGCTTCAGCGCCGCGGTTGCGCGTGCGTCGAGGCCGAGCTCGGCCATCATCGGCACGTCGGGCAGATCGGGCGCGCGCTCGAGCGCATATTGCAGGATGATCTTCGCCTTCTTCTCGCGCAGCCATTCGGCGTTGTCGATCTTGAACGAGGCCCAGGCCTTGGTGCCGCCCTCCACCTCCTCGCGCTGCACGGCAAGCTCGGTCTCCGACACGCCGCGGAAGCCCGCGACCACGCGGAATTTCGTGCCGGCGAGCATGTTGAGCGCCTTGAGGTAGAACACCGTCGGCGATGCGGCGCCGGAGCCGCCCATCACGGTCTCGCGCGTGCGGGCATCGGCGATCGATTGGGTCTTCGACGTGTGCCACACGTAAGTGACCTCGACCACCGGCGCGGCGCGGCCGATATAGGTGAACTTGCCGGCGTCGTATTGCACGCCGTCGGTGCCGAGCGCCTGCTCGATCGCGATCGATTGCGGCGCGGTGGCGAGCACGGTGCCGTCGCGCGGCGCGGCGTTGTAGAGCCAGTTCGCCATGCGCAGATGGCCGGCGCCGGGCATGTTGCGCACGATCACGGTCGGCTGCCCGGGGATGTGGCGGCCGAGGTAGCGCGCCACCAGCCGGCCGTAGAGATCGTAGCCGCCGCCGGGCAGCGTGCCGACCACGAGTTCGACAGTGCGGCCTTTGTAGAACGCCTCGACGGATGGTTGGCCCTGCGCGGAGTTTGTGACGAGCGCCAACGCGGATGTCGCAAGCAGCAACCGCGCGAGTGCGCGCATGGGCGTCTCCCTCCGGTATTCTATTGGCGTTATGGTTCGCCATGATCAACGTCGCGTCAATGGGCTGCTCCGCGAGCAGGGCGCGAGTTACTGCGCCCTCTCCCCTTGCGGGAGAGGGCCGCGCTGGCAAGTCAGCGGATTCGAATTGGGTGAGGGGTCCGCTTCGCCAAAGCCATTTCTTGCGAAGAAGACCCCTCACCCATTTTATGTATGCGGGTTCTTTCTTGAGCCCTCTCCCGCAAGGGGAGAGGGCGCAGTAATGATCGCCCGCAGGCGGAGGGAGGATGCGCGTGCCTCGCGCTGGACAAACGCGCGGCGATGTGCGGGATTCGAAATCACAAAAAGTGGGAGAGGACGGGGGACCGCCTGATGCGATCGTCATGGATGGTGCTGATCACCGCAGTCGCATGCACCGCGCTTGCCGCCACCGCGCAGGCGGAGATGCTCAAGCGCGAGCCGGCGATGGGCAAACTCAAGCTCGGCCAGCGCGTGCTGGTCGATGACGGGCGCTGCCCGTCCGGACAGGTGATGGAGGTCGTCGGCGGCGATCACGTGAAGGCCGGCGGCACCCAGCAGATCGAGCGCAAGCGCCGCTGCGTTCCCCGGCGCTGACGGGGCAAACAAATCATGACGAACGACCAGGCGAAGGCGACGCTCGCGCGCATGCTCACGATGCGGCGATTCGAGGAGATGGTGATCACGCTGGCGCGGCGCGCACAAGCTCGGCCGCCAGCATCTCGCGATCGGCAACGAGGCGCTCGGCGCGGCGGCGCTGATGCAGCTCACCGACGGCGACCTCATCTACACCACGCACCGCAACCACGGCCACATGATCGCGCGCGGCGCCGATCCCGGAAAGGCGCTGGCGGAAATCCTCGGCCGCGCCGGCGGGCTCTGCGGCGGCAAGGGCGGCACCTGGCACATGACCGATCCTTCGCTCGGCTTCCAGTCGACCTCGGCGATGGTCGGCGGCTCGATCGGGCTTTCGGTCGGCGGCGGCTTCGCGCTCAAGCACAAGAAGACCGGCGAACGTCGCGGTCGCGCTGTTCGGCGACGGCGCGCTCGACGAGGGCATCGCCTATGAGGCGCTCAACATCGCCTCGCTCTATGCGCTGCCGGTGCTGTTCCTGTGCGAGAACAATTCGAAGGAAGGCGAGGCGCAGACCTCGCGGCTCGCCACCAAAGAACTGACGGCGGTGCCGAAGGCGCTGAAGATCCCCTGCGCGTCGGTCGACGGCGGCGATCCGGAAGCGGCGGCGAAGGCCGTGGAGGTCGCGCTCGCGCATGTGCGCGGCGGCAACGGGCCGTATTTCCTGGAGGCGCAGCTCGTGCGCTGGCCGGGCTCGCACCAGATCGTGCACGAGTTCACGACCGGCGTCACCGACGTGACCGCGGCCTGGGACGACGCCAAGGCGTCGAACGAGCATGCGGAGTGGCAGCGCAGCGACCCGATCCTGCGCACCGCGCGCACGCTGATTGCGCGCGGCACCCTCACGCGCGAGGACGTGGTCGCGCTCGACAACGAGGCCGCCGTGATCATCGCCAAGGCGCGCGGCTTCGCGGAGGCCAGCCCCTACCCGAAACCCGAAGCCGCGCTCGCCGGCGTCGTTCGTTTGAGCACGGCTGTCGAAGTTTGAGTCATGCCCGGCTTCATGCCGGGCATCCACGTCTTCCTGTACAAGCAGAAGGCAAGACGTGGATGGCCGGGACAAGCCCGGCCATGACGCCAAGTCTGCAAGTCGTGGACTTCGGAGTTGACATGCCGACAAAAAGCTTCGCCGTCGCGATGATCGATGCGCTCGCGCATTCGCTGAGGAGCGATCCCAACGTCGTCGTCATCGGCGCGCATTCGTTCCTGTCCGACCGCGGCCTCAAGCCCGAGGACGAGCGCGCGCTGTGGGACGCGTTCCCGGACCGGCTGATCGATCCGCCGACGTCGGAGGGCGTGTGCACGTCGCTGGTGACCGGCGCGGCGATGGCCGGGATGCGGCCGTTCCTCAATTACGGCACCGCCACCTTCGCCTATCGAGGCGTTCAACCAGATCATGAGCGAGGCCGCCAACGTGCATTCGATGTCGGGCGGGCAACTGCGCGCGCCGCTGACGCTGCACATGTTTGCCGGCATCCGCGGCGGCGGCGCCGGCCAGCATTCGTCGAGCCCGCAGGCGATGTACGCCAATTCCGCCGGGCTCGAGCTGGTGCTGCCGGCCTCGCCCGCCGACGCGCAGGGGCTGCTGCGTCAGCGCGATCAAGAGCGACAACCCGACCGTCGTCATCACGCACACCAAGCTTCTGGCCATGACCGGCGAGGTGCCGGACGGCGACTACACCGTGCCGTTCGGCAAGGCGCGCATTGCGCGCGAGGGCCGCGACGTCACCATCGTGGCGACCTCGCTGATGGTGCGCGAGGCGCTGAAGGCCGCCGAGGCGCTGGCGAAGGACGGCATCGAGGCCGAGGTCGTCGACCCCCGCACCATCGTTCCGCTCGATGCCGAGGCGATCTGCGCGTCCGTGCGCAAGACCGGCCGGCTCGTCACCGTCGACGAGGGCAATGCGCTGTGCAGCATCGGCTCGGAGATCTCCGCGCTGGTGGCGGAACACGCGTTCGACGCACTGAAGGCGCCGATCCTGCGGGTCGCGCGCCCTGCCGTGCCGATCGCGTTCTCGCCGCCGCTCGAGGCGCATGTCACGCCGAACGCCGACAAGATCGTCGCCGCCGCGCGCAAGGCGATGCAGGCATGAGGCGCGCAACGGCAGCGGCCTGCGCCTTCCTCGTTGCAGGCATTGCCGGCGTTGCCATCGCGAGCGCGCAGACCCGCCGGCGACTTCTACAAGGACAAGACGCTCAACCTCGTGGTCGGCTATGGCGTCGGCGGCGGCTACGACGTCTATGCGCGGCTTCTAGCCCGCCACATCTCCAGGCATATCCCCGGTACGCCGACGGTGATCGTGCAGAACATGCCCGGCGCGGGATCGCTCACCGCGCTGCGCCACCAGGACGCGATCGCGCCCAAGGACGGCACCGTCGTCACGCTGTTCGACTTCGTGCAGATCATCAATGCGCGGCTCAATCCGGAGCGGACCAAGCTCGACCTCGCGAAATACAGCTTCATCGGCAGCATCAGCGAGGACCTGAGCGTCTGCTACGTCTGGCACACGCGCGGCATCGACACCCTCGACGATCTGCGCAAGGCAGCCGTTGTGCATATGGGCCTCACCGCCGCCGGCAGCATGCAGGACATCCGCTTCAAGGTGCTGAGCCGGATGCTCGGCGTGAACGTCAAGCCGGTGCTCGGCTACGCCGGCACCGCGCAGCAATACATCGCGATCGAGCGCGGCGAGCTCGACGCCGGCTGCGGCGGCTGGTCGAGCCTGCCGCCGCATTGGCGCACCGAAGGGCGGATCAAGCCGCTGGTCCGGCTGGTGCCGACGGTCGCCGACAACATGCCGCGCAACGTGCCCTACGCCGGCGATCTCGTCGCCAGCGAGCGCGACCGGCAGGTGCTGCGGCTCCTCAGCAATCCCGCGCAGCTCGGCAAGCCGTTCGTCGCTTCCGCGCAGGTTCCCGCCGAACGCATCGCGATCCTGCGCGCTGCCTTCGACGCCGCCATGAAGGACCCGCAGCTTCGCAAGGAGGCGGAGAAGCTCCTGATCGACATCAGCCCGAAGTCGGCGGCGGAGGCGATCGCGATCGTCGACGACATCAACGCCATGCCGGCAGACATCGTCGACATGGCGCGCAAGGTGATCGCGGACTGAGCGAGCTGACGCCGTATCGTCGGGCCATGCCGGCGTTACAATGGGCCGCAGGAGAGGAACGCCATGCCCACCATCGAACTGCGGCCCGGCCTCGACATGGCTTACGAGGACCACTGGTTCGGCGCGCCGTGGACGACGCCCGAAACCGATCGTGATGATCCACGGCAACTCCGAATCCTCGCGCGCGTGGACCCAGTGGGTGCCGCATCTGGCGGGTAGATATCGGGTCGTCCGGCCCGACCTGCCGGGGTTCGGCGCGTCGTCCGCACCGATGGACTACGGCTTCACGGCGAAAGAGCTGGCGGCCGACATCGGGCGCTTTCTCGATGCCCTCGGCATCAAGGCTTGCCACCTGATCGGCGCCAAGTATGGCGGATCGGCCTGCATGCAGTTCGGCAGCGAGCAGCCGCATCGCCTGCTTTCGCTCTGCCTGTTCGGTTCGCCAGTGCGCGGCAGTGGAACCGGCAACGCCGATGCGATCCGCCTCAAAGGCGTGCGGCAATGGGCCACCGAAACGATGCGGGCGCGGCTCGGCAGCACGGCGTCAGAGGCGCAGATTCGATGGTGGGCCAACGAGCTCATGGGCAAGACCGCGCAGACGTTCCGCCTTCGGCGCCTCCTCGGCGCGGATCGACATGGAACTCGATGCCGGCCTGTCGCGGATCGCGGCGCCGACCCTGATCGTGACGACGACCGAAAGCGGCCTGCAATCGGTCGAAGCGGTCGAGCGCTATGCGAAGCGCTTCCCCGACGCGCGGGTGCTGGTGCTGCCGGGCGATTCCTATCACATCGCCGCGGTCGAGCCGGAGCTGTGCGCGCGGCACGCGCTCGACTTCATCGACAAGGCGTCGCGACGCCACGCCACAGCCGCCGCAGGTGTCGACCGGGTGATATGGCCTGTGCATCGACTGACGCCGGGAGGACCAGGGTTATGAGACCTAACCGCCGCGCCGTGCTCGCCGGCCTCACCTCCGCGGCGCTATCACCGCAAGCGAGCCGATCGGAAGCATCCTATCCGAACCGACCGGTGCGCATCGTCGTGCCATTTGCTCCCGGCGGCGGCGCCGACATCGTGTCGCGGCTGTTGCAAACGCATCTGCAGCAGGCGCTCGGCCAGCCGTTCGTGGTCGAGAACCGCGCCGGCGCGGCCGGCCGTATCGGCACGGCGCTGGTCGCCAAGGCGGATGCCGACGGTCACACGCTGCTGACGACCACCGAATCGTCGATGGTGATCGCGCCGCACACCGGCGCGGTGCTGGGCTATGACCCGCTGAAAGATTTCGCGCCGGTCTCCCTGCTCACGCGCAACACCGTCGTGCTGGTCGTGCATCCGTCGGTACCTGCAAAGACGCTCAAAGAATATATGGCGCTCGCGAAAGCGCAGCCGGGCAAGCTGTTCTACGGCTCCTCCGGCGTCGGCGGGCCGAACCATCTCGCCGGCGAAATCTTCAACCGGATGACGGGCCTCAATATCGTCCACGTGCCGTTCCCCGGCACCGGCGCAGCCGTGCCGGCGGTCATCGGCAATCAGGTCGGCGCCATGTGGGGATTCACGGCCGGCCTCATTCCGTTCATTCGGGAAGGCCAGCTCCGGGCGCTCGCGGTCAGCAGCAAGGAGCGCTCGGCGGCGCTGCCGGACGTGCCGACCGTAGCCGAGGCCGGCGTGCCGGGCTACGAGGCGACGTCCTGGATCGGGATGCTTGCGCCCGCGGCGACGCCGCCGGCGATCATCGAGCGGTTGTGGGACGCCGTGGACGCGGCGATGAAGGTCCCGTCGGTGCAGGAGACGCTGATCAAGGGTGGAACGGACATTGTGGTGAGCAAGCCCGACGCGTTCCGCGACGTGATCGCGAGCGATCTGGCGAAATACGCAAAGCTTGCGGACCTGTTCAAAACAATAAAGTGATCTCAGTACAATGAGCTCGGGGACGATCGCGTGAATTCAAAAAGCCATCAGTCGACGCGCGCGCTGGCGAATTTCGCGGCGCATCTCGATCCGGCGCGGCTGCCGGACGAGGTGCGGCGCAAGTTGGGCTGGCTGCTGCTCGATCATCTTCGTGTCTGCTCGATCGGCGCGCGGCTGCCGTGGAGCCAATGGGCGCGCGACTATGCCGGCGTGGTGGCAAAGCCGGGCGCATCGCATGTGCTGTTCTCGCCCGACACGCTCAATCCGCAGCACGCGACGTTCCTGAACGTCACGTTCGGGTCGAGTTTCGATGCCGACGACACGCATGTCGGCGCGATGCTGCATCCCGGCATTGCCGCCTGGTCGGCGGCGCTGGCGACCGCCGAACATGTCGGCGCATCGGGGCCCGACGTCCTCGCGGCGGTCGTTGCCGGCTATGAGGTGACGATCCGGGTCGGACTGTCGGTGCAGCCCGGGCACTTCCAGCGCGGCTTCCAGAGCACCGGCACCTGCGACGTGTTCGGCACGGCCGCGGCTGCCGGCCGGCTCCTGTTCGGCAACGCAGACGAGCGAATTCTCGCGGCCATCGGGCTCGCCGGCAGCTACTCCAGCGGCGTCGCGCAGTTCTACTACTCGGGCGCCTCGGGCAAACGCATCCAGGCCGCCCATGCCGCGCAGAGCGGGGTTGCCGCGGCGCTGCTGACGCAGCATGGCTTTGCCGGCCCGGTCGACATGATCGAAGGGAGCGGCGGGTTCGCGCGCGCCTATGCCGACGGCTTCAACCCGGCGATCATCGAGGATGGGCTTGGCGCGCAGTTCCTGCTCATGGACGTGCTGGTGAAGTCGCATGCCGCGGCGGCGCGTGTCGCCGCCGGCATCGATGCGATGCTGGCGCTGCGCCAGCAATACGGTTTCTCCGGCGATGACATTGCATCGATGCAGCTCGGCATCCCCAAGGTGATCCAGGGCCGGCTGACCAATCCGCATCCGGTCGACCTGCAGGCGGCGCAAATGTGCCTGCCGTTCAGCGTCGCGCTCGCCTCGCATTTTCCGCTGGCGGCCGGGCGCATCCCGACGCTGGCGGTGGCCGATTATGAAGCCGGCCTTGCGCGATCGCCGCCTGTTCGAGATCGAGGACCGCACCACGATCGCGCTCGATGACGAGGTGGAAGCCGCGAGCAATGCGCTTTCCACCGCCGCCAAGGTCAGCGTCCGCCTGCGCGACGGACGCGAGCTCGCGAAATTCGTGCCGGCGCCGAAAGGAAGCGCCGGCGATCCCTTCACCGGCGAGGAGCACGAGGCCCGTTTCGTGCAGGAGCTGTCGAGCCGCGTGCCCGACAAAGTCTGCGCGGACATCATTGCGATGTCGAAGGACCTCGACCGGCTCGATCCGCGCTGGCTTGGGACAAGTGCTCAGCGGCGCGCGCTGACGCCATACCAAACGTCGATCAGTTCATCTTTGCCAGGAACGACGTGTGACGCGTCCGACTTTCGCGGATCGCAACCGCACGCGCCGCTGCAAGTGCCTGAATAGACCTGCACGGGCATGCGCTCTTAATTCTCATGAAACGCTTGTTGTTTATCCTTGATTAGAATTGATCGAGGGGGGCGTTCGATGTCGATGTTGTCGAGTAAGGTCGTTGAGCAATCAACGACTCGCCACACCAATTATTGGTTTCCGATATTAATCTGGATTGCCGTTCTCGCAGCAAGCTTGGTGGCGGTGACAGCCTCCATCGCAAACGTCGTCATCGGCGAGACGCGCAAGGTCGACCTTCCGCCGCAAGTCACTGCAAAAGGCGACGACGTTCGTGCGTCGTATCGCCGCCCCCGAACGATCCCATTTCCCGCCGAGAACCCATACACGTTCGAAAAAGTCGTTCTCGGCAAGAAGCTCTACTTCGACACGCGGTTGTCGCAGGCAAACCTCCTGTCATGCGCCTCGTGCCACAGCCCTTCATATGGATGGTCGGACGGACAGCCGACCGGCGTCGGGCATCTGATGAAGCGGCTGGGGCGGCGCTCGCCGACGATCATCAACGCAGCCTACGGCCTGATCTTCATGTGGGACGGCCGCGCCGACACGCTCGAGGAGCAGGCACTCGGCCCGATCCAGGCCGACGTAGAGATGGCGATGCCGATCGACCAGTTGTTGAAGCGGCTAAAGGCGATTGCGGAATACCCGCCGCTGTTCGAAGCCGCGTTTCCCGGCCAGGGAATTACGCCGGAGAACATCGGCAAGGCGATCGCGACCTATGAGCGGACGGTGATTTCCGGCCGCGCCCCCTTCGATGCATGGATCGACGGCGACGAGCGGGCAATTTCCGACGCAGCCAAGCGCGGGTTCACGCTCTTCAATACCAAGGCGCAGTGCAACGAGTGCCACAGCGGCTGGAATTTCACGGACGATAGCTTCCACGACATCGGGCTTGCGAGCGAGGACATCGGACGCGGAAAAATCCTGCCGGAAGTCCTCAAGTCCCAGCACGCGTTCAAGACGCCGGGCTTGCGCGAGATCACGCACCGCGCGCCGTTCATGCACAACGGCTCGATGACGACTCTCGAGCAGGTGGTCGAGCACTACAACACCGGCGGGATCAATCGTCCGAGCCGGTCAGAGCTGATCAAGCCGCTGAACCTGACCGATCAGGAAAAGGCGGATCTGATTGCGTTCCTGAAGACCCTGACCAGCAACCTCAGTCCCACGGCAATGCCCGTGCTTCCCCGCTAAACATCAACATCAACAAGGACCCGACATGAACAGCCTGAAGTTCATCGCAGTTGTCGCATTTGTCGCCGGAATTTCCACCGGTTTTGCCGCGGACCGCAGCATCCACCAAAAGGGCAAGGTGTTCTCGGAGACCGAAGTCAGCCTCAAGAAGGGCGAGACATTGATTTTCGTGAACGACGACAACATCGCGCACAACGTCTTGTCGACCACGCCCGGCCAGAAATTCAATCTCGGCCTGATCCAGCCGGGACATTCGACGCCGGTGACGTTCAACACGCCGGGCAATGTCGGCATCCTGTGCGCGATCCACCCGACCATGAAGATGATGGTCAAGGTCGCGGAATAGTTCCCGCAAACCCAAACGGTAGGCTCCTCCCATGTCGATCCGATCCAAGCTACTATTGGCCTTTGGAGTGGTCTGCCTTCTGTCGGCGGGCGCCGCGCTCTACAGCATCCGCCAGGTCTCGGCGCTGAGCTCCCTCGTCACCCAGCTCTACGACGGGCCGCTGATGGCGGTGAGCTACGCGCGGTCAGCGCATGTGAACTTCACGCAAGCGCGCTCCGCGGTCGAAGAAGCGATCGTCATGCAGGAGCCAATGACCGCCGAGCGCATCGCCTCGATCGAGAAGACGATGCAGCAATTCGTCTCGGACATGTCTGTCGCTCAGGAGCGAATGGGTGAAGCGGCGCAAGCCGGGGATTCGATCAAGCAAATCCAGGACGCCGCCAACGCGTGGTTCCGAATGGGCATGGCGCATCTGAAGCCGCCCTCCACCGGCCTGCGAGAGCTGGCGCCACCGCAAGCCATCGTCAAAGAGGGCCGCGCCGTCAGCGCCGCCATCGAAGCACTGGTCGAGACCGCCTCGGCCTACGGCTTCAACTTCCGATCCGACGCCGACACCGCCGTGGAAACCGTGAAGTCGCACCTTGTCATACTGGCCGGTGCAACGGTCCTGATCGGACTGATCTTCGCGTTCGGATCGGCCTATTCGCTGACTCGCCCGCTGCGGGCATTGACCGGCGGCATGAAAGAGCTCGGCGAAGGCAATTTCGAGATCAAACTGCCCGGCGTCGGCCGCAGGGACGAGATCGGTGCGATCGCCGGCGCCGTCGAGGCATTCAAGATCAAGGCCAAGGCCAGGGCCGCGGAAGATGCGCAGCGCCGGCTCGACGAGATGGCCGAACAGGAGCAGCGTGAAGTCGCCGAGCGCCGACGGATCGAAGACGAGCGCCGCAGCCACGCTGAGGCCCAGGCGAAGGTCATCGACGTGCTGGCGAACGGGCTGCGGAAGCTGTCGTCTGGCGATCTGACCGTGCGCCTCGACGAGCGCCTGCCCGAAATCTACGTACAGATCAAAGACGACTTCAACCACACGGCCGACCAACTCGAACAGACCATCACTTCGATCGTGGGCGCGACGCGCGAGGTCACCAACGCATCGTCCGAAATCGCATCCAGCACGATTGATTTGTCCGAACGGACTGAGCGCCAAGCGGCAAGCCTTGAGGAAACCTCGGCTTCGCTGGAAGAGATCGCGACAATCGTGAAGAACAACGCGAAGAACGCCCAGGCAGCCAATCAGTCCGCCAGCGGGATGCGCACCGTCGCGGAACGTGGCGGCACCGTCGTGGGCGAAACCGTGCAAGCGATGGCGCGCATCGAGCAGTCGTCGCACAAGATCGCGGACATCATCACCGTGATCGACGAAATCGCGCGGCAGACCAATCTGCTGGCGCTCAATGCCGCGGTGGAAGCCGCACGCGCCGGCGAGGCCGGCCGCGGCTTTGCCGTCGTGGCATCGGAAGTACGCAGCCTCGCGCAGCGGTCGTCGCAAGCCGCCAAGGACATCAAGGATCTCATCACCAACAGCACCGGGCTGGTGAAGGAAGGCGTTGACCTCGTCAACAAGACGGGCGTCTCACTGAGCGAGATCACGCAATCGATCAAGGAAGTCTCCGACATCGTCTCGAACATCGCTGCGGCAAGCGCCGAGCAGGCGACGGGCATCGAGCAGGTCAACAGGTCGCTGGTGGCAATGGACGAGGTCACCCAACAGAATTCAGCCGTGGTCGAAGAGAATGCCGCCACTGCCAAGATTCTGGAGCAGCAGGCCAAGACGATGGATGGACTGGTCGCCATCTTCCAGATTGCGGCGAACGATGCGGCGCCTGCCGTTGCGCCGAAGCGTCCGGCGTCCATACGCAACGTGAAAGCGGTTGCGGCGTGATGCAGACGTCGCGCCCGCAGCGCGACGTCATCGCCTAGCAGCTCTCTCAGCCGGCCGGCGGAATCGAGTATTTCTGGCTCGCGAACCAGTCGCGCGGAATGGTGCGGTTGGTGCCCTCGGCGATGAGCTTCTTGTAGAGGATGGCGCCGCAGGCCGCGAACTGGATCGCAAGGCCGGTATTGTTCTTGTAGTAGAGGATCTCGCCCGGCCGCTGCCGCACCTCGACCTTGCCGGCGACGATGTCGCGCAACTGGTGCACGTGCTCGCGCTTGACCAGCCCTTTCTCGATCGGGTGCAGCAGCTCGATCTGCCGGTTGGCGATCACGCCTTCCCAGTCGTTGACGACGATGTCGGTCGCGCGCGCGAACACGTCCTCGTCGACCTCGGTGCGCGTCTCGATGACGTCGGAGTTGACGATGGTCACCACCATCTGGCCCGGCTCCAGCCATTTGCCCGCCAGCACCGGCGTGATCGCGTTGGTCGCGCAGCACACGATGTGGGCGCCGCGCACGACCTCGCGCGGATCGTCGACCGCGATCACGTCGACCTTCTCGTTCATCATGCGCTCGATGAACGCCTCGCGATGCGCCTGCGTTCGGGCTGAACACCCTGACCTGCCTGATCGGCCGCACCGCGCAGATTGCACGACAATTCGGAAAGGCCTGGTTGCCGGTGCCGAACAGCCCCAGCACCTCGGCATCGGGACGCGCGCATTCGGCGACGGCCAGCCCGGTGGTCGCGCCGACGCGGAAGCCCGACAGATGCGTCTCGTGCATGAAGGCGAGCGGCTCGCCGTTGGTCAGGTCATAGAGGATGATGACCGACCAGTTCACCGGATCGGGATTGTCCAGCGTGCGGCGGTGACCGCTGTTCTCGTCCATCAGCATGAAGTGCGAGCCCGCGCGCACGCAGGCGGTCTGATAGGTTTGTACAGCGCCGGCATGGATATTGGCGAAATAGCGCCGCTTCGGATCGGCGGTGTCGCTTGAATAACGCAGCCGCGGCGGGTTGATCGCCTTCCCCTCGGCGAGGTCGCGGAACGCAACCCGCATCGCCTCGATCGCCTCCGGGATGGACAGCAGGCGTGCGGCGTCTTCGTCGGTGATGACGATCGGCATGTGGCGGTATTTCTACCGCTGGGTCTTCATCGATTCCAGAACGTCGCGGGTCTTATCCGCAACAGCTTTTGGCGCGGATAATACTTCCTTTACGACCTTTTCGAGCTCCTCGGCGGAGCCGGGCTCGAGCGTCAGGTTGCCCTTCTTCGACAGCGCGACCAGCTCGGGATCGGCAAGCGCCGCCGCAAGCGCGCGGCGCAACGTGGCGGCGCGATCGGCCGGGATGTCGGGCGGCGCAATCAGGGCGCGACCGATCTCCGAACCGGACGCGAATAAATTCAGGATCAACTTCTCGTCCTTGCCGGTGCCAAGCTCGCCGATGGTCGGCACGTTCGGGATCGAGGGGTGACGCGTCAACGCGCTCTGATAGATCAGCGCGAGCGTGCCGTCCTTCAGCCGGTCGGCATGCCGCGCCATGATGGTCGCAATGCCGATCGCGCCGACCGTGTCGACCTCGCCGCGCTCCATGGTGAGCAGCGCTTCGTTCGCGCTCTTGTAACCGGCGATCAATTTGAAGCGGGTGCCGGCGAGCCGGTTGAGCAGGAACGGCACGACGGTCGAGCTCGCGGTGCCGCCGGTGCCGGCGGAGGGCACTTCGCGCTTGCGCGCATCGTCGATTGTCCTGATGCCGGTCTTGGTGAAGGCGACGCCCACTTCGACGTTCATCGCCAGGCGCCCGATCCAGGTGAACTTTCCGGCGTCGATGTCGGGCGTGTATCCGAGCAAGGTGTCGAACGGCAGCGTCTGCGCCAGCATGCCGAGCGTCGTTCCATCCTTGGGCGCGGCAGTCGCAAGATTGCGCGCGGCGCGCAGACCGCCGGCGCCGGCCATGTTCTGCACGATCACCGCCGGCTGGCCGGGAATGTGTCTGCTCAAAAACGGAGCAACGAGACGGGCGTAGAGATCGTAGCCGCCGCCGCCCTCGTAGCCGACCAGGATGTTGACCGTCTTGCCCTTGTAGAATGAGGCGGCATCGGTTTGCGCCTGCGCCGCGCCGGCCGTCGCCTGCACGGCCAGGCCGGCGAGTGCGACACCGAAGCTCCGGCGCGAGAGACCCTTCGACATGATTCCGCCTCCGCTTTGTCCGGTTCCGGTCTGTGCTAATGTCCGTTGCGGACTTTTGCACTCCCACATTGTGCTGCAAAGGTTATCGGAAGTTTAGCAACGCGCTGTCAATGTAACGGGGTCCATGATTCGCGCGACTTGCGTGGCTATGGCTGGCAGAAGGGTGGACAGCTCGCGGAAGGCACGCCGAATTTCGCGGTGCTGAAGGAGTGGAACCGCGCGCAGGTCTATCAGAAGACCATCGCGCTGTTCTCGCAGCGGCTGGCGTCGGAGTAGTTCGGAACGCCAGGTGCTGTAAACTTTCGGGAGCGGAACGGGGAGGCTTTGCAATGTCCAGAACGATGATTTGCCGTGCGGCGGCGCTGCTTGTGCTGACGACCGGAATGGCGAATGCACAGGATTGGCCAAGCCGGCCGATGACGATGGTCGTGCCCTTCGCCGCCGGCGGTCCGCTGGATTCGCTGGCGCGCATTCTCCAGCCGACGTTGGGCGAAGCGCTGGGCCAACAAATCATCATCGAGAACGTGCCCGGTGGCGGCGGCATGACCGGCTCGCTGCGGGTGTCGCAAGCGTCGGCCGACAGCCATCTGATGGTGCTCGCCTCGATCGGTACGCACGCGATCGGCTACTGGATGTCTAAGAAGCCGCCGTACCATCCGGCGAACGACTTCCAGCCGATCAGCTTCATTGCGGATGCGCCCCTGTTGCTGATGACCAAGAAGGACCTGCCGCCGAACAATCTCCGCGAGTTTATCGCCTACACCAAGGCCAGCCACGCCAAGATGGTGTTCAGCTCCGGCGGCACCGGCACCTCGTCGCACATCAGCTGCGTGATGCTGAACCAGATCATGGGCGTCGACGTCACCCATGTTCCCTATCGTGGCGGCGGGCCAGCGTTTGCCGACGTGATCGCGGGCCGCATCGACTACATCTGCAACTACGTTTCCATTGCGGTGCAGGCCGTGAACGAGGGCCAGGTCAAGGCGATGGCGATGCTGGCGCGCGATCGTGCCGCGCTGCTGCCCAATCTTCCGACTGCCGAGGAGCAGGGGCTGAAGGACTTCGACGTCTCGGCCTGGAACGCAATCCTGCTGCCGAAGAGCGCGACGCCTGCCATGGTTGCCAAGATGAACGCGGCCCTGCGCAAGGCGCTCGACAATCCGGCGCTGCGGGCACGGTTCGATTCCATCGGTCTGATTCCGGCTGCGCCGGACCGGCGGAGCCCGGAGTATCTGCGCAAGTTTCTGGAGACCGAAATCGCGAGATGGGCCGCGCCGGTTAAGGCCAGCGGCGTGAGCAACGATTAGCCGCGAAGCTGGTACGCGTCGGGTCCCCGCTTTCGCGGGGACGAGCGGGAGATTATTCCGGCTTCAGGCCCGCGTCGCGGATGATGCCTTCCCAGCGCACGGCGTCGGCCTTCACCTGCGCGCCGAACTCGTCGACGGTCATGCTCATGGGATCGATGTTGACATCGGTGAGCCGCCGCACCGCGGCCGGATCCGCGTTCATTTCGCGTACTGTCGCATTCAACCACTCGACGAACGGGCGCGGCGTGCCCTTCGGCGCAAACAGCGCGAACCAGGTGGTCACCTCGTAGCCCGGCAAGCCGGCCTCGGCGGCGGTCGGGATGTCCGGCAGATACGACATGCGCTTGGGCGTGCCGACCGCCAGCACGCGCAGCATGCCGGCCTCGACCAGCGACTTGACCGGCGCGATGCCGACCGAGATCAGGTGCACATTGCCGGCGACGAGATCGCTGATGCCGGGCGCCGCGCCGCGATATTGCACCGGCTGCATGTCGACCTTGGCGAGGCGCGTGAACTGCACGCCGCCGAGATGCACGGTGCTGCCGGGCCCGAGCGAGACGTAGTTCAGTTTGCCATTCTCCTTGCGCGCATAGTCGATGAAGTCCTTGAGCGTCGTCGCCGGAATCTTGGCGGTGGTCACCAGGAACTGCGGCGCCTCCCCGATCGGCGCGACCGCAACGAGGTCGTTGAGCGGATCGTAGGACATCTTCTTGAACACGAAGGGATTGATCGCGATCTGAGTGGTCGCACTCACACCAAACGTGTAGCCGTCGGGCGCCGATTTCGCGACCATCTCCATGCCGATATTGCCGCCGGCGCCGGTGCGGTTCTCGATCACCACCGGCTGGCCGGACTTGCGCGCGATGTAGTCACCGGCGGCGCGCGCGGCGACGTCGGTGATGCCGCCGGGCGCGACCGGCACGATGATCCGGATCGGCTTTGACGGATAATCCTGCGCCGCGGCTGGCAGCACAGCGGCGACACACGCGGCCGCGACCAGCGCCCTGCGCGCCCAACTGCGTTTCATCTTGATCTCCGGTACTAGCTCCGCCGCGCAGCGCCGCGGATGCGCGCGGCGAGGCGCATCACGGCATCATAGCCGGGCATCGCGACGCGTTCGAGCGAGCGCTCGACACCTGCGTCGGAGAGACGCGTCCGCCAGCGGTACAGCAAGCCATGGACCAGCCAGATCAGCAGGAAGACGACGATGCCGCCGAACACCACGTCGGTGAAGAAGTGCCCGCCCGCCGACATGCGCAGCACGCCGACCGCGCTGCCGAAGACGAGCGCGGCGCCGTAGGCCGCAGCACGCCAGTGCGGCGGCACGACCGCGGCCGGCGCCATGGTCCAGAACGCCCCGGACGGCTCACCGGCGACGAACGAGCAGTTCTTCACGCATTCTCCGCGCAGATCCCACCACGGCCGGAAATGCTCCTGGCCGCCGAATTCCGTGACATAGAGCGGGCGCGGGCGGCCGGAATTGTCCTTCAGAACGACGTTCACCAAGAGGCCCGGCCCGAGCGCGAGCGTCGTGATCATGAGCACGATCGCGCGGCCCGGCAGCAGCAACCGACGCCGCGGCAAGATCAGCTTGAACAGCAGCGCGAAGAACGCCGGCGCGGCGACGAGCGCGATCAACCAGCTGGCGATGTGGCGCAGTCGTCCCGACGGCGTGTCGAGCACATCCCAACGGCGGCTGCCGGCGTCATAGAACAGCGAGCTCAGCGTGAGGTCGAACCCGGGATACACGGCGAACACAATGCCCACGACAACGGCAATGGCGAGGGCGATCAGCAGGCCGGTTCGGTTCATCGGAGCATCAGCATCCGGAGAGTGGAGCGATGTCGCCCGACGCGCCCGCAAGGCCGGAGAGCTTGTAGACGAAATAGCTGCGCGACGTGGTCGGACCGCTACGCGCGTCCAGGCGGCCGAGCGGCTCGACGTTGGGATACGCGCGGGCGGGCCGCTGCGCCGATCCGCACGGCGAGATGAAGAGCACCGGCTCGGTCGCCCCGGTGGCCAGCCGCCGGGTCAGGTCGAAATGGTGGTTCGCGACCGTGCTGGTCGGCCATGAGTACACCGCCCGTCCGCTATTGCGCTGGTAATAGATGAGCGACGCGACGACGTCGCGCTGCTCGGCGACGATGCTGCGGGCGCCGACCGCCCGCGCAACCTTCTCGACTTCCTCGCCGAGCGAACGCCAGCCCATGGTGCGCGCATAGACGTCGGGCTTGGCGAGCCACGGCACCGACATCCGCCGCGCATTGGCGTCGCCGACAAGCATCAGCATCTGCGCAACGACGCCGAAGGCGATACTGACCGCGATCCAGCGCCAGGCCGCATGCCTCACCAGCACGGCGGCGACCAGCACATTGGCGGAGATGAAGGCAGGCGCCGCCCAGTTGCCATTGGCGCGGGTGACGAATGCGGTCGCGGTCACCAGCGCCAGCGTCGGGATGGCGAAGCACAGCATCAGGCGATCGGCGCGGCCGATCTCGGGCTTGCGCATCCGCACCAGAACGATCAGCAGCACGCTGAACGCCACCGGGCCGAACACGGCGAACTGGCTCGCCAGGAACTCGAGTCCCATGAGCGGATTGAACGCGGCGCCGCCGCCCTGGATGTTGTGGCCGACATGCGTCAGCGTGACGAAGCCGTTCAGCGCGTTCCAGATCGCGTTCGGCAGCACCAGCGCGCCGCCGATCGCCGCGGCCAGCCACAGCGATGGCGATCGCAACAGCGCACGCGCGTCCCGATCGATCACCGCGGCCGCGGCGATGCCGAGCACGAAATAGATCATCGCGTATTTCGCGAGCATGCCGAGCCCGAACGAGACGCCGAGCAGGACGCCCCACCGCCGGTCGCCGCCCTGCAGGAGCTTCACATAGGCGAGGAGCGCGAGCGCCCAGAAGAACAGGAGCGGCACGTCGGTCGAGATGATGCGGCTCGAAAATGCGACGCCGGCGCTCGTCGCCAGGAGGATCGCGGCCCAGAATGCCGTCGCTTCGTCGTAGAGCGCCTTGGCGATGGCATAGCTGACGAGGCAGGTGCCGAGATAGAAGCACCGGCGCCGGCGCGCGGATGCAGGCTTCGCCCGAGCCGCAGATCGCGTCCGCGCCGGCGATCACCCAGGCCAGCAGCGGCGGCTTCGAGAAATAGCCGAATGCAAGCTCGCGCGACCACGCCCAGTATTGCGATTCGTCGAAGAACAGATCGACGTCGGACCAGGCGAGCCCGATCAGCCGGACCGCGGTCAGCGCCAGAAGGATCAGCAGGCAGAGCGCAAACCGGCGTTCCGTCGAGATGCGCGGCGCGGTGTCGGCAAGCGAGGTCATATCGCGACTATGTCGCACAATCGGTGGGCTTTGACACGGGTGTTTAAGGCCGCATCAGCGCGGTTTGGGGGCCTGATCCCGGCACGCTTCGGGCTGCGAATCGCTGAGGTAACCAATCGGCGAGACGAAATCGCCGCAGCGGTCGCAGGCGGCCGCGGTCGCGGCCAGCAAGAGGACGCAAACAACCCGGCACAGCCTGGTGCGAATGGAGGTATTTTACGCTCGGACATCAACCCACCCCGTTCAGTACAGTTTAGCCCAGGCGTGCGCGCTGCGAAACCGTTAATGCCGCACGGAACCCCGGCTGTTCACCGCTATCATTGAAGGCCGGCTACCGGGTTGTTGCGGGCACAGCCGGCGGCGGACTGCTGCGGAAAATGGGCTTGTAGAAGCCCGCGCTGAAGCCCGCCACCGCCCAATAGGCAAATCCGCCCGCGATGCCGGCGGCGACCACCACCATCGGCTGGTCGAACGGGAGATGCTCTTGTTGTCGGCGAAGCTGCCATAGAGCTGCCAGCCGAGCCAGGCGGACGCCACGCCGTTGAGCACGTGGAAGATCCACGAGCGGATCGCGAAGGCTTCCGAGATCAGGATGCCGATCGACGCCGGCAGCAGCATGAACACCAGCACGAATATCAGGAGGATCGGCCCGCCGATCGCGAAGCCGAGAAACGCAAAAGCCGGCCCGTCCGGATGACCGCCGAGCGCCATGTCGACGAGCCGCCACGACGCGACCAGCACCACCAGCGTGCCGGCGATCGACGCCGCGAGGTAGCCGAGCGGCACCAGCAGGAATCGCATCAGCAGGCGGATGAGATTTTCCATCGCGCGTCCGTCCGAACTCAGTCGGTCATCGACATCGCGCGCAGCGCCAGGCGCTCGCGCGCGGAAAGCTTCTCGGTCGCGCTCTTGAGCTGGCCGCAGGCGGCGAGGATGTCGCGGCCGCGCGGCGTGCGCACCGGCGAGGCGTAGCCGGCATTGAACACGACCTCGGAAAATTTCTCGATCTGCTCCCAGTCCGAGCATTCGTATTTGGAGCCGGGCCACGGATTGAACGGAATGAGATTGATCTTGGCCGGAATACCCTTGAGCAGCCGGATCAGCGCCTTGGCGTCCTCGATGGAATCGTTGACGCCCTTGAGCATCACATATTCGAAGGTGATGCGGCGCGCATTGGAGAGCCCGGGATAGTTGCGGCAGGCGTTGAGCAGTTCGGCGATCGGATATTTGCGATTGAGCGGCACGAGGTTGTTGCGCAGCTCGTCGCGCACGGCATGCAGCGACACCGCCAGCATGCAGCCGATCTCCGCGCCGGCACGCGCGATCATCGGCACCACGCCGGAGGTCGAGAGCGTGATGCGGCGCTTGGAGATGCTCAGGCCCTCGCCGTCCGAGATGACGCCGATCGCGTCGCGCACCGCCTCGAAATTGTAGAGCGGCTCGCCCATCCCCATCATCACGATGTTGGAGATGAAGCGGTCGCCCTCGGTCGGCAATCCCGGCTGCTTCAGCCGCTCCGCGCCCAGCCATTCGCCGAGCCGGTCGCGCGCCACCATGACCTGCCCGACGATCTCGCCGGCGGTGAGGTTGCGCACCAGCCGCTGCGTGCCGGTATGGCAGAACGAGCAGGTCAGCGTGCAACCGACCTGGCTCGAGAGGCAGAGCGTCCCGCGGTCGGTCTCCGGGATGTAGACGCACTCGACCTCGTGCGGCCGCTCGCCGCTTTCGCCGGGCAGGCGCAGCAGCCATTTACGGGTGCCGTCCGCCGACACCTGCTCCGCCACCACCTCCGGCCGCGCCAGCGTGAAGCGCTGCGCCAGCGCCGCGCGCAAATCCTTCGACACGCTGGTCATGGCGTCGAAGTCGCGCGCGCCGCGGACATAGATCCAGTGCCAGATCTGCTGCACGCGCATCTTGCGCTGCTGCTCGGGAACGCCGGCCTCGCCGAGCGCTTCGGCAAGCTCGGCGCGCGTGAGCCCGACCAGCGACGGCATCGCCGGCGGGACGTAAAGCTCCAGCGGTGCCTTCTCGACGAAGGGGTTGGTTTCAAGGCTGGCGGGCGTGGTGACGCTCATGGGGCAATAGATAGGCCGCCGCCCGCCGCAACACAAACCGGGCCCTCCCTCCGATCTAGCGATGAAGAACCGCTGGTACAGCGCACTCCGTCACCTCGCCCCGCTTGCGGGGAGAGGTCGACGCGCAAAGCGCGTCGGGTGAGGGGGACTATCGATGGAGCGCGCTCGCGGTGATTCCCCCTCACCCCGACCCTCTCCCCGCAAGCGGGGCGAGGGAGCGCACCGCCGCTGCGGAAGCGTTTTCAATCCAATTGAACGGGCGCAAGATGGACGAACGCCAGGCGGCGCTATTTGCATTCCTGCGCGACGCGATCCATCGCCTGGGCGAGGCCCTTGAGCGAATAAGTATCGGTCGACGAGGTGCCGCGGCTCGAGGTGCCCTTGATGGTCAGGTCGGCGCCCTTGCGCATAGCGTCGATGAGGCGCGCCTCCTCGGCAACGTTCTTGATCCAGGCGCCGTCGTTCATGGTGTACATCGCGAACTTGGTCGTGCCGACCTCGGCCGTCGCATCCGACGACGTCCGGAACGGATAGCCGACGATCACCGAAATCTCGTTGCGGACGTTCTCCGCCGGGCGGGTGGAGATAAAGACATAGGCCGGGTCGCGTTTGCGGCCGGCCGGGGTGGTGGTCGAGGCCTTCGGCTTGGCGAGCGTGAAGCAGATCTTCTTGCTCTCGGGTTCGGCGGTGTAAGCGCCCCAGTCGCCGTATTGACCGAGCAGCGTCGGCTGCGCGGGGGCGGCGGCCGCCTCGGTCTTCTGCTTGGGTTGCTGCTTCTGTTCCGCCAGCGCGGCGGACGACACCACAACGGCGGCGGCGAGAACCATGATCGTCCGCGGCGAACGTTGCATCGGCGAGCGCTCCAATGAATTGGTCAACCCACTTAAGCCACGGAATAGTTAGCGAATTCGACAATGTGAAGGCGATGCGTGGTCGCAGCAGGCTTCATGCTAGAACGCCGCATCGCAAACCGGAACCAATGATTTACCCGTGAAAGCCATCCTCTGCACCCGCGCCGGCACCCCTGAGGACCTTGTCCTGACCGACATCCCCGAACCGGTTGCCGGTCCCGGGGAGGTCGTCACCACGGTGAAGTCGGTCGGCCTGAACTTCTACGACACGCTGATCGTTGCCGGCCGATATCAGAAGCAGCCGCCCTACCCTTTCTCGCCCGGCGGTGAGTTCGCGGGCATCGTGGAAAGCGTGGGCGCCGGCGTTTCGGGCTTCGCGCCCGGCGATCGCGTCATCGGCTACGTCACCTATGGGGCGGCGCGCGAGCGCATGGCCGCACCGGCGGACAAGCTGATCAGGCTCGATGCCAATCTCGACTACGATCGCGCCGCCGCGCTGACCATTATCTACGGCACCGCGCTCCATGCGCTGCGCGACCGCGCACGGATGAAACGTGGCGAGACGCTCGCGGTGCTGGGCGCGGCCGGCGGCGTCGGACTCGCGGCCGTGGAACTCGGCAAGCTGATGGGCGCGCGCGTCATCGCCTGCGCCTCCACCGACGACAAACTCGCTTTCGCGCGCGAGCACGGCGCCGACGCGACGGTGAACTATGCGACCGAGGACTTGCGTGACGCGCTCAAGCGCCTCGGCGGTGAGCACGGCATCGATGTGATCTTCGATCCGATCGGCGACCGCTACAGCGAGGCGGCGCTGCGGGCGATCGCGTGGGAAGGACGGCATCTCGTGGTGGGATTTGCCGCGGGCGAGATCCCGAAGCTGCCGCTCAACCTGACGCTGCTGAAAGGTTGCGCCGTGCTCGGCGTGTATTTCGGCGACTGGGTGCGGCGCGAGCCGCAGAAGTATCGTGACACGATCATTGAACTTGCGCGCTTCGCAGCCGAGGGAAAGCTCTCCTGCCACGTCGATCGCGCCTATCCGCTTGAGGAATTTCCGCAGGCGCTGAAGTCGCTGTCGGAACGCCGCGCGATGGGCAAGGTGATCGTGCGGCCGTGAAAAGTTCGCGCGGGGCGCTTGCTGGCAAGGAACATGCTGGCAAGGAAAAAATATGCGTCAGCATCGCTGATGTGGATTGCGTGGACTACTTTCGCTTGTCCTTGAACGCGCAACGGGCACAGGTATGCTCAACCTCAGAGCCGGATCGGTTGGGGGCAAGGCTCTAGCCCCGACCAGTTGGCCTAAAGCACGATGTCGGTTCCGCAAGGTGCCGGCTCGTGCCGAGGATACGGTGGGACGCTCGCGCGTGCGTGCTTCCGGTTTTCGAAGCCAGCGAGCTGTGCGGTACGAGTTACCGCGTTGGTTTTGGGTGCTCACGCATTCGAAGCTGGTTCGGTGTTCGCTGTACTGAGGCGGCTGATCTGAGGAAAGGGTACCCTGGCAACGGGGTGCCCTTTTCTTCGTTTCAGATAACGCCGCGCGACAGCTCTTCCTTCACCCGCGCCATCACGCTTTCCCAGTCGCCCGGCTTCGGCTGACGGAACAGCCGCACGGTCGAGTACCAGGGCGAGTCCGCGCGATCGAGCAGCCAGCGCCAGTCCGGCTGGAACGGCAGCAACGCCCACACCGGGCGGCCCATGGCGCCGGCAAGATGCACCACCGAGGTGTCGACCGAGATCACCAGGTCGGCCAGCGCCACCACCGCGGCGGTGTCGTCGAAGTCGCCGAGCGCATCGCCGACATGCATGACGTTGGGCAGCCGCGCGAGTGCGTCGGCGTCGCCGTCACGCAGCTCGCGCTGGATACTGACGACGCTCCCCTGCCCTCCCACCAGCAAAGGCGCGAACCGCTCCAGCGTGATGGAGCGGTTGCGGTCATTGGCGTGACTGGCGCTGCCCGACCACGCGACGGCGATGCGCGGCGACGGTAGTGGCCCCATCCGCTCACGCCATTTGGCGACGCGCTGCTCGCTCGCCGCGAGATACGGCACGTTGGCGGGGATGGTCGAAATTTCAGTGCGCAAGGCCAATGGCAGGCTGCCGGCCGGGCAATACACATCATAGGCCGGCAGTGGATCGCCGCGGCCGACCGCGCTCGAAACGCCGTCAAGGCGCGACAGCAGCGGGACGAGCGCGGGCTGAACTTCCAGCACCACCTTGGCGCCGCCGCGCGCAAGCTGCGCCGCATAGCGCGCGAACTGGATGGTATCGCCGAGCCCCTGCTCGGCAGCGACGAGAATGGTCTTGCGCGCGAGCGGATATTCACCAAGCCAGAGCGGCTTGCCGAAGCTCTTGCGGCGCGGCATGCCGGTGCGCAGCCAGCGCGCCTCGTATCTCTGGAAGCCGCGGCGATAGTCGCCGAGCGTCAAGAGCGACAGGCTCTCATTGTGCTGGACATCGGCGTTGCTCTTGTCGGTGGCCAGCAGCGTGCCGTATTCCGCGAGCGCCTCCTGATGGCGGTTGAGCGCCGCGAGCGAAGCGCCCCGGCCGAGGCGCGCCTTGGCATAGTCGGGCCGCAACGCCAACGCGCGATCAAACGCCGCGATCGCCTCCTCCTGGCGTCCGAGACCGGCGAGCGCGCTGCCGCGATTGACCAGCGTTTCGGGATGCGCCGGCTGTACCGCCAAAAGCACGTCGTAGTGCGCGAGCGCCTCGTCGAAACGGCCGAGTTGCGCCAGCGCATTGCCGAGATTGGCGCGCGCGCCGAGGAAGCGCGGCTCGAGCGCCAGCACCCGTTCGAACGCGGCGATGGCGTCGGCGGCACGGTTGAGCTTGAGCAGCACATTGCCGCGGGTGTTGATGGTGTCGAAGCTGTCCGGCGCAATCGCCAGCGCCTTGTCGAGCGACGCCATCGCCTCGTCGTCGCGATTGAGCGCGGAGAGCGTACGTCCGAGATTGGCGAGGACCGGCGCCGAGCCGGGATTGAGCTTGAGCGCCTTGGCGAGCAGCACCTGCGCCGCCGCCGCCTTGCCGGCATCGAGCTTCACCAGTCCTGCAAGATGCAGCGCATCGAACCAGTCCGGCGCCGCCTTCAGCACGCGCGCGCAGATCTTGTCGGCGTCGTCGAGCCTGCCCTGCCGGTAGTGACCGGCGGCCTCGTCCACCGCGCGGGCGACGGCGTCCGGCGTTCTCAGGTCAGGACCGGCCATGATGCGGACTTCTGAACCGCCACACTAGCGATCAGCGGACGTCGTTGAGGCCGCGCGCCAGCGCTTCCCGTGCGGCTTCGCGGTGCTCGTCGCGGATGTGCCCGGATACCATGCGCAACGCGGTGACCAGCACCAGCGCATCGTCGGTGTAGCCGAGCAGCGGCAGAATGTCCGGCATTGCGTCCACCGGCAGCACGAAATAGGCGAGCGCGCCGAGCAGCGCCGCCTTCACCTGCAAAGGCGTCTGGCGGTCGAAGGCAGCATAATAGGCGGCGAGCAGGTCTTCCGCGAACGGCAGCTTCGCCGCGACGCGCTTCGCCTTCGGCCAGAAGCAGCGGCGCACGCGCTCTTCGTCGCGCCTTGAGGCGTCCCAAGTCGTGCTACCACCAGCGCCACCAGCAGCCGAACGTCCGAACATTACGTCCTCCCGGCAAAAAACTCCGACCGTCACATGGCCCCTCTGGATTCAATATTCAATATGCCAGCCAAGCGGTTCAAGCGCCCGCCAGTGCATTCAGGCGCCCGCCAGCGCGTTCATTGTCTCGGCGAGCTTGACGTCGAGTTCCGTCAACCCGCCGGCGTCGTGGGTCGAGAGCGTGACCTCGACGGTCTTGTAGACGTTGAACCACTCGGGATGGTGATCCATCTTCTCGGCCACCAGGGCGGCCCGCGTCATGAAGCCGAACGCCTGATTGAAATCCTTGAACACGAATTTCCGGGTGATGGCGTCGCGGCCTTGCACCTCGTTCCAGCCGGTGAGCTTTGCGAGCGCGCTCTTGCGGGCGTCGGCGGTCAGTTTCTGGGCCATGATCAACCTCGTCTGTCGCAACGGTAGCGGACGCCGGACGGGCGCCCACTCGCAATAGCACCCTGAAGACTTACTTATAGTGTGGCATACGCCGTGGGAGAGCTAAATGTCCTGGTCGTTGACCATCGGCCGCATCGCAGGAACCGACGTCCGCCTGCACATCACCTTCATCCTGTTCCTGGCCTGGATTTTCGGCGCCAACTGGGCGGCCGGAGGCGCGGATCAGGCTTGGTACAGCCTCACCTTCATGATCCTGCTGTTCGCCTGCGTGGTCGCGCACGAGTTCGGCCATGTCTTCGCCGCCCGCTCGTTCGGGATCGCGACGCCGGACGTCACGCTGCTGCCGATCGGCGGGCTGGCACGGCTGGAGCGAATATCCGAGGAGCCGCGCGAGGAGTTCATCATCGCCATCGCCGGACCGCTGGTGAACGTCGTGATCGCGCTCGCGCTGGTCGTGTTCTTCGGGGCGCGCCTCGACCTCGGCGCACTGACGTCGATCGATAG
>CAWKMR010000010.1:0-20019 GCA_963850705.1 uncultured Alphaproteobacteria bacterium | reverse complement strand
CAGCGGACGCGGATGGCAGCGGCGCGTTGACCGGCCTCGGTCGCGAATGACCGAAAGCAGGCCTCACCCTGTTCTTGGCGAACCAAAATAGGTCTCGGCGATGCTCGCCACGCGGCATAGAAGCCTTGTCGGCCTTCTGCCTTGGTGCCTTCCAGTGGATCGATGATCCCGGCGAATCGTTGACCGGGCATTTCGCTTCGCTCATCCGGCTTCTTGCTCACCGGCCAACGAGGCCGACCTTGCTGGCCTCGTCGGCATTAAGCTCGGCAGTCAGTTCGGATTGCGCGACAGCGGCATCCGTGAGTTCTCACGTCTTGACGACGGCGACATAGCCCGGGCCGGTAGACACGTAGGTGCCGCCGGCGCCCACCGTCGTGACACCCAACTCGCTGTCATGGGCGAACCAGAACCCGCCGACGAAGCCACCATAGCGCTGGCCTCCGGAAACGAGATCGAGCTCCGCGTCGCTAAGTTCACAAATGATGTTCATTTCAAGCTCCCTTGGTTGTGACAGTCGGGATCGACCGTCTATGAGAGCGATCATGGCCGAGAAGCATCTGGCCGGCTGTGATGGCGGTCACGTATTGTCCGAATGCAAATGACAAAAGGTGCAGCAAGCCTACCTTGATGGGGACCACGATGGATCTCTCGATCCTACGCCGCAACGGCGTGGGTTGTTAAAGGGCGTCTTCGATAAGCTGCCGCGTCAGGGGCTACCTGGCGCCGATCGTCTTTCGGATGACGTGATGCGTGGTCGCTATTGGCACTTCGCGACCGACCGCATTTCGATTGCCGACCGTCGCTATCGGATGCATAGCGGACATCGATCGACTTTCGGCGCGAACCGCACCTGTAGCGATTGACCCGACGCGGACCTCTCAACATGTCCGCTGTTTCTGCCGCTCGTGGGAGCTAAGCGGGCATCAGCCAGCAATTTTCCGAACGGTCGCGATTAAGAGACGCGCGTGTTCTTAGTCATAGGGAACTGCTCCTCCCCGGCAAGTAAGTTTGGCGCTCTCGGCGTAATCATTCGTCGAGGGAGAAGCCCGACTGCGTGACGATCGGCGCCCATCGCGTGCGCTCGCGGGCCAAGTACGCGCGGTACTCTGAGGCTGAGAGCGACGCAGGCTCCATACCGATCTGCGCGAGAGAAGCGATCATCTCTTTTTGCGCAACCGCTTCCCCGACTAGCTCCTGAACCATTGCGACGAGCGTCTTTGGCGACTTGCCGGGCAGAAAAACGCCATAGGTCTCGACGCCCGATACTGCTGGAAAACCAAGCTCAGCGAATGTCGGCACGTCCGGTAGGAAGCGTGACCGAACCTTATCGGTGACTGCGAGGATGCGCATGCCGGGCGAGGCCTTGAACGGGAGAAAGTCACCGAGCACTGTCATCACGGCGGGTACGTGGCCTCCGACGAGATCCTGTAGTGCGGGCGCCGATCCACGGTAAGGTGTGTGCCGCGCGCCGCTACCGATCATACGGAAGAAGAGGTCGCCGAGAAAATGCGGCATTGAACCGGCCGCGGGCGACCCATAGGAAATCTTGTCACCGTTCGCTTTGGCCCATTGCACGAAATCCGCCAGCATCTTCACCGAATCCGGTACGCTCGGCCCGATGCCCAGAGCGAACGTGAAGCTGGCGATCGGCGAAACCGGCGTGATGTCTTTGTCCGGATCGTAGCCGAGCTTTCGGAAAACGCTTGCATGGATAGTAAACATCGACTCAGGACTCAGCAGCACCATGGAGCCATCGGCCGGCGCGTCCTTGACCGCGCTTACTGCGATGCGGCCCGCAGCACCGACCCGGTTTTCGACGATCACGCTGGCTGCGAGCTTGCCGCGCCACAATTCTGCGGCGCGTCGGGCCGTCGAGTCGGCTGTGCCGCCGGCGGGAAAGCCGCAGATGATGCGCGCAAGCGGCAGCGTCTGCGCTCCCGTTGACGAGGGCGCAACCAAGATTGCGCCGGCGCCGCCCATGAGTTCGCGACGTGTGATAATCATCTAAATTCCTCCCCGCGATGCCTTTATCGGTGTTGCCGAGCGCCGTCCACGCAGCCTTTTGCGAGCCGTTTGCGAGACGCTATAGTGTGAACGCCAGCAGCACAGATGTTCTATGTCAAGCAATGTTCGGGTCGGCTTGTTGCTAAAGGCGTGATTCTGATCGATGGGACAGCAAGCGGTTCCGCCGCTCTCGTCGGTCAGGGAGAACCTCTGGCAGAGCAAGGGCGTGCGCCCAACTTGCTCCTGTGGCCATTCAATAGCTACCTCGTGAGTTTGCAGATCGGCTTCAGCTATGAACGACAGTCGCGTCATCATCGCCGGTGGCGGCATCGGGGGGTTGGCTACGGCACTCACGCTGCACCAGATCGGCGTGCCTTGCGTCGTGTTCGAAGCGGTCCGGGACATGTGCCCGCTCGGGGTCGGCATCAATTTGCAGCCCAATGCGGTGCGCGAACTCTACGACCTCGGCTTCACCCAGGTCGACCTAGACAGCGTGGGCCTGCCGGCAAAGGAATGGGCGCTGGTCGGGCTAAACGGCAACGACATCTATTCCGAGCCCCGGGGGCTGCTTGCCGGCTACAACTGGCCGCAATACGCGGTGCACCGCGGCCACTTCCACATGCTGCTGCATGACACGCTGGTCAAGCGGGCCGGCCCGCATGTTATCAGGCTCGGTAGCCGGGTCACCGGCTACCGGAACAATCCGGACGGCAGCGTCAGCACGTTTCTTGAACATGATGACGGCTCAACCTCGGAGGCGAGCGGCCGGTTGCTAATCGGAGCCGACGGGATCCACTCGGCGGTTCGAGCGCAGATGCATCCAACCCAGCCTCCGATCCATTGGGGCGGGGCAATAATGTGGCGTGGTACGACCTGGGCGAAGCCGATCCGCACCGCCTCCTCCTTCGTCGGCCTCGGAACGCACCGTCACCGGATGGTCTTCTATCCAATTTCGCATCCAGACCCTTACACGGGTCTCTCAATGATCAATTGGATCGCCGAAGTCACGATGGACAGTACCGAAGGCTGGAAGCCGAGCAGTTGGTTTCGACAGGTCAGCGTCGACAGCTTTGTCCATCATTTCGAGAACTGGATCTGGGACTGGCTCGATGTTCCGGCCCTGCTCAGGCAAGCGGACTGCGCCTTCGAGAATCCAATGATCGACCGCGACCCCTTGCACACGTGGCGGGATGGAATGGCGGCGCTGCTTGGCGATGCCGCCCATGCGATGTATCCGACCGGCTCAAACGGCGGGAGCCAAGCCATCGTCGACGCGCGGGTGCTGGGAGCCGCGATGGTTGAATACGGGGTCACGCACGAGGCGCTCGCCGCCTATAATGCCAAGCTCTGCGGCCCGATCTCACAGCTTGTCCTGCGCAATCGCGGCGCTGGTCCATTCGGATTGCTCAACGTCGTCGACGAACGTTGCGGTGGAACGTTCGACAACATCGATAATGTCGTCCCGCCCACCGAACGCGCCGAATTCATGGCAGGCTACAAGGCCGCGGCTGGCTTTTCTATCGAGCGGATCAATAAGGCACCTCAAACTATCCCGAATGGCGCGCGCGCCCGTACTGGTCCAAGGAACGTCTCACCGCAATCCCCCTAGCATTTCCCGATGTCACAACCCATTCGCGTCAATACGGAAAGCTTGGGGGGCGGGCTACGGCTTTAGCTTTAGGACCCCTGCACTCCACTAGACGGGGCTGTGAGTGCACGAGCAGGCGACGTCGGGGTCGGCCCACCGCGTCATTTCGCGGCGCCGCAGCAAATCAGTCGCTTTCGGAGCGAAGCGGACATCCAGCGAGCCGAGCTTACCGAGCCGGATTTATAAGTACGCGCGCTAGCTGTGAGCTTTCAGTAGGTTGTCCATCCGGTTCTGACCGAGGAAGCTGAGGTTGCTGAAGCTTCAGATTCCGAGGGAGAACCGGATGAACGTGCATAAGAATGCCCGGCTCACGCCGCGCGGTCGAGAGCGGATTGTACGGCAGGTTGAGAGCGGACAGACGCCGGAGGCCGTCGCCGAAGCCGCAGGCGTCTGCCCGCGGACCGTTCGAAAGTGGGTTGATCGATATCGCCGCGAAGGATTGGTGGGATTGCAGGATCGCTCATCCCGTCCGCATCGGCTGCGGCAGCCGACACCCCAGGCGGTGGTCGAGGAGATCGAACGGCTGCGCCGCCAGCGCTGGACTGGCAAGCAGATCGCCGCCGAGACCGCGGTCTCGCCAGCCACCGTCAGCCGTGTTCTGCGCCGGCTCGGCTTAAATAGGCTCAGCGCCTTGGAGCCGGCCGAACCGGTCCGGCGCTATGAACGCGAGCATCCGGGCGAGCTCATCCATCTCGATATCAAAAAGCTCGGCCGGATCGGCTCCGTCGGGCACCGCATCACCGGACGATATCCTGGCGCCGTCAACCGTCACCGCGGCATCGGTTGGGAGTTCGTCCATGTTTGCATCGACGATGCTTCGCGTGTCGCTTTCGTGCAGGTCATGGCCAACCAGCGCAAGGAGAGCGCTGTCGCCTTCCTGGAGGCCGCTATCGCCTACTACGCCACGCTTGGAATTTGCATCGAACGCGTGATGACGGACAACGGCTCGTGCTACCGGTCAACGAGCTTCCGGGCCGCCTGCAAATGCCTCGGCCTTCGCCAAATCTTCACCAAGCCCTACACCCCGAAGACCAATGGAAAAGCCGAGCGCTTCATCCAGACCGCCCTTAGAGAGTGGGCCTACGCTCAAGCCTATCAGAACTCCGATCAACGATCGGCCGAGCTGCTCCACTGGCTCCATCGCTACAATTGGCATCGGCCACATGGTAGCTTGAAAGCCAACACACCCATCAGTCGCCTCGGTCTATCCGAGGACAACCTGTTGAGGCTCCACAGCTAGCTAGTCCTTCGCCACCGTCGCGCGGGCGCGTTCGAGATAGCCGCCCGCCACGTATCGCTCGATGTCGAACGTGCGCGACGCCGGCAACAGCCCGGCCTTCATCTGCGTGTCGAAGACTTTGCGCAAGCCGGCCTGGCTGAACGCGAGGTCGCGCGTCAGCGTGCCGGTGCTGGTGTAGTAGTCCCAGGCGCGCTCGGCATAGGACAGCCGGATGTTCATCTCGCGCGCCGCGATCTCCGCCGACATCGGCTTGTTGCGATAGATCCAGTCGGTCGCGCGCAACAGCGCCCGCAGGAAGCCTTCGGCCTTGGCCGGATTGGCCTTCGCCCAGTCGCGTTGACGTTGTAGGTCGTGAACTGCCATTCGCCGACATAGTCGTTGGCGGCGCCGAGATTGTTGAGGCCGGCGTCCTCGCCGACAAAGGCCCAGGGGATCGATTGCAGACCGACGTCGATCTTGCCTTCGAGCAGCAGGCCGTGGCGCGCGCCGGCGCCGGCAGTCTGCGTGACCTTGTAGTCGTCGGGATATTTCAGCCCGTGCTTGAGCGCGATCTCCTGCCAGTTGAAGAAGCTGCCTTCGGTCAGCGTAAGGATGCCGACATTGGCGCCCTTGAGCTCCTCGACCTTCTTGAATTTCTTTTGCGTGACGATGAAATGGCTGAGCCGGCCGGAATTCGCCGCCAGCATGCGCAACGGCCCGCCGCGCTCGACATTCTGGAAAATGCCTTCGGTCGAGGAGAGCGCGAAGTGCAGGTCGCCTTTCATCAAGCCTTCCGCCTGGCCTTCGCCGCTGCGGATGAATCGCATATTGGCGTTGAGGCCTTCATCGGCGAAGAAGCCGTTCTGGATGGCGACCAGCACCGGCTGGTAGAAGAACGTGCGGTCGATGATGCCGATATGGATGGTCTCGCGCGGGCTCTTTTGCGCCTGGGCAGGCGTGCCGGCGGGCAGCGACAAAATCAGTGCGGCGATCGCCGACGGCAAGAGCCGATAGCGCATTGTTTCCTCCGTTGTCGTTCTTGATTGAGGCGAAGCAAACCACCGGGGCGCTTTCGAAACAAGCGGCATAGGCGCGCGGTCGCCCGGTTGCTAGTGTCCTGATTCCGACGTTCGTATGCCCTCGCGGCATACATTGATACGAACGTCGGAATCGAAGGGACACTAGCCACTCTATAATTCTAGTGTGGTTATGGATTTGACGTTCCTTTACGAGGTTGCTGCGAAAAAGATAGGAACGTCAAATCCACCACACTAGCGATCAACACCATGTCGATCAGTCGCCCTTTAGCATCTGCGAGAGCATAAATCTTCGTGTTACGCCCGCCGCGCGAGCCTCCCACAGCCTGCTTATTCTCTCCCCTTCCTCTCCCGCCGCCGAGCGATGCGCTTTGATGTGCGTCTAGTCTATCATCTGCTTGTCAGCCTATCTACCTCACACCATCCAGTTACTCCTAACAATTTTTCCCATATACCTCTCTCTCTCCCATCACACTAATCTATTATATATCTTCTTCCTCCTACCATATTCTCTCTTTCAATCTCACCATCCTCAACCTCTCTTTAATACATAAACTATACCACGATGACCCAACAATCATCAAACCAATCTACACCACAAACATCCATCAACAATACAATTCAATCCAACTCCCATTCCTCATCACTCAACCAAAATAATCCACACATACCCATCCCTTAAAAAAAAAAACAATCACATAAAAAACCTAGTATTGCCCAGGCTTCATGGCGGGAGGATACGATGCGTATCAGTCGCGCTTTGCTGACGGTGGCGGCGGTTGTTTCAATTCTATTTGCGGCCGCGCCGACGCACGCACAGCCCTATCCCAACAAGCTGATCCGGATCGTGGCGCCGTTCCCCGCCGGCGGCCCCACCGACGGCGCCGCGCGGCTGATCGCGGATCGGCTCTCGGCGGTGCTCGGGCAGACCATTGTGGTCGAGAACCGCCCCGGCGGCGCCGGCGGCACGGTCGGCGTGAAGTCGGTCGCATCGGCCGATCCCGACGGCTACACGCTGCTGTTCACGCCGCCGGGTCCGCTGGTGGCGGCGCCCGCGATCTACAAGAACGTCGGCTACGATCCGGCCAAGGCGTTTGCGCCGATCGCCGCGATCTTCTCCAGCCCGCAAATCCTGGTGGCCAATCCCGCCGTTCCCGCCAAGTCGATGCAGGAGCTCGTCGCGTACGCGAAGGCCAATCCCGGCAAGGTCAGCTATGCCTCGCCCGGGTTCGGCACGCAGCCGCATCTCCTTGGCGAGATGCTCAAGCTGATGACCGGCGCCGACATCGTGCATGTGCCGTACAAGGGCTCCGCGCCGGTGCTCGCCGATCTGATCGGCGGTCAGGTGCAGATCTTCTTCGACGCGGCGTCGTTCCTGCTGCCGCATGTCGTGAGCGGAAAACTCAAAGTGCTTGCGGTGGCCGACGAGAAGCGTCTCTCGCAACTGCCCGACACGCCGACAACGATCGAAGCCGGGTTCGGCAAGCTGCAGGCGACCTACTGGGTTGGCGTGCTGGCGCCCGCAGGCACGCCGCCCGCGGTCGTCGAGCGGCTCAATGGCGCGATCAACGAGGTGATGAAATCCAAGGCGATGGAGGAAACGCTCGCCAAGCTTGTGGCGACCGCGAGACCAGGCTCGCCGCAGGATTTTGCTTCGTTCATGGCGGCCGAGAGCAGGAAGTGGTCGGAGACCATCAACGCCGCGAACATTCGCGCCGATTGAGCGGCAAAAAACGATATCGCTCCAAGGACGGCTGGCAGCACACTCGCCGATTGCGACCGTCAATAGCCCCAGCCCCACCCGCGTCGCCAGTAACGGCCGCCCCAATAGCGTCTGCGCCAGTACGGTCCGCCCCAATATCGCCTGCGCCAATACGCTCGGCGCCAATACCGCCTACGCCAGTAACGGCGTCGCCAGTAGCTCCTTCGCCAATAGTGTCGTCGCCAGTAGTACTGCACCTGCTTGGCTTGGCGGTATCAAGGTCGGCCTGGGACGCGATCGCGGGCTGCGGTGCCGGCTGCGATCCTGGCAAATTCGTCTGCGGGAGCGGGGCCACCGGAATGGCAATGGAAGGAACTGCTGCGCAAGTTGCGGCTAGGCCGAGCGCAAGCTTCAGAACATGCCGTCGTGCGATGGTTTCCACGGCAGCCTCCTTCAGCGGTCATATAGCCCCTCAACAAGCGCGGCGTTGAACGGTTCCTCTTCACCGAAGCGAGTTGTCGCGTCCCGCGCATTGGGTTTCCTGCCAGCGTGGGCTACTCCTATAATGGCCTACCATCGATGAGGTCTTTCCAATGTCCGTGTCCGCCCTGGGCTATGTCGTCGCCCGCACCAAGGACCTGAGCGACTGGGGATCGTTCGGTCCCGGCCTGCTTGGCCTCCAGCGCATCGACAAGTCCCGCACGTCGCTCGCCTTCCGCATGGACGACCGCAAGCAGCGCATTATCGTCGATGCCCAAGACGGTGATGGCGTCGGCGAGGGCATCTCGGTGTTCGGCTGGGAGACCGCCGACGCGGCGGCGCTCGATGCGCTGGCGGCGCGGCTTGAAGCCAATGGTGTGAAGGTCGCGCGCGGCGCGCGGGCGCTCGCCGACGAGCGCTTCGTGCGCGATCTGATCGTGTTCAACGATCCGCTCGGCAATCGCCTCGAAGCATTCCATGGCGCCGAGACCACGTCCGATCCGTTCCAGCCGGGGCGCTCGATGTCGGGTTTCCGCACCGGGCCGCTCGGTCTCGGCCACATCGTGCTCAACGTCGAGACCTCCGAGACGATCCAGCTGCTGCTGCCGTTCTACCGCGACCTGCTCGGATTCCGGCTCACCGACTACTACTCGCATCCGTTCGAAGCATTCTTCCTGCACGTCAATCCGCGCCACCACTCACTCGCGATGATCCGCACCGGCAAGAACGCCGTGCATCACATCATGATGGAAGTGTTCTCGCTCGACGACATGGGGCAGGGCTACGACATCGCGCAGCGCGACGGCCGCGTCGCGACCACGATGGGACGCCACACGTCGGATTTCATCACGTCGTTCTACACCTTCACGCCGTCCGGCTTCATGGTCGAATACGGCTGGGGTGCGCGCTCGATCGATCCCGAAACCTGGCAGGCCTATGAGCGCAAGGAAGGCCCGAGCATGTGGGGCCACGATCGTGCCTGGCTGCCGGCCGAGCAGCAGGAGGCGGCGCGCAAGCTCCGGCTCGACAACGCCGCCAAGGGCCTGCGCCGTCCGGTGCAGGTGATGGACGGCAATTTCAACCAGATGTCCGGTGTTTGTCCCTGGTGGGACGGCATGAAAGATCGCCGTCCGTTCGGATGAAGCTCATCTGAGAATTCGCTGCTTGTATTTGTGCCCTCTCCCCTTGAGGGAGAGGGCGTGAAGATGATTCAACAAGTGATGAATGGGTGAGGGGTTCTCTTCGAACGAACCTTTTGACGAAGAAAACCCCTCACCCGATTTGAATTCGCGGACAGACCGTCATGCCCTCTCCCTCAAGGGGAGAGGGCGCAAATACGACGGCCAAGTGCGCCGTCGCCATCAATCGTCCAACTTGTTCGTGCTCTCCGCCGACTTTGCCAGATCGGCGACGGTGATGCGCGAGAGCGCCTCGGAGAATTTTTCTTCGGCGCGCGCGAGCGCGGGCACCACGACGTTCTCCAGCAGCGGCGAACCGTTGAGCGGCGGATCGTCGTTGTCTTCGACGGTACCGGCTGCGCGCAAGATTTCGTGGGCGCCGATGTCGCTTTCTTTGCGCGCGAGCTCGTAACCGCCGCGCGGTCCGCGCACGCCGCGAAGGATTCCTTCGCGCACCAGCGCTTGCAAGACAGGTTCGAGATGACGAGGCGGCAGGCGATGCCGGCTCGCAAGCGATTTCGCGGCCACCGGCCTGCCACGAGAATTCATGGCGATGTCGAGGACTGCAGAAATGGCGAGGACGCCCTTGCGAGGCAATAGCAGCATGTGAAAGCAGCTTTGAAGTCTGGCTGTGCGGCCGGACAGTCGCGACGGTAGTATATTACTACTACAATCGAGGTCGAGCAGTTCCTACTTCCTTTCCCCCGAAGCAGTACCCGTCGACCCAAAACCCCGTACGCCCCGTGTGGTTTCATCGAGACTTGCAACCGCGCAAATCTCGGCTTGCATAGTAGCAGCGACAATAAGCTGCGCAATGCGTGCACCGCGTTCGACTGTGAAAGATTTCTGTCCAAGATTCACCAGTATGACCTGTACTTCGCCGCGGTAGTCCGCATCGATTGTGCCGGGCGCATTCAACACCGTGACACCGTGGTTCAGCGCGAGTCCGGAGCGCGGCCGCACCTGTCCTTCGAAGCCCGGCGGCAGCGCGATGGCGAGGCCGGTTGGGATCAGTGCGCGCTCACCGGGCGCGATCACCACCGGCGCGTCGGCAGCCACTGCCGCGACAAGATCGAGACCGGCGGCGAGCGCGCTTTGATAATGCGGCAGTGGCAATCCTTCGCTGTGCGGCAAGCGCTGCAAGCGGATCTCGACTGCACTCATAGGAATCCTCCTGCAAGCGCCGCGGCGATGCGGCCAACCAGCGCGCGCGCGACATCGTCTTTCGATTGCGGCGGCCACGATTCGACGCCGTCAGCGGTGACAAGATGCACCGTGTTGACGTCGCCGCCCATCACCCCGCCCTCGGTTGATACATCATTGGCGACGATCCAGTCGCAGCCCTTGCGCTTGAGCTTGTCCTGGGCATTGGCGATGAGATTTTCCGTCTCAGCCGCAAAGCCGATGACGAGTTGTGGCCGCGCCGACTTACGATGCGCGATGGTCGACAGTATGTCAGGGTTCTCGACCAGCGACAGCGGTGGCATTCCAGCCTTCGTTTTTTTGATCTTTTCTCGCTTGGCGTCGGCGACGCGCCAGTCCGCGACCGCGGCCGCAAACACCGCGCAATCCGCCGGCATCGCCTTCTCCACCGCTTCGAGCATCTGCCGCGCTGATTCGACCTTGATGATTTGCACGCCGATGGGATCGGGAACGTTGACCGGCCCGGATATCAGCACCACGTCGGCGCCCGCGGCTGCCGCCGCGGCGGCGATCGCATGGCCCTGCTTTCCCGACGAGCGGTTGGCGATATAGCGCACCGGATCGATCGGCTCATGCGTTGGGCCCGAGGTGATGACGACGCGCTTGCCGGTTAGTGGGCGCTCGCCCGCATTTTTGTTGAGGAGCGTCACCGCCGCTGCGGCAATCTCCATCGGCTCGGCCATGCGGCCGGTGCCGGCTTCGCCGCGCTCCGCCATCTCGCCCGCATTGGGGCCGACGACCGCGACGCCGTCGTCGATCAGTTGCGCCAGATTGCGCTGCGTCGCCCGGTTCGACCACATCATCGGATTCATCGCCGGTGCGAGCAGGATCGGTCGGTCGGTAGCGAGCAGCACGGCGCTGGCGAGGTCGTCGGCGTGGCCGCCCGCCATCTTAGCCATCAGGTCGGCGGTGGCGGGCGCGACGACGACGAGGTCGGTGTCGCGTGCGAGCCTGATATGCCCGACGTCGAATTCGGATTTCGGATCGAACAGGTCGGTGAACACATGACCGCCCGCAAGCGCGCCGGCGGCGAGCGGCGTCACGAATTCCTGCGCCGCTTTGGTGAGGATGCAGCGTACCGTCACGCCGTGATCCTGGAGCCGGCGGATGAGATCGAGCGACTTGTACGCTGCGATGCCACCGCCGATGATGAGCAGAACATGGCCGCGTCCTTCGCGCGGAGCCGTATCGCTCGCGCGCGCGGCGCCGGTTGCGCGATGGCAGCGGCCGGTGCCGGCGGTTGGGCGTGTCGAGCGCGTCACGTCCGGCGGTTTGCGCGGCCTGGCCGAGGATGGTGCGGATCTCGTCTTCCATCGAGCGGCCGTGCCGCGCCGCCCGCAGGCGCAGCAGCTTCTTCACCTTGTCGTCGAGCTGGCGGACGGTCAGGCTGGCCATGGGTATCTCCGCAAATAGCGGGGTCATTCTAGCTAATGATTGCATTGCAATCAATGCAATCATTGCCGCTCGGCGTCATGCCCGGGCTTGTCCGCGGGCATCCACGTCTTTAGGCTTCCAAGCCGGAAGACGCTGAACGACGGGACGGCCCGCCATGACGTTGTTGCGTTCCATTCTGCTCGCACGCTCGATCGCTGCGCGTCCTGCCAGCACTCTGCCGCCGCGCAGACCGTGCCGCTGAAAACCACGCCCGACCACACCGTGCGCTCGACGCCGGATACGGTGGTGTGGGGCTATTTCGCCGCCGACATCCAGCCGGTGCTGCGCATCAAGTCCGGCCAGACCGTGCGCATCGACACCGTCTCGCACGGCGGCATCAATCTTCCCGAAGACCCGGTCGAGTTTTTCGCCAAGCAAGGCGTCGCGCGCGAAGAGATTCTGCAGGACGCGCTCGACATCCGCGCCAAGGTGAACCGGCCGCGCGGCGGCAGCGCGCATGTGCTGACCGGGCCGATCTACATCGACGAAGCGCAGCCCGGCGACATGCTCGAGGTGCGCATCATCGCGCTCGAGCCGCGCGTGCCCTACGGCGTGAACAGCTCCGGCCCCCGCACGGGCGTGCTGCCCGACCTGCTCACGGCGCCGGCGCGCAAGGTCATCAGGTTCGACATGAAGCGCAACGTCGCGCTGTTCTCGAACGACATCGAGATTCCGCTGCAGCCGTTCATGGGCATCATGGCGGTGGCGCCGACGAAGGAATCCTGGATGATCTCGTCGCGGCCGCCCTGGCGCTGGGGCGGCAACATGGACTTCAACAAGCTCACCGCCGGCGCGACGCTCTTCCTGCCGGTGTTCCACGAGGGCGCGCAGTTCTTCACCGGCGACTCGCATGCGGTGCAGGCCGACGGCGAAGTCAACGGCACCGCCATCGAGGCCTCGCTCACCGGCACCTTCCAGTTCATCGTGCACAAGGGCGCCGGCAAGTCGATGTTCTGGCCGCGCGCCGAGGATGCCGACTTCTACTACGCCATGGGCATGGACCTCGATCTCGACGTGGCGATGAAGAACGCCACGCAGGAGACGGTGCGCTACCTGATGGAGACGCGCGGGCTCTCGGCCGCCGACGCCTATTCGCTCGCCAGCATCGCCGTCGATTTCCGGATCGCCGAGGTGGTCGACGCCGTGCAGGTGGTGTATGGCGCGATCCCGAAGCGGATCTTCAAGACCAACCCGGACTACTGGTACAAGGACGCTGATGCGGGCTTGGATCTGCTGTCCTGCGCCTGACTTGGCGCTTCTGCTGCCTGGACGGCGTCGCGCGACACCGCCGCCGCCGACACGATCCGCATCGTCATCCCGTACGCGCCGGGCGGCGCGCTCGATCCCTTGGCGCGCATCCTTGCCAATGGGCTCGGCAAGCTCCGTCCCGGCGATGCGATCGTGGTCGAGAACATCGGCGGCGCCGGCGGCATCGTCGGCATGAACACGGTGGCGAAGGCGCCGCCGGATGGCCGCACCTTCCTGTTCAGCCCGTCCGGCAATATCGTCATCTCGCCGTGGCTGCAGACGACGCCTTACGACGTCACCAAGGCGTTCGAGCCGATCGCGCTGGTGGGCTCGGTCAAGAGCGCGATGATCGTGCGGTCATCGCTGGGTGTGAACACGCTTGCCGAGTTGATCGCGCTCTCGAAGAAAGGAACGAAGCTCACCTATGGCTCGCCCGGCATCGGCACCAGCCCGCACATCTCCGGCGCGATACTCAACCACGCCGCCGGCATCAACATCACGCACGTGCCCTATCGCGGCCTCGGGCCGGCGCTCAACGACATCGTCGGCGGCCATATCGACGCCATCACCACCTCGGTGATCGGTGTGTTGCCGTATGTGCAGGGCGGCACCGCGCGTGCGCTCGCGACCTTCGACACCGAGCGCTCCGACCGGTTGCCCGACGTGCCGACGACGGTCGAGCTCGGCTATCCCGATCTGGTGATGCCGCAGTGGTACGCGCTGCTGGCGCCCGCGGGACTGCCGCCGGACGTGCGCAAGACCTTCGAGGCGCAGGTGCTGGCCGTGCTGCGCTCGGACGAGGTCGTGAAGCAGCTCGCGGCGTCCGGCGTCGCCGACCCCAAGGGCACGGCGGAACTGCAGGCGATCCTCGACGCCGACTTCAAGAAATGGCCGGCGCTGCTGCCGAAGCTCGGCATCACCGCACAGTAGGGCCGGATTTACCTTACGGCGATTTAACGCCCGGGCCGGCCGCCGGCCGCCGGGAAACTGAACCCCATGGCCGTCTGAGGCAACGAACGGTACCCACAGGCCCACCCGGGGCCCGCCGCCGATTCGGCCGCCCGGGGAGCCGGCTCGCGTTGCGAGTCCACTGGCGGAGGATATTCACATGCAATTCACCGACCAAGACCTGCGCGCGGCGGTATCCGCCGGCGCACTCGATGCCGAAAAGCTCAACCCGCTGCTCGACTTCCTCGGCACCCGCGCCATCGATGCGGCGCCCGCCGATCATGCCGCCGCCGCGGTTCGATCTCGCGCATCTGCTCTGGTACGCCGGCGCGCTGATCGTCATTACCGCCATGGGCCTGTTCTCGACGCTCGCCTTCTCCGCCATGGGCGGCTGGGCGCTGACCGCGACCGCGCGTCGTCTACGCCGCCGTCTTCGCGACCGCCGGCGACTACCTCTGGTACAACGGAACCTGCGCGTGCCCGGCGGCCTGCTCATCGCCATCGCGGTGTCGATGGCGCCGCTCGCGGTCTACGGCATCCAGGACGCCATGGGCATGTGGGGCCACGTTCGGCCGGCCGGGCACGGTGCACGACTTCTATGTCTGGATCAAAGGCAGCTGGGTCTAGATGGAGATCGCCGCCATCGTCGCGGCTGTCATCGCGCTGTGGCGCTATCCGTTCCCCTTCATCGTCCTGATCATCGCGTTCGCGCTCTGGTTCCTGTCGATGGACCTGACGCCGTGGATCTTCGGCCGCGCCGAATTCACCTGGGACGAGCGCCGCATCGTGTCGCTCTGGTTCGGCCTCGCCGTGCTGGTGGTCGCCTATCTCGTCGACCGGCGTCCGCGCGGCGGCGACTTCGCCTTCTGGCTGCATCTGTTCGGGCTGATGGCGTTCTGGGGCGGCCTGAGCCTCACCAACAGCGGCAGCGAGATCGGCAAGCTGCTCTACGCGCTGCATCAATGTCGGCCTGCTGCTGATGTCGGTGCTGCTCGGACGGCGCGTCTATGCGGTGTTCGGCACGCTCGGCATCGCCGGCTATCTCGGCCACCTCTCGTACAAGGTGTTCCGCGACTCGATGATGTTCCCGTTCGCGCTGTCGCTGATCGGCATCGCGCTCATCGCGCTCGGCCTGCTCTACCACCGGCAGCAGGCGGCGATCGCGGCCTGGATCGAGGCCAACATCCCCGAGGCGCTGCGCAAGCTGCGGCCCGCGCACGCGCGGTGAGCGCGAGTCCGCTCGCGGCCTTATTGACAACACCCTCCCTGCGGCGTCCGCTAGTCGGACGCCGCACCCGCCATCCTTTTAATGAGAGCCGGCGATAACAAAGTCGGGAGGGAAGTGATGCGCCAGTCTGGCTTTGGCCGGATTGCAGCGCGTGCTGCAATCGCGGCCGTTTCGCTATTGCTTTCGTCGTTCGCCTTCGCGCAGCCGGCGCCCGCGCCGCTGCCGGTGATGCCGCCGTCGCTGCCGCCGTCGCATGTCGTCAACCTGATGACCAACGAAGGCTCCGCCGCGTTCGGCGCCCAGTGGCGCGTCACCGATGTCAAGATCGTCGAGGTGCCCGCGGCCATCAACAAGGAACGCTACAAGACCACCTACCAGATCGAGCCGCGCGCCATGGCGACCGACTTCGACGATTCGAAGTGGGAGCAGGTCCAGGCCAAGGACCTCGGCGTGCGCCGGAGCGCCGGCCTTACCGCTTTCATGTGGTTCCGCGCGCTGCTCACGATCCCCGCGCGGATCGGCGATGTCGATCTGAGCAAGCCCGCGCAGGCGGTGTTCAACGTGCTGGTCGACGACTACGGGGAAGTCTGGGTCAACGGCGAGATGCCGCGCCGCAGCGGCTATCCGAGCCCGGCGACGATCCAGGGCCTCAACATGCCCAACCGCGTGGTGCTCGGCACCCAGGTGAAGGCCGGCGACAAATTCCAGCTCGCGGTGTTCGCGGTCAACGGGCCGCTCTCGGCCCCGAACGGAAGCATCTGGTTCCGCCAGGCGATGGTGGAGTTCTATCAGTAGGCAAACGTGCCGCGCACTCGTCACCTCTCCCCGCTTGCGGGGCGAGGGAGCCGCGCTGCCGGAGCCCGCTGCCGTTGCCGCTCCGGTCTGCTGAACATCATCGAGTGCTCAGCCGGCGCGCCGCCGCCCGCCGCATCAGCGTCGTGGCGAACAGGAAGATGATGCCGGCGAGCGCCGGGATCACGGTCAGCCCGGTGACGCGCAGGCGATGAATGTCGTGCGGCGTGAGGCTCACGCGGCCGGCGCTGATCCAGGCCAGGATGTCGGCCGCCATCGTGGCCTGCGGATCGGCGGTCACGATCGCCGGCATCGGCGCGAGCTTCGCCTCGGCGGCGCGCAGCTCGGCGTCGAGCGCGTCGCGCCGCTGCGCCGCGCCGAGCGCCTGGCGCAGCTTCAGCACTTCGGCGCAGGCCGCGCCCGACGCCGCCAGCGTGACGTCGCTGCAGCCGGCGGTCTGCTTCCACACCGCGGCGGCGGCCGGCTGCGCGCGCTGAATCTCGGCCTCGAGCGTCGCCACCGAGCGTTGCTCGGCGATGCCGCCGCGCTCGGTGCGCAGCCGCGTCACGTCGGCGGTGAGCGCGCTTGCCTCGGCCGCGAGCCGGCCGCGGCCGGCAACGCCGTCGCCGATATTCGTCGCGGCAAATCCGATCGCCGCCAGCAGCGTCATGCCGAGCGCGATCAGCCAGATCGCCCAGGCGGCCGACGCCGCCATGATGTTGTGGTCGCGCCAGAACTGCGCCGCGGCGCTCGGCAGCGCGATGGCGAGGAGATCGATGGTGAGCCCGATGGCGGCGAGCAGCAGCGCGGCTTCCGCGGTCTGGCCGAACGACGCCGCGAAGCGCGTGTTGACGGTGAGCCCGACGACCGCGAGGCCGATCGCGAAGAGCCCCAGCACCAGCGCCAGAAAGATGCGGCCGGCGCCGCGCCGGTGCGGAGGCGCGGCGGAGGGCATCGACGGTCGCGTTGCGGTCCTGATGCGGCGATGCGAGCGGCGGTGGCGGGCCGCTGCGGCGGCAACGGGCGCAGGCACCGTTGCGGCCAGCGGCAACGCCGCGGCCAACGCAGCGCCGGTTTGGCACCCGGTCAGGCTCATGCCCATCGTCGTGGTGCCACCAGACCTCGATCTCCGGGCACGCCTGCAAGGGGACAACTTTGCTCACGGAACCCTCGTCCGTAACGCCGGTCACATCCAGGAATCGCTGAGAACAAATCAGGAACACATATCAGGAATAAATGCAAGCGAAAAGCGTGAGTGATAACAGATGCCGGAGGGCGGCCGTCACCACACCACGATGATCAGCACCGCCAGCAGCGCCGCGATCGCCCACAGCGCGGCAACGGTCCAGCGGTTGCGGCGCGCTTCGGCGCGCCCGATCGCGGCGACGGTCTCGGGCGCCAGCACCAGCCCGTCGCGGGTGATGGTGTCGATCTGCTCGACCAGCGACGCGCCGCGCGACAGCAGCGACGGCACCTCGCCGAAGAATTTGCCGACCTCGCGCACGCCGTCGGTCGCGCCTTCGATCATGCCGGGAGCGCCGAGATGGCGCTCGATCCATTCGCGCACCACAGGCTCCGCCACCTTCCACATGTCGAGCTGCGGATCGAGCGAGCGCGCGACGCCCTCGACCACCACCATGGTCTTCTGCAGCAGGATCAGCTCCGGCCGCGTGCGCATGTCGAACAGGCCGGTGACCTCGAACAGCAGCATCAACAGCTTCGCCATCGAGATTTCGTCGGCGGGGCGGTTGTGGATCGGCTCGCCGATGGCGCGGATCGCCTGCGCGAAGGCTTCGACCGAATGATGCCGCGGCACGTAGCCGGCCTCGAAATGCACCTCGGCAGTGCGCCGATAGTCGCGGGTGATGAAGCCGTAGAGGATCTCCGCGAGGAAGCGCCGCTCCTTCACGCCGAGCCGGCCCATGATGCCGAAGTCGACCGCGACCAGCTTGCCGGACGGGTCGACGAACAGGTTGCCCGGATGCATGTCGGCGTGGAAGAAGCCGTCGCGCAGCGCGTGGCGCAGGAAGGTCTGGATCACCGCGCGCGACGAGCGCCTTGAGATCGAGGCCGGCGGCTTCGAGCCGCGCGCGGTCCGAGAGCGGAATGCCGTCGATCCATTCGAGCGTGAGCACGGTGCGCGCGGTGCGGTCCCAGTCGACCGCCGGCACGCGGAAGTCGGGATCGTTGCGGGTGTTCTCCGCCATCTCGGAGAGCGCGGCGGCTTCGAGCCGCAGATCCATCTCCATCACGCAGGTGCGGCGCAGGTTGTCGGCCACGTCGATCAGGCGCAGACGCCGCGCCTCGGCCGAGAAGCGCTCGGCGTTGCGCGCCGCGAACGCGATGGCCGCGAGATCGACGGCGAAGCGCCGCTCGATCGCCGGGCCGCAGCACCTTCACCGCCACCGGCTTCGGCCCGTCCGGCGATACGACCTCCGCGTGATGCACCTGCGCGATCGAGGCGGCCGCGACCGCGGGGCCGAACGAGATGAACAGCTTTTCCAGCGGCTCGCCGAGCGCGTCCTCGATGGTGCCTCGGCCTGCGCCTGCGGGAACGGCGCCATCTTGTCCTGCAGCAATTCGAGATCGCGCGCCAGCGCCGATGCCGACCACGTCCGGCCGCGTCGCCAGGAATTGCCCGAGCTTCACGTAAGTCGGGCCGAGCCGCGTCAGCGCCGCCGAGAGCCGCGTGTTGGCGGCGCCGGTGGTCCGCCGCTCGAACAAGCGCGCGATGCGCAGGCCCATGCGCGCCGACAGCGGCAGCGGCTTGGATCGATCAGCCCGAGCACGCCTTCGCGCGCGAACACGAATCCGGCGCGGCCGAGGCGGGCGAGATGGGAGAGGGCGGAGATCACGGTCAGTCTCGCTATCGTGCGTCGAAGTGACGCACAGCAGCGCGGCGAACGGCGGTCTGCTCCCTCCCCCCTTGCGGGGGAGGGGTGGGGAGGGGGGTGAGTTGCAGACTCGGGCTCGCCGTCACCCCCCTCCCTGTCCCTCCCCCAGCAAGCGGGGGAGGGGACCGTGAGGCGCGAGCCCCGCTCCAATGACATTCGACTCGCGGAGAGGAGCGGGAGCGACATGCATGCGACACAGCTCACAGCCGCCAGCCCGAATGCAGCGCGACGATGCCGCCGCTCATGCGCTCGAACGACACGCGGCCGAAGCCGGCGTCGCGCATCATGCCGGCGAACGCCTCCGGCCGCGGGAAGCGGCGGATCGATTCGACCAGATAGCGATAGGCCTCGGCGTCGCCGGTGACCGCGCGGCCGATCGCCGGGATGACGTTGAACGAATAGAGGTCTAGATCGCGTCGAGCCCGGGCACGTCGACCGCGGAGAATTCGAGACAGAGGAAATGCCCGCCGGGCCTCAGCACGCGATACGCCTCTGTCAGCGCGGCTCGATGCGCGGCACGTTGCGGATGCCGAAGGCGATGGTGACCGCGTCGAAGCCGCGGTCGGGGAACGGCAGCGCCTCGGCGTTGCCTTCGACGAAGGTCACGCGTCGTCGAGCCCGCGCTCGGCGGCGCGCGCGCGGCCGACCTCGAGCATGGCGTGGTTGATGTCGGCGACGGTGACGCGGGTCCCGTGGTTGCCGGCTCCGCCACGCGGAAGGCGATGTCGCCGGTGCCGCCGGCCACGTCGAGCAGCGCGAACGGCCGGTCACCGTTTTTCGCGGCGGGATTCGACCGCCGTCACCAGCGCGTCCTTCCAGGCGCGATGGAGGCCCGCCGACATCAGGTCGTTCATCAGGTCGTAACGGCCCGCGACCGAATGGAACACGTCGTCGACCAGCGCCTGCTTGTCGCCAAGCGGCACGCCGCGGAAGCCGAAATGGGTGTCCTCGGGCATCCGGTTCATTTCAAAAAAGGGCCTGTTGACTGGACCATAGCGCGGGGA
>CAWKMR010000009.1:0-37309 GCA_963850705.1 uncultured Alphaproteobacteria bacterium | reverse complement strand
CCTAGTTTTGGCCACAAAACATTTCCGCGTGACAGTCTGAGCCGCGGAACACGCACTCCTGTGATCGGTGCGCAACTGGGGGATTGCAATACGGTGTACCCGAAATTAAAGGCGACGAGGAAATGTGGGCGTAGTCGGGCGCTTTCGCTTTTGTACTGCTGAAATCACTTTCGAAGGACAATCCACACGGCAATCACCATGGTGATCACGCCCACCAAGAACCCGCCATAGAAGGAGAGCAATACAAAATCATCCACGAGACTGCATTGCGCGAAATGCGCCGAACGTCAGTCGGACGAAACGTCGCTGCTTCATTCAGGGATGGATTTATTCCGAACGCCTTCGCGATACACCAGCCACCCCATGAGCAAAATCGACGGACCCCAAGCCACCAATATTCCAAGCATAAAAGCCAGCACTGGCGTCATCGGACCACCCTCCTAATGACACACCCTAGATATAGTAACCGCTGAGATCCGATTTGGTTGCGTCGGCGGTAGCATATGACCATGCATTTCTGGAATGCCTGCTCCCCTGAGATGCTGGGCTGGGACGGGGAAGCGCGTGCGCCTTTAGCGAACCACGGGCCGTCCCTGAGTCATGGATGGCAAATGAAAACGGCCCCCGCAACCAACCAAGAAGCGGAGTCGCAAGTACTTCCATCAAGCGGAGCCGCAAGTTCTTCCATCAAGTAGCCTGCTCACCCGGGAAGGGTGCAGGCCGGCATCATCGCACCACACGACTAATTGGCGGACAAGGCTGGGCTGAGACCGGCCGCCCGGTACGCAGCCGGTTTTGTAAGCCAGTTTAAGGACTGATCAGTTTGCCGGAAAAGAAGAGCAACAGCGAACGGCCAATGTCCGCCCAAGGCACTGAGTGTCCGCCTTCGATAATTCGATAATTCACGACGGGGGCGCCGGAGCACGTTGTCGCGTGCTCAATCTCAACCGTGCGTGATTGCATGGATTCAACCGACTGCTCGCCGGCGTCGTCACAGCCGTTGCGCTCGTGAAAAAACTCGAGCAGTCGCACTGCAGGCCAGATCGACAAGCCGCTTTGGCCAAGCGGGCCGCCCTCATAAGATACGTTCCGGTCCGCGGTGCCCAGCATGAAGAATAAGGCAACGGGCTTTGTCGGCTGGCATCGGGCGCCCAACACGTTCGGCATTGCCGTGGCCAATAATGCCACCCCGGCAAATTGTTCGGTCTCCATGCAAATCATTCGCAACGCCATAAAGCCGCCGAGCGAAAAGCCCGCAAGATAAACACGATCCGGATCTGAAATGCGCAGGCGCACCAATTCGGCGACAAGCGTTTTTAGAAAGCCGGCATCATCCGCGGTCGCTCCCCAATCCGCCCTCTGGTCGGGCGGAAAGAAATTCCATTGAGGCCCCGCCGGTCCACGCACTGCTTGCGGGAAAACGGCGACAAATCCTTCCTGAGCGGCAAGCTTGGAAAGTCCTGATTCTTTTTCTATCGCGGATGCCTCACCGCCGGACCCATGCAACATGATGATTGTGGGCTGCGGCTCCGCCCCCGGAGATCGTTCAACTAGCGCGGTTCTCCTTCTGACCGTTGACGACGAACTCCATCGGTTCGGCAAGCACACCGCCGGCAATGAAGATAATCGCAATAAAAAAACCACAGCGCATTCGATAAGTGTCGAGATCGCGCGGACCGTTTTTCGCATCAACACTCGCCCATCAGCCCAGATCTTTCGCCTTCACCTCGCAGCCCATCACAGAAGCTGCCAATGCCAGACTTGTACAGAAACCGGTTAATGTTCGCTGCAATTCACCCTCCCCTACTTACTCCATTCATTGTACCCCCCGACCGTGCTGGCCGAGGTGCCGCAGATTGCGCGCGTCGCGGAGGGCGCGACGCCAAGTCTGCCTGGAAAATCTATTGCCCAGTAGATAGAGCCGTGGTCTGATGTACTGTTTGAAGTCCCCCGCCTAGCCTTTCTTGTCCAAAAAATTGCATTGACGGCCTATCCATGACCGCCGTCTGTTTGCCCCCCTATCTATCCTCCTTAAGTTCCAATTCATTATGCTGTTCGCTTCCAATTGCACCAGCCCCAAGTCGCCGGCATGAAAGTCATGACTTGAACGCAGGGACGTCTGATCGGCGGGGAGAGGCGGTGAACGCGGCAATCCAATTCATTCAATGGCACCCGTGGGAAGCTCCGCGATGCTTGTTGCGCCGCTCATACTTGCAGCGCTTCTCTACTACGCACCGACAACGGTGATGCTGATCTACGGCTTGGTCTCGATCTATGCGGGATTGCTTGGGATCATGTCGGGCAGCAAGACCGTCGTTTTCGGTGTCGGTATGATCTATATCGCAATCGGCTCGATCATCTCCGGTATCGCCGCGCTTGCCGTCGGCGGCTTCCTGACTGCGATCTTGCGGGCGCTCAAGCGTAAGTAGGGTACGCGACAGGGTTTTAGGTTGTCCTTGGTGTATTTTATCGCCTCCGATAGAGCGAAACTGGAAAGCGTGGCTGAGGCTGCTGGCTTCGCAATAAGTGACGGGGGCCGCGAAGCGCGCTGAGTGCCAGTCCAACCACCCCGGTCCCACCGGACAACTCGCTGCTGCTATCGCAGGCCCCCACCGCAATCTCGTTCCCCGATGAGGCCGCAATAAGTTGGGACCATCGCCAAACAGAGGATTATGATTTATCCGGGATGGTCAAACCCGAGCCCCGAGCCAGCTTGCGCCGCCTGGGTAGTCTCCTCATCGGCCCGTTGAACCCCGCCGTGCACCATCCGGCCCGCTACGGCGGGACGTTTGCTTTTTGAGGCACCGGACAGCAGCCGGAAGAATGCGCGTCAGCGGCCACGCCAGCGACAAATCTCAAGCTGCAACTTTGCCGCTCGGTCGATACTGACTAAATTCTCTTAGAGATTTTAGTCAGTGCGATTTCTTTGGTGATACTCGCTGGGCGCCGGTATGCGGCCTCCGTCTCGTCCTCGACCGCGGAAGTCCACGGAAAGTATTCTGGCGGAAGGGGTGGGATTCGAACCCACGAGAGGCGTGAACCTCTGCCGGTTTTCAAGACCGGTGCCTTAAACCACTCGGCCACCCTTCCATGGATAGGAACGTCATTCACTTAACAAGCGACTGCGGCGAACAAAAGCAGAAATTCCCAGCGGATTGCCACCGAAAATTACCCGGCGTGCACCGTGTGCCGATTCATCGGGTACTCCCTTTCACCGCGCGTTACTCGACCATGCCAGCCCGATGATGCGACGTGTTTTAGCGAGACCCGCAGCAGCAATAGCGGCGGCGAAACCTTCTCGCATGTACCCCGAGGAATGCTCCGCCCGAGCCAAAAAAGCGCAGGAATATTCTCGTGCATCGGTGCGAATCAAGAGGAAAGGCTGGCCCGCAAAATCGGTGCGGCACCGTTAGCGCGCACGCCTCGCGTGCATTTTAGCGTTGGGCTGTATCCGCTTTGCATCAGCGGGCCCTGCAAAAAACGCATTACTCAATGAGAACTCTCGCCCGGGCAAAGTCGAGGATTGTGGCAACGGACCATCCAACTCGCACCCGAACCGGGGTCAAGGATGAACAGGAGCGTCATGTTTGGGAATAAAGCCCCGCTATCCGGAGTAAATTCGGTCCGCGAATTCCGCAATGACGATTCTGTTCATCGAGGATGGACACAATTGGCTCTGCCGCTCCATGCGTTAACTGCAACCTCATGAAACACATCGTTCGCTAGCAGTTTCCGCCCAAACGGTGCACCATTTCCACCACGGTGAGGCGTGTTTTACGCAAAGCTCAGTGGGAGTGTTCCGTGTCGGGTGTTCGAGCGAGCAAGTTGATTGCAGATCGATCTGAAGCTGCCAATGGCAGCGCCGGCCGCCAGTCGATCGAAACAAAAGATCAATCGGCAGACATAGATTTTTCGTTCGAGCTTTGGCGAGAGATCTTCAAGGCGCTCGTTCACAACGAAAAGCGAGCCCTTGAAAAATTCGAAACAATCGAATTCGAACTCGAGGTGACGCAGCGTTGGTCCAACCTCGCGCGAAGCGAATGCATCTTCAAAATGGACTTGGTTGCCGAGCCCGGGAAACCCGTCAGAGTGGCCGCACTCTCAATGCCACAACGCGGCGCGGACGAACAGTATTGCGAACGAAAACAAAAAGTTTGTCCAAAAAAGGTAATGGGCCGTACGAAGCGCGAACGGGGAAGGTTCAAAAGGTTGAGCTCAGACGACGGTTTCGACCAGGCCGCGCATCCTAATCGCACCCAGCTGGGCGTGTTTTCAGACCATCGAGGCCGCACACCAGGCTGACGGCGGTGAACGCTGTCGCCCCTTCCACTGCGCGCCGGCGGACGTCACAGCCGTCGCGCCCATGCCCGTTGCCTGACGGATGTTCTGGGCAAGTTCGTCGGCGGCCTTCTGTCTTTCCGCATCGGCCAGGACGCAGGCAGCACGCGCGCGCTTAGGCTTGGCGGCGTCTTGGCGGCGGCGTGATTGGCGCCGCCATCAAGCCGCCCAGGCGCGCCGCTGAAGGCGTTGCACGGTCAAGCTTTGACGGGCCGCATCTCGCTGATCACCTGCTCGGCCAATACCTCGGGGTCGCGCTCGCCCTCACTGGCATGCTTCACCACACGCAAGGCGATCGACTTGAGCGCCGGCGCATCCTCCGGAGAGATTTCAAGGACTTCGCAGACGCTATCGACGGCACGAGCCAAATCCGCGATTTCATCCTGCGCAAACGACGGACTATCCTTCAAAAACACGACGCTCATTTTACTCACTCTCGCTGCAAACGCCCTTCTACATCAGTCCACACAATAGCACCGCCAGGCGCTTGGCGCAGCCAAATTGTCTGGCGCTGCGTGGAAACTGTCGGCGATACGCAAATACTACGGGGCGACGAACCGGAAGCCGCTAGGGATAGTAGCCGATCTTGGTTCGCCAACCTGTAGGATCGGGCTATGCGCAGGAAAGGACTCGAAAAAGCATGGCGAGCGGGCTCACAGCGGTGCGCCTGCTAGTTAGTTTCTATCGACGTATTGCTCAGGCTCGAATTGCATTTTGGTACGAACGGGAACGCCGCGCGTGCTACGCGCCACTGCGTGCTGAACAGGGGTCCCTGGCCGGCGCACCATGCTGTGGTAGTGCCAAATCGCTACGGTGGCGACGATAGCTGGCGATAGCACGGCAAAAGCAATGCATTGATACAACATCGCGATCCCTTCAGATCGAACTGTCATCAACGAGGGACAGTTCCGGCAAGGGCTTGAGCGAACTCCTCACCGGCCGCTCCAGCCCGGACGGCAGATGCTATGTCTGCCGATGGACCGCCGCCACCGGAGCGTCACCGCATGATGAATTTGAAACCTTAACGACGATCGTTAAGCCACGACGAGCGCACGTTCGGGTTCATCAAGCAGCCGGGCATGACGAGATATTTTGTGGTGTCCGCCAACGCCGCTGCGGGGTCTACTCGCCCGAAATCGTCCGCGCCGCCGTGACGACATCGGGCGGCGTCTTGTAGAGCTCCTTGAGGAAGCCCTCGACCTCCGTGCCGGTCATCGCCGTCACGATCAGCCGTTGCTTGGTGGCGTCGGCGATGAATTCCGGATCCTTCATGGTGGCGTCGAACGCCGTCCGCAACGCCGCCAACCGGTCCGCCGGCACCGTCTTCGGGACGATATAGGGACGCCCGATCAGCGCCGAGGCGGTGAGCAGATCGAAGGTCAGCCGCTTCTTCGGATCGGTCAGCGCGTCGCGGGCGACCAGCGCGCTCGCCGGCATGCCGGGGACCAGCGTGCGCGAATAGCGGATGTGGATGGTGATCTTCTGGTCGCGCAGCCATTCGTCCGGCAGGCTCGTCCACGAGCCGCAGTCGCCGTCGAGCTCGCCGCGCTCGATCGCGATGCGCTTCTCGGCGCTGCCGGGGTAGCCCATCACTTGCTGCAGCTTCACGCCGAACAGGTCGCTGAGGATACGGTTGTCGATATAGGCCGAGGTGCCGATCCCGGTGTTGCCCATCGTTACCTTCGGCCGCGCCAGCAATTGCTCCCAGGTCTTGATGCCGGTGCCGTTCCAGGTGTGGCAGATGCGGAAGTCTTCGCTGATGTTGCCGACCCAACCGAAGTCGAGGAAGTTGATGCCGACCTTCTGCGGCACCGTCAGCGATTGCGTGATCAGTCCGGGATTGAACGCGTTGATGAAGGTGCCGTCGGCCGGCGCGGCGGCGGAGGTGTACTTCACCGAATTGAGGCTCGCGGCGCCCGGCATGTTCTGCACGATGACGTTTGGATTGCCGGGGATGTGACGGCCGATGTGCCGCGTGAGCACGCGCGCATAGTGATCGTAGCCGCCGCCCGAGGAGAAGCCGACGACGATCCGAACGGTCTTGCCCTTGTAGAAGGATGCGACGTCCTGCGCCGCGGCGGGCGCCGCGTGGAGAGACAGCAAAAACAACAACGCAGTTGACGTCAGCAATCGCATCATTTCCTCCGCAACTCATTCCCGCAACGATGGGAATGCAGACATTTTGTTATGAGCGCATCCGCTCAACTGATGTCACACTAGGCGCGCGTCTCCGGCCCCGCAGAATTCCGCGATGACGCACGATCAACTGCGGATGCTGGTCAGTTGCAGATGTCTTAGTTGCGGATGTCTTGGAGGAACCATTCGGTCGGAATCTCGCGACCGAGGCCGGCCCGCCGCGCCGCTTCGTAGACCTTGCCGGCGACCGCGAAGAACTGCGCGCCCTGCAGGTTGCCGCGCTCGGAATAGGTGATCTGGTCGGCGGAGGTGCGGCCCTTTGCCCTGCCCTGCACGAGATCGGCAAGTGTCACACGCCGGTCCGGCAGCGCGTTGCCGTGCTTGCGGCGGCTGCGGCGGCCATCGCCGTGTTTCCCCGCGAGCGGCCGCGCCTCGTAGCCGATGTGTTCAGCGTCGGTAGCTAGCTCGGGATGGCCGACCGGCGCCGGCGTGTCGCCGAAACGGAGATACCGGTCGACCTTGCGGAGGCTCGCATCGTCCGGGCGTCCGGTGCCGCCGACCACGACGATATGCGCGCCCTTCTCAAGCAAGTTTCCGTCGGTGACCTCGAGCGCAGAATTGGTCAGCGCAGCGACGATGTGCGCGCCCTTGTAGACATCCTCCGGCCTGTCGCAGACCTGAACTTCGATGTTGTAGGTCGCCGCCATCTCGCGCGCGAACTTGTCGCGGTTCTCCTTCGTGGGGCTGAACACCTGGAGCTTCTTGATGGTCCGCACGCGGGTGAAGGCCTGCATATGCGTGCGCGCCATGCCGCCCGAGCCGAGCATCCCGACCACTTCGGCTTCCTCGTTCGCCATGTATTTGACGCCGATGCCGCCGTCGGCGCCCACCCGCATGTGCTGCAGATGGCCGTCATTGATGAAGGCCAGCGGCTCGCCGTTCTCGATCGAGGTGAGCAGGATCAGGCCGCAGAACAGTCCCGGCCGCGTGCAATATTTCTCTTGCGTGAGGACGCCGTTGTATTCGCTCTCATAGATGATGTCGGACTTCATCCGGATGGCGAAATAGCCGGCGGTCGAGCCGCCCTCCATCGTGCCCCATTGGTAATTCTTGCTCGGGTCGCTGGTCGGAATCCGGATGTCGATGCGGGGGCGGCAGACCGCTTCCTTGGCGGCGAGCTGGAGGTAGGCTTCCTCCAGCGCGTCGATCGTGTCCTCCATGGTGAGGACCTGTTCGACATCGTGATTATTGATGATCAGAGTCATTGAACGCTCCTCTCGCCGTCAGGCCCGAGCCGGCAGCTTGCATTCGTTGAGCATCGGCTTGCCTGCCTTGAAGCGCGCGAGGTTGTCACCGAACAACTTGCGCTGCTGCGGATAACCCGAAGAGCCCTGCCCTGCGACGTGGGGTGAGATGATGACATTCGGCAAATCCCAGAGCGGATTGCCGGGAGCCATCGGCTCGGTCTCGGCGACGTCGAGGCCGGCGCCGGCGATCCGGCTTTGTTTGAGCGCAACGGTAAGCGCGGCCTCGTCGATGATGCTGCCGCGGGCGACATTGACGATGACGGCGCCGGGCTTCATCGCCGCGAACTCCGCCGCTCCGAACATATGATGGCTCGCCTCGTCGCCGCTGGTGCAGATCGCGACCGCATCGGCGATCGCCAGCGCCTCATGCAGACGCTCGCGCGGGAACACCTGCTCGACCACATCGTCCGGGTCCGGCGTGCGCGACACCGCGATCGGACGCGCGTTCACGGCCTTGAGCTTGCGCGCGAGCTCCCGCCCGATCGGCCCGCGGCCGATGACGCACACGACGGCATCTTCGAGCGAGGTGATCTGCCTGGTCATCTCGGCACGCAGCCAGTCGTGGGCGCGCTGGCACGCCATCAGACTCGAAAGCCGACGCGTCAGCGCGAGCAGCAGCAGCAGCGCATGCTCGGACACGTTGCCGGCCCTGACGCCGGCCGAATTGGTGACGATCAGGCCGTCGGGGATGCCCATGGCAATCCCATTGTCGATCCCGGCCGACGTGAAATGCAGCCAGCGCAGCGCATTGCCGTAGCGGCGCAGCGCCTCGCCGGTCGCTGGGCTGCAGGTCCGGTTGCTGGTCACATAGATCGCCGCGCCGGGCACGGCACGGGCCACATCCTCGGGCGACGCGACGATCGTCCAGTCGAGTTCCGGGAAGTCCTTGGGGAGTTGTGCCGACGACTCCGTCGGCCCGAACGGAAACAGGAGCGCTTTCATCTTATTCCGCAGCAATTGAGACAACCGCCCGGGATTTCTTGCATTTTTCCGGCTGGGGCACTAGCTCTCCCGGACCATGAGCCGCCCCGCCCCATGACTGACCTGCGCGCCCCGAAAGTAAGCTTCGTGTCGCTCGGCTGCCCCAAGGCGCTGGTCGATTCCGAGCGTATCATCACGCGGCTGCGTGCCGAGGGCTATGAGCTGACCCGTCAGCACGAGGGCGCCGACCTTGCCATCGTGAATACCTGCGGCTTCCTCGAAAGTGCGCAGGCTGAATCGCTCGACGCGATCGGGACCGCGCTCGCCGAGAACGGCAAGGTGATCGTCACCGGCTGCATGGGTGCCGAGCCGGAGAAGATCACCGAGCGCTTCCCCAACGTACTGGCGATCACCGGCCCTCAGCAATATGAGAGCGTGCTCGAGGCGGTGCACCGCGCGTCGCCGCCGCGGCACGATCCGTTCCTCGATCTGGTCCCGCCCGAGGGCATCAAGCTCACGCCGCGGCACTACGCTTATCTCAAGATTTCCGAGGGCTGCAACAATCGCTGCAGCTTCTGCATCATTCCGAAACTGCGCGGCGATCTGGTCTCGCGGCCGGCCGCCGACGTGTTGCGCGAAGCCGAGCGGCTGGTCACCGCCGGCGTGAAGGAGCTGCTCGTCATCTCGCAGGACACGTCGGCCTACGGCGTCGATATCAAATACGCCGCGAGCCGCTGGAAGGACCGCGAGGTACGCGCCAAATTCCTCGATCTCGCGCGCGAGCTCGGCACGCTCGGCGTCTGGGTGCGGCTGCACTACGTCTACCCTTATCCGCATGTCGACGAGGTCATCCCGCTGATGGCGGAGAGTCAACGGCGGCGTGCTGCCTTATCTCGACATCCCGTTCCAGCACGCGAGCCCCGACGTGCTCCGCCGCATGAAGCGTCCGGCGGCGCAGGAAAAGACGCTCGACCGCATCCGACGCTGGCGCGAGATCTGCCCCGATCTGACGCTGCGCTCGACCTTCATCGTCGGCTTCCCGGGCGAAACCGAGGACGATTTTACGATGCTGCTCGACTGGCTCGACGAGGCCCAGCTCGATCGCGTCGGATGCTTTCGCTATGAGCCGGTGCGAGGCGCGGCCGCCAACGATCTCGCGGCGCTCGTTCCCGACGACGTCAAGGAGGATCGCTGGAACCGCTTCATGGCGCACCAGCAGGCGATCTCGAAACGCCGTCTCAAGCGCAAGGTCGGCACGCGCCAGCAAGTGATCATCGACGAGGTCGGGCCGACGGTCGCCAAAGGCCGCAGCAAGGGCGACGCACCCGAGATCGACGGCGCGGTCTATGTCGCGAGCCGCCGCCCGCTGCGCGTCGGCGAGATCGCCACGGTGAAGATCGAGCGGGCCGAGGAATACGACCTGCACGGAACGGCGGTCGGGTTCTAGCCGCCGCGCTTGAAATACTGCACCGCACGCTCGTGCTTCTCGGCGGCCTTCCGGCTGGCGAAGGTGCCGAGGTTGCGGCGCCGTCCGGTCTTCGGATTCTTCTTGCGCGAATAGAGGCGATAACCGCCCGATTTGAGCTTCCGGATCATCGGATCACCTTTGCGACCGCATCCGTCAGTTTCGACAGCTCATCCGGCTCGATCGTGAAGCTCGGCGTGAGATAGACGACATTGCCGAACGGACGGATGAGGACGCCCTCCTCCAGGAAACGCGCGCGCATCGCGTCGAGTTCCACGATCCGTTCCATCTCGACCACGCCGATTGCGCCCACCACGCGCACGTCCTTGACGCCGGGCATCCCGCGGCACGGCGCAAGGCCTTTGCTCAACGCCGCCGAAATTTGCCTGACCTGCTCAAGCCGCGGCTCGCGCTCGAACAGATCGAGCGAGGCATTGGCGGCGGCGCAGGCGAGCGCATTGGCCATGAAGGTCGGCCCGTGCATCAGCGCTTGCTTGGGATCGTCCGACCAGAAGGCGTCGAAGACCTTGCGCCGCGCGATGGTGGCGGCCAGTGGCAGCGTTCCGCCGGTGAGCGCCTTGCCGACGGTGATGATGTCGGGAACGACACCAGCCTGCTCGCAGGCGAACATCGTCCCGGTGCGGCCGAAGCCGGTGAAGATCTCGTCGAAGATCAGCAGGAGATCGTGGCGATCTGAGAGTTGCCGCAGGCGGTTCAGGACGGCCGCATCGTGGAACAACATGCCGCCCGCCCCCTGCACCAGCGGCTCGACGATGATGCCGGCGATCTCGCCGGCGTGGCGCTCCAGAAGCTGCGACAGCGCGGCGGCGCGCGCCTCGTCGGTTGGCAGTTCGACGCCAGGAGATGCGTCGGGCAGAAGGCCGCGAAACGTGCCGTGCATGCCGGCGTCGTCGCTCACGGCCATCGCGCCTGACGGTGTCGCCGTGATAGGCGCCCTTGAAGGCGATGAACTTGCTGCGGCCGCCGACGCCCCGGTTGAGCCAGTACTGCACCGCCATCTTCATCGCGACCTCGACCGCCACCGAGCCGGACTCGGAGAAGAACACGCGGTCGAGATCGCCCGGCAGCAGGGCCGCAAGCCGACGCGCCAGCGTCAGCGCCTGCTCGTGCACCAGCCCGCCGAACATCACATGCGGCATGGTCGCGAGCTGCCGTTCGACGGCCGCGCGGATGTGGGGGTGGTTGTAGCCGTGGCAGGCGGTCCACCACGAGGCGATGCCGTCGATCAGCTCACGTCCGTCGGCGAGCACGATGCGGCAGCCGTCCGTGCGGACGACCGGCAGCGGCGGCCGCGCGGTCTTCATCTGCTCATAGGGCCGCCAGATGTGGTCGAGCCCGGCCTCAAGCCAGCCGGGTCGCGTGGAATCGCCCGTCATTCAAGCTTCCATTCAGCTTCCATTCAGTCGTGTTAAACGCCATTTTGCCCTGTAGCAGCAACGGTCACCTTGAATGCGGTCACTGGAAGACTTCGCAGCGACGAAACTCTCCGAGCTCGATCGCGCCAGCCTGCATCGCGTGCTGGCCGAGACCGACCGGCTGGACGGCATCTGGGTCGACCGCAACGGCCGGCGGCTGCTGTCGTTCTGCTGCAACGATTATCTGGCGCTGTCTCACCACCCGGCCCTCAAGGCGGCCGCCATCGAGGCGACGCAACGCTACGGCGTCGGCAGCGGCGCCTCCCGGCTGGTGACCGGCAACCATCCGCTGTTCGCCGCGCTTGAACGCCGCCTCGCCCGGCTTAAGGGTACCGAGGCGGCCTGCGTGTTCGGGTCGGGCTATCTCGCCAACAGCGGCATCATTCCGGCGCTGATCGGCCGTGACGATCTCGTGCTGATCGACGAACTGGCGCATGCCTGCCTGTGGGCCGGCGCGCGGCTGTCCCGCGCTACGGTCCTGCCGTTCCGGCATTCGGATGTGGCGCATGTCGAGGCGCTGCTTGCAGAGCACCGTGGCCGGCACCCGCGCGCGCTGATCGCGACCGACGGCGTGTTCTCCATGGACGGCGATCTTGCGCCGCTGCCGGAACTTGCCGCGCTTGCGAACCGTCACGACGCCTGGCTGATGACCGACGATGCGCACGGCATCGGCGTGGTCGGCGGCGGCCGCGGCTCGACCTTTGCGCATGGCGTCGACATAGAGGTGCCGCTGCAGATGGGCACGCTGTCGAAGGCGATCGGGGGCTACGGCGGCTATCTGTGTGCCTCGGCCGCGGTGATCGATCTCATCCACAACCGCGCGCGCACGTTGGTCTATTCGACCGGCCTGCCGCCCGCGACCGTCGCGGCCGCGATCGCGGCGCTCGATCTGATCGAACACGATCCTGGCTACGCGGCGCTGCCGCTCGCCAAGGCGCGGACTTTCACGCGCCTGCTCAATTTGCCGGAGGCGACGAGCCCGATCGTACCGCTGGTGATCGGTGAGGCCGGGGCGGCGCTCAAGGCGTCGGAGCTGCTCGAAGCCGAAGGCTTCCTGGTCATCGCGATCCGGCCCCCGACTGTGCCGGCGGGGACTGCACGGCTGCGATTCACCTTTTCGGCCGGCCATCCCGACGCCGAGATCGAGCGCCTTGCCGCCATCGTGCGCCAGCGCATTCTGGAGCGCTGAGCTGTGGCCGGCGTCTTCGTCACCGGGACCGGGACCGATGTTGGAAAGACCTTCATCACCGCAGCGCTGGTCCGCCATCTGCGAAACGCCGGCAAGACAGTCGACGCGTTCAAGCCGGTGGTCAGCGGCTTCGATCCGGCGAACATTGCCAGCAGCGATCCGGGCGTGTTGCTGGCGGCTCTCGGACGTGCGGCGACGATCGAGGAAATCGACCGCATCGCGCCCTGGCGCTTCGCGGCGCCGTTGTCTCCGGATCTTGCCGCCAAGGCCGAAGGGCGCGCCATCGATTTCAGCGCGCTTGCGGAGTTCTCACGCAATGTCGCTTACGGCCGCGGCACGATCTTCATTGAGGGCGTTGGCGGGATCATGGTGCCCCTCGATCTAACCCACACCGTGCTCGATTGGATGTCGGCCTTGCGCGTCCCGGTGCTGCTGGTCGCGGGAAGTTATCTCGGCACCATCAGCCATACGCTGACGGCGCTGCACGTGCTGGCGCAACGCAACCTCGACATCGCCGGCGTGGTGGTGAGTGAGAGCGCCGTTCCCGGCGCCAGTGTCGACGACACGGTTGCGGCCATCGCCCGTTTCGCCGCCCCGATCGAGGTGATCGGCGTGTCGCGGCTGCCGCCCGGCGCGGCCCTTCCGCCGGACCTCATCAGCCGCCTCGAAAGATTGCTCTGACCGGTCCTTTGGTCCTGCCCCATTCCGATGGCTTTTCGTTTGCCTGCCCCCGGATTTCATGGAAAATTCGGCTGGAGGGCGCGTCCGGGTTTTTGCATTGTCCGCAAGGCATCATCCCGTTTTGAAGTGAAATGGAACGTCTATGAGCCTTCATCGTTGCGCCATCCAATCAGCTTGGGTGCTTGTGCTGCTTGCCGCGGTCGTGAGCCAGCCGGCCTTGGCCCAGCCTCCGGTCCTGCAGGGCGTTACCGGCGTGCAGATCACTTACAAAGAGCCGGCCAACCCGACGCATAGACGGATCTACGAGCGATTGAAAACCCGCCAGGTCCTCGAGCAGTACAAGGAGTTCATGTCACCGTTGCAGCTGAAGCGCGCCCTCAATGTCGCGCTCGAGGACTGCGGCGTCGTCAATGCGTTTCACAATGCGGGCAAGATCACGTATTGCTACGAACTTGTCGCCGAGGTGCAGCGGCAGGTCGTCGAGACCGAGGTCCTGCCGGGCTTCCGGAGAGAGGATGCTATCGTCGGCGGGTTCGTGAACACCCTCCTCCACGAAACCGGTCACGCAATTTTTTATTTGCTGGATATCCCGATCTTCGGTCGCGAAGAGGATGCAGCCGATGCCATTGCGGCCTACGTCTCGCTTCAGTTCGGACCGACGTCGGCCCGGCGGGTCCTGACGGGAACGGCGTTTGTCTGGCGGGCGTGCGGAACTGACGAGACAGAGAAAGCGCAGCAATCGTCAGTTTGAAGACTACTCGGACGAGCATGGCACGGATGCCCAGCGCTTTTATAACGCCCTGTGCATCGCGCTGGGCAGCGACCTTGTCGAGAAAACGAAAACGTTCGCGGACTTTGAGCAACTTCTCCCTACCAACCGGCGTGCCAAGTGTCCCAGGGAATACCTTCATGTAAAGAATTCATTCGCACACTTTGTGCTGCCGCATGTCGATCAGGAGCGCATGAAGAAAGTGCGGGCAACGGAATGGCTGCGAAACGAAGACGGGTCCGAAATCGCTCCGCCTCCGGCATTCGGACCGCGCAGCAGTCCCAGGCCGGGCAACCCAGGACCCGCGCCGGCAAGCCCGAAATGATGAAAAGCCGGCCGCCAAACGGCGGCCGATGGGTTGTCAACGCAGCAAAACAAACTCAATATTCGCACCTTGGTAACTTGTAGAGGAACTCCCATGAAGCTCATTTCAAGCCAGTTCAGAGCGGGCGCGTGGCTGTGCACATGCCTCGCCAGCGTGGTTCTTGTGGGAGCAGCTCTTGCTCAACCGCCCAGACCGGGCGGCTCCCCCGGCGGTGGTGGTGGCGCTCCGGGCGGCCCGGGAGGTCCGGGCGCTGGCCCAGGCGGACCTTCGGCACCTAGCCCTGGGCCCGCCGGTCCGGGTCCCGGTGGCGGCAGCCCGGGTGGTGGGGCGGCGTCTCCGACATTCGTCCTGAACTTCTGCAACAAGTCGAATGATAATCCAGTGATATTCGTCGCCGTTGCAGGCGCCGCTGGACAGCAATTTCGTGCCCAGGGTTGGGCGCAAGTTCCGCAAGGACAGTGCGTCCAGATCGGCACATTCGCGCGCCCCGCAGTATGGGCCTATGGCAGATCGCCAAAGGGCGAATTTTGGGGCGATCAAAAAACCGGCGTCGATTTGTGCGTAAATTTGAACGGCGGCTTCGACTACACCTGGGACGGCAGCCCGCGACAATGCGGACAAGACGAATTCGCTGCGCCGTTCTTCAAGATCGATGTTCCCGCGACCGCCCCAGCCTTCAACATGACGCTGAACTAGACTGCATCAGCGCTCGATCTCATGCGTGTACGCCCCCTTGCTTGCACAAGGGGGCGTACAAATTTTCTTCGAAACGTCCGAGACGGCGATCTAAAGACCCGTCGGCTCTTTCAGGAGCGCACGACGTCAACGTAACGTCTATTGGCGCCGCAAATCGTTGCGAATATCGCGGCTGGCAGCCGGAGTGTTCGACACCTCGCCCGCATAGTTTCTCGCCGAGCCCGATGACGTCTGTGGCAAAAAGCCCGCCGGCGGCCTGGCAGATTGAAGCTCCGGCGCGGTGCCGGGCGTCGGCGCCCTGCTCAAGCTAATGCTAGCCGCATCCGATTGCGGCGCCCTGCTGAGCGTTGCGCCCACGTCGCCCTGCGCAAAGGACGCGGAGGCTAGCGAAACAACGCCAATCAAGGTTGATGCTGTGAAGACACCGAGTTTCATTCAAAACTCTCCATTTGTTCGGATGGCCGGCGTTCGGGCCTCGCGCCATCATCATAGTCGAAAATGATCGATTCAATCCCGCTTTCCAGCAGCCGTGAGCCCGGATTGTGTCGCGCTTGCGGCACCAACCCAGGCTTACCGAAAGTTAAGGTGCCGCATCAGGGAACGAGCACCGTCGAGCCCGTGGTCTTGCGGGCTTCCAGGTCCTCATGCGCCTTGCGCGTATCCTTGAGCGCGTAGGTCTGGTTAACCGGAATCTTTCACCTTGCCGCTGCCGACGACGCTGAACAGGTTGTTGGCGATCGACAGCAAATCTTCGCGCTTGGCGGCGTAAGTGTTGAGCGTCGGCCGCGTGCAGAACAACGAGCCCTTGGCCTGCAGCAGGTTGATGTTGAAGGCCTCGATCGAACCGGACGCATTGCCGAAGCTCGCGAACATGCCGAGCGGTTTGATGCAGTCGAGCGAGGCGGGAAAGGTCGCCTTGCCGACGCCGTCATAGACGACTTCGCACAGCTTGCCCCCGGTGATCTCCTTAACCTTGGTCGGGAAGTCCTCCTCGCGATAGAGGATGGTGTGGTGACAGCCATTGGCCTTGGCGAGCGCCGCCTTGTCCTTGGAGCCGACGGTGCCGATCACATTGGCGCCGAGATAGTTCGCCCATTGGCAGGCGATCAGGCCGATGCCGCCGGCGGCGGCATGGATGAGCACGTTCATGCCCTTCTGCACCTTGAACGTCCGGTGCATCAGGTATTCGACCGTCATGCCCTTGAGCATCATCCCGGCGGCCTGCTCGTAGCTGATGTTGTCGGGCAGCTTCACGAGGCGGTCGGCCGGCATGATGCGCTCGGCTGCGTAGCTCCCGAGCGCCGAGGTGTAGCCGACGCGGTCGCCGACCTTCACGTCAGTCACCCCAGGGCCGATGGCGACCACCTCGCCTGCGCCCTCATTGCCGGCGACAAACGGCAGCCCGCCTGCCGCCGGATAAAGCCCGGAGCGGAAATAAGTGTCGATGTAATTGAGGCCGCAGGCGTGGTTCTTCACCCGGGCCTGCCCAGGCCCGGGCGCCGGCACCTGGACATCCTCGTAGGTCAGAACCTCCGGCCCGCCATGTTTGTGTACGCGCACTGCTGCGACCATCGTCGATCCCTTTCAAAATTGGCGGAAATGCCAGCCGGCCAAGGGCTGGTCCCGGCGCGATCATAAGTGCGGATAGCGCCGACGCAAGCACCCCGCAGGGGGTCCCGGCCGCCCCTTATTGCCGGCCGCGGGACCGCAGCGTCTGGCGTTTCTTGCGATTGCGGCCGGCGATCACGTTGACGACTTCCACCGCCGCCGCGAACGCCATCGCGAAGTAGATGTAGCCGCGCGGGATGTGGACATCGAAGCCGTCCGCCACCAGCGCCACGCCGATCAGCACCAGGAAGGCGAGCGCCAGCATCTTGGTGGTCGGGTGGTCGGCCACGAAGCGCGAGACCGGACCGGACGCGGCGTACATGACGATCATCGCGATCACCACGGCGGCGATCATGATCTCGATCTCCTGCGCCATACCGATGGCGGTGATGATGGAATCCAGCGAGAAGACGAGGTCGACCAGCGCAAGCTGCATGACCACCCACAGGAACGCGCTGCCTTGCGTTGCGTCGTCGCCGGACTCAGGATCGTCGCGCGCCTCGATCTCCGCATGCATTTCATGCGTCGCCTTGCCGATGAGGAACAGTCCGCCGCCGATCAGGATGATGTCGCGGCCTGAGATGCCCATCCCGAATACGGTCACGAGCGGCGCGGTCAGCCGCATCATCCAGGTCAGCGTGAACAGCAGCACGATGCGGAACACGAACGCCAGCGCCAGGCCGATCTGGCGGGCGCGTTTGGCCTGCGCCGCCGGCAGGCGCGAGACCATGACCGAGATGAAGATGACGTTGTCGATGCCGAGAACGATCTCGAGCGCGCTGAGCGCGAGCAACGCCGCCCAGGCATTGGGATCAAGCAGCAGATCGATCATCGCTCATCCATGGGTCGGCCAAGCCGACGGCAAAAAAATAGAGCCCGATGATGACTAGGCCGTTTGCGATCCACGGGCTCGGGTCGAGATCGTACAACAGTGCAGCAGCTCCCAAAACGCTCCACAGCACGAGCGCAACGAGCGTCGCTGTTCTCAAGCGCGTCACCCGGAACGGATGTAGGAACTTGAACGGCACGAAGGTCAATATCGCCAAAACAACGACCGCCGTCGCCGTGAGCCATGGCGCCGGCTTCAAGACAAACAAATAGAAGGCCGCGGCGTTCCACAGCGCGGGGAACCCGCGAAAGTAGTTATCGGCGGTCTTCATGTCGCGGTCGGCAAAATAAAGCGCGCTGGTGACCACGATCATCATTCCCGCCGGGATCGCCAGCAGCGGCGGCAGGAGCCCGCTGGCGGTGATAGCGTAAGCCGGCACGAACACGTAGGTCACGAAGTCGACCACCAGATCGAGCACGTCGCCTGACCAGCGCGGCAGCACGTCGGCAACGCGGAATTTGCGCGCGAGTGTCCCGTCGATGCCATCGACCAATAGCGCGGCGCCGAGGCACCAGAACATCACCGTCCAGCGCCGTTCAACCGCGGCCAGCAGCGCCGCGAAACCGAGCGCCGCACCGGCGGCGGTGAAGATATGGATGGCAAAGGCGCGGGCGGCGATCAGCGACGGCACATTGGACTCCTTGGGCTCCTTTGCCAGCGAGTACGGCTAACTGCTATTCGAAGTGTGAGAAGACCCCGACGGTCAAGTCCGTGACTGGAAGACCATGAATCACATTATAGCCGAAGTCGTCGTGGTCGGCGGCGGTCCAGCAGGACTGACCGCCGCGATTGCGCTCGCGGCGGCGGGCGTCGAAACGGCCATGGTCGCCATGTCGTCGGCCGCTCATGACAACCGTACGACAGCGCTGCTTGCGAGCTCGGTCACGGCCCTCGACACGCTCGGCGTCTGGCGGCGCTGTTCCGAGCAGGCGGCGCCGCTTCGGCGCATGCGGATCGTGGACGACACCGCTCGGCTCCTGCGTGCGCCGGAGGTCTGTTTCGATGCGTCTGAAATCGGACTCGCGGCCTTCGCCTACAACGTCGAAAACCGGCATTTGCTTGCGGCGCTCGAAGCCCGCGCCCGGGACATTCCCGCGCTGCAATTGATTGCAGCGAAGGCCGAGAGCGTCATGATCGGCGACTGCGATGTCTCCGTTTCGCTGAGCAATGGCGGACAGGTGACGGCCCGGCTGGCGATCGGCGCCGACGGCCGCCGCTCGCTCTGCCGTGCGATCGCGGGCATCGAAACCGAATCGCGGAGCTATCCGCAGACCGCGCTGACGTTCAACCTCTCGCATGCGCGGCCGCACGCCGACACCTCGACCGAATTCCACACTGAATCCGGTCCATTCACGCTGGTCCCGCTCCCCGGGCAGCGATCGAGTCTGGTCTGCGTGGTGAGCCCGGAAGACGCCCCTCGCCTCACCGCACTTGCCGATGCCGAACTCGCGGCAGAGATTGAGCGCCGGTCTCATTCCCTTCTCGGCAAGGTCGGCATCGAGGCCGGGCGCGGCGTGTTTCCGCTCGCGGTCGAGATTGCGCGTCGCTTTGGCCAGAACCGTATCGTACTCATCGGCGAGGCGGCGCATGTGATGCCGCCGATCGGCGCCCAGGGTCTCAATCTCGGCCTGCGCGACGCCGCCACCGTCGCCGAACTGGTCGTCGCGGCACGGCGGGATGGCGGCGATGTCGGATCGGACGAACTGACCGCACGCTACGAACACCTGCGGCGCGCCGATGTGGGAAGCCGCAGCCTTGCCGTCGATCTGCTCAACCGCAGCCTCCTGTCCGATTTCCTCCCGCTACAAGGCGCCCGTGGCCTCGGGCTCTACCTGCTCGACCGGATCGGACCGCTGCGCCGCGCGGTCATGCGCGAAGGCGTCGCCCCGGCAACGTCGCAGCCGCGGCTGATGCGCGGAGAAGCGCTATAGCGATTATCGCTTGATCACATTGGCCGCCACGATCCGGGGCCGGAACGTGAATACGTCGGGATCAACCGGATCGACCGTGACGTGAACCCAGTGATGATCCGGCGAGCCGAACGTCTCCACGCGCCGGAAATTTTCAAGCGCCGGGGTGCCCATCTGCCCGCGCGGTGGGCGCCGCCAGAATGGGTTGTCGATCCGGAAGAAATGACTGTCACCGTGAACCAGAACTACCGGCTTCTGGAATGCGATGGTTTCCTTTTCGACCAAGGCCAGGGTGTCGGTGAAGCCGCTCGGTTTCTCGACCGGTCCTGGGAACGGCGGGAAGGTCTCGGAAAATATTGGCCTGCTGGATGATCATTACCGCGCGGCTGTTACTCGCTTTGGCATGCGCAAAGCCTGCCGCAGCCAAACCATATTGGCGGCATTGTTTCATCCGCATACTCGGCATCTCCTTCCGGCGTGCGGCCGAGACCGTTGTTACTGCCGGGGATATGCAAAGTGACGAACGTTACGCCGCCGAATATCCCATCGCACGTTTTCGCGGAACTTCGACATATTCCGGCTTTGGCTCTGACGAAGTGAACGGCATCTTGCGCTTGCCGAGGCTCTGCTCGCCCGGAAAAAGACGTCGCGCAGCCTCGCAAGCCGCTGAGCGGATCGCCGCCCTTGACGTTCTGCCCATCGTGGCAATCGGTCCATTCGTTATCGCCCGGGGTATAGATCAGCGGATGCGGCAGCGCATTGAATTGTGCCAGCCTGCGTTGGACCATTTCTTCCGTACATGCCGTAACGCGGCGACGACAGGTCGCCGTCATGGACCACAAAAGCAATGACGGCATCCTTGCCGATCTCGGCGAAAACGTTCTCCGTCCACGGCTCTTGTCCTGGGAGTAACCATGTCTCCGATCAGTGCGAAGGTGAATTCTTGCACTTGGCCTTGCGCTAAGCGGGAGCAAACGCGGCATGTCCGAACTAACGCAAGGCTCAGCGCGACCGCGGCGAGCCGCCCACACGCGTACCCCATGCAATCCTGCTCATCGTGCACTCCCTGTTTTCGCCTGGCTTTCGTACTAACGAGCCGTCGATGTCGCCAGTGCGACACGCGGTGTCTGCACTACAGCCGCTGCGTCGGCTCGACGCCGAACAGCGCCTGCCCGGCCGCCTCGAAGTTCGACAGATGCGCCTGTCCCTGCGCCAGGGCGGTATGCATGTCGCGGAAGCGACGTTCGAACGCGCCGCCCTGGAAAATTCCGGTGGTGCCCGCCGAATGATAGGCGAAGTCCACGACCGCGCGGGCGTTATCCAGCGCGCCGGTGATGGCGACGCGCAGCATGGCGCGCTGTTCGAGCGAGAAGGTGCCGGTGGTCGACGACGCCTCCCAGATGTCACGCAGGCTTTCGTGCAGCAAGGCGCGCGCGCCGCTCAGGCGGCCGGTCGCCTGCGCGACTTTGGATTGAATGACCGCGTTGTCGCGCAGCACCTGCTGCGACCCGAGACCGCCGCCGGGTTTCTTGGTCTGCGCCAGCGTCATGAAGGCGCGCAGGCTTGCATCGGCAATTCCGAGCGCGACGCCGGAGAAGCCGATGCCGTAGAGCGTCAGCAGCGGAATATTGTAGAGCGGACCGGCCTCTCGCCGGTCGGACGCCTGATCGCGCCAGGTCGAATACGGCTCGGTCACGAACAAGTCGGTGACTTCGTAGTCGTTGCTCGCGGTGCCGCGCAGGCCGATGACATGCCAGGTGTCGTGGATTTTCGCCTGCGCCGGCCGGAACAGCAGGGTCCGCATCACCGGCCGTCCGGCGGCATCGAGCCGTGGCTTGCCGTCCTGCTCGTAGACCTGCGAATGCCCGCCCATCCAGGTGGCGTTGGCGCTACCACTTGCGAACCGCCATTTGCCGGTCACCCGGTAGCCGCCGTCGACCACTTGCGCCTTGGTCGGGCCGCCCGGCGGCCCCCACGCAACGATCGCCCGCGGCGAGCCGAATACCTCGCGCGCAATCTGCGGATCGAGGAAGCCGGCAGCATGCGAACTCGCCAGTGACTGCGCCAGGCACCACGCGGTGCTGGCGTCGGCTGACGCGAGCGCCTCGATCACGCGGTTGAACGTCATGATGTCGGCCGCGCCACCTCCGAGCGAATGAGGCATGAGCATCCGCAGGATGCCGGCATCATCGATCGCGGCGATGACGTCGTCGGGGATGCGCCGCTCGCGTTCGGTGCAGTCGGCCGCCGCCCCGATAATGGGCGCAAGGCCCCGCGCCCGCGCCACCCAATCGATTGCTTCGTTCTTGCTGTGCAATGCTGCACCCTGGCCAAGTTGACGGCGGTACCATCCCGCATTGCATGCCCCCGGCACAAGCGACCTTTGCGCGCGGGTAGCTCGCTGGCGCGGGCGAGGCGCCTCCACTAACATTCAACGAACTTGGCCAACTATCTTGGGCCGCTGCGGCCAACTCATTCGGGAGACGGGATGACGACCGGGACCATACGGCTTGCGCTGCTCACGGCATTGGGCGCCGTCCTGCTCGTCGCGCCGAGCCATGCGCAGGATGCCTACCCAACGCGAACGGTCCGGTTCGTGGTGCCGTTCCCGGCGGGCTCGGGGACCGACGTCTTGTCGCGGCTGCTGGCCGATGCTCTCACGCGCAAATGGGGCCGCACCGTCATTTCGGAAAACGTCCCGGGCGCCTCCGGCAATGTCGGTGCGCTCGACGTCTGGCGATCCACGCCGGACGGCCACACAATGCTGCTCGCCCCGCCGGGGCCGATCGCAACCAACCGCTTCCTGTTCAAGGACATGGCCTACGACGCCACCAAATGGGTTCCGGTGTCGTGGCTGACGACAGTGCCCTACGTCCTGACCGTGCGCAGTTCGTTCAAGGGCAATCTGGCGGACCTGATCGCGCAGGCCAAGGAAGGCAAGATCACCTCGGCCCTGCCCGGCCCCGGCGGCACGGCGCATCTTTCGGCGGCGCATCTGCAGGCGCTCGCCGGCGTCAAGATGGTCTACGTTCCTTACAAGGGGCTCGGCACAGCGATGAACGACATCGTCGCGGGACATGTCGACATGATGTTCGACACGCTTACGACCTCGCTGCCGCTGCATCAGCAGGGACGCGTCCGGATCATTGCCGTCGCCAGTCCGAAACGCGTCGCGATCCTGCCGGACATCCCCACCGTCGCGGAATCGGGATATCCGGGCTACCGCTCGATCACCTGGTTCGGGCTGGTGGCGCCGCCCGGTACGCCGCTCGGTCTCGCCGACCGGATCAGCAAGGACATCGGCGAGGTCATGAAGACCCCGCAGGTCATCGAGCGCCTGAACACCATGCAGATGGAACCGGTCGGCAGCACGCGTGAGGAAGCAGCGGAATTCTTCGCCGACGAGGCGCGCTACTGGGGCCAGATCATCAAGGATGCCAATATCGCCTTGCAGTAAGGCGGCCGGTACAGGAGCGTCACCATGCGCGCGAGACGAGTGTTGAGTTCGGTGCTGACGATGCTGATCGGCGTCATGGCCATCAGCGCCATGGCACAGGCGCAGGACGCGTTCCCGAGCCGAACCGTGCGGATCGTGATCCCTTATCCGGCCGGCGGCGGCACCGACACCATCGGACGGCTGGTCGCCGATCAGCTCAGCCGCAAATGGGGTCAGCCGGTCGTGGTCGAGAATGTCGGCGGCGCGGCCGGCAATGTCGGTGCGGCGCAAGTGTTCCGCGCGGCGCCCGACGGCTACACCATGATGATCGCGTCGCCGGGACCGATCGCGACCAACAGCTTCCTGTACAAGGAGATGCCGTTCGATCCCGCGCGCTGGACCTCGATCGCCCTTTTGGCGACCGGCCCCTATGTGCTGGTGCTGCGCAAGAGTTTCGAGGGCGAGACGATCAAGGACCTGGTCGCGCGTGCCAAAGCCGCGCCCGGAAAGATCACCGCCGCCACACCGGGCGTCGGCTCGGTCGGACATCTCGCCACCGTGCAGCTTGAAATGCTGGCCGGCATCAAGACGACTCTGGTGCCCTACCGAGGCTTGAGTCTCGCCGTCAACGATCTCATCGCCGGTCATGTGGACCTGATGTTCGACACGCCGACGACGTCGCTGCCGCTGCATCGCGAGGGCCGCGTGAAGATGATCGCGACCGGCACCACCGAGCGCGTCGACGAATTCCCCGAGGTTCCGACCATTGCGGAGACACTGCCTGGCTATCGCTCGGTGACCTGGTACGCGATGACGGCGCCGCCCGGCATGGCTCCTGCTCTTGCGGACCGCATCAATCGCGACGTGAACGAAATTCTCGGGCGCAAGGATGTCGCCGAACGCGTGCGCGGCATCCAGATGAGCCCCGTTACCTCTTCGCGCGACGCGGCCGCAAAATTCTTCAACGAGGAGACACAGCTTTGGGGACGCGTTATCAAGCAGGCAAATATCACGCCGCAATAGATGCCGACAGGAGACAGACCATGAAACGATATGCAGCCGCAATTGCGCTCGGATTGCTTGCGGCGCTTGTCGGCGCGGCTCCAGGCACGGCGCAGGACGCCTTTCCGGCCCGACGGGTGACGATCGTGGTCCCGTCGCCGGCGGGGTCGACCACCGACGCATTGGCGCGGCTTGTTGCCGAGCAGCTTCAGCGGAAATGGAATTCGACGGTCATTGTCGAGAACAATGGCCGCGGCCTCAATGCCGGCGGCGAGCAGGTGGCACGCGCGGCGGCCGACGGATATACCTTGCTGGTCTCTGCGCCGCTGCCGCTAACGTTCGCCAATCTGCTCTATCGCGACATTGGCTATCAGGCGTCGCAATTCGTTCCGGTCTCGCTGCTTGCGAAGATCCCGAATGTGCTCGCAGTCCGAAAAGGGTTTCCGGCGAAGGACGTCGGAGAGTTGGTTGCTTTCGCCAAGGCCAATCCGGGCAAGGTCACCTACGCCTCGTCGGCCGCCGGATCGACGGCACATCTGAGCGGCGCACAATTGGAGGTGCGCGCCGGCATCAAGATGACTCACGTGCCCTATCGCGGCTCGGCGCCGGCGATCAACGATCTCCTCGGCGGCCATGTCGACCTGTTCTTCGATACGCTGACGACCTCAGTGCCGCTTTGGCGCGGCGACAAGATCAATATCCTGGCGGTGGCGGGCCCGGAGCGGGTGGACTCGGTGAAGGAATTGCCGACGATCGCCGAGTCCGGCTTCCCGGGCTTCCGCTCGATCACCTGGTTCGCCATGGCCGCGCCGCCGAAAACGCCGGCTGCGGTAGCCGCCCGGATCAATCGCGACGTTGTCGAGATTCTAAAGAGCCCCGAGGTCGACACCCGGCTGCGCGAACTGCGACTCGATCCGATGATTGGATCGCCGGCGGACGCCGCAAAATTCTTCGCCGAGGAAACGGCGCTCTGGGGCGGGGTCATCAAGGAAGCCAATGTGGCAGTCCCCTGACCGGCGCACGGTTGATATGTCGCGCCGCTGAAAAGGATGGGCGTGCATGGCAACTCAATACCGGCTATTTAAGTGGCACCATGAGCAAGACCCGTACCGCCAAGTTCCAGATCGGCCAGATTGTCCGGCACCGGCTCTATCCGTTCCGCGGCATCGTCTTCGATATCGATCCGGAATTTTCCAACACCGAGGAATGGTACCAGTCGATCCCTGCCGAGCGGCGCCCGCGCAAGGATCAGCCGTTCTATCATCTGTACGCTGAAAACGCGGACACTGAATACGTCGCCTATGTGTCGGAGCAGAACCTGATTCCGGACAGCACCGGCGAGCCGCTGCGGCATCCGCAGGTCGCGGAGATTTTCGAGAAGGACGAACGCGGCAGCTACCGGCGCCGCAACGCGATGCTCAACTGACGCGGCCTATCGCACGGGCGGATACGTCTCCTGCGTTCAAACTTTCCGTGGTGCCAGTTCCCGCGCAATGGATAGCGCCGAGACCGCGACGTCAAAACCAAAGAGGCACGCCCAGGGCGTGCCTCCATGCGAGCGCTGATTTGTTCATGAGCTATCTCTACTTCTGCTGACCTTCGAACTTCTTGCGCATTTCCTCATTGCGGCGCTCGAGTTCCTTTGGGTCAGTCGGCGGTCCGTCATAGGCCTTGGCGAAGTCGGTGAGCGGCAGCACCAGGCTGATGGCCTGGCCGGCACCGTTGATGCCCTGGATGACAAGGCCCTGGCCCTTCTTCATCGCGTCGATCAGCGCCTGGCTGGCCTCATAATCGGCCATGCAGCCGTTGTTGAAGCAGATCACGTAAGGCGCCGTCATCGGCTGGCCCTGGTCGATGATCGCGCGCGTGCCGGGCTGCAGCGACATGCCGAGCGGAAGGGTGATACGAAGGATCTTGCGCGGCTCGCCTTCCGGCTCGATCAGCACAGCAGCCACGACCGGTTGCCCCGTTTCGACCCGGCCATCCTTGCCGGTGAAACACGCCTGCTTGGCGTTCGCCTCCTGCGCCTTCGGGCAGAATTTCGTCCACGGTGTGAAAATCAGCTGTGGCGCTTCCGGCTGCGGCTGGGGCGGCGTGTCTTTTTGCTGCTCCTTCTGCGTGTTCTTCTTCTGCGTGCCCTTCTTTTCCTCGGCGAAGGAATTAGGGCTTGTCGCGACGACGGCCAACGCGCCAATCAATCCAAACGCAAGCGCGTAGGTGGCCGGACGGACTGACGCAAACGCGACCCACTTGAACATGGCTGGTCCCCTTCCTTACCGTTCCGACAACGCGCGGACCGGATCGAACGGTCGTTCCCAACGGGAAGCCTGTGTCGGCACCAAATTAAGACAACGACTACTTAGGCTGACCTTCGAGCTTCTTGCGCGCCTCTTCAGCGCGGCGTTGAAGCTCGTCCTGCAACTGCTTCTGCCGCTTCTCAAATTCAGCAGGATCGGTCGGCGGTCCGTCATAGGCTTTGGCGAAGTCATTGAGCGGAAGCACCAGGCTGATCGCCTGGCCGGCGCCATTGATGCCCTGCACGACGAGGCCCTGGCCCTTCTTCATGTTGCCAATGAGTTCGACGCTCGCCTCGTAGTCGGCCATGCAGCCGTTGTTGAAGCAGATCACATAGGGTCCCTGCATCGGCTGGCCCTGGTCGATGATCACGCGCGTGCCGGGCTGCAGCGACATGCCGAGCGGCAACGTGACGCGGAGAATCTTGCGAGGCTCGCCATCCGGCTCGATCAGCACTGCGGCGACCACGGGCTGGCCCGACTCGACCCGTCCGTCCTTACCGGTGAAGCAGACCTGTTTGGCATTCGCCTCCTGGCCCTTCAGGCAGAACTTCGTCCACGGCGAATAGATCAGTTGCGGCGCTTCGGGAGCGCCCTGCTGTTGGGGCGGCGCCTGCTTTTGTTGTGGGGCCGCCTTTGGCGCATCCTTTTTTTTCGCCGGCGGCGGGGGTGCTGCTTTCTTTTCTTCGGCAACCGAATTCGAACCCGTCCCAATGACGGCGAGCGCGCCAATCAATGCAAATGCAAATGCGTAGGCAGCCGGACGGGCCGGCGCAAATACGATCCACTTGAACATGGTCGATCCTCTTCCTTACCGTTCCGACAGCGCGCGCGGGCCGGCTCGAACGGTCGCCCCCCAGTGGGGGCTGTGTCGGCACCAAATACGGCAACAGCGTGACGCCAAGGAATCACGCGAATCGCCGAAATTCCGCCGAATAACGTGTGAAAACCGCTAGTATCCCGAATCCGAAGTACGCTCGCCCGTGCGGCAAGGTGTTTAGCGAACTTCGGATTCAAAGGACACTAGAAACATAGCCTCCTAGTGGGGCTCTGGTTCAGAAATTTGCTTCCGATCCAGACGCTAGATATGGCGAACTTCTGAACCGCCACACTAGCCGAAGGCCGCTGATAACGCAGCCGGTCGGCATTTGAAAGCGCTTTGACCAGTCCAAGGTTGCCGGCCGCCCGAGTCCCTGCTGTGGTCGGCTTGTTCCCTCGATGGAGCAGGAGCCCACCCCACCGTGACTGCGTTCCCGATAGTCCTCCGTTCGTGGCGGCCCACGGTCGCGGCCGCCGTAACCGCGGCGGCGACCTTCGTGAACTCGTACGCCATCGCAGAGGATGTCCCACGCCATGCCATTGCGATGCACGGCGAACCGGCGCTCCCGGAGGGCTTTGCGCATTTCCGCTATGTGAATCCCTCGGCGCCCAAGGGCGGCCGGTTGACACAGGGCGTACTCGGCACTTTCGACGGCCTGAATCCGTTCATCGTGAAGGGCCTTCCCGCACAGGGGATGCGAGCGCCGCTGGTGAGCGGCAGCTTCGTCACTGCGGGCTATGTCGTCGAGAGCCTGATGGCGCGCGGACATGACGAGCCGTTCACGCTCTACGGGCTCATCGCTCGACGGGTAACGACCGATAGCGCGCGCACCTACGTTACCTTCGAGCTCGATCCGGCCGCGCGATTTTCGGACGGCAAGCCGATCACGCCCGATGACGTGCTGTTCTCCTGGCAAATCCTGCGCGACAAGGGGCGCCCGAACCACCGCACCTATTACAGCAAGGTGATCAAGGCGCAGGCGGTCGGATCGAATGCGGTGCGCTTCGATCTCCCTGGTGATGACCGCGAGCTTCCACTGATCCTCGGCCTCATGCCGGTGCTGCCGAAGCACGCCATCAATCCCGAGACGTTCGAGGAAACGACGCTCAAGCCGATGATCGGAAGCGGGCCTTACATCATCAGCAAGGTCGATCCGGGCCGGAGCCTGACGCTCGTTCGCGATCCGAACTACTGGGGGCGTGACCTCCCCGTCAATCGTGGCTTCTGGAACTTCAACGAAATCCGATACGACTACTATCGCGACACAAACTCTCATCACGAAGCCTTCAAGCGCGGCCTGTTCGACGTCCGCAAGGAGACCGACCCGGCGCGATGGGAGCAGGGTTACGACTTCCCCGCGCTCCGCGACGGACAGGTGGTCAAGGAGACGGTTTCGAGCGAATTGCCCAAGCCGAGCTTCTATTTCGTCTTCAACACGCGGCGTGGAGTTCTTCGCGGATGCACGCGTCCGCGAAGCGATCGGGATGCTGTTTGACTTCGAATGGACGAACAAGAATATCTTCTTCGGCCTCTACCGCCGCACCGCGAGCTACTTCGAGGGATCGGAACTGTCTGCGCACCGGCTGCCGGCGGATGCGCGTGAACGCGCCCTCCTTGCGCCGTTCCCCGGCGCCGTCCGCGCCGACATTCTGGACGGGACCTGGTCGCCGCCGGTGAGCGACGGGTCCGGCCGCGACCGCGCCATCTTGCGGCGCGCGCTCGGCCTGTTTGCGGCCGCCGGCTATAAGCTGCGCGGCACGGAGCTCGTCGAGGCCACCAGCGGACGGCCGCTCACCTTCGAGATCATGGTGAGCGCCCGAAATGAAGCCATGGACGAAGAGCGTATGGCGCTCCTGTTTGCCGGGCAGCTCAAGCGTGCCGGCATCAACGCCAATGTGCGGCCGGTCGATGCGGTCCAATTCGAGGCGCGCCGGATCGCGTTCGATTTCGACATGATCTCCAATCGCTGGGATCAATCGCTCTCGCCCGGCAATGAGCAGGCCTTCTACTGGAGCTCGGAAGCCGCCATCTCCAACGGCAGCCGCAATTACATGGGCGTGAAGAGCCCGGCGATCGATGCGATGATCGATACCCTGCTTAAGGCGCAGGACCGCGCCGACGTGGTCGCGGCCGTCCGCGCGCTCGATCGCGTGCTGATGTCCGGGTTCTACACGGTGCCCTTATTTCATGCGCCGGATCATTGGCTCGCGCGCTGGACCAGAATCAGGCGTCCTGATGTAAGCTCCCGGTCGGGACCGATTCCCGAAACCTGGTGGCATCATCCGCAATGAGGGACGCATCGTGATCCTCGGCGACTCCAACGGCAAACCCGCCACCTCGGCGGCCATCGGCGGGCGTGCAACCCTCGACGACCTGTTCCGTCGCGCGGTGGCGCGGCGTCCGGGAGCAATGGCGCTGATCGATTCGCCGAATTGCAGGCGCATCACCGACCTGCCGGCCCGGGCGCTCACCTACGCGCAGGCCGATCGCGTGATCTCGGCCATCGCCGGGCGATTGCATCGGATCGGGCTGCGTTCGGATGCGATTATCGGCCTGCAACTCGCCAACAGCGTCGAGTGCGTGCTGACCTTCCTGGCCGTGCTGCGGGCGGGAATGATCGCAATGCCGCTGCCGTTGCTATGGCGGCGGGCCGACATAACGAACGCGCTCAGTTGCGCCGGAGCCAGCGCGTATATCGTCAACGGGCGCGTCGGTGGACACGATCAGTTCGACGATGCCCTGCAGGCAGCGGCAGAGACGTTCCATATCCGCTTCGTCTGCGGCTTTGGAGACGAGGTGCCCGACGGCGTGATCGGGCTCAGCGATCTGTTCACCGCTCAGACACCCGATCCAATCCCGCCGCCGGAAGAACGTCCCTATCCGCCCGGACCGGCCGCGCATCTCGCCCTCATCACCTGGGACGTTGGCCCCGACGGTCCCATTCCGGTGGCACGCAGCCACGCCGAGTTGGCCACCGGCGGACTGGCGGTTCTGCTCGAAAGCCGGCTCAAGCAGGACGCGACGATCCTTACGACGCTGACGATGTCCTCGTTCGCGGGGCTCGCGGCCGGTCTCCTGCCGTGGCTGCTGGTCGGCGGCACGCTGGCGCTGCACCACCCGTTCGATCCGCCGACCTTTGCCGATCAGCAAGGCGCGATGGCCCCCGATGCCGTCGTTCTGCCGGGTCCCATGGTCGCGCCGTTGGCGGAAGCCGGCACGCTGGCGGTCGGCTCCGGCCTCAGCAGCATCATTGCGGTCTGGCCCGCCCCCGAGCGCCTGTCTCGCGCCCCGGCCTGGCGGGAGGCGACGACCGACATGCTCGACGTGCAGACCTTCGGCGAGGTCGGCCTGGTCGCTGCCCGCCGCGGCGTGGGGGGCCGGCCTGGCCCCGTACCCTTCGGTCCGATCGCCGCCCCGCGGGGCACCAAAGGCGCCGTCCTGGTCGGGGAAATTCGCGCCACAACCAACGGGACGGTTGCCATGCGCGGACCAATGGTCCCGCGCTTCGCGTTCCCGCCCGGCGTCGAACGGACGTCGTTGCCCCAGCTCAAGGTCGCGGCCGGCGGCTTTGTCGATACCGGATTTGTCTGCTGGAGCGACCAGAACAACGCGCCGCTGGTGGTGACGGGTCCACCACCCGGCATGGTCAGTGTCGGCGGCTATCGCTTCCTGATGCGCGAACTGGAGGACATGATCGCAGAGGTCGACCCGACGGCGACGTTGGCCGCGCTGCCCGATGCCATGAGCGGCCACCGTCTGGCCGGCTCCACATCCGACGCCAACGGCGTCCAGCAGGCGCTGATCGGACGCGGCCTCAATCCGCTGCTGGTCAATGCCTTCCGCGAACGGCGACCGCTGGCGGCCTGACAGCAAGCAGTCCAAAAGCGCGTTCACGCGCGTCTTCAACGCTATCAAAAGCACGTTCACGTGCGTCTTCAAGGCTATACGATCTGCTTCACAACCCGTTAACAGCAATCGCCTAGGGTGAGCCGATCCTGTCAGTTTCGGCCGCGTAACGTCATGGCGATGCTAGGTCCGATGGTCGTTGTCGCCGAGACCCCGGCGGCCGATTTGGTCGACACCCTCGGCAGGGCTGGCGCATTCCCCATCGTCGAAACCAAGTTCGCCGAAGCGGCTACCGCCGTTGGCGAGATCCAGCCTGCGGCCCTTTTGATCGCAGAGACGTCGCCATCGCCTTCGGACAAGCATCTGAAGGCATTGCTGAAGGCCATCGAGACACGCGGCGGTCCGTTCATGCCGGTGCTGGCCCGCGTCGATGGACCTGACATGATCGAGATACCGTTCGCGCTTCCGGTTGCGGTCAGCGAGCCGGCGGAGCGGCTTGATCGCCTGCCTCAAATCCGCGTTGCGGGTGCGCAGCCAGCATGCGGCGGTGATACGGCGCGCGCACTCGGTCGAGCCGTCCAAGAACCGCGCCGTCCCCTTCACCGACCTGATCGAGCACGCGACGGTGCTGTGTATCGGGCGCGGCGGCAGCTACCCGGCGCTGACCACTGCGATCGGCGAACGGGTCGGCCTGATCGGCGCGATGAGCGTGGAGACGGCCGGACGCTATCTCAATGCGCGGGAGGTCGACGGCATCGCGATCGGTGACGGCTTCAGTCCGCGCGTGATCGAGGCGCTGCTCATGGTGCTCGGAGAAGATGTGCGGTTTCGCGACCTGCCGGTGGGACTGCTGGGCCGGGCGCCCGTGGACGACGAACGGCTGGCCAATCTGGTGCGGGTGGAAGGCGATCCGGCGCTGCTGGCGGAGCGGCTCATACCCTTCGTTCGCTTGCAGGCGTTCGAGAGCCGGCTCCAGCGCGTACTCAAATCGCTCGATTCCGAAGGCGTGCTCGACCCGGAAACCGGATTGCTCGGCCGCGAGGTGTTCTGGCGCGATCTCGACCGCGCCGTGCAGCAGGCCGAGGACGACGGCGGCGCGCTGACGGTCGCGCGTTTTTCGTTCGACGACATGACCGACCAGCGCTGCTCGCTCGACGCGGCGCGCCTGTTCAGCCGGCTGATGCGCAATATCGACTTCGCCTGCCGCGAGCAGGACGGCTCGATCATTGCGGCGTTCACCGAAACCGATCTGCGCAACGCCCACGTGGTCGCGCGGCGCATCGCCGGCATCTTGCGCAACACCATGATGTCGCCGGACCTCGATCGCCGCACGATCAAGCCGACGGTAACGCTCGCGACCCTCAAGCCCTCCGACAATCTGAGCACGCTGGTGGCGCGGGTCGGCACCTATCCCAAGGTTGCCGCAGGCTGAGGGAAAGCTTAGATTCCTCTCGCCTGGAGGAACACCTCATGTCCGCACTGCCGATCGATGTCGTTTCCGACGTGGTTTGCCCCTGGTGCTATGTGGGCAAGCGCTACCTGGAAAAAGCGATCGCGATGAAGCCGGAGATACCGGTCGCAGTGCGCTTCCGTCCCTATCTGCTCAACCCCTGGGTTCCGCGCGAGGGCATGAGCCGCGAGGACTATCTCGTCACCAAGTTCGGATCGGTCGAGCGTTACAACACCAACAGCCAGCGCATCATCGATATCGCGGCCGCGGCCGGTCTCGACTATGCCCGCGACAAGATCAAGCGGCAGCCGAACACGATCGACTGCCACCGCCTGATCGCCTGGGCCGACGAGCCGGCACGCATGAAGCAGCGGTTGATGCAGCTCTATTTCAGCGAGGGCGGCGATCTCACCGACCGTGAGGTGCTGGTCAGAGCGGCGGCCGACTGCGGCATGGACGCGGCGGAGGTGCGCCGCCGTCTTGCCACCGACGAGGATGTCGCGCGCATCGAAGGCGGAAGCCAATTCCGCCAAGGAGGCCGGGATCGAAGGCGTGCCCTTCTTCATCTTCGGCAACCTGCTCGCGGTCAGCGGCGCCAACCCGCCGGAGCATCTCGCGCAGGCGATCGAGCAGGCGTCGGCCGAATTCGCCAAGCAGGTTGCCGCGGAATAGCGACTACGCCGCTTTCGCCGGCTGCGCCAGTTCGACAAGCTTGCGGAGGATTTGCTTGGTTCCGGTGAGGCGATTCTCCGCCTGTTCCCAGTCGTCGAAGAACACGACCTTCTGGTCGGGCCGCACCCGCGCACTCTCCTCCTTGATGAAGCCAATCAGGCGCTCGGGATTGGCGAAGGTGTTGTCGCGGAACGTCACCACCGCGCCCTTCGGGCCGGCCTCGATCTTCTCGACATTGGCCTGGCGGCAGAGCGCCTTGATGGCGACGATCTGCAACAGGTGCTCGACCTCGATCGGTAGCGGGCCGAAGCGGTCGGCCATCTCGGCACCGAAGGATTCGATCTCGCGTTCGTCTTCGATCTCGGCCAGCCGGCGATAGAGCGCGAGCCGCACCGGCAGATCGGCCACATAGTCCTCCGGGATCATCACCGGCGTGCCGATCGTGATCTGCGGCGACCACTTGTCGGCGACCGGCGCGGTGATGCCGGCCTTCAGGCTCGCCACCGCCTCCTCCAGCATCTGCTGATAGAGCTCGAAGCCGACTTCCTTGATGTGCCCGGACTGTTCCTCGCCCAAGAGGTTGCCGGCGCCGCGCAGGTCGAGGTCGTGCGACGCGAGCTGGAAGCCCGCGCCCAGCGTATCGAGCGATTGCAACACCTTCAGGCGCTGCTCCGCCTGCACCGTGATCTTGCGTTCGGCCGGCAGCGTGAATAGCGAATAGGCGCGCACTTTTGAGCGGCCGACCCGACCGCGGAGCTGGTAGAGCTGTGACAGGCCAAAGCGATCGGCGCGGTGCACGATCAGCGTGTTGGCGTTGGGGATGTCGAGACCGGATTCGACGATCGTGGTGGAAAGCAACAGATCGTACTTGCCGTCGTAGAAGGCCGACATGATGTCGTCGAGCACGGTCGACGGCATCTGGCCGTGCGCGACCGTGACTTTCATTTCCGGCACGTGGCGCTCGAGGAATTCCCGCTGGCCGGCGAGGTCTTCTATCCGCGGACAGACATAGAAGCACTGGCCGCCGCGATAGCGTTCGCGCAGCAGCGCCTCGCGCACCACCAGCGGATCGAACGGCGAGACGAAGGTGCGCACCGCCAGGCGGTCGACCGGCGGTGACGCGATGATCGAGAGATCGCGCACGCCGGACAACGCGAGTTGGAGCGTGCGCGGAATCGGCGTCGCCGTCAGCGTCAGCACATGCACCTCGGCGCGCAATTGCTTGAGCTTCTCCTTGTGCGCGACGCCGAAATGCTGCTCCTCATCGACGATCAACAGCCCGAGGTCCTTGAAAGCGATGGTCTTGCCCAGCAGCGCGTGGGTGCCGACCACGATGTCGATCGAGCCGTCGGCGATGCCTTTCTTGACGGCGGCGAGCTCCTTGCCGCTGACCAGCCGCGACGCCTGCCCGATCTTCAGCGGGAAGCCGCGGAAGCGCTCGATAAACGTCTTGGTGTGCTGGCGCGCCAGTAGCGTGGTCGGCACCACCACCGCGACCTGCTTGCCGTTCATGGCGGCGACGAAGGCGGCGCGCAGCGCCACCTCGGTCTTGCCGAAGCCGACGTCGCCGCAGATCAGGCGATCCATCGGCCGCCCGGACGCGAGCTCGTTGACGGTGGTGTCGATCGCGGCCTGCTGGTCCTCGGTTTCCTCGTAAGGGAAGCCGGCGCAGAACTCATCGTAAGGGCCGTGCTCGACGGTCAGCTTCGGCGCCTCGCGGGTCTGCCGTTCGGCGGCGACCTTGATCAGTTCGTTGGCAATCTCGCGGATGCGGCTCTTCATCCGCGCCTTGCGCGCCTGCCAGGCGCCGCCGCCGAGGCGGTCGAGATCGACGTGGGTCTCTTCCGAGCCGTAGCGCGACAGCAGTTCGGTATTCTCGACCGGCAGGAACAGCTTGTCGCCGCCCGCGTAGTGGATTTCGAGGCAGTCGTGCGGCGCGCCGGCCGCTTCGATCGCGCGCAGCCCGACGAACCGCCCGATACCGTGGTCGACGTGCACGACCAGATCGCCGGCCGCTAGGCTCGTCGCCTCCGCGATGAAGTTCTCGGCCCGCCGGGCGGCGCGGCGCGGCCGCACCAACCGGTCGCCGAGGATGTCCTGCTCGCCGACAATGGCGGCATCCGCCGTCTCGAAGCCGCTTTCGAGCCCGAGCACGGCCAAGCCGACCTGCGGCAACGGCAGGCTCTGCGCCTGCTGCCAGGACGCGACCGAGGTGAGGTTGTTGAGCCCATGCTCGGCCAGCACATGGCTCATGCGCTCGCGGGCGCCTTCGCTCCACAGCGCGATGACCACGCGCTTGCGCGCCGACTGGAGCGAAAAGACCTGCTTGGTCACGGCCTCGAACACGTTGCGGCCGGGCTCAGCGCGTTCGGCTGCAAAATTGTGCCCTTGCCTGGTGCCGGCGTCGACGACGCGGCCCTGGCTTTCCGGCACATCGAACGGCGTCAGGCGCACCAGTGACGCGGCGTTCAGCCGTTCCTTCCATTCGGCGTCCGCAAGATAGAGACGATCCGGCGGCAACGGCCGATACGGCGGGCCGCCGTCGCGTAGTGCGAGCGCCTGCATGCGGGCATCGTGATAGTCCTTGATCTGGTCGAGACGCTCGCGCGCCGCGTCTTCGTCGAGCGGCTCGAGCACCACCGGCGAGCCGGGCACATAGTCGAAGATGGTTTCCATACCGGCGTGGAACAGCGGCAGCCAATGCTCCATGCCGGGATGGCGGCGGCCTTCGCTCACCGCTTCATAGAGAAGGTCGTCCGGCGTCGGCGCGCCGAATGCTTCCACATAGCCGAGGCGAAAGCGCCGGATCGTCTCCGTGGTGAGCTGGAATTCGGAGACCGGAACGAGGTCCAGCGCCTTCAACTGGTCGGTACTGCGTTGCGTCTCCGGATCGAAGCTGCGGATCGATTCCAGTTGGTCGCCGAAGAAATCGAACCGCACCGGCTCCGCCATGCCGGGCGCGTAGAGGTCGATGATCCCGCCGCGCACCGCATAGTCGCCGGGCTCGCGCACCGTCGAGGCGCGGGTAAAACCGTTGAGCTCGAGCCAACGGGTGATGCCCTCCATGTCCAGCAGATTGCCGGGCGCGACCGACAGCGATTGCGTCGCCACCATGTCGCGCGCCGGCACGCGCTGGAGCGCGGCGTTCACGGTCGTCAGCAGGATCGAGGGACGGTCACGGCCTTTGACGCGTACGAGGCGCGCCAGGGCAGTCATGCGCTGCGCGACCACCGCGGCATGCGGCGATACGCGGTCGTAAGGCAGACAGTCCCAGGCCGGGAATTCGAGCACCGCCATGTCGGGCGCGAAGAATGTCAGCGCGCGGGCCAGCGCGGCCATGCGCGGGCCGTCGCGGCAGACCACGATGAGACTTGTGGCCGGCGGACGCGCCCCGCGCGGCAACCGACCGCGCCAGATCGGCGACGACCAGCCCCTCGGCACCGTCGGCAACGCCGGCGAGCGTCAGTGGCCGGCCCGGCTCCAGCATTGCGGCGGGCGATTTCGCCATCAGGCGTCCCTCTGGCTTGCCTTGAACGCGCGCAGGCGCCGGAACAGCGGACCATCGTGCGAGGCGGGCACGTCGGCCTCGCCGGTCAGCCATGTCAGCAGTTCGCCGTCGGGGATATCCATCAGGCTCTCGAATTCGCTCAGGTCCGCCTCATCGAGATGTTCGATATGGCTGTCGGCAAAGCGGCCCAGGATCAGGTCGACTTCGCGCAGCCCGCGATGCCAGGCCCGGAACAGGAGCTTGCGGCGGCGGACGTCCAATCCCTCGCTCGTGCGTCCCATTCCGCTCATCTGGTCCTCAATGCCAAAAGCCCGGACGGGCCGGGCGGCGTTCTATAGCGGGCGCGGGCGCGTTGTCAGGCGTGATGTATGTATTGACGGGCGTCGAACGCAGATGCGCCATGCGGTAACTTGGCAACAGCCGGCTACGCCGGACCGCGCGAGCGCCAAAGCCGATCAACCGGAGGTTTTCCATGAGTGCCATCACCCTCGAACAGGCCAACCGCATCATCGCGGCCGTCCTCCAGCGCGGAGCGGAAATCCAGTGCCGGCCATTGAGCGTGTTGGTGGTGGAGCCTGGCTGCAAGGTGAAGGCATTCCAGAAGGAGGACG
>CAWKMR010000008.1:0-44472 GCA_963850705.1 uncultured Alphaproteobacteria bacterium | reverse complement strand
CTGTTGCCGTGGCTCAAGTCCTACGCGCTCGCGCATCCCGTCGACCGATCGCTGCATCGCGAGCCGACGCCGCAGGGCGGCGGCCTCGGCGTGGTCCTGTCGACATTTGCCGCCGCATGGCTTGTCGTCGGCGTGGGCGGAGCGTTGCCGCAGGGCGCGCTTGCCCCGCTTCGGCACGCTGACCGCGGCCGCGGCGCTGCTGACGCTGGTCGGCCTGCTGGACGACATGCACGGCCTGTCGCCGGCGCCTCGCCTCCTCGTGCAATGCCTGGCGGTGGGCCTGATCGTGATGACGCTGCCGGCCGACATGCGCCTGGTACCGGCGCTGCCGCTCTGGGTCGAACGCGCTGCTGCGTCCTTTCTGGTCGGCGTCTGGTTCGTCAATCTCGTCAACTTCATGGACGGCATCGACTGGATGACGGTGGCGGAAGCCGTCCCGATCACCGCCGCCATCGTCTTGCTGGGCCTCGCCGGTCATCGTCCCGCCGCTGGCGATGCTGGTGGCGCTGGCGCTGCTCGGCGCGATCCTCGGCTTTGCGCCGTTCAACCGGCCGGTGGCGCGGCTCTTCCTCGGAGACGTCGGCAGCCTGCCGATCGGCCTGGTGCTGGGCTGGCTGCTGTTGATCCTCGCCGTCAGCGGCCATTTCGCGGCCGCGCTGCTGCTGCCGCTCTACTATCTCGCCGACTGCAACCATCACGCTCGGCATGCGCATTTGTCCGGCGCGAGAGCGGTATGGCAAGCCCACCGCAGCCATTTCTATCAGCGCGCCGTCGCCGGCGGACTGACGGTGCCGGCGTCGTCGCGCGCGTGTTTGCGACCAATGTTGCGCTTGCGGCACTTGCGATGCTGTCGGTCGTGGCCGACAGCGCGGTGACGTCGCTGTTGTGCCTGATCGGCGGGCGCCGCGCTCGTCGGACTTCTGCTCGCTCACTTTGCACGCGTCCGGCAGCTAGCGGACCTCACGGCGCTTCAGCGTGGAAATCCGGGATCGAATCGCTGCAGCACCTTGAAGGTCGCCGCGCGGTCGCCGCTCGCAAGGCCGCGCTCGAGCGCCGCCAGCCAATCCTTGCATCGCGGCGATCGGTGGATTCACCGGCCGCACCGCCATGATTCCCTCGATGCCGATTTCGGATCGCGGCTCGTCGCGCGCGAACAGCAACTCCATGAGGCGCTCGCCACGCCGGATGCCGGTAAAGACGATCTTGACGTCATGGCCGGGTTCGAGGCCGGAAAGAACGATCATGCGCTCGGCCAGTTCCACGATCCGGACCGGCTGCCCCATGTTGAGAAGGTAGACCGCGGAATCGCTGCGCTTCGAATTCGAGCGAATGGATCGCGGCGGTGACGACCAGATCGCACGCCTCACGAATGGTCATGAAATAGCGCACCATCTCCGGATGCGTGACCGTCACCGGCCCGCCCGCCTCGATCTGCGCCTTGAACTTCGGCACCACCGAGCCGTTCGAGGCGAGCACGTTGCCGAACCGCACCGAAATCAGCCGGGTCCGCCGCGGATTGCCGTGATTGGCCGCATTGCCGTCGACGGCCTGGCAATACATCTCGGCAAACCGCTTGGTCGCGCCGAGCACCGACACCGGCTCGATCGCCTTGTCGGTGGAGATCATGACCATCGCCGCGGCGCCGGCGGCGACCGTCGCATCCGCGACATTCACCGATCCGAAGATGTTGGTCTTGATGCCCTCGTCCCAGTTCTGCTCGATCAACGGGACGTGCTTGAGCGCGGCGGCATGGAAGACGATGTCGGGCTTGAAGTCGCCGATCAGGCGGAACATCCGCGCCCGGTCGCGCACGTCGGCGAGGCGCCCTTCCACCGCCGCCTTGCCCTGATTGGACGCGAGCGCCTCCAGCACCGCGTGCAGCGCCGGCTCCGAGTTCTCGATCACCAGCAGCGCGGGCCGCGCCGAACGTCACGATGCGGTCGCAGATCTCGGCGCCGATCGAGCCGCCGCCGCCGGTGACGACGATCGATTTCCCGGCGACCGACTGCTCCAGCCGCCGATAGTCGATCTTGACGCTCGGCCGCAGCAACAGGTCCTCGACATGCACCGCCGCCAGCCGCAGCGCCTCGCTGCCCTCCTCCAGCGACGGCAGCCGCTGCGTCGCGAGACCGAGCCGCCGCGCCTTGATCAGGATTTTCTCCGGATGCGCCTGCGGCTCCAGCGCCGCGGGCGTGAGGATGATCCGGGCCACCGACTGGCCGCGCGCCGCGCGTCTGCGCGATCACGTCCTCGAGGTCGTCGAAGCCGCCCAGCACGGCGACGCCGCGGATCGACTGGTTCTGGTCGGCCGGCGACGGCGACAGGATGCCGACCGGCCAGATCTTCTTCACCGCGCCGCTTTCGATGGCGCGCATGAGCACCTCGGCATCCGCCGCACGGCCGAGCACCAGGATCGGCGACGCCTCGGCGACCTTGGCCGCGCGCCGGGTGCGGGTGTAGCGGAAATAGCGATAGGCGATGCGCGGCCCGCCCAGCAGAAAAATCTGGATCAGCCAGTAGAGGATGATCGTGAGCTTGCCGAAGAAGAACGCCCCGAGGACGTTCGGCGCCACCAGGATGTAGTCGATCACGACCAGGCGTGAGCGCCAGCACCGTGCTGGCACCAAGGATGTTGGCGGTCTCGGGCAGCGACGCGAACCGCCACTTCGACTGATAGAGATGAAACAGGCGGTAGATCACCGCGGCGTAGATCAGGAACCCCGGCAGCAACAGCAGCAGCCCGTCGCAGCCGCTCCATCAGCCCCGACGTTTCGAAACGCAGGAAGAACGCCGCGACGATCGCCACGGCTGTCATGATCAGGTCATGCACAATGGTGAGCATTTGCCGCGGGGTGACGCTGGGCAGTTGCAACATCATCGAGTCCCTGACGGGGAATGCGCGTCCCGACACCGATTCCAGAGCGGCTCCGAAGAATGCCGGATGCCCCATGCACCATAGCAATCAACCGGCCTTCTTGCCCGTGATCGCGGTCATATGGCTTGCTCTGATGATCCCCCCGGACGGCACGCATGCAAATCCAAAAAATAAAATCATGTCAACGGCTTGTTGCCATTTGATGACGGAAATGGCAAGGGTCGCGCCGGCGCTGCCGGTATTGACAGCGCCGCGCGAAGATTCATTGGCTGCTGCGGCACACTGATCAGGGGACTGAAAGATTTCCATGCGCGTGGTGATGATCGGTACCGGCTACGTTGGGCTCGTGTCCGGAGCTTGCTTTGCGGACTTCGGCCACGACGTCATCTGCGTCGATCGCGATGCCGACAAGATCGCATCCCTCAATCGGGGCGAGATTCCGATCTACGAGCCTGGGCTTTCCGAGGTCGTCGCCGCCAACCGGCAGCAGGGACGGCTGGCGTTCACCACCGACCTTGCCCCGGTCCGTGAGGCCGATGCGGTGTTCATCGCGGTCGGCACTCCGTCTCGGCGCGGCGACGGCCATGCCGATCTATCGTTCGTCTATGCCGCCGCACGTCAGTTTGCGCCGTTCCTGTCCGACGGGACCGTCATCGTCACCAAATCGACGGTGCCGATCGGGACCGGCGACGAAGTCGAACGAATCCTGCGCGAGCTACGGCCGGACATCGCAGTGCCGGTCGTTTCCAATCCGGAGTTTCTGCGCGAAGGCGCGGCGATCCAGGACTTCAAGCACCCGGATCGCATTGTCGTCGGCACCACTGACGACCACGCCCGCGACGTGCTTTCGGATGTTTATCGCCCGCTTTATCTCAATGCTTCGCCGATCCTCTTCACCGACCGCCGCACGGCAGAGCTGATCAAATACGCAGCCAACAGCTTCCTCGCGACCAAGATCACGTTCATCAACGAGATTGCGGACCTGTGCGAGAAGGTCGGCGCCAATGTTCAGCAGGTCGCACGCGGGATCGGGCTCGACAACCGTATCGGCTCGAAATTTCTCCACCCAGGCCCCGGCTACGGCGGCTCCTGCTTTCCCAAGGACAGCCTGGCGCTGGTCAAGACCGCGCAGGACCACGGGACGTCACTGCGCATCGTCGAGACCGTTGTGTCCGTCAACGACCAGCGCAAACGCGCGATGGCGCGCAAGGTGATGTCGGCGCTGGGCGGGTCGATCCGGGGCAAGACGATCGCGGTGCTCGGCCTGACCTTCAAGCCGAACACCGACGACATGCGGGAGGCGCCCTCGATCGCGCTCGTGACCGCGCTCAAGGACCTGGGCGCCGAGGTCCGTGCCTATGACCCCGTCGGGATGGAGCAAGCCAAGGCGGTCATGCCGGACATCACCTATTGCGACGGCCCCTACGCGGCGGCCGCAGGCGCCCATGCCCTGGTCCTGGTGACGGAGTGGGAACAGTTCCGGGCGCTCGATTTCGCCCGCCTGAAGACGATCATGGCCAGCCCGGTCTTCGTCGACCTTAAAAATGTCTACCAGGGCACCGATATTGCCGGAATTCGGGTTCGTCTACGAAAGCGTCGGACGACCCCACCAAAATTAGCCGAGCGGTCTCAAGGGGATAAGCGGACCAGGGGGATATTGAGGCTCGCCTTCCGCTGTCGGCGTGCTAAAATGGGCGTTGATCGCGGGCTTTCCATCGGACCGCGACAGGGGGTTGGAGTTGGGGTTTCACGGCCGAACGTCGATCCTGCAATTTGTGCGCGCTGCCACCGTGTTGGCGGCGGCCGTGCTCGTGGCCGGCTGCTTCCAGCCGCTCTACGGGGATCAGTCGGTCACCGGCACGCCCAAACTGCGCGAGGCGCTCAGCAGCGTCGAAGTCTTGCAGATCCCGGCGGCCGCGAACACGCCGGAAGCGCGGATGGCGGTCCCGCTGCAGAACGACCTGCGTTTCGCCTTCACCGGCGGCGGGGCGGCGGCGCCGCCCACGTATCGGCTGGCGATCCAAATGACCGGAAGCCGCGCGGTCGTGTCGGCGACCAACGTCACCGGCCTGCCGTTCATCGAGAATTTCACGCTCAACGCGAGCTACAGCCTCGTTGAGATCGCGACCAAGAAGACTGTCCTGACCGGCCGGGCGACCACCGTGGTGTCCTACGATCCGTCGGGCACCCAGCGCTTTGCGCGGATCACCGGCATGCAGGACGCCGAGCGCCGCGCCGCCAAGGTGATTGCCGACAACGTGACGACGCGTCTGTCGTCGTATTTCGTCAGCGGCGGCGGCTAGCACCGAATCACGGTAGCGGGTCACCGGAACCGCCGAATACGATTGCCGAGAGGCTCATCGCCAGTAGTAGTCTCGTTGTCCTGCCCACAACGGGCGACTGTTAGATGGCCCAAACCAGCCATTTTCCCGTTGCGCGAAGCGCCGGAATTGCCAGGGGTCGATAGGACCCTGTTGTTGTGGCGGTGGCCGTTTCCGCGCGACCTGCTTCGGCTTGGCGGGTTTCGCCGACGCTTCAATGCCTGGCGGAGTGGTATTGCCGGGAACGGCCTCGGCGGCAGCGAACGCCTTCAGCGGCTCGATACCCTGGTCCCGGTTGTCCTGCTTGGCTGCCGCAATGGCCGTGCGCTCCATCGCCTCGGCGGATGGATCGACTTTGTAAGAAAAGAGAACGATGGCCGCGCCCGGAGCCTTGTATTTGGCCAGGCCCGCATTCGGGATGACCGTTGGCTGCATCATCGCAAAGAAGGAGCAAGCGAAGAATCCGAGAATGGACACGACGCACACGAGGTACATCAACAATGGAAGATCGGCGCGGGGCGCCTCGAACCGTTCCATGGCCGAACAATGCGGCCTGGAACATTTGGTTCCCCGATCACCAACTCGTGTGCGACTTTCATCGAGACGCGATCGAGGTGCACCATCAGGGATCAGCCCAGCGGTGAAACGCACCCTACCCGCTCCGGTCCATAACGGCAGACCGGTCGGCACGAAGCATCATTCCGCCGAGAACCCCAACCCCGAAGATGTATATCCAGCCGAAAGTGAATTCGAGCAGGGACGCATTGAAAAGTCCCGCCGACGATATTCTGCAGACGAGCGCCGTGCCGAGCCACGGCACCAATCCGTCGCCGCGGAACAGCAGCAAATGCGCAAACCACATCGCATAGAGCAGCATGGTGCCGAGGGCGCCGAACTGGATCGCGACAAACAACGTTTGATTGTGCGGATTGTCGGTCACCGAGGCCGCGATGCCCTCGCTCGCGCTCGCGGCGCGCCGGAATTGCTCGCGCTGCGACCCGGTGCCATGCCCGATGATCGGCGCCTGCGAGATGATGGCGATCGAGCGGGTCCAGAACTCCAGCCGATAGCCGGATGACGTTTCCTGCGCTCTTGGTCCGGTAATCGTGGACTTCCTGCACGACGTCCAGCACGCGCGTCCGCAGATAGCGATGACGACATCCAGACCGCGGCGAAGACCACGGCGGCAAGCGCCACGATGCCAAGCGCCTGCTTCCAGCCGAACCGCTGGAAGACGAACAGCAGCAACAGCGCAATCAACGCGACAAGCGTGGCGCGGCCGGACGCGACGTATCCGATGTTGGCGAGGAAGATGAGCGCGAGCAGACCGAGCGCCAGCGCCAGCGGCCGCTCGTCGGCGGCGCCAGGCATCGAGCGACAGATGCCCGAGCGCGAACGCGCACAATCAGAAATTCGCCGCTCTGAATGATGTAGTCCTTGACCGGAACGCCCGCGGTCTTCGACCGGCCAGGACAACGACGGAAACAACCAGAAGAGCCACGACACGGCGAGCAGCAGCGCGCAGGACACCAGAAAGCCGCCGGCCACCCACAGCCCGCGCTCGGAACGCTGGAACTGCACGAACAGCAGCGCGATGATCGCGAGGCGCAGGAAGATCTTGATGCTGCCGAATTGCTCCGCCGGCGTCGGCCTCCGACCACGCCATCGCCGAGCAATCGCGAGCAGGCACAGCAGCGCCGGCAGCGCGCCGGCAGGGATCGAAAAGCTCCGGCGCAGCGTCGGCCCAATCGAGCGTCGGCCAGAACGGCGAAGAACCACAGTGCAATGGCGATGCTGCTGACGCCGTCACCGACCACGGCAACGTCACCGCCGACGGCAATCGCCAGCCCGTCGGCAAGCCGCGCGATGCGCGTCCGCTCGAAAAGCTTCTCAACGAGCGTCGATCGCGCTGCCCCGGACATGCGTCGGATTTATACACCCTGCCGGACGAGCGACAACGCCCCGCGGCACGCAAAAACGCTTGATCCATCGCCGCTTGCGGGCCGATACGAAATCTCCTAATGCTCGCCCGTCATTGTAATCCATTCACCGGCGTCAACTCACTTGCGCATATGGACATCCGGAAGCTTCAAATTCCCGGGCCTGTCGTCATCGTGCCCCGGAAATTTGGCGACGCACGCGGCTTCCTGTCCGAGACCTACAGCGACGATGAGTTTTGCGCGAACGTCGCGCAGGCGCGCTTCGTGCAGGAAAACCATAGCTACTCCGAACACGCCGGCACGATCCGCGGCATTCACTTCCAGGTACCGCCGCACGCGCAGGGCAAACTCGTGCGTGTCGTGCGCGGCGCGATCTTCGACGTCGCGGTCGATCTGCGCGCCGGCTCGCCGACCTTCGGCCGCCACGCCACCGCCGAGCTGTCCGCCGCGAACTGGAGCCAAATGTGGATTCCGGAAGGCTTCGGCCATGGCTTTTGCACGCTCGAGCCGCACACCGAGGTCGTCTACAAGCTGACGGCGCCCTACCATCCCGAGAGCGAGCGCGGCATCGCGTGGAACGACCCCGGCCTCGCCATCGACTGGCCGCTCGGGCAGCGCGAGCCCCGCTTGTCCGACCGCGACCGGCAGCACCCGCGCCTTGCCGAAGCGCCGGCCTATTTCTGATATGATCGTGCGATGATCGGATCGGGACAGGCCATGCGCATAGTCGTGACCGGAGGCGCAGGTTTCATCGGATCGGCCGTGTGCCGATTCCTGATCGGCCAGACCGATCACGAAGTCTGCAACGTCGACAAGCTCACTTATGCCGGCAATCTTAAATCGCTGCGCGAGGTCGCCGGCAATCCGCGCTACCGCTTCGTGCAGGCCGACATCTGCGACCGGGACGCGATCGAGCGCGTGTTCGCGGATTTCGTGCCGCATGCCGTGATCCACCTCGCGGCGGAAACCCATGTCGATCGCTCGATCGAGGCGTCATACGCGTTCATCGACACCAACGTCGTCGGGACGCTCAATCTGCTGGAGGCAAGCCGCCGGCATCTTGCACGCCCGAACGGTGTCGGGCCCGATGCGTTCCGCTTCGTCCATGTCTCGACTGATGAGGTATATGGTTCGCTTGGGCCGGAGGGACGGTTTGTCGAGACGACTGCCTACAGTCCGAACTCGCCCTATGCGGCGAGCAAGGCGTCCGCCGACCATCTCGTCTGCGCGTGGCACGCCACCTATGGCGTCCCGACCATCGTCTCGAACTGCTCAAACAATTACGGCCCCTATCACTTCCCCGAGAAGCTGATTCCGCTTGCGATCCTGAACGGCATCGAAGGCAAACCGATCCCGATCTATGGCGACGGGCTGAACATCCGCGACTGGCTGCATGTCGAGGACCATGCGCGCGCGCTCTATTGCATCCTGACGCGCGGCAAACCGGGCGAGAAATACAACGTCGGCGCCAACGAGCGAACGCACCAACATCGACGTGGCCACCGCGATCTGCGACAGCCTCGACCGGCTGCGGCCCGGCGGTGCGCCGCACCGGCGCCTCATCACGCGCGTGCAGGACCGGCCCGGCCACGACCGGCGCTACGCGATCGATGCGCGAAAGCTGCAACGACGAATTGCAATGGACGCGCCGAGGTCGGTTTCGAAGACGGCCTCGACGCCACCGTGCAATGGTACATCGCCAATGAATGGTGGTGGCGCCCGCTTCGGCGGCGCTACAGCGGCGAGCGCCTCGGCCTCATTGATTGCCAGGCGAATTGATGGCGCGGATCCGGATCGCCGTCACCGGCACGCAACGGCCAGATCGCGCGCTCGCTGGTCGAGCGGTCGGCCGCGAACGGCATGCGACGTGGTCTGCATCGGACGCCCGGCGCTCGACCTCGCCATCCCGGACACGATCGACCGCGCCCTCGCCGGCCTCGCAGCCGATGTCCTGGTCAGCGCCGCCGCCTACACCGACGTGAACAAGGCGGAGGCGGAGAAGCGATCTCGCCGATCTCATCAACGCGCGGGCGCCGGGCCTGGTCGCGGCACGCGCGAAGTCGCAGGGCATCCCGGTGATCCATCTGTCGACCGACTATGTGTTCGACGGCGCAAAGCCAGCCGCCTACGTCGAAAGCGATGCCGTCGGCCCGATCAATGCCTATGGGCGATCCAAGGCGAACGGCGAGCGTGCGGTGGCGGCGGCGCATCCCCATCACGTCATCCTGCGGACGTCGTGGGTCTACAGCCCGTTCAACCGCAATTTCGTCCGCACCATGCTCGAGCTTGCGCACAGGCAAGGCGAGGTGCGCGTGGTGGCCGACCAGGTCGGCAATCCGACGGCGGCGGCGGACATCGCCGACGGCATCCTGACGGTGGCGCGCAATCTCGTCGAACGGCGCGACGATGAGCGATACGGGACATTCCACATGGCGGCGAGTGGCACGACGACCTGGGCAGAGTTCGCAACAGCGGTCTTTGCGGCTTCCGCGGAGCGTGGCGGCCCCTCCGCACGCGTTGTTCCGGTCAGCAGCGCGGAGTATCAAACGCCGGCGCGGCGGCCGGCGAACTCGCGGCTCGACTGCGCGAAGATCGCGCGCGTACACGGCGTTTCGCTGCCGCATTGGCAGTCGTCGCTCGGCCCATGCGTCGGCCGGATTCTGGAGCAAGGGACATGAAGGGCATCATTTTGGCGGGCGGCACCGGTTCGCGGCTGCATCCGATGACCCGTGCGGTCTCGAAGCAGCTCCTGCCGGTCTACGACAAGCCGATGATCTACTATCCCCTCACCACGCTGATGTTCGCCGGCATTCGCGAGATGCTGATCATCTCGACGCCGGAGGACCTGCCGGGCTTCCGCCGTCTCCTTGGCGACGGCAAGCAGTGGGGCTTGTCGCTGCACTATGCCGAACAGCCGAAGCCCGAGGGTTTGGCGCAGGCCTATATCGTCGGCGCCGATTTCGTGCGTGGTGAATCGTCGGCGCTGGTGCTCGGCGACAATATCTTCTTCGGCCGCGAATTGCCGGCGATGCTCGCGACGGCTTCGGCTCGTCCGCGCGGCGCGACCGTCTTTGGCTATCGCGTGCGCAATCCCGAACAATACGGCGTGGTGGAATTCGACGACCAGCGAAAAATTCTGTCGATCGAGGAGAAGCCGCGCGCGCCGCGCTCGCAATGGGCGCTGACGGGTCTGTATTTCTTCGACCGGCAGGTGACCGAGATCGCGACCTCGATCAAGCCGTCCGGCCGCAACGAATACGAGATCACCGACGTCATTCGGGACTATGCCGAGCGAGGCGACTTGCATCTCGAGCTCTGGGACGCGGCTTCGCATGGCTCGACACCGGGACGTGCGACAGCCTGCTCGAAGCGGCGGAGTTCGTGCGCGCGCTGGAGCGGCGGCAGGGCTTGCGCATCGCCTGCCCGGAAGAGGTCGCGTTCGAACTGGACTTCATCGACAAGGCGCAGCTTGAGCGCCTCGGACGCGCCATGCCCAACAGCGAGTACGGGGCATACCTGCTCGGGATCGCGGCCGAGCATTGAGCCGGCTTTCACCGGCCCAGAAAGCGCTTTCTGAAGATGGTGTTGAGCATACGCAGCGCGGTCCGGCTGATCTTCCAGTAGTTCGCCGAGTGCTTGGATTCTCCGCTGGCGCGCCGGTAATAGCTTGCCGGGATTTCCACGACACGCCGCCGCGCGCGCAGGATCTCGATCATCATTTCCGGCGAAAATTCCGGTCCGACGCCGACCATGCGGTCGCGGATATTCAACCAGGCCTGCCGCCAGATGCCGCGGTAGGTGCAGCCGACATCCGTAAAACGCGGCTGCTGGCCCCACCACATCGCCTCGACCAGCTTGCCGACAAACACGTTGCCCCAGCGCACGAGCCCGCGCATGTTGGTTCCCTGCTCGATCATCTCCCGCGTCGTCCGCGTTCCGATCACCATGTCGGCATCTTTGAGGTACTCGAGGAATTTACCGAGGTCCTTGGCCCGGAATGAGTGGTCCGCTTCGACCACGATGAAAATATCGCCGACCGCATGGTCGAGGCCGTATTTGATGCAGTCGCCATAGCCATGGAGCGAGACGGTCTCGACCCGCGCGCCGTGCTCGCGCGCGACTTCAGCCGTACGGTCGCGCGACGAGTTGTTGACGATCAACACCTCGTGCACATGCGGCAGGAAGTCATCGATCACGTAGCCGATCAACTCCTCCTCGTTGTAGGCGGGCATGACCACGCTCACCTTGTACTGGTCGAAATTCAGCTTGCGCGCGGCGTAGTTGGCGTCGTTGTAGTCCTCCACCGAATTGACGTTGAAATATTGCCCCTGCACCGGTATCGGAACGATGCGTTCGCCGCCCTCGATCGCGGACATCAGCACGTCGGTCAGCTCGACCCGGCCCGTACGCGGCGAAGGCGAGGCCCTGCGAATCCAGTCGCCGATACGCGGATGGAGAACATAGGTCCCAACGCCCGCCAGATCGGTCTTTGGAGCAGCCGGTTTCTCCTCCAGACGCACGACGCGGCCGTCCGGCGATATCAACGCTGTAGTTTTTCCGGATCAGGCGCTTGTCGCGGGTCTGATGCACCCCGCACGCGGCTATCGCCGAGTCCAGGTTCAGCTTCGACATGTCGCCGTGGTTGAATTCGAGGTAGAGCTCGTCGCCGAGAATGGTCACGAACGGCGCCGCAAGCTTTTCGGTCGCCAGCAGCAAGCCCCCGCGCAAGCCCGATCCTGGGATCGGGACATTCCAGAAAGTTGAGCGTTACGCCCAATCGCTCGCCGGACCCGAGCGACGGTCCGGATCTGGTCGCCGAAATGTCCCAGGATAACGGTGATCTCGCGCACGCCGAGTTGATCGCGCATCAACTCGATGTTGCGGACGATGAGCGGCTTGCCCGCGACCTCAAGCAGCACTTTCGGGATGTATTTGGTGGCGGGATAGGCGCGCAAACCCTGGCCCGCCGCTGGAATCACGCCGTGAAATATCATGGAAGAACGCCGCCAATTGCCGGCAATGGTGTATGCCGGAGCCAGGACGGCTTCAAGTCTTCGCAGGGCAGAACGGAAACCGCTCGATCCCCTTGGTCCACCCGGGCAGCCACTCGCAGAGCGGTTCAGGCGACCGCCGCAGCAGGAACGCGGCTTTGACCAATTCGACCTGCCCCATCACGATCTGCGTCGCGATGAGAAGTGTTCCCGAGCGGCACAACAAGGCGATGCGAGGCGAGTTCGGTCAGATTTCCGAACAGCCAGGCAGCGGCCAACGACGATGACCGGATCCGCGAAAATGGAATAGGCGATCTTCGCGTCCCGGAATGTACCCGCGATGTCGATCAGCCATGCGGTCGCCAGTAAGCACGGCCGTCTGGGCGACAAGCAGCCGCCGCCCGCGAAACCACGCCATGCACATTCCGGCGATGACGGCCCATTGCAGGAACATCGTTCCGCGTGACGAGGATGCAGCACGAAAGTGGCATGGGCGAATTGCTCGTAGATGCCGGCGGCGAGTTTCTGCAGCATGTTCGCGCTCAGGAAACCTCCGCCGCCATCCAGTTGCGGATTGACGTAGGATCGCCATGGCGAACATGAACTCGAAGATATTGATTACCGAGAGCACGTTCTGCGGATGGTAACGAATCATCATCGACAACAGTGCGACCATCACCCCGAGCGCCACCGCGAGCAGCGTCGCGACCGTCTCCATGACCGGAGCGCGCCAAATCCAGGCGAAGGCAACGATCGCCGCGGCCACGTAACCGGCCAAAACCGCCTGATAGAGACCGAACATCCCGAACGGTGGCGGAGGAAGGAGATAGACCGAGCTCGACCTCGCGTCGCGGGCGACTTCGAACAGCTGGGCCGTGGGGATTGCGGCAAGCACCGCCAGCACGACAAGCACGGCGATCAACGGTACGGCCTGCGATAGCCGGTGCCAGATCGATCCGTGCTCCTCCGATCTCACGCCGAAGAACAACACCACCGCCGGCCAGGCGGCGGCGAGGAAGAACGCCTGCACCTTGTTGACCACCCCGAGCGTACACAGCATCGCGGCAACGCCGATGACGAGCGGGCGCCAGGCGAGAACCCGGCGAGCGTGCTGCGTTCAGCAGCAGCAGCAATCCGATGATGTTGAGTCCGGCGGATAGCAGGTCTGTCCGCAACTGGATGGTTTGCCACATGACGGCTGACGAAAACCCGAGCATCACCGTCGCGATGATCGCTATGCGCCAATCCGCAACGAGACGGCGAACAAGAAATGCGAATGCGGCTACAAAGGATAGCGAGATCAACAACGACAGCACCCGCGTGGACCGCACCGCCGCGGTCCACACGCGATCAAAACCGGCCGCATCCGAAGCGGGCGGAATCTGCGACAACGCCACGACATCGAGCACGCCGAGCGCGTGCAAAAGCCGCATCCAGGCTTCGGTCAGCACCACATGGAGATGGCCGGGATGGTAGAAGAAATACTGCGGTTTCCCGTCGTTCAGCAGGAAACCTTGATGCACCATCATGATGTCCATATCGGCGAAGCGCCAATACGGGATCCAATAGCCGAACAAGAAAAACGAAACGGCGATCCAGAAAAGAATGAGGCCCAGCGAGCCGGTCCAGTTCTTTACGACCAGAAGGCGATCAAGATTTTTCGCGTGCTCGCTCGCGTCTCCGGGCTTCGCGACCCCGACCGCATCGGCTTTCGTCATCAGCGTCGATCCCGCGCCTGATTCATAAGCCACAGCTTCATGTAGCGGTAATAGGTGCCCTGGGAGTTGAGGACAGCGAGCAGGAAGCCCTCGCGCCCGTCAAGGAAGCCCGCGCGCAGCACGTAAGTCCGGAAGAAGGCGTAGGCGCCGCGCACGATCCCGGTCACGAACCACACGCGCCGGCCCTTCGCGAACATCATCTCGGCAGCAGGCGGTCGAATAGCGGTCCATACGCGACGTGGCGTCTTCGATCCGCCGCACCGGGAAGTGGACGATCGGCTCGGACAGGCGCGCCACCGGCCCGTCGCAGACCGGACGGGGATGCACGAGATCGTCGGTCCAGCGGGCGCGGCCCCGCTTCCACAGCCGCAGCACATAGTCGGGATACCAGCCGGAATGGCGCATCACGCGGCCGCAGAATGATGACGAGCGCGGCATCTCGTAGCCGTCGGACCTGCCCTCGCGCACCGCCTTTTGGATTTCAGCAGCCAGCGCGGGGCTGATCCGCTCGTCGGCATCGACGGAGAGAACCCAGTCGCCCTGCGCCAGCGAGAGCGCCTGGTTGAACTGGCGTCCGAAGCCCTCAAAGGCATGAAAGCTGACACGGGCGCCCCTGCCCTCGGCGATCTTCACGGTGTCATCGTCACTGCCGGAGTCGACCACGACGCGCTCGTCGCAGAACGCAACGCTGTCGAGACACTCCGCAATGTTCGCCGCTTCGTTCTTGGTGATGATGATCGCGGTCAGGACCGGCATGTGGATCACGGACCTGACAATCAGCGCTTCGGTTTCGCCCCGGTGACCGCCGGTTCGCGCGCCGCATTCGCGGCCGACCGCTGAACGAGCGCGGTCGTCGAATAGCCCGGCGCCAGGCCGACCAGCATGACCTTGCCGCCGAACTCTTCCACCAGTTCCCGGCCCACGACCTGGTCGATGCGGTAGTCGGCCCCCTTCACCAACACGCTCGGCTTCACACGGCGGATGAGATCGACCGGCGTATCCTGTTCGAAGATCACCACGAGGTCGACTGCTTCGAGCGCAGCCAACACCTCGGCACGCGCCTGCTGGTCCTGCACCGGCCGGTCTTTGCCTTTCAGCCGCCGCACCGACGCGTCGCTGTTGAGGCCGACGACCAAGCGGTCGCAGGCGGCACGCGCCTCGGTCATCAGCTTGACGTGGCCGGGATGCAGCAGGTCGAAGCAGCCATTGGTGAAACCGATCCGCAACCCCTGCCCGCGCCATTCGGCAAGGCGCTCGTCGAGGATCGACCAATCGAAGACCACCTTTTCTTCAGCCGTCAATGACGCCGCCGGCAACAGCCGCGAGCGCAACTCGGCGGTCGAAGCCGTGGAGGTGCCGCGCTTGCCGACGACGACCGCCGCAGCGGCGTTGGCAGCGCGCGTCGCCGCCTCGAAATCGGCGCCGGCGGCGAGCATCACCGCCATCACAGCGGCGACGGTGTCGCCGGCGCCGGAAACATCACGAACCTTGACCGGATAGGCCGGCACATGCAGCGCGCCGCCGCGCGAGGTGCCGCTACGCGCGGTGTAGAGCGTCATGCCCTCCTCGCTGCGGGTCACCAGCACGCCGGAGCTCCCAACCGTTGCGGCGAGCTGTTCCGCCGCGGCGGCGATGTCGGCATCGCTGCGCGCCTCACGCCGCGTCGCGTCGGCGAGCTCCTTGCGGTTTGGCGTCACCAGCGTCGCGCCGCGATAGACGCTGAAGTCCGAGCCTTTCGGATCGACCACCACCGGCTTGCCGAGTTCGCGCGCCTTGTCGATGACTGCGCGAATGACGGCCGGGCTGAGCACGCCCTTGGCGTAGTCGGACAGCACCACGGCATCGGCGCGGGGCAACGCATGCAGGCAGGCGCGGATCAGCGCCTGTTCGATATCGGGTCGCAGCGGCGCTGCAAGTTCCCAGTCCGCTCGCAGCAGATGACTCGAATGGTGATCGGAGACGAAGCGCACCTTGCGGGTGGTCGGACGCGATGCGTCCACAAGCAGGTGCGTCTCGATCGCGTCGCTATATTCGTCGGCAAATTTCCGTACCAGTGCGCGGCCGCTTTCATCCTCGCCGATGACGCCGACGAAGATGCAGCGTGCGCCGAGCGCCGCGATGCCGCGCGCGACATTGCCGGCGCCGCCGACCAATTGTTCCTCGCGCCCGACCGCGATCACCAGCGACGGCGCCTCGGGCGATACCCGCGACACGTCGCCATAAACGAAATGGTCGAGCATCAGGTCGCCGACGCACAGCACCGTCATCTCGCCGAACTTTGCCAACTGCTGGTCGATGGGATGCATGAATGATCTATCCGCGGGCGGCATCACCGGTAACGGTCGGGCCGGTTGAGATACCGCCCGACATATTGCGATACCGCATCCTCGAGCAGCGTGAAGCCGCCATTGTAGCCGGCGCGCCGGAGCTTCTCGACGCTGGCTTGCGTGAAATACTGGTAGCGGTCACGAATGGCCACCGGCATGTCGACATAGTCGATGTCGGGCTCACGCCCAAGCGCGTGGAACATCGCGGTTACCACATCCCGGAAGCTGCGCGCCTCGCCGGTGCCGACATTGAAGAGGCCCGACACTGTCGGATTCTCGATCAGCCAGCGCACCACCGCCACCGCGTCGTCGACATAGATGAAGTCGCGCCGCTGTTCGCCGTCGGCGATGTTTTCGCGGTGCGACTTGAACAGCCGGATCGGCTTTCCCGATTTGGCTTCGTCGAAGCGCTTGGCGACGAGGCTCATCATCTCGCCCTTGTGGTACTCGTTGGGGCCGAAGACGTTGAAGAATTTCAGGCCCGCCCACTGCGGCGGCAGTCCGGCGCGCTTCTTCACCCGTTCCGCCACCGCGAGGTCGAACAGATGCTTGCTCCAGCCATAGAGATTGAGCGGGCGCAGCCGGTCGAGCACCGCCGGCGTCTCGTCGTCATCGAAGCCTTGCTCGCCGTCTCCGTAGGTCGCAGCCGACGAGGCATAGATGAATGGCGTGCGCGTCGTCGCGCACCAGTCGAGCAGCCGCAGCGACAGGCGGAAATTGGTTTCGAGCACGAGGTCGGCGTCGGTCGCCGTGGTGTCGGAGATGGCGCCGAGATGAATGATGGCGTCGAGCTTGCGGCCGTCGAGCCAAGCGGCAAGCGCCGCGGGCGGCACGACATCGGCGAGCCGCCGCTTGCCGAGGTTGCGCCACTTCTCGTCGCTGCCGAAATGGTCGTTGACGACGATGTCGGATTGCCCGGCCTCGTTCAGGCTCGCGACCACGTTCGACCCGATGAACCCGGCGCCGCCGGTGACCAAAAGCATCCCTACCCCGCCAAGTGTCCCGATTCCGAAGTTCGTACGATCTTGCGGCGGCCTCGTATACGAACTTCGGAATCGAAGGACACCGGCAACTCATTGACGGTCCTAGTGTGGCTTCAGGGTCGAGACTCGCCGAACCGCCACACTAGCCGTCGTGGCCTTCCCTTTGCCCCAGAGTGCCCAACGGTGCAACGTAGCCCTCAGCCCGGGACTCGCGCGCTTCGGGGGCATCGCTGGACAGCGGGAGACAGGCACGATAACGGCTCGCCGGCCGCCCACTGGCCCTTCATTAAGATATGAATACAGATTCAGAAATTAAATTAATAAATCTAAATTCACCTTGAAGTTGAAGCCGCGGTGGAGCTCGGACGAGACACCGATTCTGCTCGTCCCATACATGTGGATTGGCGACTTCGTGCGCTGCCACACGGTGGTTCGGCTGCTGAACCGGCGGTTTCCCAGGCGGCCAGTCGATGTCCTGGCCACGGCGATGGTGTCGCCGCTCGCCGATTACATGCCCGGCGTGCGCAAGGCCATTGTCGCCGACCTCCCGCGCAAGCGGCTGGCGCTTGCGGAGCACCGGGCGCTGGCGAGCCGGCTGAAGGATGAAGGCTACAGCGACGCGCTGGTCATGCCGCGCACCTGGAAATCCGCGCTCGCGCCGTTTCTGGCGGGTATTGATCGGCGCACCGGATTTTTCGGCGAGGCCCGCATCGGTCTGCTCAACGATCTGCGCTCCGGGGAGCGCGCCCTGCCGCGCATGATCGACCGCTGCGCCGCGCTGGCGATGCCAAAGGGTGAAAGCGCTCCCGCCGACCTGCCGCATCCGCAGCTCGAAGTGCCCGCGACCGAGATTGCGACTTGGCTGCAGCGCAACGGCCTCGCCGACGATCACCGGCCCGCGGTCGCGCTGGCGCCGGGCGCGGTCGGGCCGTCGAAGCGATGGACGACCTCAGGCTATGCGGAGCTGGCGCGACGCCTCACCGCCGGTGGCGTTCAGGTCTGGATCCTGGGCGGGCCGGGCGAGAAAGCACTCGCCGCCGAGATCGCCGGTTCCGATCCGGCGAATGCGCGCGACATGACCGGGCCGGACTTGCGCAACGCCATTCTTGCCCTTGCCGCCGCCGACGTCGCGGTATCGAACGATTCCGGGCTGCTGCACGTCGCCGCCGCGATCGGCACACCGGCGATCGGCATCTTCGGCCCGACCAGCCCTTGGCATTGGGCGCCGCTCAATCCGCTCGCAGAAGTCGTCGAGATCGAGCACGAGCTATCATGCCGCCCCTGCCACAAGCCGACCTGCCGGATGGGCCATCACCTGTGCATGCGCGACATATCGGCGGATCGCGTCGTCGCGCTCACACTCAAGGCGCTGGGTCAGACAGCCTGACTATCGCACCCGCGCGTCTAGCGTTTCGGCTGCTGCTGCCACTGCTGAAATTCGCGGAACAGCCGATCGCGCTCCGCTTCGGTCAGGTTTCGCCGACGGGCCGCCGCGCGTGACCGGTGCAGCCTGTGCCTGCTGCGCGCGCATGGACTGCAGAAGCTCCTCGGCGGGTGCCCAACGCGTCCAGCCCGGCACCGTTGCGGCGAGATTGATTTCCTTCCACTTCGGATGGCGGGGCGGCGACTGGAACTTCTCCCAGTTGGCGAACATCCGCTCGACCATCCGTTTGCACCCGGCGCGCGCGATCGCTCTGAAGCGGCCAATTGTAGACCGCGAGCACCGCCGGAACGCCGAGCGTGGTGATGGTCTCGCCTTCCGAGATCAAGGTCGGATACTCGGCCTTGGTGAACTCGCTGAGCGTGTAGTAGTCGGAGAACGTCTTGGTGAACGGGATCGGCACCAGGTGGAAATCGTCTTTCGCCGGAATCTTGGCGAAGAAATCGATCGGCTTGCTGACCATGCGGATCAGGGCGTCGATCTCGCCGGACCGGAGCTTCTGCAGCGCCACGGGATTGTCGAACAGCGTCTGTTCGACCTGCACGCCGGCGCGCTGGAAGATGATCGAGCCGGTCAAGCTCGAAGCCGCTGCCGGCAGGGCCGAAATTCACCTTCTTGCCGCGCAGATCTTCGATGCTGCGGATGTTTCGCTTGGCGAGGATGTGCACCTCGGAGACCGGCAGCCGGATGATGTAATGAATCCGGTTCTGTAGGCCGGCTATTTTTCGCTGGGTCTGGAAATACTCGAACACATCCGACTGGGTCACCGCCACATCGACGCCGCGCAGATATAGCAAGTCGTCGAGATTGGAGGCAGCGCCGTAGCTTACGATCGGCAGGACCCGAAGGTTGTCGCCGTCGTCGAGAACCTCGGCGAGCTCGTTCGCGAATGTCATATAGGTGCCGGACAACTGACCGCCGGCGATGCCGACGGTCCAATTATTCCGGCGATTCTTGACGGAATTCTCGGTGCTGCCGCCCTCCTGGAGGGATTTCGGGACGGCCTGCGCATGAGCGCTGGTCGCGAACCCAAGCTCCAGATTTCCCGATTTGAACGTGGAAGCTGAGATAAGGGCCGCAAGAATTACCGCGCCCGTACGGATCAACGCACGCATCGCCACCCCCGCTACGCTACATGACGGTTACGTTATCTAGTCCTAACATATGAAGCTGACTCTAGGTTAGGTCAAAATTGTGATGCTTCGCGCCACAAATTCGCTGCGTGTTTCGTCTTGAATTGCATTTCCAGCGCACATCGTTAACGACGCTGTGCGTCTGGCCGCTCCGGCACTTGAAATGCTTGGTGAGGGCCAGGGGGCACACTGAACAACAAGATTAGGTTCCTGCCTTAGAGCATTCGATTGTCGAGGCTCTTTGGCGCGGGTGTCTTGTGACTTAGTTGCGTAACAGTTGGATGGGGGAGTAACAGGAACATGCCGACTTTCATCACGAAAACCGCAGCGCCAATCGCAGCGTCGCTGCTTGCAGCGTGCTTGGCGGCTGCCGCCGTTTCGCCTGCTTTTGCGCAAGCCTATCCGACCCGGCCCATCACCGTGGTCGTTCCCTTCCCGGCCGGCGGACCGAGCGATGTCATTGCCCGCATCGTCGCGGAAAGCATGTCCAAGGCGCTGGGCCAGCAGATGGTCATCGAGAACGTCGGCGGCGCCGGCGGCACCATCGGCAGCGCTCGCGTCGCAGCGGCCGCACCGGACGGCTACACCTTGCTCGCCGGCAGCATGGGCTCGCACGTTTCCGCACCGGTGCTGACACCAGGCATCAAGTACAATTCGGAACGGGATTTTGCGCCGATCGGGTTCACCGCGCACGCACCTGCGGTCGTGGTGGCGCGCAAGGACTTCCCTGCGAACAATCTGAAGGAATTCGTGCAATACCTGAAGAAAAACAGCCGGCAAGGCCAAGCAGGGCGCACGGCGGCATCGGCGCCTCCTCACACATGGCGTGCTTCCTGTTCAACAGCATCGTCAAGGTGGATCCGATTTCGGTGGCCTATCGCGGTACCGCTCCCGCCCTGAATGACGTGGTCGCCGGCCACGTCGACTATCTTTGCGAGCAGGCGGTCAGCGTCACCGGCGCCATCACCGGCGATCAGGTCAAGGCCTTCGCGGTGTCGTCCACTCAGCGGCTCCCGACATTGCCCGTCCGTCCCGACCGCCAAGGAAGCCGGTGTCGACTACCAGATGAGCATCTGGGCCGGCATTTTTGCGCCGAAAGGGAACGCCGAAGCCGATCGTCGACCGGCTTGCCGCCGCCCTCTCCAAGGCGCTTGACGATCCGGCGGTCCAGAAGCGGATCGGGCGACCTCGGCGGCTCGATCCCGTCGAAAGACGAGCGCACGCCGGCCAAATTCGAGAAGTACGTCATGGCGCAGATCGCGCACTGGTCGCCGATTCTCAAAGCCGCTGCGGCCAAGACCAGCGACTAGCACTTCGGCGCGGGCATTCCGCGTGCGCGTGCGGCGCCTCTCTGGAGGGGCCTGCGCGTCACAGCGATGCGATCGACCGCGGCAATCACCGCCGGCGCAGCGGGCATCTCGCCCTTGCCGCCGACCACCGCGATCGGCCCCTGCCCCATCGGGCCCGTGAGACCGGGCTCGCTGCCGACAAAAATCGCAACCAGCGGCACGCCGAGCGCGCCGGCAAGATGCAGCAGCCCGGTGTCGACGCCGACGACAAGCGACGCGCCGGCGATCAGGCGCGCGACGGCGTCGAGCGGTTGCAGATCCGGGCACATCGGCATTCGGCAACGCTGCCGCGATCGCGCGGCTGCGCTCCCGCTCGCGGGCATTGCCCCACGGCAGCACCAGCCGCAGGTCGCGCGCGCGCAGCGACTGGCCAAGCGCGATCCAATGCTCCACCGGCCATTCCTTCTGCGCGCTGCGCGGTGGCGTGCAGCAGCACCGCGTATCGATCCGGCGACGGCGCCGACAGTGCTCGCACGGTCGAGACCGTAGTCCGGCGGCCCCTCGGGCGACATAGCCGAGCGCAAGCCCGGTCAGCGCGCGGTTGCGCGCGATCGCGTGCTGGCCGCGCGCGACGCTGTGCCGGACATCGTAGAGCAGCGACGCCGCGCGCTCGCGGATGCTGGCGGCGTCATAGCCGTGACGGCGGCCGCGCGCGGCGCGCGCGATCAGCGCGGACCGGATCAGGCCCTGCGTGTCGATGATCGCATCGTAGTGTCGCGCGCGCAGCGCGCGCCAGAATGTCGCGACCTCGCGCCAGGTCGAAGGGCCCGGCAGCGAGCGGCGCCATCGGCGCGATGCAACGGGAATGACCTCGTCGACCGCCGGATGCAAGCGGACCAGCGGCGCGAACGATTCCTCCACCACCCAGGCGAAGCGGTGCGCGGGATGGCGGCGCCGCGCCTCGGTCAGCGCGGGCATGTGATGGATCACATCGCCAAGAGACGAAGTCTTGACGAACAAAACGTCGGACATGGCCGTCCGTCACCCCTCGGTAGCCCCAATCCGCGCGCCGCGCCCGCAACGCACCCGAAGGCACTGGCTCTTATACGCCGGACCCGGGCTTGTCACGGGGCCCCGCGACGCGCATGCATGGATAACAAATCATGCAATACGTTGGCTGCTAACGGGATTTTCAGGAGATTTTGGCATAGCCATCCAAGCAACAAGGAACTAGGCTGACCCCATGACGATCCTGGTCACCGGCGGCGCCGGCTACATCGGCAGTCATATGGTGCACATGCTGGCCGACGCCGGCGAGCGCGTGGTCGTGCTCGACAACCTGTCGACCGGCTTCGAATGGGCGATGCCGAAGGGCGTGCCGCTGGTGGTGGGCGAGACCGGCGATCAGTTGCGGGTCGCCGCGTTGATCGCCGAGCACCGGGTCGACGCCATCATCCATTTTGCGGCGTCGATCGTCGTGCCGGACTCGGTGCGCGATCCGCTCGGCTACTACCGCAACAACACCATGAACTCGCGCGCGCTGCTCGAGGTCGCCGTGAACAGCGGCGTGCGGCAGTTCATCTTTTCCTCGACCGCGGCGGTCTACGGCAATCCCGAAAAGGCGCCGGTGAGCGAAGACGCGCCGCTCGCGCCGATGTCGCCCTACGGCAATTCCAAGCTGATGACCGAGATGATGCTCAAGGACGTCGGCGCGGCGTATGACCTGAACTACGTGATCCTGCGCTACTTCAACGTCGCGGGCGCCGACCCGGCGCTGCGCACCGGACAATCGACGCTCGGCGCGACGCATCTCATCAAGGTCGCGGTCGAGGCCGCGCTCGGGATGCGTCCGAAGCTCGACGTCTACGGCACCGACTACGACACGCCCGACGGCACCTGCGTCCGCGACTACATCCATGTCACCGATCTGGCGAACGCCCACATCGGCCGCGCTGACGCATCTGCGCGGCGGCGGCGCCAGCGCCACGTTCAACTGCGGCTACGGGCACGGCTATTCCGTTCTCGAGGTGGTCGACGCGGTCAAGCGCGTCAGCAAGCGCGACTTCAAGGTGGAACTGGCGCCGCGCCGGCCCGGCGATCCGGCGATGATCGTCGCGGATTCCGCGCGCATCCGCGCGCAGCTTGGCTGGACGCCGCGTTTCGACAATCTCGACACGATCGTCGCGCATGCCCTGGCCTGGGAGCGCCGCCTCGAAGATCCTGCGCGAAGGCGTCCGCGCAGCCGGCGGACGTAGCGGCCATAGCGCGAACTGCAAGCCGCCGCACTAGATTGAAATTCCAAGGGTTTTTGCCGCCAAGCGTTCTTTCGGCTTGAAATCCAGGCCGGGGGCGGGCAAGGCATTCCGGCGCACGATACCGGCGGCCGCGGCCGCCGGCGTCGTGGACCATGGCGGGCGCAACGGACCCTGGATGCTCAAGTCGCGACTGCAAGTCAGCTCTCTCCGATCCTGCAAAGCTCGTTGGGGCTGATCTGGCGGCTGTTGTCCGAATACGGCGTCGCCCGCTGGCATCGCTACGCGGTCGCGTTCGTGTTGATGGCGTTCGCGTGCCGCCGCAACCGCCGCTGGCCGCCTATCTCGCCGGCGACGTCGTCAACCAAGCCTATGTCAACCGCGATTTTCCGCGCCGTCGTCCAGACCAGCCTGCTGGTCATGTTCGTGTTCACGTCTGCGCGGCGCGGCCGTGTACGGCCACTCGGTCATTCTGGCGCGCATCGGCAACAGCATCGTTGCGGAGAACCAGCGGAGGCTGTTCGACCGGCTGCAGCAGCAGAATCTCAATTATTTCGGCGAGCGCCACAGCTCCGAATTGCTCTCGCGGCTGTCGGCCGGCGCCGCAGCGGCGAGCCAGGCGCTGAACCTGGTCATCACCGCCATCGGCCGCGATTTCCTCACGCTCACCGCGCTCACGGTCGTCATGGTCGTCCAGGACCCCGATCATGTCGCTCGTGGTGTTCGTGGTGGTGCCGCCGATCGTTCTGGTTTTGGGCAAGCTGGTCAGGCGCATCAAGACCGTGGCGCATGAGCCAATGGCGCGGCGGCGCGCAAACGCTGGAGACGCTGCAGGAGACGGTGCAGGGCATCCGGCTGGTCAAGTCGTTCACGCTGGAAGACCAGATGCGCCAGCGCTTCAACGCCAATGTCGCGACCGTGCAGGCGCGATTCCAACAAGATGGCGCGCGTCAGCAATCGCACCGGGCCGCTGATCGAAACGCTGGCCGGCCTCGCGATCGCGACTGCCGATGGTCTATGCCGGCCACCGCGTCATCAATACCGGCGCATCGCCCGGCGAATTCTTCTCGTTCATGACCGCGTTCCTGCTGGCGTATGAGCCCGCCAAGCGTCTGGCGCGGCTCAATCTCGATCTCAACGTCGCGCTGGTCGGCGTCCGCGTCCTGTTCGAGGTCATCGACAGCCCGCGCCACCGAACCGCACGGACGAAGACCGGCCGCCGCTGAAAGTCAGCGACGGCGCGGCTCGAATTCCGCGACGTGACTTTCTCGTACCGGCCGGCGAGCCGACGATCCGGGACATGTCGTTCGTGGCCGAGCCCGGCCGCATGACGGCGCTGGTCGGCCCGTCGGGCGGCGGCAAATCCACGGTGCTCAATCTGATCCTGCGCTTCTACGACGTCAGCGGCGGCGTCATCGCCATCGACGACCAGGACATCGCGTCGGTGTCGCGCCGTTCGCTGCGCAGCCAGGTCTCCTATGTCAGCCAGGACGTCTTCCTGTTCCGCGCCACCATCCGCGAGAACATCGCATTCGGCCGGCCCGGCGCGAGCGAGGCCGACATCGTCGCGGCCGCCAAGGCCGCGCAGGCGCACGATTTCATCATGCGCCTTCCCGCAGGGCTACGACACCATCGTCGGCGAGCGCGGGGCGGGCCTGTCCGGCGGCGAGCGCCAGCGCATCGCGATCGCGCGCGCGCTGATCAAGAATGCGCCGCTGATCCTGCTCGACGAGGCGACCGCGTCGCTCGACTCGGAATCCGAGCACTACGTCCAGAAGGCGATCGCCGAATTGTGCGAGGGCCGGACGACCATCGTCATCGCCCACCGGCTCTCCACCATCATGCATGCCGACAAGATCCTGGTGATCGAGGCCGGACAGGTCACCGACTCCGGCCGCCATGACGAATTGCTGCGCAAGGGCGGGCGCTACGCCTTGTTCTACCGGCTGCAGCTCCAGCACCAGCAAGAGCGCGAGCCCGTCGCCGTCGCCGGCGAGTGATTGCTGAATTTATGTGCAGAGCGGCGTGGAACCGAGTTCCGTCGCGGCGACATTGCAACCTCGACCGACTGGAAGCCGGACAGCGCGCCGGCCGTCCGATCGCGCGCCTTAATATTCCGGTTACCATTGGGCCAAGAATGATGCGGCCGCCGGGTCGAGGAGAAGAATGGTCATGACAATGACAGATCCGGCGCTGCCCGAAGCCCAGCAAACCCAAGCCATGATGGATCGGATCGCGCACCTGCGCCCCGCGTCGACGGCGGAGGCATTGCGGGCACTGCGCGCCGCGTTCCCGGATATGCCGCTGGCCGCGCGGGTGACCGCGCTCGAAGCCCTGCGCCGCGCGGAATCCGGCTTGTCGCGATAGCCCGCGCATCACGGCGCTTTTCCGCAGCATCGCGATCGGCTTATATCGCCCCTCGAAGAGGCGGCGATGGACGAACAACCGATTCTGGTCGAGCGGCAGACCGGCTATCGCGTCATTACGCTCAACCGGCCGCAGCGGCTCAACGCCTTCACCGAAGCGATGCACATGGCGTTGCGCGACGCGCTCGCGGACGCCGAGGCCGACGAAATCTGCCGCGCCTTGATGCTGACCGGCGCCGGCCGCGGCTTCTGCGCCGGACAGGACCTCAACGACCGGCTGTCGAAGGCCGGCGAGACGCCGGTGCTCGGCGGCGCGCTGGAGGCCTATTACAACCCGCTGGTCCGCAAATTGCGCGGACTTCCGTTCCCGGTGGTCGCGGCGGTCAACGGCGTCGCCGCCGGCGCCGGCTGCAACATCGCGCTCGCCTGCGACATCGTTCTCGCCGCGCGCTCGCGCAACCTTCGTGCAGTCGTTCGCCAAGATCGGGCTCGTTCCCGATTCCGGCGGCACCTGGATCCTGCCGCGCCTGATCGGCCCGGCGCGCGCCCGCGCGCTGGCGCTGACCGCCGAGCCGGTGCCGGCCGAGAAGGCGGAAAGCTGGGGCATGATCTGGAAGGCGGTCGCCGGACGAGGAACTGATGGCGGAAGCGCACAAGCTCTGCCAGCATTTCGCGTCCGCGCCGACGCTCGGCCTCGCGCTGATCAAGCGCGCGCTCGACGAATCCTGGGACAACGACCTCGACGCCCAGCTCGATCTCGAGCGCGAATTCCAGCGCGAAGCGAGCCTGACGCCGGACTATGCCGAGGGCGTGCGCGCCTTCCTGGAGAAGCGCGCGCCGATGTTCGGCGGCCGCAAGCCGCGCTGACGCAATCAGCGCCGCTTCTTGCCGCGCTTTGGCTTTCTTCGCCGGCGCGCGGCTCGCCTTCGCCGATGACTTCGCCTTGGCGCGGCGGCAGCCGCCCGGCTTCCGCCAGCCGCATCGTCCAGTATTCCCAGGTGCGGCCGGTCACGTTCGGCAACGCATTGAGCGTGCTCGCGAGCTTCACCTCGCCGGGCGTGAGCTTGTCGACCTTGCCGAGCATGTGCGCCTGCAACTGGTACACCGCGTTCTGGCACATGAAGATGCAGCGCGAGACGAGCTCGCGGATGTCGGCGCCGACCACCGTGGCGCCGTGGCGGTTGAGCAGCAGCGCCGAATGGTTGCCGAGCGCACGCGCGTGCGAGCGCCCTTCCTCCGGCGTCCGCACCAGAAGATTGGTGTCGCCGAACTCCTCCTGCTGATCCCAGAACGGCGTGGTCTCGCCGGTGGCGGCGCCGAGATGGAACACCGGCTCGATCGGCACGCCGGCGACGCAGAACGGCAGCACCGCCGCCGCGTGATGGTGGCACACCGCCATCACGTCGGGCCGCGCCTCGTAGATGCAGCCGTGGATCACGCGCTCGGCGAACATCGGCAACGACGGCGGCTTCACCGGCTCGGAATCGAGCGTGTATTCGAGGATGTCGCCCGGCTCGAGCAATTGCGGCGAGCGGGAGCGCGACAGGAAATAGCGCCCGGGATCGGTCGGGTGGCGCATGCTGACATGCCCGAAGGCGTCGAGCACGTTTTCATGGGCGAGCATGCGGCTCGCGAGGGCGATCTCGTGGCGGATTTCATCGAGGCGGTTCGGCACGTGCTTCTTCCTGTGTTGCGGGAATGGGGCCGCAGCAAAGCCGATACGTTCCGACTTGCCAAGTGCGCACGACCGCTAAAGGCGTGTCACGCATGACGCATCCTCGGGTGCAAGCCGTTCCGCCGGACGGATGAGTTCCTGGCACCGCGTCTCCACTTGCGGCAAGCGCTTCTGCTCCGACGCCAAGGAGGTCTTAACATCCAACAGCTTGACTTGGCGCGCGCGCTTGCTAGGAATATTTTCTTGCATTCGCGAGCCAAAGATGATAAAGCTAGGATTATTTCCTTTCATCACCATCCGAGGTTTCCCATGCCCCTTCCTACTCACGTCGCCAACGAAATTGCCCGCCTGATGCGCGATCCCGACGCGCTGCGTCACGAACGCGAGCGCATGCCGCCCTCCGGTCGGCGCGGTCACTACGATCCAAACCAGCCGCGTGTGCCGCTGGGCATTCCGATGGCGGCCAGTGGACGGATGCCGACGGCGACACTCGCTTCCGGAGCCAGCACGACAATGAACGGCCGCAACTCGCGCAATTTTGCTCCTGACCGTCCCCCAGTACGTCCCCGACGTCCTCGATACGTCCTCCAGAAGTCCCACCAGCGACGTCCACCGGGCTACTCGGAGCGCTGCTGACTCTGTATGCTGCATTGTCGGCTCGAAATACGCCCGAGCAGCGCGCAATCTTCGAATTCAACGCAAGAGAATTTCTGAGTGATCCAAACGGCGAACTCGATCGAAGCAGATGTCGCAGGCTCAATCGAGAGGAAGTCAAAAATGTTGCCGGAAATTGATGACGTACAAGAGAGAACCGACAGAGGCCGTGACAGCGATGTGAGCAGACGGAGGACTGGATCCTGTCCCCTCAGCAATTCGGCACGGCCGTGCATAAATGAGCTGGCAAGAATCGATCGACGGGATGGAATCCAAGGATCCAAACTATCGGGCCGAAGTCTCATAGTGGAAAGCGAAGACGACGAGACTACGGCACGAAGGATTCGATCCGGATCGATGTGCTTGAGAATGCCCTGGACGTGAACTTGCATGCGTGTATGATATTAAAACCGGCAAAGCAGGGCAGCGGTCTTAGTCCAACGCGAATGCGAGAAATCGCGTAGCATGCGCTTACGGCCTACCCCGGAGTTGAACGTATTATCATCACCGAGGTCAGGCCACGCCGATGACAACGGTCGCGCAAGTCAAGCAGGTTGTGCGGCCGCTTCTGCAACGCAATCCCGATCTTGCGCTGGTTGGGCGGTTGGTGGTTATCAAGCCCGTTCACCATATCCTGCGCGGCATCTATATTGATCGAAGCATCTATCCCAGCGCTATTATTCCGGCTTGGTCCGTCATATTTTTGTTCGAACCGAAAGACAGCTTTCGCTTTATTTGGGGCGAACGGGTTTACGGCACGCACTTGGGATATCACCGATCCCGACTTTGCCGCAGCGATGTGCGAGGCAATCGAGGAAGAAGCACTTCCGCCTTGCGGTCGATCAAGACGTTCGACGATTTTATCGGTTTTGCGTCGAAGGTGCGCAACCCGAGTAGACACTTGGACTCTTTCCAACAGCCAAGATTTTCGTTGACATCGCCCGCGGCGACCTCGATCGCTGCGACAGCCAATCTGCAGATATCTTGAAGACCAAAGAAGGCAAATCAGATACGTCTATCTGGAGGAAAGAGTACGGGCGCATCACTGCAAGAGCTCTGCCCGCTCGTCGCCGCCAACGATCGGGCCGGTCTTGCGGATCTCCTGCACAACTACGAGGCGCATCCGTCAAAAATCTGAAGCTCGAAAAATATTGGGAGCCGACGCCGTTTCCGATCGAGCTGGAGTCCTGAACATCGAGCAAGGTCGTCAGCAGCCGCTAACTGCTCGCCTGCGGAATAATCCAGCCGTCGCGCACCTCGACGGGCACTGCGTTCCCCTGTTCCGGCGGCGGTCCCGCGTGCTCGACTTTGAGTTCCGGCGCATCGGACGCATCGGCTGGCTACGGTGACGAGCGTCGCGGCGCCATCGAAAGCCTTGCAACAGGCGGAAGATCAACAGCAAATTCGGACCGAACCCATGATGAAATCGCGGAGAATGCGGTCATGAACCCAGTCGTTGCAGTCGTCGCGCCCGGCATGATGGGCGCCGCCGTCGGAGGGCGGCTCGTCGCCCACGGCCTCAAGGTTCTGACCTCGCTCACCGGCCGCAGCGACGAAACCGTCGAGCGCGCGAAAGCCGCCGGCCTCACCGGCCGCGAGCGACGAGGAGATCGCGGCCTCCGACTTCATCCTGTCGATCCTGCCGCCCGGCGACGCGGTGGCGCTGGCGCAGCGGTTCGCGCCCGCGCTCACCGCCAGCAATGCGAAGCCGGTCTTCGTCGACTGCAACGCGATCAGCCCGCCGACCGCCGAAAAGGTCGCGGCCGTGGTGGCGCCGACCGGCTCGCCGTTCGTCGATGCCGGCATCATCGGCTCGCCGCCGCCCCCGAAGGAAGGCAAGGGCCCGAAGTTTCTACGCCTCCGGCCCGCAGGCCGCGCGTTTCGCCGAGCTCAAGAATTTCGGCCTCGACGTGCGCGTGCTGTCGGGCCCGCTGACCGCGGCCTCGGCGATGAAGATGTCCTATGCCGGCATCACCAAGGGCACGCAGGCGCTCGCCGCCGTGATGATGCTCGCGGCGACGCGCGGCGGCACGGCCGATGCGTTGTTCGCCGAATTGAAGGACAGCCAGCCGCAGATGCTCGCCTACATGCAACGCTCGCTCGTCGATCATGCCGCCCAAGGCCTATCGCTGGGTCGCGGAGATGCACGAGATCGCCGACTTCGTCAGCGAGGACCCCGCCGGCCACGAGCTCTATTCCGGCGCGGCGCATTTCTACGAGCAGGTCGCCCGCGATTTCGACGGCGACAAGAAGGAGGTCGACGCCCTGCTGGCGTTCCTCAGCAAGGACAAGAAGGTGTAACGGAGCACGATCCGAGATCATGCTCCGTAGACTCGTCACACTCCTAACGCGCCGCGCACCCGCTCGGGCGAGAACGGCAGCTCGCGCAGCCGCACTCCTGTGAGCGTCGCGATCGCATTGCCGACCGCGCATGCGAGCACGGGCAATCCATCCTCGCCGCCGCCGGTCGGCGGATTGTCGGTCGAGACCACCCGCACCTCGATGTTCGGCACGTCGGACATGCGGGCGATCTCGTAGTCGGTGAAGTTCGACTGCTGCACCCGGCCGTCCTTGATGAGGATTTGCTCACGCAGCACATGACCGAGACCGTAGACGATGCTGCCCTCGGTCTGCGCCGCGAGATTCTTCGGCTGCACCGCGATGCCGGCATCAACGGCACACCAGACATTGTGCACCTTGACCCGACCGCTGGCACGGTCGACCGATACCTCGGCAACGCCCGCCGCCAACGTATCGTCCTTCACCATGGTAGCGACGCCCACGCCACGGCCGTCGCGCTTGCGGTGCCAATCGGACATCTCCGCGACAATGCGCAGCAATGCCTGCATGCGCGGCTGCCCCTCCGACAGCTCGAGCCGGAACGCGATCGGGTCCTTCGAGAGCTCCTTCGCGATCTCGTCGAGAAAGCATTCGGCCGCAAAGGCATTGTGGCCGTTGCCGACGCCGCGCCAGGCGCGCGAGCCGCGCGCCGCCGGGCTCGATGACATGCTCTGCGAGCTTGTTCGGGATCGGATATTGCGGGATCGGCGAGCCTTTCATCACGATCCGGTCGATGCGGCGGCTTGGGATCGCCGGAGGTGTAAGCCAGCACCGATTCCGACACGACGCGGTGATGCCAGGCGACCAGCTTTCCTCCAGCGTCAAATCCGGCCTCGATGTGGTGCGCGGTCATCGGGCGGAACTTGCCGAAGGTGAGATCATCCTCGCGGCTCCAGATCAGCTTCACCGGCTTGCCGACCGCTTTGGCGAGACGCACCGCTTCGACGATGACCTCCTGCTGGCTGCGACGGCCGAACCCGCCACCCAGCACATGCTGATGAAGCGTGACCTTGCTGCGCTCGGTCTCCAGCAAGCGCGCCACCTGGTTGAGCACATTGGTCGGCCCCTGGGTGCCCGCCCAGATCGTGACCCACTTGGCGTCGGGGCTGAGCGCTGCGGTCGCGCTGAGCGGCTCCATCTGCGCGTGATAGAGGTATCGCGTGCGGTATTCGCCGCGGAACACGCGTGCCGCATTCGCCATGGCGGCCTTGGCGTCGCCGACCCGGTCGTACGCCACGCCGCCGCGGCTTTTGTCGCGTCCGATCTCGGCGAACTCGCCGAGCGCACGTTCGCTGTCGTGACGCGTCCCCGTCGCGTTCGACCAGGTGACCTTGAGCAGGCGCTTGGCGGCCTGGGTTGCTTCGAACGCTGTCGCCGACGACACCAACGCCCTCCGGCAACAGCACAATGTCGGTGATGCCCGGAACCTTGCGTGCGGCGGTATCGTCCACCGCTTGCGGTGCCCCGCCCGGATAGGGCGACTGCAGCACCGCGGCGTAGACCATGTCCGGGATTTGCACGTCGATCGCATATTGCGCGGCACCCGTGACTTTCGACGGGACGTCGACGCGCGGTACGTCCTTGCCGATCAACCGGAAATTCGCCGGCGACTTGAGGTCCTTCTCCTCGATCTTGGGAAGATCAGCCGGCATTTTCGCGAAGGCGGCGATCTCGCCATAGCTCATGCGGCGGCCGGACGCCTTGTGCACGACCACGCTTGGCTCGGTCGACAATTCGCCCGCCGGCACACTCCACCGCATCGCGGCAGCGTCGATCAGCACACGCCGCGCCTGCGCGCCGGCCAGGCGCAGCCCCTTGAAGTAACCCTTTATCGACGAGCTTGCCGTGGTCTGGAATTGCCCGTCATAGGCCGGGTTGCCGTGCTTCTTCTCTTCCCATTGCGCTGGCAGAACCGGCCTGACCTTCGTCCAGTCGGCGTCGAGCTCTTCGGCGATGATCGCCGGCAGCGCCGTGAACGAGCCCTGCCCCATCTCCGCAGCAGGAGAGACGATCGTGATGGTGCCGTCGGCAGCGATCGTCATCCAGACATTCGGCGCAAAGGAGGTTTGCGCGAGCGCCTCGGCGGCACCGTCAGGATTGCCGCCGACGGCGAAGGCAAACGTCAATCCGGCACTGCCACTCAGGAAACCGCGTCGGGTGATTTGCTTGTTCATGGCTCAGCCCTCCCGCGCCGCGCGCTGAATCGCGCTGATGATCCGGAGGTAGGTGCCGCAGCGACAAAGATTGCCGTCCATATGATCGACGATCTGATCGCGGCTCGGGCTTTTGTTGTGCGCCAGCAGCGCGGCCGCCTGCATGATCTGCCCGGACTGGCAGTAGCCGCATTGCGGCACCTGCTCGGCGACCCAGGCCTTTTGCAGCGGGTGGCTGCCGTCGGGCGAAAGACCTTCGATGGTGGTGACGGTGCGTCCCTCGACCAGCGACACCGGCGTGATGCAGGAGCGGACGGGGTTGCCGTCGACATGCACGGTGCAGGCGCCGCAGGCCGCGACGCCGCATCCGAATTTCGTTCCGGTCAGCTTGAGGTATTCGCGCAGCACCCACAACAGTGGCGTGTCGCTGCCGACACTGACCTCGCGTCGCTGTCCATTGACTGTGAATGCAGCCATGAGCGTCTCCCTGTGCAAACCGATTTTTTGTTTGCACGCAGGATACGCCGAAATCATCCGCCGGTCATGGGCAATCGGCGGCTTTCACCGGCAGCTGCAGGACGAGCCGACGCCGTTGAAATTGCGGCGGGCGAAATTCTCGGCATCGGACCGCGTCGGAAAGCGGCCGAACTGGCAGGCGCCGCGCTGGCTGCGCATCTCATCCTCCGAGCGCCCGTCGATCTCGATGCGGCCGCTCGCGCAGAATACGCCATAGCTCGACTGCGCCAGTGCCGCACTGCCGGTGCCAATCAACACCAACGCAACGCTAATTGCCGCCCAGGCACGGCGCTGTGTCCCCGCCCCCATCGTCTGCTCCTGCATGGTGATCAAAGTCGCTCTTTCAGGAACCGGATCAGCCGCGGCGCCACGAAGCCGGAATGACTGCCCGGCTCGTCGATCGGGTCGCTGAGCCAGTAATGCGGCGCGCCGTGCACGATGCAGGGGCGCGCCTGGAATTCCGCTTGTTTGAGCGCGGTGAGGAATTCCAGCGACTGCGACCGGTAGTCGACGGTATCGTCCTCGGTGCCCCAGATCACGAACACCGCGGTCTTGTTGTTGTCGAAGGTCGCGTAGCTGATCGGCGAAGCATCGAAATAGAGCTTGCGGTTCTGCATCGGCGATGCGCCCAGCAGCGACTCCACGAGATTGTCGTGCGGGTTCTGGATCAGCGAGTGCTTCCACTGCGCCACGAGGTCGTAGATACCGTAGGTGCCGATCAGCACCTTCACTTTCGAGCTGACCGAGGCGAACTTGTCCTGCGGATAGGCGTTCTTGAACAGCGGGCCCTCGCCTGCCAGCGCCACCATCGCGGCCAAATGCGCGCCGGCGGAGTTACCCCAGATCGCGATGCGGTCGGGATCAAGCTTGAGCTCCTTGGCGCTGCCACGCATGAACTGCACGGCCGCGCGCACGTCGCTGACGACGCCCGGGAACGTACTGTTGTTTTTGCCGGGCTTGGTCAGGCGATAGCTGATCGTGTAGCCGGCATAGCCGCGTTCGGCGAGATAGGGACCCCAATACTGGAAGGTGTCGCGCGAGCCGCGCCGCCAATAGCCGCCATGGACGTTGACGATCAGCGGGAACGGGCCCGGCCCGTTGGGCAGGTAGAGATCGCCGGTCAGTTCCACCCCGTCATGATTGGCGTAGGCGACATTTTTACGGAGTTCGAAGCTCGCTTTGGTCATTTCTTGCACGGAGACATCCCCAACTAGTGTGGCGGTTCAGAAGTTCGCCCGACCTGACGGCTGGCCTGGAAGCGAACTTCTGAACCAAAGCCACATTAACAAGCAACAAGCGCCAGTGTCCTCGAATCCGAAATTCCTGAGGCGGTAGGCGGCAAACTACGCGCAAACTTCGGATTCCGGACCTGGCTGGAATACCAGCCATGAGCTGCCGCGGCGCGATGGAATTTCATTGGCGCTCGGAATTTCACATAATATAGCAAAGGGATGGGATGGAAATCGGCCGTTACGGCGGGGGTGAATTGGTGACCACGGACGTATTGTCTTCGACCAAGTTGTCTTCGCTCAAAATCAACGGCATCCGGATCGACGCCGTCGAACGCGGAACCGGCACCCCGATCCTCTTCCTGCATCCCGGTATCGGCCTTGATCCCGCGGCCCCCGTGCTCGACGGGCTTGCGGCACGCGGCCGCTTGATAGCGCCCACTCATCCGGGCTTCGGAAATTCCGAGCAACCTCCTTCGTTCGACAGTGTGGACGACCTCGCCTATTTTTATCTCGACCTGCTCGACGAGCTCGACCTCGAAGGCGTGACGCTGGTCGGCGTGTCGCTCGGCGGATGGATCGCCGCGGAGATGGCCGTCAAATCGACCGCGCGCCTTGCTCGCCTCGTCCTTGCCAATTCGGTCGGTATCAAGATCGGTGGCCGCGAAACCCGCGATATCGTGGATATCTTCGCGACGCCCGAAAAGGAGTTCAACGAGCGTGCCTATGCCAATCCGGCCCTGGGCGCGCGCGACTACAAGGCGATGGCCGACGCCGACGTGCGCACCGCAGCGCGCAACCGCGAAGCGACAGCACGCTACGCCTGGTCGCCCTACATGCACGACCCCAAGCTCAAGGGCCGGCTCCATCGCATCAAGATTCCGACGCTCGTCCTGTGGGGCGACAGCGACCGCATCCTGTCGGAGCAATATGGACGTGCCTATGCCGGCCTGATCCCAGGCGCGCGCTTCGAGATCGTGTCCAAGGCCGGGCACTTTCCGCATCTCGAGCAGCCGGACGAATTCGCGCGCCGCATTCACGCGTTCATGGAAGGACGTTCGTCATGAAAATCTATCATTTCAGCGAGCATCCCTATCCTGAGGCCTGGAACGACCCGCACGGCTATCTGCGCGTCGACATGCCCAACCGGGCGTGCGACCCCAAGCGCGCGGCCGACCTGTTCCATCGCTATCATGACGAATACCTGCTGGCCGATGATCTCGGTCTCGACCTGATGCTCAACGAGCATCACCAGACCGCGACCTGCATGAACTCGACCTCCATCGTCAGCCTTTCGGTGATGGCAAGGCAGACCAAACGCGCCCGTCTCCTCATTCTGGGGTATCCCATCGGACATCGCCCCGATCCGCTGCGCTGCGCCGAAGAATTGTCCACGATCGACGTGATCTCGCGCGGCCGGCTCGATATGGGTTTCATCAAGGGCGTGCCGTACGAATTTGCGCCATCGAACGCCAACCCGGTCGGCGTCATGGATCGCTTCTGGGAGTCGCATGACTTCATCATCAAGGCGATGACCACACATGACGGCCCGTTCAACTGGGAGAGCGAGCACTTCCACTATCGGCAGGTGAATATCTGGCCGCGGCCGTGGCAGCAGCCGCACCCGCCGGTTTGGAGCACGACCGCCAGCAAGGGCAACGCGCGCGTGCTCGGCGAACGCGGCTATGTCATGGCGATCCTGGGCTCGGGCTACGCCACCAAGGCGCTGTTCGATGCCTATCGTGAAGGCTACGCGTCGACGCACAACGGCGCGATGCCCGGACCCGACCGCTTCGCCTATCTCGCGCTGTTCGCGACCGCGCACAACGAGGCCGAAGCGCGCCGGCGCGGCGAGCTGGTCGCCGCCTATCTGCGCACCGGCGCCAATGTCTATCCGCCGTTCAAGAACCCGCCCGGCTATCTCTCGGTCGACGACAATGTGCGGCTGATGCGCGGCATGACCCCGGACCGCAGCTTCACCAAGGAAGGCCGCGTCATCGACATGCGCAGCGGCAGCCTGCAGGACCTGATCGATTCCGTGCTGATGGTCTGCGGCACACCCGACCAGTGCTACCAGCAGATCACGGACTTCATCGAATATACCGGCGGTATGAGCAATCTGCTGGTGATGGCGCAGGGTGGCTTCCTCGACCACAAGGATACCTGCGACAACCTCACGCTGCTGGCCAAGGAAATCCTGCCACGACTCAAGGAGTTCAAGCAGCCCGGTGCAGCGACTGTAGCGGCAGCATAAACATCGCGGCGGCGGACACGATCTGTATGGGTCTGCCCCGCTGTTGCCGCAACTTTCATGCTGTCATCGCGTTACTGTAGACTCCCCCTGCCGGCAAACTCAGAACAAGCCACAATATCTCATAAACCATGGAGAGCCTGTCATGCCTCGCCTTGCCCATCTGCTGATCGCCGCTGTTCTCGCTGTCGGACTTGCCTTCAGCTTTGGCGTGCCGCTGGCCCAGTCGCAGACCGAACCGTCTGCGCAAACGACGCCGGCGCCGAAAGGCAAGAAGGGCCTGACCGCCGAAGAAAAGGCGAAGCTGAAGGAAGAGCGCGCGGCGAAGAGAAAGAGCATGACGCCGGAGGAGAAAGCCAAGCTGAAGGACGAGCGCGCGGCGAAGAAGGCAGCGAAGGGGAAGCGACAGGAATGCCGCGCGAAGGGCAAACAGGACAATCTCAAGGGCAAGAAGCTGCGCGAGTTCGTGGAGACTTGCGCCGGAGCTTGATGGCGCGAGCGTCTTCATGACAACGCTTCTACCGCCGCACTATGTTAGCGCGGCGGTAGCTAAGCTCGCTTACGCGCCCCGGGCCGCAGCCGCCGCCGATTGCGTGCTGGTCTCGCCGAGGTGCTGGCCGCAGTCCATGCGGATGCACTCGCCGGTCATTGTGGTCGCGCCCTCGACCAGGAACAGCGCCGCGACCGCCACGTCATAAGGCCAGATGCCGCGCTTGAGCGGATATTGCGTATCCGCCGCCTTGAGCCGCTCCTGATACTGCTCTTCGGTGAGGATCTTGCGGGTCCAGCGGCCGAGCATGCCACCGGGACACAGCGCGTTGACCCGCACCTCCGGCGCGAGTGCCCGCGCGGTCGAGAGCGTGAGATTGTTGATGGCTGCTTTCGAGGCCGTGTAGGCCATCGAAGAGCCGCCGGCGCGCATCGCACCGACCGAGGAGATGTTCACGATCGCAGCGTCGCCCGTCTTCTTCAGATGCGGCGCCGCGGCGCGCGTCATCTGATACGTGCCGATGACGTTGACGCTGAAGATGCGCTGAAACTCGTCGGCATTGAGCAGGTCCATGCGCCTGTGCGGGATCGGCTTGGTGGTGGCAGCGTTGTTGATCAACACGTCGAGCCGGCCCCATTTGTCGATCGCGGCCTGTACCAGCCGTTGGCAATCGGCGTCCTTCGACACGTCGCCCTGCACCGCGATCGCTTCGGCTCCGGCCGCCTTGCAAAGCGCCGCGACGGCCTCGCCGCCGGCCTTGTTGCTGGCGAAGTTGACGACAACGTTGCAACCGCGCGATGCCAGAATCTTCGCACATTCCGTCCCGATGCCTTCGTCCGAACTCGCCCCGGTGACGACAGCCGTCTTACCCTTGATGTCCAACAGAACCTCCCGCAGTGAAATGTCGGGAATGTTCTAGAGCACAATCGGCGGCAATGGAAACAGCATGCCGGAATGGGTGCCCGGCGCTGCCGACGTCACCGCTTGCTCAATTGCGCCAATTTGGCCAGCAATTCCGGCGGGAACGTCGCGGCCTTGCGCAACACTGCCTCGACTTGTTCGCCGGTACGCGGATTGACATCAAAGCCGCGTTTCTTTGCATCGTCGAGCAATGCCTGGTCCTCCATGGCGGCATTGAAGGCGCGGCGCAACAGCGCAACGCGATCCGCCGGAACGTCGGGCGGCGCGAGCCACGGCCGACCGGTCTCGAGCGCCGAAGCCTGAAAGTCGAGGATCATGCGCTGCTCCTCGTCGCTGGTGAACTCGAAGATCGTCGGCACCTTGGAGCCCGGCGCCGGATCGCGTTCGGTCGTGAACAGGAGTCGCATTGTACCGTTATCAAGCAGGTGCTGCGCCGATTGCGCGAAGGCGGTGAGCGTCTGGCAGATGCCCTGCACCTCGTTGCGCTGGATCGCCAGCACCACATCGTTCGAGCCCTTGTAGCCGTCGACGGTACGGAATCGCATGCCGAGAAGATTTTTCAGGAGCACCGGCATTTCGGACAGCGAGGTGCCCGCGCCGTCGGTGCCGACCACAAGCTCGCGCTCGAACAGGTCTCGTGGCGTACGCACACCGGAGTCCGCGCGCGCAAAACAGCCGCGATTGTTCACCTCCGGGCTTCCGATCCACTGGAACTTGAGCGGATCGAAATTGGCATTGGCCTTCTTCGCGAACGCGTAGTGCGGAATGTTGCGGCTGACCGATCCCAGCACGGTGCCGTCGCGCGCGGCACGGTTATAGAGATGGTTGGCGGCGATCAGCGAGCCCGCGCCGGGCATATTCTCGACGATGAAATTCGGCTGGCCCGGAATGTATTGCGGAAGATAACGGACGACGAGCCGCACCCAGGTGTCGTAGTCGCCGGGCGAGGTGCCGACGATCACGCGGATGGTCTTGCCCTTGTAGAACTCGGCGGCGGTCTGCGCTTCCGCCGCCGTGGCAAGGCAGGCAGCGATTGCGAGAGCAGAAAGTAAGGGCCTCATACTTTCCTCCCGGCGACGCCTGGTGTCCCCTACGCCTTCGCGTATTTTCCGCGGCCGAAAAACTGGTCCTTCTGATCGTCGGTAGCGGTTTCGCGGTTCGACTTGATCACCGCGATCCTGGTGAGCGCGGCCTTCACCGCCGGCCGTGCGGAGATCGCGTCGAACCAGCGTGTGAGATTCGACTTGTCGGTGAACGGGACGCCTTGGGCCTCGTGATTGCGCGTCCACGGGAATGTCGCGATGTCGGCAATCGAATACTCGCTGCCGCCGAGCCACGGCTTTTCGCCAAGCCGCTTCTCCAGCACCCCATAGAGCCGCTTCACTTCGCTTTGATAGCGGTCATGGCCGTAGCTATCGCCGCCCTTGGGCGCGAACATCTTGAAATGTGTGAGCTGCCCGAACATCGGGCCGACGCCGGTGAGTTGAATCATCAGCCATTGGATCACGTCGTAGCGCTGTACGGTGTCCTTTGGCATGAAGCGCCCGCTTTTCTCGGCGAGATACATCAGGATCGCGCCGGACTCGAACACGGTGTAAGGCTTGCCGCCGGGACCGTCGCGGTCGACGATCGCGGGGATCTTGTTGTTTGGATTAATCTCGAGATATTCGGGCTTGAACTGGTCGCCCTTCCAGACGTCGACGAAATGCTCGGTGTAGGGCAGCCCGCACTCCTCGAGCATGATGTAGATCTTCTGCACGTTCGGACTGGTCAGGGCGTACAAGTCGATCATCGGGATTGGCCTTTGCTGGCGGAGGGACCTGCAGGCAAGTTTGCGCAGCCTTCGTACACTTGGCTGCGACGGTAGCGGCGCGGGCTCAAGGCGGCAAGCAGGTTACAGGCAGGCTCGCGGCGTCGCAGCGTGTTGACAATTGCATGATCCCCGCGCAAGTCGACATGGTGCCGGACAATCAACTGGATGTGATATGGCCCGTCAGCGTTCCCTTCCCTTTTCCCGTCCCCTGCCCTTGCTTTTCGCGGCCGCGATCGCGGCGTTCGTCGGAGGTCTTGCGCAGCGCGCCACCGCGCAGGACAAATACCCTTCGCGCGTCGTTGAGTTGATCGTGCCATTTGCGGCCGGTGGCGGCACCGACATCCTGGCGCGGCTTCTCACCGAAGGACTGACTCGACGGCTGGGGCAGACCTTCGTGGTCATCAACCGCCCCGGCGCCAACACCAATCTCGGCACCGGATTGGTCGCACGCGCGAAACCCGACGGTTACACGCTTCTGATGACGAGCTTCGGGCTCGCCGCCAATCCATCGCTCTACCGCAATCTCGGCTTCGATCCGGCGAATGACCTGACGCCGGTCTCGCTCCTTGCCAACGCGCCGACCATCCTGGTCGTGCACCCGTCGTTTTCCGCAAACAATCTCGCGGAATTCACCGCGCGACTGAAAGCCAATCCGGGCAAGTTCAACTACGCCTCCTATGGAGTGGGATCGAGCCCGCATATTGGCGCCGAGCTCTACAAGCTTCTGACCGGCACCGACGTCGTGCACGTTCCCTTCAACGGCGGCGGTCCGGCTGCAGCCGCGGTCGCTGGTAAGCAGGTGCGAAATGCTGTTCCCGAGCGCCGTGCCGGTGCAGGGCCTCATCCGCAACGGTAGCCTCAAGCCGATCGCGGTCGCCTCCGACAAGCGCACGTCACTCCTGCCCGACCTACCGACCTTTCGCGAAGGCGGCCTCGACTACATCACCGGCAGCTGGTTCGGCGTGCTGACACCGGCGAAGACGCCGCAGGCGATCGTCGACCTCCTGCATGCGAACATTGTCGAGGTGCTCAAGGACGACAATCTGCGTGCGAAGATGTCCGAGCAGGGCGCCGACGTGATCGGCAACGCGCCAGCGGAGTTCCGCGCCTTCCTCGAGGCCGAGACCGCGCGGCTTTCGAAGGTGATCAAGAACGCGAAGATTCAACTCGACTAGAATAGTACCGGGACCTGGGAGTCATACCGTGGCAGAGAAAAAACTGACCGGCCGTATCGCACGGGAAAAGATCAAGCTGATGGACGTGCCGCGTCCGCCCGCGGGCGTGGTCGAGCGCTTCAAGAAGCTCGGCGATTGTACCGGCGTCATCTCCGACACCATGGACGAGCTCAGCATTCCGCTCGGCGTCGTCGGCGCCTCGACGCTCAAGCCGACGATGCCGGGCACCATCATGGTCGGACCGGCCTTGACGATCCGCAACATTTTTCAGCGCATCGATCCGCTCCAGGGCGCGCGCGAACACGTCAACAAGATGGCCGAGTTCGAATGCCACAACCTCGCGACACCCGGCGACGTGCTGGTGATCGAGGGTGTTCCGAACATTTCCAATATGGGCGGCAACTCGGCGCAAACCGGCAAGCGCCAGGGCGAAGTCGGCGCGATCGTGCAAGGCGGCGTGCGCGACATCTCGCATCAGCGTGCCGTCGGCTATCCGATCTGGGCGAGCGATATCACACCGGTTACCGGCAAGTGGCGGATCGAGGCGGCCGAGATCAACGGACCGGTGCTGATCGGCGGTGTCCAGGTGCATCCCGGCGACCTCGTCGTCGCCGACGACACCGGCGTCTGCTTCATCCCGCGCAACAAGATCGTGGAAGTGCTTGAAGCCGCGGAGAAAAAAGCTGGGGCCGAAGACGCCCGAGTGAAGGCGATCAACTCCGGCCTTTCAGTACCGGACGTGTTGCGCTCCGGGGCGTAGCCGCCTGCTGTGCTGCACAGCAGCAGCGTACCACGCGATTTCAATTTGATTGGATTGAGCGCACGTGGGCTAAGACCGATCGAGCCGCTTAATAAGTTCTTTTTCTTCGCGCGTGTCGATGTTGCAGCAATGCGACAAATGTCGATCATGCTCCGTTCTTTGAATCTCAAATCGTCGCAGTTTGTCTTGCCAGCCTAAAAAAAAGTGGTAGCCTGAATTTCATTCCCCAAGCGTACCCGGTCATCTGGGGCATCGGGTTGGATGACCACGGGGCTTCGTATGAGCGAGCCGATCCTCCTGGTTGGAATCGGGATTCTCCTCGCGCTCTCGCTCGTTTTCAGCATCAGATGGTTTACGCGGTCGCGTCTCGGGCGCCGCGCCATGAAACGCCTCGAAACCGTTGCGCCAAAGCTGATGTCGGATATCGAGGCCGACATGGGCCAGCTTCACGCTCAGATCGCCGTGGCGACACGGCGGCTTGAAACGAGCGTGGAGCAGATGAAGTCGAAGACCACCAGCCAGCTCTCCGAGATCGCCAAGTCCAGCGAGACCATTGCGCGCCTGAAGGCGGAGCATGCCGACCGTACCATCGCACTGGAAGCGGTCGAAGCCCGAGAACGCGCGATGGCGGAGCAACTGCGCACCACCGAGGCGCATTTGGCGGTCAAGGCCGGCGCGCTAGAGGAAGTCGAACGCAAGCTCGCGCAGGAAAAAGCCGAACTCAAGGACCTGATGGCTTTCATTGACGCGCGCGACAAGCTCGCGGAAGCCGACAACCGCCACACCGCGGCCCTGGACTCGCTCAAGGCCGAGAAAGCGCAGGTGGAAGAACGACTTGCGCAGTCGCGGGCGGAGTGCGCCACCCTGCAGGAGGACATGCAGATCCTAAAGAAGCAGGTGGAATCGACCTGGGCGTCAGAGCGCATGGCCAACGCTCTGCTGCGCGAGCGCATCAACGACGTTGCCGGCGAAGTCGTGCGGGTCGCCCACGCGCTCGAAGGCCTTGGCTCCCCGATCGACACGATGCTGGCCGGCAAGATGGCGGAACTGGACGCCGCGGCATCGGCCAGCAATTCGTCCAAGCCTCCCGCAGGCGACGACTCCAAGGGCATGCTCGCCCACCGCATTCGCTCGTTGCAAAAGCGCGCGGCGCGGGTGGCGGCGTCCCCTAGCGGACCATAGGCGGGTCGCCAAACATGACTGCCTGGCTTGGATCAACAATGAAGGGCTTGGATTTGGGTGAGGGAAAGTCATGTTGGTGCAGGCGAGTAGCAGGCCGACAGCCTCCGCGCATATCATCGTGCTCGGCAACGAGAAAGGAGGTACCGGAAAGTCCACGCTCGCCATGCACGTCGCCGTGGCGCTCCTGAATCTCGGGCAGCGCGTCGCCACGGTCGATCTCGACCTGCGGCAGAAAAGCCTCACCTGCTATATCGAAAACCGGCGCGCCTGGGCCAAACGTTCGGGCCGCGCGCTCGCCTTGCCCGAGCACCATTGCGTGCCGCGCGGCACGACGCAAAAGCTCGACGACAACGAGACGATCGAGTTCTCCGGCTTCGTCGACATCCTGACCATGGTCGAGCCGACCCACAATTTCATCGTCATCGATACGGCGGGCACCGACACTCACCTGACCCGGCTTGCGCATTCCATGGCCAACACGCTGATCACGCCGCTCAATGACAGCTTCGTGGACTTCAGCGTCCTCGGCACCGTCGACCCGGAGACCTATACCGTCATTGGCGAGAGCCACTACGCGAAGATGGTGCGCGAGGCCCGTCAGCAGCGGCGGCTGGCCGATGGCGCCCAACTGGACTGGGTGGTGGTGCGCAATCGCGTGTCGGCGCTGGAGTCCCGCAACATGCAGCGCGTTGCGCAGGGGCTCAGCGAACTGACGATGCGGCTGGGCTTTCGTATCGCCGACCCGCTCGGCGACCGGGTCATCTACCGCGAATTCTTTCCGCGCGGGATCACCGCGCTCGACAAGCTCGACGAAACAGACGCTGGGCGCGCGCCCGGTTCTGTCCCATGCCATGGCGCGGAGGGAGATCATGAGCCTCATGGAGACGCTCAAGCTGCCGATCGACGAGCGCGCGCAACAGCGGGCGGCCGCGCGCGCCGAGTGGAACGCCGTGCGCGACAAGCCGCTCGACGTTTGCGATGTGATCAGCGAATAGAGCGCGTTTCGGGCGGGACGGGTATGAGGCCTTGGCCTACGTCCCGCTCTTGGTCGCCGCGGTCGGCACCGGGACGATCTTCGCCGCGGTGTGCATGTGGCCGTCCCAGCGCTTGGCGTTGGGCGGCGCGGAATGCCGAACTGGTCGAGCACGCGCATCGACGATGTGGTTGACCACGTCGTCGACCGACTGCGGGTGATTGTAGAACGCCGGCATCGGCGGCAGCATGGTCACGCCCATGCGCGAGAGCTTGAGCATGTTCTCGAGATGCACCTCGGAGAGCGGCGTCTCGCGCACGACCAGCACCAGCTTGCGGCGCTCCTTGAGCACCACGTCGGCGGCGCGATGCACGAGATGGTCGCCGACGCCCTGGGCGATGCCGCCGAGCGTGCGCACCGAGCACGGGATCACCACCATGCCTTCGGTGAGGAACGAGCCCGACGACAGCGTCGCGCCCATGTCGCCGGGCGAATGCACGACGTCGCGAGCGCCCTCACCTGCTCGACCGTGTAATTGGTCTCGTGCTCGATGGTGCGCTGCGCCCACTTGCTGATGATGAGATGCGACTCCACGTCGCCGGCGTGCTTCAGCGCTTCCAGGAAGCGCACGCCGAAGATGGCGCCGGTCGATCCGGTCATGCCGATGATGAGGCGTCGCATTACAAGTCCTTTTCAGGTCCCGG
>CAWKMR010000007.1:0-8221 GCA_963850705.1 uncultured Alphaproteobacteria bacterium | reverse complement strand
GCGCCAAAGATGATTTCCCGCCGGAGATCATCTCGGTCTTTGAACAGTTCAAGCCATACAAGGGAGGGAATGACACCCTCTGGTCCCTCAATTACCTCGCAAACACCAAGAAACATGCGATTTTGGTGCCAGTTGGATTTGGGACGGGAGCAACACTGCGAATTGCTGATGGGGCATTCCGTCCCAAATTCGTTTCCATCCCAAAGGAGCTATACAGAAAAGATCAGGTCATACTGTTCGAGGCTGCCGATATAGATCTCATTCCACAAATAGAATTTCGCTATTCGGTAGTCATCGACAATCCAGAGCCAGTCTTTGACCGCAAATCTCCGATTTCGCTCCTCAATTCGATCAGGCGCGAAGTGGGAGCGGCCCTCTTCGATCTCGAAGAGTGTTGCCGCGATATCGGGTACCTGTGAATGAATGTCGGCCGCCCGCTGCTCAGCCGCCGCTCCGGCCGCCCGCTCACTCGCATCGCTGGCGTGGGCTCCTTCGGGCGCTACGAAGATGTCGTTTACCGCTTCGGCACCGATGCCGGCGGGCGCACCCGCGGATCCTCGCTGATCGTGCCGGTCGGCAGTCGCGTCTCCACGTTCTTCTCCGCATTTTTCGGCTGTGTCTTGCCCGCCGCCGACTTGCTCTTTGCCTTGTCTCGCGTGTGCCCTTCGCCTTGGCGGGCGGCGTATCGAGCGACTGCAGATAGGCGGTGAGGACCGACGCGGAGGCGGCGCTGCTCGTGTAGTGCTGGCGCAGATAATACGACAGCGTGAAGCTGATCCGTCCCTTGGCGAGGCCGCGCGCGCTCTTGTGACATTCCTGGCAGGTCGCCGCGAACAGCTTCGGCGCCGGACTTGTCGCGATCGAGGTTCTCTTGAGACGTTGCGGCCGTCACCGTGACAAACACGATGAGCAGTGCCAGTGCGTGCGCGATGGCCGACATGACGCCCCCGAGTGTCCGCACCGGCTTCTTGCGCGCGAGGTTGTTCGCGTCGGAACCGTGATGCGTGACGTTAGAACTATAGCGTCATTGCTGGTCGAATTGGGGCAAACTTTACCGCTTGCGCCAGCCGCCAGGGTGGGCAGCGTCGGCCGCTTTTGCTAAGGTGGTGGTACCCCATTGTTCCGGATGGAGTTCGTCGTTGCGTAAGGACTTCTACGACTCCCTCGAGGTCGACAATCCCGATCTCCGCGAAGGCGCCCTGTTCGGCCGGCTGCCCAATCTCATCGCGCTGGCCTTGAGCGGCGCGGGCTGGGCGCGCCAGCTCGGCAGCGTCGATCCCAACATGGTGACCTCGCGCGAGGCGCTTGCCGCTCTGCCGGTGTTGCGGACCGGCGACTGGCCGGCGTTGCGCGGCGACGATCCGCCGTTCGGCGGCCTGGTCATTTCGCAGCGCGGACGGACGCGGCGCCTGCTGATGACGCCGGGCCCGGTGTTCCATCCCGACATGGACGGCAAGGACTGGTGGGGCGCGGCGCGCGCCCTGTTCGCGGCCGGCATGCGGCCGGGCGACGTTGTGCTCAACTGCTTCTCCTATCATCTCAGCCCGTTCGGATTCCTGATGGACTCCGGCGCGCAGGCGCTCGGCTGCACCGTCATCGCCGCCGGATCGGACGACGCCATCGCGGTCGCCGACGTGATGCGCACGCTCACGCCGCGCGCCTTTGTCGGTTCGCCCGACTTCCTCAAGCGTCTGATCGATGTGTCGGGCGGCAGCGGCGGAACGGCGACCATCAAGCGCGCGCTCGTCGCCGGCGATCCGCTCACGGCCGAGCTGCGCCGCGAGTTCGCGGTCCGGGCATCGCGGTGCAGGAATGCCTCGTGCATCCCGACATCGGCATCATCGCCTATGAGAGCGATGCGCTCGACGGCATGATCGTGAACGAAGGGCTGATCGTCGAGATCGTGCGAGCCGGGCATCGGGCGAGCCGCTGCCCGACGGCGAGGTCGGCGAGCTCGTCGTCACCGCATTCAATCCCGACTATCCGATGATCCGGCTCGCGACCGGCCAGCTCTCGGCGATCCTGCGCGGCCGCTCGCCCTGCGGGCGGACCAACATGCGGATAAGGGATTGCTCGGGCGGTGTGATCAGCCGATCGCGCTACTTCAGCACGATCCGTCCCTCGACGCCGGTCTTCACCGTGCCGATGTTGCGGACGTAGACCATCACATCGTTGGCCAGCAGCGGCGCGTCGACATCGGGCAGCGAGCCGGGCGCGTCGGCGAACATCGTGTAGCCATCGCTGCCGCGCGCCAGGAAATCGTTGGTCGCGACCCGATAGATCTTCTTCTGGTCGAGCGGTTGGCCGCCGACGCGGATCGATGTCACGCGGCTGCCGGGCGGCCGGCGGATATTGGCTTCGACGGTCATGCCTGACACCTGCGGAAAGCGCCCGCCGGCGTTGGGCAGTTGCGAGAGCCCGTTCTCGATCGCGGCCTTGAGCTCGGCGCCCGTGATCTCGACGCACCACCAGGCGATTGTCGAACGGCAATTCCGCCAGCACATCGCGCCGGGTGATCTCTGAGCCAGGCGGAAAGACCTTGCCTGAACGAATGCCGCCGCCGTTCATGATCGCGACGTCGGCCTTGGTCGATGCGCGCATGGCGTCGGCGATCAGGTTGCCGATCGCGGCCTCGCGCGTGCGCACGGTGGCGTTGCGGCTGTCGAGCTCGACCGCGGTCTTCCCGAGCGGCACGTCCAGCTCGCGCGAGAGCTCGGCCTCGAATTTTGCGACCACCGCCGCGACCTCGGGGTCCGGCGTTACGTTGGACGTGTCGATCACGCGGAATTCCGGCCGCCACGTCGCCGCGCGCTTGCCGTCTTGTTCCTTGACCGAAATGGTCACGTCGATCGCCGTCACGTAATGCGCGTCGTAGCTCAACTCCACCATGGCGTCGCGCTCGTCGTAGTTGATGAAGAGGTCGTGGTCGTGCCCGGTCAGGATCAGGTCGATGGCGTGGGTCGCGAACATCTCGTAGTCCTGCTTGCGCTCGGCATGCGTCACGGCGACGATGAAATCGGCGCCTTCCTTGCGCAGCAGTTCGGCCTGGTCGACGGTGCTGGAAACGGTCGGCAGGAATTTCAGATCGCCGGGGCTCGACATGCGCGGCGTGCCGTCGAAGGTCGTGCCGGTCAGCCCGACACGCACGCCGTCGAACGTCAGGATCGAGCGGTCCTGGAAATTCGGCAGTGGCTTGCCGTCGGCGGCACGCAGGTTGGCCGCGTAGAGCGGAAACTTCGCTTCCGCCATCCGTTGAAAGAAAATCTCCTTGCCGAAATCGAATTCGTGATTGCCCGGCGCGAAGATGTCGGGCCGGATCATGTTGGTGAGCGTGATGATGTGCGCGCCGCGGTCGAGCCCCGACATCAGCGAGGGCGACAGCGTGTCGCCGGCATGCGCGAACACCACGTGGCCGCCCGATCTGGCGCGCTCGGCCTTCACCACGGCGGCGAGCCGCGCGAAGCCGCCGCGCCGCTTGCCGTCCGGCATGGCCTTGTCGCCCATGATGTAGATGTCATTGACCAGGACGAACGTGATCTTGGTGGCCTGCGTCGTGGCGGTCTCGGCACGGCCCATGCCGGGCGCGTAGAACGCGGCCAGCAGGCCGGCGAGACGATGGAACAGGGACCGGCGAGTCAGGGGCGGCGAAACAGAGTCATGAGGGCTCTTGCTGCTGCAGGCGGGTTGGCGGGGCGTCTTACCATGCATGCAATGGGCGCCGCTATCGCGTATGCTCGGGGGTATGAATGAAGTCTTGCCCATCGATCCCGCGGCCGCACCGAGCTGGCGCCTGCGGCGTCCGCCGGCGTGCCCGGAATCGGCGTGCTGCTGGTCAATCTCGGCACGCCGGACGCGGCGGATGCGCCGGCGGTGCGGCGCTATCTCAAGGAATTCCTGTCCGACCCGCGGGTGATCGAGAACCAGGGGGTCGTCTGGCAAGCTCGTGCTCAACGGCATCATCCTGCCGATCCGGCCACGCATCAAAGCCAAGGACTACCAGAAGATCTGGAACGTCGAACGCAACGAATCCCCGCTCAAGACCATCACCCGCGCGCAGGCCGAGAAGCTTGCCGCCGCGCTCGGGTCGGATAGCCGGCTCGTCGTCGACTGGGCGATGCGCTACGGCAACCCGTCGATCGCATCGCGGCTCGCCAATCTCATCGCGCGCGGCTGCGAACGGATTCTCGTCATTCCGCTCTATCCGCAATACTCCGCCGCCACGACCGCGACGGTGTGCGACGAGGTGTTCCGCGTGCTGATGCGGCTGCGCCGGCAGCCGACCGTGCGGTTCGCCGCGCCCTACTATGACGACGAGGTCTATATCGAGGCGCTCGCGTCCTCGATGCGCGACGAGCTCGGCAAGCTGTCGTTCCAGCCCGAGGTCATCCTCGCCTCGTATCACGGCATGCCGGAGGAATACGTCCGCAAGGGCGATCCCTATGAGCAGCACTGCATCGAGACCACGCGGCTCCTGCGCGAGCGGCTCGGCATCGACGAAGGCAAGCTGATGCTGACGTTCCAGTCGCGCTTCGGCCGCGCCAAATGGCTCGAGCCCGCGACCGACGCAGACCGTCAAGGCGCTCGCCAAGCGCGGCGTGAAATCGCTCGCCGTGGTCACGCCCGGCTTCTCCGCCGACTGCCTGGAGACGCTGGAGGAGATCGCGGTCGAGAACGCGCACATCTTCCACAAGCATGGCGGCGAGAATTTTGCCGCCATCCCGTGTCTTAACGACAGCGCGCCGGGTATGCTGGTGCTGGAGCAGATGGCGCTGCGCGAATTGAAGGGCTGGGTTTGATGCAACGCTGACCTCATCGTCCTCACCCTGAGGAGCCTGCGAAGCAGGCGTCTCGAAGGGCGAGGGCGGCCCGAACAAGCGGCATCCTTCGAGAGCGCATAGGCGTCGAAGACCGCGTAAACGCGCTATGGCCCGCTCCTCAGGATGAGGGCGGACGGCTAAGTAAAAAACGAAGGGAGGACGTCCATGTTGAGTTCGTCACTGAGAGTGTTGGCGGCGTGCGCCGTCGCTGCCGGCATCGCGACGGCGGCCAATGCGCAAGGGAAGCTGGTCGAAGAAGGCGCCGATGGCGGCCGCGCTCAACGAAGTGTCGCTGGCGGCGGTCGGCGGCAAGATTCACGTGATGGGCGGCAGCGTGCTCGGCGTCGCCGGCCCCTATCATCAGGAATACGACACCGCGAAGGACACCTGGCGCCCGCGCGCGTTCCTGCCGAAGGGTCTCGATCACATCGGCGTCGCGGTGCTCAACGGCAAGATCTACGCGATCGGCGGCTTCGTCGGCGTCGGTGCATCGCGACGGCCAGAACGCGGCCTACGAATACGATCCCGGAAGCGACACCTGGCGCATCCTGCCGCTGATGAAGGCCGGCCGCGGTTCGGTCGGCGTCGCCGCGCTCGGCGGCAAGATCTACGCCGTCGGCGGACGCAACCCGGACGGCAACGTCGTCGCCACGCATGAGGTGTTCGATCCCGCGACCAACACCTGGAAGGAGCTTGCGCCGCTGCCGCGCGCGCGCGACCACACCGCCACGGTGGCGGTCGACGGCAAGCTCCACGTCATCGGCGGACGCACCGGCGCCTCGACCGAGAAGACCGACCTGCACGACATCTATGATCCCGCGAGCAACACGTGGACATCCGGGCCGCCGCTGCCGACGCCGCGCTCGGGGCTTGCCGCGACGCTCTATAAGGACATGATCCTCGTGCTCGGCGGCGAGCTGCCGCCCAATACGTTTGCGCAGAACGAGGGCTACAATCCCAAGACCAAGAGCTGGCAATCGCTCGCGCCGATGCCGGCCGGACGCCACGGCACCGGCGCGGCCGCCAGCGGCGGCAACGTCTATGTCGCGGCCGGCTCGCTCAAGCCGGGCTCCGGCGGTGTCACCAACGAGCTGATCGTATTTACCTTGCCGTAGCGAGAGTTACGCGTCGCGGTTTGAACCGGCAGTCGGCGGCGCGCGACTAATATCGAATGGGGTGCGTTCTGCGCGAGTGCATTTGTTTGCGCGGCGATCGCGCGGGCCTTGCGTGCGCTGGTTAAGCCCTCCACATTTCGACCGGCACGCTTTGAGGTGAGGAACACACTCATGTTCGGCTTTGATATCTTCGCGATCGTTTTCGTCGCGCTCGTCATCCTGACGCTGTTTGCCGGCGTCAAGACCGTCGGCCAAGGCTACAATTGGACGGTCGAGCGGTTCGGGCGCTACATGCGCACGCTGCCGCCCGGCCTGAACATCATCGTTCCGTTCATCGACCGCATCGGCCGCAAGATAAACATGATGGAGCAGGTGATCGACATTCCGCAGCAGGAGGTCATCACCAAGGACAACGCGACCGTCACCGTCGACGGTGTCGCCTTCTTCCAGATTTTCGATGCCGCCAAGGCGAGCTACGAGGTCTCCAATCTTCACACGGCGATCGTCACGCTGAACATGACCAACATCCGTTCGGTCATGGGCTCGATGGACCTCGACCAGGTGCTGTCGCATCGCGACGAGATCAACGAGAAGCTGCTGCGGGTGGTCGACGCCGCGGTGTCGCCGTGGGGCGTCAAGGTCAACCGCATCGAGATCAGGGACATCGTCCCGCCGGCCGACCTGGTCGCCGCGATGGGACGCCAGATGAAGGCCGAGCGTGAGAAGCGCGCGGTCGTGCTCGAGGCCGAGGGCCAGCGTCAGTCGGCGATCCTGCGCGCCGAGGGCGCAGAAGCAGTCGCAGATCCTCGAGGCCGAAGGCCGCAAGGAAGCCGCCTTCCGCGACGCCGAGGCGCGCGAGCGGACCGCCCAGGCCGAAGCCAAGGCGACCGAGGTGGTCAGCGCGGCCGTCGCCTCGGGCGATATCGCGGCGCTGAACTACTTCATCGCGGAGAAATATCTCCATGCGTTCGCGCTGCTGGCGGAGTCGCCGAACCAGAAGACGCTGATCATTCCGATGGAAGCGACCAGCGTGCTCGGCTCGCTCGCCGGCATCGGCGAGATCGCCAAGGCGACGTTCGGCGGCGATCCGCGCGGCGGCGACGGCAAGTCGCCTCCGGCGCGGCGGCCGACGGGACCGGTGCCGGGCATTCCGAGCTGACGGGAGACTGACGATGGATGACAGCGTCATTTGGTCCTGGATCGTCGCAATGGGCGGCTGGGTCTGGTTCGTCGTGGCGGCGGTGTTCCTGGTGCTTGAGCTCCTGTCGCCGGGCGTATTCATGCTGTGGCTCGGGCTCGCAGCGATCCTGATCGGCATCATCTCGCTCGTGACCGTGCTGTCGTGGCAGGCCCAGCTCATCGGCTTCGCGTTGCTCTCGATGGCCTGTATCCCGATGTGGCGCTATTTCGCGCGCAAGGTCGAGAAGCCGGTCGACCGTCCCTTTCTGAACCGCCGGGCGGAAGGCTATGTCGGGCGCGTGTTCACGCTCGAGAAGCCGATCGTCGACGGCGTCGGCACCATCCGTATCGAGGACACGGTCTGGCGCGTGAGCGGGCCGAGCCTGCCGGCCGGCAGCCGCGTCAAGGTCGCGCGCGCCGATGGCGCTGATCTGGAGGTTGAAGCGGCGTAACACTTGTCAATCTCGCGCTCGGGTTCAGGGGGAACGCGATGAGCAAGATCTTTGTGGACGTCGGTCTGTCGCTCGACGGCTATCTCGCCGGACCCAACCGCGGACCCGGCAACCCGCTGGGCGATGGCGGGCCTTCGATGCACGGCTGGCTGTTTGAAACCGCAACCTTCCGCGACATGCTGGGCTTGCCGGCGCCGGCGCGGCAATCGCCCGACGACGATCTCGTTCGGGACGTGTTCCGGCGCGCCGGCGCCTATGTGATGGGCCGGCGGATGTTTGATGAAGGCGAAGTCAGCTGGCCCGAGAACCCGCCGTTCCGCGCGCCGGTCTTTGTGCTCACCAACACCGCCCGCGCGCCCTGGCCGCGGCTCGGCGGTACGACGTTTCACTTCGTGACCGACGGCATCGCCAGTGCGCTCGGGCAGGCCAAGGCGGCCGCGTCCGGCAAGGACGTGCGCATCTCGGGCGGCGCGGAGACGATCCGGCAGTATCTTCAGGCCGGCCTCGTCGACGAGATGATGCTGCACGTCGCGCCGATGCTGCTGGGCGACGGGTTGCGGCTGTTCGACACGCTCAAAGCTTCGGATCTCAAGCTTGCGCCGCAGAGCGTGCGCTCGTCCCCACTGATAACGCACATCTCGTATCAGATACGGAACTA
>CAWKMR010000006.1:0-43047 GCA_963850705.1 uncultured Alphaproteobacteria bacterium | reverse complement strand
CGAACTGGTCGCGGCCGTTGGCCTCCCACTCGCCTTTCACCGCGCGGCGCGCGAACGTCTCCCAATCGTCGCCCCATTCGCCCAGCGAATAGCCGTGCCAGGGCGGCTGCGGCGTCAACCGGCGGCAGATTGAGTTCCTCCCAGATGCGCTTGGCGCCTTCCATGAACTCGCGCGTCGGCAAGGCGAGCGGCGGCGCCGGCGCCTTCAACGTCGCGTCGATCAGCAGCGTGGAATCGTTGTCGCGCAGCCCGGTTTTCGGCCCGTGTCCTCGCGCGCGATACGGCAGCACGTGCAGATCGTCTTCCGGATTTGAACGGTAGCCGAGCGACCAGAACACGGCATCCGTGTTGGTTGGATCGATGTCCTCGCTGACCGCGATGCAGATCTTGCCGCAGTCGGCGAGGAAGCGTGGCGGCGCCGGTCAGCGCGCGCCAGACCTCGCTGCGCGGCATGCCGTGTGCGCACTGCACGAAGATAGTCTTGCGCAAGTTTGACAGCGGCTCGTGCATCACCACGCGGCGGACGCCCTTGATCGCCAGCCGGTCGCGCAGATGCACCAGATACATCGGCTCATAGGCGAGACGCTTGACCAGGCTCGACTCGCTCGGCGTCACTTCGCTGATGATGGAGGCGAACACCGGCTTCTCGCTTGCGGGTGATCGCGGTCACCTGCATCGACATGTTGAATTCTTCGAGCGCGATGTGCCCGTGGCTCTCGCCGAACGGCGCTTCCGGCTCGAGCAATTCGGGATCGATCAGACCCTCGATCACGATTTCGGCGTCGGCGGGCACGTCGAGATCGACGGTGACGCATTTGACCATCCGGATCGGCGCACCGGCGAGCCCGCCGGCCACCGCCATCTCGTCGAGGTCGATCGGCAGCTTCATCGGTCCCGTGAACATCGCCACCGGCGCCGCGCCGATGACGAAGGCGATCGGCATCGGCGTCTTCATCTTCCTGTGCTTGAGCCAGTGCTGATAGCCGCCGGCGCCGCCGATGCGCGCCGCCATGCGCACGCCGAGCCGGTCGGTCGCTTTGAGCTGGCCGCGATAGGTCCCCATGTTCTGGATGCCGCTCTCCGGATCGCGCGTCACCGCGAGCGTCGCTGTCAGATAAGGCGCGACGTCGTAGCCCGGCGTCGAGATCGGCACCGGCAACGCGGCGAGGCCCTTGCCGGCGCCGCGCAGGTCGTCGCCCTTGATGACGACCTCCTGGCACGGCGCCGAGGCGACGCGCACCGGCGGGATCGGATTTGCGATCGCGTTCGACCACGCCGTCTCGATCTCCTCCACCGGCTTGCCCATGCCGAGCGAATAGATGCGCGCCGAAGCCGCGAGCGCGCCGACCACCACCGGCATGTCGAACTTGCGGCCATCGGCGCCGACCACATTGGTGAACAGGAAGGCGCGGCGCTGATCCTCGGGGAGCCCGCCGGCGAACTGCCAGCGCACCAGCGGATGAAGCTCGGTATCCTTGTTGATCGGACGGTCGACGCGCACGACGAGACCTTGCGCCTCCAGCGTCGCGAGATGCTGCTGGAAATCGGTCGGCGGGCCCGCCGTGACACCGGTTGCGCCGGCCTTCTTGGGTGCGTCGAGCATTCTCATGTCCTTGTGAATTCGGCGGCAAACTACGCCTTGTGGCGATGCCAATGCAATGCATTATACCGGCGCAGCAAAAGAGCGGGGGGACCATGAGCGACCTGATCAAATCGAGCCGCGACGGCATGGTTGCAACCATCACCATCGACCGCCCGGCCGACGGCAATGTGCTCACGCTCGAGATGCTGCGGGCGCTGACCGCGCGCCTCAAGGAGGCCGGCACGAGCGACGCCAAGGTGATCGCGCTGCGCTCGACCGGCGCCGACTTCTGCAAGGGCCGCGACGGCAAGGGCGGCCCGCAGAACCCGACCGCGCTGGTGATGCGTGACCAGGTCCTGCAACCGATCCTCGACGTCTATGACGCGCTCAACAATGTGCCGCAACCCGTGGTCTGCGCGGTGCAGGGCGCGGCCCACGGCTTCGGCTGCGCGATGGCGACCGCCGCCGACATCACCATTGCGGCCGAGGGCGCGACCTTCAAGCTGCCGGAGATGACGCACAATCTGCCGCCGACGCTCGCGATCTCGGCGTTGATGACCAAGGTGCCGCGCAAAGCGATCGCCTGGCTGGTCTATACGCTGGCGGAGATCGACGCCAAGACCGCGCTGTCGCTTGGTATCGTCAGCGCGGTGGTCCCGAAACCGCAGCTCGACAGCGCGGTAAACGAGGCGCTCAACGCGATGACCTCGCGTTCATCGGCGGCGCTCATCGCGGTGAAGGATTATCTGCGCTCGGCGCCGATGATGGAGCCGCGCGGCGCGGCGGCCTATGGCGCGGCGCTGCTGTCGGGCGTGCTCACGTCACAAGGGCATTAGGGGCATACGCCCCGAACGGCACGATCTTGTTGTCGCTGTCATGCCCGATGTCGGCGCGTCCCAGCCATGGAATTCCCGACCGCCCGCACCAGTAACGGGCAATCTCCTCTTCGTTCATCCCGAAATCCGGCTCGTTCGGGGTGATGGCGCTGCAACGGCCCAGCATGATGCCCGACACCCGCCTGATGTCGGCGTTGCTGGTGATGTGAAACAGCGAGCGATCGATCCGGTACATCGCCTCCCCCACCTCCTCCAGCATCAGCACATGCCCGGCGAGGTCGGGTTGCAGCGGCGTGCCGAGCAACTGGCTGAGAACCGTCATGTTGAATGCTGCGGTCTTGTTCGCGCCGTTGACTGTCGGCTCCAAGCGCCTCCGGCGAACGATCGACCATCCAGGCGAGCGCGCGCGCAACTGCCGCGTCCCCCGCGTCGCGCAGGATGTCCTGCGCCACCGGACCGTGCGCCACGGCTTCGAACCCGGCCCGATACAACGCGGCCAGCAGCGCGCCGGCATCGCTGTAGCCCAGGTAGGTTTTCCGCCTCGATGACTCCGTCAACCGGCCCATGACCGCCTCGACCACGCGGCAGGAGCCGTAGCCGCCGCGCGCGAACCACACCGCGTCGTAGCTCTCGTCGTTGGCGACGTCGAGAAAGGCCTGCGCGCGCGTCTCATCGTCGCCCGCGAAATGTCCGTGCGAAGCGAAGCACTGCGGGTGGAAGACGATCTCGGGTGTCCGGTCGGGGTAGAGACGCGCGGCCACCGCCGGCACTCTTTCGGCAACCTCCGGAGACATGCGCGAAGCCGGCGCGACGACGCCGATCTTGCATCTCTCCCTGCTCATCCGATCGCCCGGTCGAGTTGTGCCTCATCGGCGACGCTTGTAGATTTCGCCGATGTCCCATCGTGAAGATTACTTTTTCTGCGGCATCGGCGGTAGCGGCATGACTCCTCTCGCATTGATCATCCAGGCGAGGGGCGGACGGGTGGAGGGCTCCGACCGCGCGCTCGACCAGGGACGCAATACCGAACGATTTGATTTCCTGCGCGCACGCGGGGTGCTGCTTCATCCGCAGGATGGCAGCGGCATTCGCCGGAACGGTCAGATCCTGGTCACCTCCACCGCCGTCGAGGAGACGGTCCCCGACGTGCAGGCCGCGCGCCGTATCGGCGCCACCATCACGACGCGCGCGAAGCTTCTCGCCGAGCTGTTCAACCGCGCCGGCCTGAGCGTCGGCGTCGCCGGCACCAGCGGCAAGTCCACGACGGTCGGCATGATCGGCTGGATTCTCTTCCGCGCCGGCAAGAGTCCAACGATCATGAACGGCGCGGATATGAACAACTTCATCGACGCGGGCTCGCCTTTTGCCAGCGCCCGGGTCGGCGACGGCGACATCTTCGTCAGCGAAGTCGACGAGAGCGACGGCTCGATTGCCTATTTTGAGCCGCGCGTGGCGGTCGTGAACAACATCTCGCTCGATCACAAATCACTGGACGAGCTGCGTGCCCTGTTCCGCGGCTTCATCGCCAAGGCGCAGACGGTGGTGCTCAATCTCGACAATGCGGAAACCGCGGCCCTCCTGGCCGATGTAAAGCCCGGACAAGCGGTGACCTACAGCTTGAATGCCGCGCAGGCCGATCTTGTTGCGTCGGCGCCGGTCCGGTCACCGACCGGGATCGCGTTCCAGGTAACAGCGCGCGACAGCGGTGAGTCCGCCGCGGTGGCGTTGAAGGTCCCCGGGCTGCACAACATGGCCAACGCCCTCGCCGCCCTCAGTGTCGCGAAAGCATGCGGCGTCGGCCTCCCGGAGGCCGCGGCACATCTCGGCGAATTCAGCGGCATCCGCCGGCGGCTGGAGGTCGTGGGCACCGCCAACGAGATCACTGTGATCGATGACTTTGCCCACAACCCCGACAAGATCGCGGCCACGCTCGAAACCATGCACGCGTTTCCCGGCCGCCTGCTGCTGATGTTTCAGCCCCATGGCTACGGCCCGATCCGGCTGATGCGGAACGCCCTGGTGGACTGCTTTGCGAATGGCATGCGCGACGAGGACGTTCTGGTCATGCCCGAGCCGGTCTATTTCGGCGGCACCGTCGACCGCAGCGTCGGCAGCCGCGACATCATCGGCGACATCGAGCGGCATGGCCGCAAGGCCTTTGCCTTTCCGGACCGTACCGCCTGCGGCGACGCGCTGGTCCGGCTGGCCCGTCGCGGCGATCGCATCGTGGTCATGGGCGCGCGCGACAATTCGCTGTCGGCTGTTCGCGCGCGAGCTCCTTGAGCGCCTTCGCACGGGCGGCTGATTTCCTCAACGGCCGCTGCTGCGCGTCGCCGTGACCGGCGGCCGCCGCCCGATCACGCGCGCGTGTCGCACGGCATTACCCCAAAACGACAAACTGTGACGGCGATCACAACGCGCGTGAGCGGCTTCCATTACTAACGCTATGCAGGCCCGCCCCTCGACATCGCAACGCGTGGCCTATGGGAGCAAGCACAATGACTATGACTTTGGAGAATCCGTCCGTCATCCGTGGCCACAAGGGCCTCGGGATTGCATCGTTCGTCATCGGCGTCATCTGCCTCATCACCGTGATGGGACTGGTGGTGGTCGCCGGCGCGACGGTCAATGCCGGCAGAGCGACGCCCGAGTTCAACATGATCGTCGGCTTGGGCATGATCTCCGCCGTTTTCGTCGACCTCATCGGCATCGTGCTCGGCATCTTCGGTGCCGCCGACCGCTCGTCGAAGAAGGTCTATCCGGTGCTCGGCCTCGTCCTCAACGTCTTCGTCGTGACGGTCTTCACGGCGCTGCTGATCGTCGGACTGTCGATGCGCCCTGCCTGATCCATCCGCTCGCGCTGTCCGGCGTCTTTGCCGGACGGCACGATGTGGATGCTCACGCTCAACCAGGATTTGCCGCCATGTCCACGATGGACGCTGCCTACAATCTGCCGCAGGCGGGTACGTTGCCCGCGCGCGAGCTTCGCGCCGAACCCAATCCCTGGGGCTTCTGGGGATCGCTGGGCTGGAGCGCTTTCGCCATGGCGACCGGCGTATTCGCCGTGTTCGTCTTCACGATCATCTGGATGCTCACGCATGGGCTCCTCGTGGTCAATCCGGAAGACAAGCACTTCGCCACAGCAACGGGCATCTTGATCCTGAGCGCGCCGTTGGTCGTGCTGGCCATCGCAACGAAGATCCGAAAATTCTCGCTGCGCGATTATTTCGCGCTCGATGGTTTCTCCCGCCGCGATCTTGCTCATCGGACTGATCTGCCTCACGGCGTTGATCGTCGGCTTCGGCGCCATTGAGACGCTGCTTGGAATCGATGGCGGATCCAAACACGTCGAAGCGACCTATCGCGCGGCCAAGGCTGCCGGCGCGCTGCCGCTGCTGTGGTTCTCGGTGGTCGTCGTTGCACCGGTGACCGAGGAATTGTTCTTCCGCGGCTTCCTGCATCGCGGCTGGGCTCCGTCGTGGCTCGGCGTCTCCGGCACGATCGTCCTGACGTCGGCGCTGTGGGCGGTGCTGCATCAACAGTACAACGTCTTCGGCATCCTTCTCATCTTCGTGATGGGGCTGATCTTCGGCTGGATGCGCCAGCGCAGCAGCAGCACGCTGCTGCCGATGGTACTGCACACGGTCAACAACCTGCTGGCGACGGTCCTCGTCACGCTCCAGGTCGAGTGGCTGAGCTGAACCGGCTCGGCCCCGTAGCGTGGTGGGGTGGGCAAGGCTTGCAGAGCCGGCATGCCCACCCTTAAGCGCCAAGCCGACCTGTGCTAGAAAGCCTCCGGCGCTGCCGAGTAGCTCCAAGACGCACCGGCGCGACAACGATAAAGGGAGGTCGCCTATGATGGATCCGATCAGACGCAATATCATCGCGACGGGCGCTGCTGCGGCGGCGACGGCGGCGGCGCCGCAGGTGTTTGCCCAAGGTCCGCAACAGGCCCCAGGAGGCCGGGCATCTCGTTCTACGAAAAAGGCAACGTCCGCATCCGCTATCAGGACAGCGGCGGCCCGGGCTATCCGCTGCTGGCCACGCCCGGCGGCGGCCTGAACTCGCGCATCAGCAACTGGCCGAACGCGGTGATCAACATTCCGGAGGAGTTCAGGAACGACTTCCGCGTCATCACCATGGACCAGCGCAATGCCAGCGGCGGCGAATTCACCGGCCCGGTCCCGGTCGAAGATCCCTGGGGCGCCTTTGCCGACGACCAGCTCGGGGTGATGGACCACCTCGGCATCCGCCAGTTCTTTTTCTTCGGCAACTGCATCGGCGGACCGTTCGCGATGAAGCTGATGGAGCGGGCGCCGCAGCGCGTGGTCGCGGCCGTGTTGAGCCAGCCAGTCGGGCACCGGCCGGACAACCCCGACTACATGTACAATTCCGGCAAGAACGTCTGGGCCAAGGAGTTCCTCGAACGGCGGCGCGACGTCTCGATGGAGACGATCGAGAAATACCTGCACAACCTTTACCGCGTGCGGCCCGACTTCGTTTACAGCGTGAGCCGCGACTTTGCGCGCACGTGCCAGACGCCCCTACTGGTGCTGCCGGACGACGTGATCGCGCACCCGCTCCAGACTTCCATCGACATCGCCTCGCTCGCGCCGAATGCCGAGATCACGGTGTTTCCCTGGAAGGAACCGCCGGAGCTGAAGGCCCGCACCATCAACCGGGTGCGCACCTTCCTGAAAGCGCGTCAAACGGTGTAAGCGGCTCGTCGACGACCGAATGCAGATTTGCCGCCCCCCATCGTTCTGGCGCTCATGCGGAATCCGCGCGGCAGCCCTTGCTGTCGCGCTGATGTTTACGTCTTACTCGCAGGCGAATGAGCTCGACGCGTACGCGAAAGCGCTCAACGACTTCAAATCCGTCCTGAGCCAGCGGGGCACACAGCTCAGGCCGGGCCAGAGCCTGCCGAACCTGCCGGGACAAGCGCTCTATCTTGCCCGCAACGGCATGATCAGCGCGTACAAGGACCTCACCGACGCGCTTCCGTCCAAAATCGGCAGGCCCAACAAGTTTGGCATTCCGCCGGCCTATTTCGACGCCGACAACGAGCCGCTGCTGGATGAGTACGCGAGGCTCTTCAGCATCATGCAGGCGCCGCCTGCCAATGCGCAGAACTCGGCGACGCCGTTCGAGGACGTCGTCGATCTCGGGACGGTGATCGCACGCGCAAAAGGACTCGATGCGGCATCCGCGGAGGCGGCGGGCCGCATCAGCCTGGGCATGTTCTTTGCCGAGACCAACGGCAACCAGAACATCGGCAATGCACGCTCGAACCGATACAAGGGAAGTTTTCAGACGGGCGAATCCGAGGACCGGAACGGCCAGAGCAAATGGGCGGCGATCAGGCCGAAGATCCGCGCGCTCGATCCCGCGCTCGTGGCCCGCGATGACAAGGAACAGGCGCGCTCCAGCGGCATCGATCAGCGCTTCAACCACTGGACCGCTGTGCGCAACGGCCTGATGAACGCCCATGCCGACGTCTTCCCGCAGGTACCGGCGATCCTGAAGGCGTTTCCGGACCCGATCGATCAGATGAAAATCTTTGAGCTCATCCAGATCGTTCCGAGCCCGACCCGGTCCGCGCTCAGGTCGGGCGACCTCGCCGGCTATCGAATCTCCGATCCGAAGATCATGGGATACTTGCGCAACAACAGCATGTTCACGTTCGGCCGGGCCGATCGGGCCAGAACGTCAGTGAACTATCGCGAGATCCTCGACGCGATGTGGCTCTTCAACGAAAAATTCGAGCGCGCGCTGGCGCGGTTCGACGCCATCAAGGCCCAGCGGAAACAGTGACGTTCCGTGGCAGCGCCGCGCAAATTCCGACGCAATCAAGGCCAAGCGGAACCGGTGACCGTCCGAGTGGGCAATGGCCGCTGAGCCGCTTGAAACCCCCCTGGAGTTTTTATTAGAGCAACCATTTCCGTTGAAGTGCAAGTTATCTGTCTGGGATTGAGAATCATGGCTGACTTCGACGAGATCGAAGAACCTATTCCGCGGCCAACTCATCTCGGAAGAACGCTTTGGAGATATATGAGCTTCACGCGTTTCCTATGGATGCTGCAACGCAAGAGGCTATGGCTTGCTCGGGCAGACACCTTGAATGATCCATGGGAGTTGGCTCTGGCCGGCGACCAATTGGAGCATGTAATCCTGCGCCGTCCCATTAGGCCACTCAATTCCAAGGAGCCCGAAGAACCAATTCGAGAGCGCGCTATACGGATTAACAAACTTTGGCGCGAAACTACCTACATAAGCTGCTGGTCGAGTGCAGACCATAAGTCATATGCCCTATGGCGGGTTTTCTGCGCTTCAAACGAGGGCGTCGCGATTTCAACCTCGACCCGCTCGCTCATGAAGGCCCTTGGAAATGTGAAGCTATACGTCGTTACATACTGTGAACCTGGGATTGAGATCAGAACTCCGACAGCGCTTGAGCTTGCAACGAAAAAACGTGTCATGTTCGACTACGAGCGCGAAGTACGCGCAGTGGCCACCACTGAAACGCAAAATCCAAATCTCAATAAGGGCGAGTTTGGTTTCGAGTATGCCATTGATCCCGAAACTTTGATTCATTCAATTGCGGTTTCATCCCGAAGCCGAACCGGCGCTATTCGATACGGTGCTGCGTGCCGTCGACGACTACGCACCCAAGCTCCGGAATAGCGTCAGCTGGTCTGCCATGCGGGAGCCGCCGCCGCTCCTTAAAAAGTGAGCATGGAGCACCGGGAGCGGACTAGCGAAGCGCAATCCGCCATTCTGCGGCATAGTCGGACGGCGCAATACACTTCGCTACTGTCCCACAGGAAGCCGTGTCTCATGTGCTTCCGCTTGAAGTCTTTGGAAACGTGTTGGCATCACAGAAGAATGCGAATTGATTTCCGGGCGCCTTGATGCCCGACGTATCAAACTGGCCGCTTGCGCTCTGTGGCGAGGTGACCATCAGCAGCCACTTCAGATCAAACCGCGCGAAGCCATTCAGAGTCTCGTAAATTTTGATTGCGGGCACGTTCCGGAAGACGTGGCATTGGTTCGCAAGGCCGTTGTCCTTGCCGTGGAAGAAAAACAGCTTCTTGGCCTTCGTAAAATAGAAGGCGACGAGAATTCATGTTCATGAAGCCGGGTGATACCTGAGCCACGGCAAAGCTGGCGTTCTCTTCCGTTGCTGTGAAGGCAATCTGGTCCGTTAGCTCCAGACCATAGTCCTGCGGCTTGTCCTTCGGCCAGTCGTAAAGCATGTCCGAATAGGCCGAAAAGCGAAAGCCATTATCGCGATTGCTTACGACCGACACGAAGCCTCCGACACTCATGATTGAGCGATTGGCGACAATGTTCCTCATCGCCGAAAAGAGATCGCTTGCGGGACTATTCGCCACCTCATCGGCAAACAGCACGGCATTGATGGCGCGGCCCTGTTCAGGTCGTGGATGCTGCCGGGCTTCGTATTCGCGAAAGCGCGAATAGGCTTCCTGATCGCCGATCCACTGGGTATTGGATATGCTATTAATGCGTTTGCCGTCGGCGATCTTGACCAGCCGTGCCGGATTGGCGAATGCTACGAGATAATCATTGCCCGTCGCTTCGCTCGACTGCTCAAAAAATCCAATGGCTTCAGCGTGGCCGGCGCCGTTGGGATATTTCGCCGCGAACTCCTTGAAGGCGCGCCCGGCGGTGTCCGGCGAGTTAGAGAAGGAAACGCACAAATCGCCTGGCAGCATGCAGCATTTCACGACGCCGTTCTGAAAGGGGAGCGGCTTGTCGTGCTCCGTCAACATCGTGTCGGCGGCGATGGCCACACGCGGTCCGACAATTCGGCCAACAACAAGGGTCATGACAGATCGCGAGTTAGAGTGGGTCGGCTCGTTCCCGATAAAGTCCTATTTTATGGTCTAGCTCCCAAGCAACGCCATCAAGGCCAAGCGGAACCGGTGACGATCCGCGTGGCGCGACTTGCTGCAACGGTTTGGGCGGCGCGTCAGCCCCGCCGAACCTCGTCGTAATATTTCAGGTCGATGTATTTCGACGGATCGGTAAGCAGCCGTCTTGCCGCTGCCGTAGCGGGTGCGCAGGTCGAGCACCGCGCGCACGCCGTCCATCAGGATCGCGGCGTCAGGCGTCAGGCCCGATTTCGGCGACAGCAGGCTGTTCATGACCGCGCCGGCGACCGGCGGCTTGATCTCGGGCATGTTGCGCAGAAGCGTGTCGGTCGCCTCCTGCCGGTTCTCCGGCTTGAGCGTCCAGCTAAGCCCTTCGAGATAGCCCGTGATGAAGCCCTTGAGCGCGTCCGCATTGGCCGCGGCCCAGGCGCGGCTCGCGGCGAACGAGCCGCCCTGATAGACCGGAAACACATTGCTCGACGTGTCGAGCACGCGAAAACCCTGCGCCTTCGCAATGCTGGTGAACGGCTCGATGGTGATGGTGCCGACATGCGCCCCCGTGCGCACCGCCTCCCAGCGCTGCGGCGTCGCGCCGACCGCGGCGAACGAATAGTCGCTGCGCTGGAGTCCGGCCTTGGCGAGCATCTCGTAGAGCACGAAAGCGAAGCCGGTCGCGACCGCGTCGAGCGCCAGCGACTTGCCTTTGACGTCCTGGTAGCTCGCGATTTCGGGCGCGACGATGAACGCCAGCTCCACCTGCGTCGCACCCATGAAGGCGAACAGGTCCGGCTGGCGCTCGAACTTCACCGCGCCCTGCCCTTCCTGATAGGCGACGACATTGTCGAAGGCGGTGCCGGCGATGTGGAATTTCCCGTTGATGAGATTTTCCGCCTGAAAGGCCGAACTCGGCGTCGTCGTCATGTTGATGGCGACGCCGGCCTTGTCGAAGAAGCCCTTCTCCTTCGCCACGAAGATCGGCAGGTTCGGCGCGCCGGGGAAGCAGATCAGTTCGATTGTCGTGGTTGTCACGCGGTCAGCCCTGTGCCTTCGCTTCCTGGATCGTCTTCCAGACATTGTACGGTGTTACCGGCATCGAGATCTGGCGGATGCCATAGACCGAGAGCGCGTCGACGACGGCGCTCACCACCGCCTGCAGCGCGCCGGTGGTGCCGCCCTCGCCGCCGGCCTTGATGCCGAGCGGATTGGTCGGCGACAGCACCTCGGCGATCTCGCAGGTGAACGACGGCATGGTGTCGGCGCGCGGCATGCCGTAGTCCATCAGCGAGCCGGCGAGCGGCTGGCCGGAGTCCGGATCGGTGTAGCAAAGCTCCCACATCGCCTGCCCAACGCCCTGCGCAATCGCGCCATGGGTCTGACCGTGCACGATCAGCGGGTTGATGCAGCGGCCGACGTCGTCGATCGACGAATAGCGCGTGATATCGACGATGCCGGTGTCGGGATCGACCTCGACCTCGCAGATCGCGGTGCCGTTGGGGAAGACCGGATCGTGCATCTCGTTGTCGGTGACGATCGACACGCCGCTTTTGAGCTCATCCGGGAGCTGGATGCTGGCCGCTTCCTTCGCAAGCTCAAGAAAGTCGAAGCTGCGGTTGGTGTCGCGCGAGGTGAAACGACCGTCGTCGCTGAAGTCAATGCTGTCGGGCGGGACATCCATCGCCAGCGCCGCGATCTTCTTGCCCTTGGCAATCAAATCCACCGCTGCCTTCGAGAACACGGTCGCGGCATGGCGCATGGAGCGGCCGGAATGCGAGCCGCCACCGACCTTCACCACGTCGGTGTCGCCGAGGATGATCTTCACCTTCTCGACCGGCACCTGGATCAGGTCCGACACGACTTGCGCGAAGCTCGTCTCATGGCCCTGCCCGGCCGGTTGCGTGCCGATGACGACATCGACGCGGCCTTCCGGGCGCACATAGATCTGGGTCTGCTCCTTCGGCGAACCGATCGAGGATTCGACGTAGTTGCAGAGCCCGAGGCCCAGGAGCTTGCCGCGCTTCCTGGCTTCGCGCTTGCGCTTATTGAATCCCTTCCAGTCGGCGATCTCCATCGCCCAGTTCATGTTCGCTTCGTAGGTGCCGGAGTCGTAGAGCATGCCGACCGCATTCCGGTACGGGAATGCTTTCGGCTTGATCAGGTTCTTGCGGCGGATCGTGACGCGGTCCATGCCGAGCTCGGTCGCCGCGTGATCGACCAGGCGTTCGATGGCGTAAGTAACCTCGGGACGCCCCGACGACCGATAGGCCTGCGTCGGCATGGTGTTGGTGAAGGTGGCCATCGCGCACAACGTCACAGCGGGAATGTCGTAGGAGCCCGGGATAAGGCCGGCCCCTTTTGACAGCGGCGAGAACGACACCGCCCGCGCCCCGATGTTGCTGATGTTGGTCGCGCGCATGGCGAGGAATTTTCCGTCCTTGCGCAGCGCGAGCTCCACTTTGGTGACGAGGTCGCGGCCTTGGTAGTCGGTCAGGAACGCTTCCGAGCGCGTGGCGGTGAATTTCACCGGACGGCCGACTTTCTTCGAGGCCCACAGCACCAGCCCGAATTCGACAAAAGCACGATTGCGGGTGCCGAAATTGCCACCGACGTCGTAGGAGAGCACACGCAAGCTATCGGGCTTGATGCCGAGCGCTTGCGCAAGCTCGGCCTTCTGACGAACGGCGCCACCCGAGCCGGCATAGAGCGTGTAACGCTCCGTCTGCTTGTCGTAATGCGCGACCGCCGCACGCGGCTCGAGCGGCACCCCGGTGACGCGGGCGATATGCAGATCGAGCTTCACGACGTGGTCGGCTGCGGCAAAGGCCTTGTCGGTCGCCGCGCGGTCGCCGAACCAGGTCTCGACCGGCAAATTGCTTGGCAATTCGTCCCACACCGCCGGCGCGCCGGGCTTCATCGCGTCTTCGGCGTGGATGACGAAGGGCAGCTCTTCGTAATCGACCTCGACCGCCTCGGCGGCATCCATTGCCTGGTTCTTGGTTTCGGCGACCACCATCGCCACCGCCTCGCCGACATGGCGCGCCTTGTCGGCCGGCAGCAGCATGTGTGGGCCGATGAAGACTTTGCCGCCGCCCGGCGCATGCAGCTTCATGTCGTCGCGGGTCTTCGGCAGCGGGTCGTGCGGAATTGGGCCGAGATTGTCGGCAAGACAATCGGCGCCGGTGAATACGCCGAGCACGCCTTTCATCGCCCGCGCGCGCGATGAATTGATGCCGCGGATGCGCGCATGCGGATAGGGCGAGCGCACGATCGCCGCATAGGTCTGCCCGTCGAGCAGGAAGTCGTCGCTGAACTGGCCGCGCCCGGTGATCAGCCGCTCGTCTTCCGCCCTTCGGATCGGCTTTCCGATGAAGCGGTAGTCGGGCTTGTTCATTTTTGTTGGTTTCATTGGAACGCAAAAAATTCGAGGCGGGGAGTTTCATGTAGCGCCGCACAGCGCGGCCGTCACCCCTCTCCCGGCCGCTCTTTTGGGCCGTTTTCCGGGGTGCGCGCTGGATCCTCCCTTCAGACGTGTAGAGGCCGCCTTGACTCCCGTTGCGGGGTTGGGAATCAATAGAACAAATCAGGAACAAGGATGGAGCCATGGCTTCAGCCGCACCCCGCGGCGCGCTTCGCCATCTCCGGCAGGCGCTCGCAACCCTCGATAAAGACAAGGGTTTCTCCCTTGCCGACGAGGAATCGCAGCCGCTTGGCCTGCCGGCGGTGGATGCCGCCCTCGGCGGCGGCCTGGCCTGCGCCGCGCTGCATGAGCTCGCCCCGGCCGCCCCGGCGCAGTTCGGCGCCGCGGCCGGTTTCGCGCTGGCGGTGGCGGCCCTGCGCACGGCGGGAGGCAGCTCCGCGCTCTTCATCCAGACCGACTTCGCGTCGCTCGAAGCCGGCGCGCCTTACGGCCCCGGGCTCGATTGCTTCGGCCTGCCGATGGAACGGCTCATCATGTTGCGGGTACCGCGTCCGGTCGATGCGTTGTGGGCCTGCGAGGAAGCGCTGAAATCCCGCGGTGTCGCCGTCGTGATCGCCGAGCTGCCGGAGGCCGGCGAAGCCGCCGACTTCACGGCGACGCGAAGACTGACACTCGCCGCCCGCGCCGGCGGCGGCCTCGGGCTGTTGCTGCGGCACCGCCCGTTGCCGATCGCGACCGCGGCCACGACCCGCTGGCAGGTCGCCGCCGCGCCGAGCACGCCCGACCGTTTCGGCGGCCTCGGGCCTACCGCCTTCGATCTTTCACTTGAACCGGAACCGGCGCGGCCGCTGCGGCCGCTTCATCGTCCATTGGGATCACCATGCGTGCGCCTTCCTCCCGCAAGCGCTATCTGTCGGTATGGCTGCGGCGGCTGATGACGGATCGATTGATCCGCGGCCGCTCGCCCGCGCCGGCTGAACCAGCGCACGTCGGCGGCAGCCGATTTGCGCAAAATGAGGCGCTGGTCGTCGCCGAGCCGGTGAAGGGCGCGCTGCGGCTCGCCGCCGTCAACGACGCGGCGGCGCGGCTCGGGCTCAACACCGGCATGGCGCTCGCCGACGCGCGTGCGATGTATCCGCGCATCGCCATCGCCGACGCCGATCCCAACGCCGACCGGCGCATGCTCATCGCGATTGCCGATTGGTGCGACCGCTACACGCCGCTGGTCGGTCTCGATCCGCCGGACGGGCTGCTGCTCGACATCACCGGCTGCGCGCATCTCTTCGGCGGCGAGGAGACGTTGCGCCGGGACATCGTGGCGCGGCTCGCGCGGCAGGGCTTTCAGGCACGCGCGGCAGTAGCCGATACCGTGGGATGCGCGTGGGCCGTGGCGCGCTACGGCACGGAGCTGCGCGTCCTCTCCGGGAGCAGACCGCGCGATGCGCCTGCTCCCGCTGCCGCTCGCCGCGCTGCGGATTCCGCCGGAGACGGTCACCGACCTCGCGCAGGTCGGCCTCAAGCACATCGCCGACGCATCGACCGCCCGCGCGCACCGCTCGCCGCACGTTTCGGCGAGGATTTTTTGCGCCGCCTCGACCAGGCCGCGGCCGCGCCGACGAGCCGATCACGCCGCGCCTGCCGGTGCCGGCTTATGTGACCGAGCGCCGCTTCGCCGACCCGATCGCGCTCGAGGCCGACGTGCTCGGCACCATCGAGCATCTCGCACGCGAATTAGTGAAGCTGATGGAGCGGCGCGGCGAAGGTGCGCGGCTGATCGAGGCCGCGCTGTTCCGCACCGACGGCAAGGTGCACCGCATCGCCGCCGGCACCGGCGCGCCGCTGCGCGACGCCGCGCGCATCCGTGCGCTGTTCGTGGAGCGGCTGGCGGCGATCGGCGACGAAGTCGATCCCGGCTTCGGCTACGACGTGGTGCGGCTCGGCGCGCTTGCGACCGACCGTTGCGATCCCATGCAGACCGGCCTCGCCGGGCCCGACCATGCGGTGGAGCTTGCGCATCTCGTCGACCGGCTCGGGGCGCGTTTTGGGCTTCGCCGCGTGACGCGGCTGGTGCCGCAGGACACGCACATTCCGGAATATGCGGTCGCGGCTGTGGCGGCGGCGACCTGTCGGAATATCACCGCGAACACTTCTCTGGAGTTACGAAGCATGGCGCCACATCGTCCCCTCCCCCTGAAAGGGGGAGGGACAGGGTGGGGGTCGCAAGGTCGAGTGCGTGCACTGCCCCCCTCCCCACCCCTCCCCCGTTCAGGGGGAGGGAGCAGACCGAGTCTGTCGCAGCAGCAGTGCGCCATCTCATCATCTGCCGAACAAGACTCCCTCGCCCCCACCCGCCCGATCCGCCTGTTCGAACGGCCGGAGCCGATCGAAGCGATCGCAGCGGTGCCGGACGGCCCGCCGGTGCAATTCACCTGGCGGCGCGTGCGTTACGCGGTCGCGCACGCCGAAGGACCCGAGCGCATTGCCATGGACTGGTGGCGCGATGAACACGGCCACGCGCTGACACGTGACTATTTCCGGATCGAGAGCCGCGAAGGCGTGCGGGTCTGGCTCTACCGCCAAGGTTTGTTCAATGACCGCTTCTTCGACCACCGCGCACCGCCGAAATGGTTCCTGCACGGCGTGTTCGCATGAGCAACATCCATCCCTTTCCTGTTCCGGAGAAGCCGCCGCGCATCGAAACCGATCCGCCCGCGCCGGCCTATGCCGAGCTTGCGGTCACCTCAAATTTCTCGTTCCTGCATGGGGCATCGCATCCCGAAGAATTCGTCGAGCAGGCCAAGGCGCTTGGATTGGCCGGATTGGGCATTGCCGATCGTAATACGGTTGCCGGCGTGGTCCGCGCGCATACGGCCGCACGCAAAGACGATGACGATGTGGATGCAAAGGACATCAAGCTCGCGGTCGGCGCGCGCCTCGTGTTCTCCGACGGCACGCCGGACATCCTCGCCTATCCGCAGGACCGCGCCGCATGGGGACGGCTGACCCGGTTGCTCACCGTCGGGAAAAGCCGCGGCGACAAAGCCGAATGCATTCTCTACCGCGACGATCTCTTGGAACACATCGGCGGCCTCAATCTCATTGTCCTGCCGCCGAAACGGATCGATGCCGATGCGATCCTTCTCCTGCTTGCACAACTGAAGGAGACGGCGTCCCGCGACTCCGTCTGGCTTGCGGCGAGCATGATCTACCGCGGCGACGACCAGCGCCGCCTGTCGCGGCTGATGGCGATGGCCGATGACGCAGCCGTGCCGCTGATCGCCGTGAACGACGTGCTCTACCACGCGCCGGAACGGCGGCCGCTGCAGGACGTCGTCACCTGCATCCGCGAGCATGTCACCATCGAGACGGGCGGCCGCCGGCTGGAAGCGAACGCCGAGCGGCACCTGAAGCCGCCGCAGGAGATGGCGCGACTTTTCCGAAAGGTACCGGCGGCAATCGCGGAGACGCTGAGGTTTCTGGAACGCTGCAACTTCTCACTCGATGAGCTGCGGAAGACGGAATATCCGGAAGAAACCCGCCGCGGCTTCGCCACCCCGCAGGATGCATTGGTCGCACTGGTGAAGGAGGGCGAACAGCGCCGCTATCCGAACGGGATGCGGGAAGATGTCCGGCGAGCGCTCGCCAAGGAGCTGGCCGTCACCGCCGAGCTCAAATACGCGCCCTACTTCCTGACCGTGCATGACATCGTCCGCTTTGCGCGCTCGAAGGGCATCCTGTGCCAGGGGCGCGGCTCGGCGGCGAATTCCGTCATCTGTTATTGCCTGGGCATCACCGAGGTCGATCCCGAGCAGGTCGATCTCCTGTTCGAGCGTTTCGTCTCCGCCGAGCGCCGCGAGCCGCCGGACATCGACGTCGACTTCGAGCACGAGCGGCGCGAGGAGGTGATCCAGTACATCTACAACAGGTACGGACGCGAACGCGCCGGCCTTGCCGCCACCGTCATCTGTTACCGGGGGCGCAGCGCCATCCGCGAGGTCGGCAAGGTCTTCGGCCTGTCCGACGATACCATCGGCGCGCTCGCCAGCACGCTGTGGGGCTGGTCGATGGCCGGCGTCACGCAGAAAGAAGCGCGGCGTGCCGGGCTCGACCCGTCCGATCCGCGGCTTGGGCAAGTCATGGCGCTGGCGCAGGAGCTGATCGGATTTCCGCGCCATCTGTCCCAGCATGTCGGCGGCTTCGCCATCACGCGGTCGCGGCTCGACGAAGTCGTGCCGGTCGAGAACGCGGCGATGGACGAGCGCACCGTGATCGAATGGGACAAGGACGATCTCAACCATCTCGGCATTTTGAAAGTCGACGTGCTCGGTCTCGGCATGCTGTCATGCCTGCGGCGTGCGTTCGATCTCTTACGCTCGCAGTATCGGCAGCAATATGATCTTTCGTCCTTCAAGCAGCCGGAAAAACCCGTCTACCGGATGATTTCCCGCGCCGACACGATCGGCGTGTTCCAGGTGGAAAGCCGGGCGCAGATGTCGATGCTGCCGCGGCTGCGTCCGCAAGAATTCTACGACCTCGTGATCGAAGTCGCGATCGTGCGGCCGGGCCCGATCCAGGGAAAAATGGTGCATCCCTATCTGCGCCGGCGCGAAGCGCTCCGCGATCAAGGTATCGAGCCGGACTATCCGTCTCCATCGCCGGAGCATGGGGAAAAGGATGAATTGAAGGACGTGCTCAAAAAGACCTTGGGTATTCCGCTCTTTCAGGAGCAGGCCATGCGACTCGCCATCGTCGCAGCGAAATTCAAGCCCGAGGAAGCCGACCGGCTGCGCCGCGCCATGGCGACGTTCAAGCGCGTCGGCACCATCAAACGCTTCGAACAGAAATTCATCGATGGCATGAGCAACCGCGGCTATGACCGCGCCTTCGCCGCGCGCTGCTTTGACCAGATCAAGGGCTTTGGCGAATACGGCTTTCCGGAAAGCCACGCCGCAAGCTTTGCGATCCTCGTCTACGTCTCCGCCTGGATGAAATGCTACTACCCCGAGGTATTCGCCGCTGCGCTGCTCAACAGCCAGCCGATGGGCTTCTATGCCCCGGCGCAGATCGTGCGCGACGCGCAGGAGCACGGCGTCGACGTGCGGCCGGTGGACGTGAACCTGTCGGATTGGGATTGCTCGCTGGAGAGCGGCCCGCGCGCCGCGGAGCGCGTCCATCAGCGCCATGCCAGCATGCGCGAGGATATCCGCACCAGGTATGCGCTGCGGCTCGGCTTCCGGGAGATCAGCGGCTTTTCCGAGGACGACGGCAAGACGATCGAAAGCGTCCGCGGCCGGGGCTTCGATTCCGTGCGCGATCTCTGGCTGCGCACGCGGCTGAAAACGTCCGCGCTCGAAAAGCTCGCGGAAGCCGACGCCTTCCGCTCGCTCGGCCTCGACCGCCGCGATGCGCTGTGGGCGGTGCGCGCGCTGCAGCGCTCGGGCGACAAGGACAACCTGCCGCTGTTCGCGCGCGTCGCCATGCCGGAGCTCGAGCCCGACATCGCGTTGCCGCCGATGCTGCCGGGCGAGCATGTGATCGAGGATTACCGGCATCTGCACCTGTCGCTGAAGGCGCATCCGGTGTCGTTCCTGCGCGCCGAGCTCGATGCGCGCGGCATCGTGCGGCACGAGCTTTTGCCCGACGATGCGCCCCGGCCGATGCGTGACGGTCGCCGGCCTCGTGCTGGTGCGCCAGCGGCCCGGAACCGGCAATGCCATCTTCATGACGCTGGAGGACGAGACCGGCATCGCCAACACGATCCTGTGGCCGCGGGTCTTCGAAAGCTGGCGCCCGATCGTGCTGGGCGCGCGGCTGATCAGCGTGACCGGAGAGCTCCAGAACGAGAAGGGCGTCATCCACATCGTCGCCGCGCGCGTTCGAGGATCTCACGCCGCTGCTGCGCCGCTTGTCGGAGGAAGGCCACCTCATCGATCCCTCCGCACCGACCGACGAAACCAAGCGGCCGGTGCAGGGCTCGTGGCGGCATCCGCGCAAGACCCTGTTGCCCATCGACGCGGCCTCGCCGAGAACCACGACCGATCCCGGCATCCGCGCAGCGGCGACTCATTCGTGCAGATGACAAAAGAAAAGCCCGCCGTCCTGCAGCAGGCCGAAGTCCAGCACGTCGCCAAGGTGCTGCCGAAGGGCCGGAATTTTCACTGATATAAAAAATCTATGGAGCGATCGATGCTCTCTCAGAGTCATGGCCGGGCTTGTCCCGGCCATCCACGTCTTTCTAACTTACGATGAAAATTGAAGACGTGGATGCCCGCGACAAGCGCGGGCATGACGAGTCAAACAATCAGACACCGTCGAGTCGAACGCTCAATGCCCGGTCACGATCGCCGCGAGCTTTGCGGCATCGTCCGGCAAGCGGTTGCCGCGCCAGGCGACGTGCATATCCGGCCGCAGCAGGATGAGATCGCAGCCGTAGACCGCGCGCGGCTCCGCATCGGGAATGTCGAGCACGCGGAACGGCGCGCGATATGTCGCGAACGCCTTCTCCAGCGCCGGAGACATCCGCCTGCGACTTGCCGAGCCGCAGCAGCGTAAAGCCGCGGTCGTAGCCGATGCGGTCCTGCATGGCAGTGCCGTCATCAAGCCAGGTGTGCGGCAGCCGCACGCCCGGCCATGTCGACGGCATGTACTCGACAAAATCGTATTGCGGCCCCTCGCCCTCCTCCGGCCAGACCAGCGGCGAGCCGAAATAATGGTAGCCGAGCTCGGCGCCGGTCATCTCGTTCGACTTGCGCTGCTCGGTGTCGGCGACGCGCACCAGTTCGGCGCGCGCCGCGGCGCCTTCCGGCGTGTCGTCGCGGATGTTGGGCTTCCACATCGAGCGCCACTTGCGGCGCCCGAGCGTGGCGTAGCGCGAGGCCTGCACATTGAGGTCGCCGACCTTGCGGCGCTCGGCCGTATAGGCGGGCAGCAGCTTCGGCCCGCCCCAGCCTTCGAGCGTCGCGGCAAGCTTCCAGGAGAGATCGATGGCGTCGCCGACGCCGGAATTCATGCCGAGCCCGCCGGTCGGAATGACCAGATGCGCGGCGTCGCCGGCGATGAAGACCCGGCCTTCGCCGTAGCTGTCGGCGAGCAGCAGGTTCTGCTTCCACTCGCCGACATAGAGCGTCTCGAACTTCAGCGGCATGCCGATGGTCTGCGCGAACATCGCGCACCATGTCCTCGTCGCTGTCGACGATCGAATGCAGCGTGAAATGCCTGGTGGAGTCCTGCACGATCATCTGCGTCGCGTGGTTGTCGGCGACGTGATAGTGCCGCCCCTTGCCGATCGGGATGCGGTCGAACAGCTCCTCGCAGTAATGCAGCGACTGGCGCAGTTGCAGCATCCGGTCTTCGTTGCCGGAGAGCTTGATGCCGAGCTGCTTGCGCACCACGCTGGCCCCGCCGTCGCAGCCGACGAGAAAGGCGGCGGAGATCTCCGAGGTCTTGCCGGCAAGGTCCTTCACCGTCGCCGTGACGCCGTTCGCATCCTGGCTGAACGACAGCAATTCATGGCCGAAGCGCACCGAAACGCTCGGCAGCGTCTCCGCCACCGATTTCAGGAACGGCTCGAGCGTGTATTGCGAGATCAGCTGGTAGGGCTCGAGCGGCAGCGTGCCGTCGTGGGTCGCCGCGATCTCCGCCTTGAGCGCGCGTCACCGACGGATATTTCTTGTGCAGGAGCGGCGGCTCGACCACGTTCTTGAGCACGATGAACACGTCCATCGGCACGTCGCGCGGCAACCCCACGGCGCGAATGCTTGTCGGCCAGTCCCATGCGCCGGTAGATTTCCATGGAGCGCGCGTTGGAGCGCTCCATCTTCGGCAGGAACAGCGGCGCCTCCTTCTGCTCGATCAGGATGCAGCGCACGCCGCGCATGCCGAGATCGACCGCAAGCGTGAGGCCCGTCGGTCCGGCGCCGGCAATGATGACCTGGGTATCCATGCTCAATGCATCATCTTTCCGCCGTCGACCAGCAGCGTCTGGCCGGTCATGAAATCGCTGGCGGGCGAGGACAGGAACATCACCGCGCCGACCAGGTCCTCCGGCACCTGCACGCGGTCGATGGCGCGGCCGGACGAGCGCGCGGCGAGATAGTTGCCGGAGGTCGAGGACACCTGGGTGTCGCTCGCGGTCAGCCCCGGCGCCACCGCATTGACCGTGATGCCGAACTCGCCGACCTCGCGCGCCAGCGCGCGGGTGAAGCCGATCACGCCGGCCTTGGAGGTCGTGTAGTGCAGCCGGTTGGGCGAGCCCTCGAAGAACCGCGACGACGAGATGTTGACGATCTTGCCGCGCTTCTGCGCCTTCATCGCCGGGAACACCGCGCGGCAGCTCAGGAACGTGCCGCGCAGGTTGACCGCCATCACGCCGTCCCATTCCTCGACCGGGATCTCGAGCCACGAGCGGCGCGGCAGCACGCTCATCAGCGAGGCGTTGTTGATCAGCACGTCGATCGCGCCGAAGCGGTCGAGCGCGGCCTGCGCCATCGCTGCCACCGACTGCTCGTTTGCAATGTCGGTGCCGAGGCCGAGCGCCTCGATGCCTTCCGACGTGAGCGCCTCCGCCACGCAATCGCGGCCGCCTCGTCGATATCGGCACGCCACGACGCGCGCGCCGGCCCTGGCGAACTCCTGCGCGTAGACCTTGCCGATACCCTTGCCGCCGCCGGTGACGATGACGGTGCGGCCGGCAAGTTCAAAACGCGGGTTGGTCGGCATGGTGAAACCCGCCGATCACGCCACGCACCCTGCGAAGCCCTCGGTGATCATATCCACCGGCAGGTTGCGGCCGATGAAGACCATGCGGCTGGTGCGCTTCTCGCCGTCCTTCCAGGGACGCTGATGGTCGCCGTCGAGGATCATGTGCACGCCCTGCAGTACGAAGCGCTCGTCGTCGTCCTTGAACGAGATGATGCCCTTGCAGCGCAGGATGTTCGGGCCTTCCTTCTGCACGAGGTCCTGCACCCAGGGAAAGAACTTGTCCGGATTGAGCGGCTTGTCGAGCGTGATCGACACCGACTGCATGTCCTCGTCGTGATAGTGCTTCAGGCCGCCATGGTTGTGGCTGTGCGCATGATCGTGATGGTGGTCGTGATCATGGTCATGATCGTGGTCATGATCGTGGTCGTGGTCGTGATGATGGTGCTCGCCGGTCTCCAGGAAATCCGGTTCGAGATCGAGGATGCGGTCGAGGTCGAAGGCGTTGCGGCCGAGCACCTCCGGCAGCGCGATGGCGCAGCGCTCGGTCTTGTGCACGCGCGCATAGGGATTGATGCCGCGGATGCGCGCCTCGACGTCGCTCAGTTCCTCGGGCGAAACGAGGTCGGCCTTGTTGATGAGGATCACGTCGGCGAAGGCGATCTGGTTCTTGGCCTCGGGCGCGTCCTTGAGCCGGTCCTTGAGCCATTTGGCGTCGGCGACCGTCACCACGGCGTCGAGCCTGGTCTTGCGGCCGACGTTCTCGTCCACGAAGAAGGTCTGCGCCACCGGCGCCGGGTCGGCGAGGCCGGTGGTCTCGACGATGATGCCGTCGAACTTGCCCTTGCGCCGCATCAGCCCGTCGATGATGCGCACGAGGTCGCCGCGCACGGTGCAGCAGATGCAGCCGTTGTTCATCTCGAACACTTCCTCGTCGGCGCCCACGACGAGGTCGTTGTCGATGCCGATTTCGCCGAATTCGTTGACGATGACGGCGAACTTCTGCCCGTGCGGCTCGGACAGGATGCGGTTCAAAAGCGTGGTCTTGCCGGCGCCGAGGTAGCCGGTCAGCACGGTCACGGGTATTTTGTCGGACATTGATCACTCCATTCGAGCGCTAACATAGGGATACCGCACCGGTGTCGCAAATCCGAAAGGTGCACAGCGGGTATCCTTGAATCCGGCAATGGAAGGCCCTAGGCTTCGCGACAACCCGCTGCGTCGTCCGGTCGACAGCAGGCGGGATAAATGACGTACAGGGAGGCTATCATGCTCACGAGATATTTCTCTCGCGTTGCCGCCGCTGTATTGGCGGTCCTGCTCCTCCAGACCATCAGCGCAACCGATACCCGGGCCCAGGGCACCGCGGCGCTCGCGGGCCAGGTCACCTCCGCCGAGGAGGGGCCGATGGAAGGCGTGGTCGTCAGCGCCAAGAAGCAGGGATCGACCATCACCGTCAGCGTCATCACCGATGAGCAGGGCCGCTACAGCTTCCCTGCGAACCGGCTCGAGCCGGGCGAATATGCGCTGAGCACCCGGGCGGCGGGGTACGATCTCGACGGGCCCCGGAAAACCGAGATTGCCGCCGGACAGGCCACGACCGCCGATCTCAAGCTTCGCAAAACCCGCAATCTCACCCGGCAGCTCACCAATGCCGAGTGGATGATGAGCGCCACCGGCACGGATGACCAGAAGCTCGAGCTCATCAACTGCGTGAGTTGCCACACGCTCGAGCGCGTTGTGAAGTCGACCTACGACGCCGACGAGCTCGTCGCCGTGATCGCGCGGATGAACAGCTATGCGCAGGTAAGCACGGCGCTACGGCCGCAGCGGCGCATCGATCTGACGCGCGCCTCGAACCCGGAACGCTTCCGCAAGGCGGCCGAGTACATCGCCACCATCAATCTCAGCCAATCGCCCAACTGGAACTATGACCTGAAGACGCTGCCGCGGATCAAAGGCCGCGGCACCAAGGCGATCATCACCGAATACGATCTGCCCCGCCAGACGATCGAGCCCCATGACGTGATCCTGGTCAACGGGACCGTGTGGTACTCGAATTTCGGCGAGCAGTATCTTGGCAAGCTCGATCCGAAGACCGGCAAGCACACCGAGTATCCCATGACGGTGCCGAAGCCGAACTTCCCGGTCGGCAACCTGGACATCGGAGCCGACAGGAACGGCAATCTCTGGCTCGGCATGATGTATCAGGCCGCGGTTGCGAAGTTCGACCCGAAGACGGAGCAATTCCAGTACTTCTCGCTTCCGGCCGAGCGCAATCGCGACAACTCGCAGCTCAACATGGTTACGCCGGACCGTGTCCACATCGACGGAAAGCTGTGGGTGAACGACGCCGGGCCCTCGACCCTGTTACGGCTCGACGTTGCGACCGGAAAATTCGAGGAGTTCGATCCGCTGAGCATGCTGCCCGGCGGGCGAACCGGTCCCTATTCGATCTACGACGTTCGCGCCGATTCCGAGAACAACGCCTATGTGACGGATTTCCAGCGCAACTACGTCGTGCGGGTGGACGCCAAGAGCGGAAAGTTCACCGCAATCCAAACCGGTTCGCCAATCACGCGTAACCGGCGCGGCCGCATCGACGATCAGGATCGATTCTGGTTCGCCCAGTATCGCGGCAACAGGATTTCGATGCTCGACACCAAGGAGTGGCGGATTCAGGAATATCCGCTCCCGACCAAGTTCACTTCGCCCTATGACGTCATCTGGGACAGAAACGGAGAAATCTGGACGTCGGGCATGTCCACCGACCGGGTGGTCCGGCTCGATCCCAAGACCGGTGGAGTGACCGAATATCCGCTGCCGCGGACGACCAACGTGCGGCGGGTGTTCATCGACAATACGACCGAGCGGCCGACCTTCTGGGTCGGGAGCAATCACGGCGCTTCGATCATCAAGCTCGAGCCGCTGGATTGACCATTGCTGCAAGACGGCATCGCCCGCTTTCGTGGGCGATGCCGATGAGTGCTCCGGCGTGAGCTCCAGGCGGTGGTGAGCGATGGAGTCGGGATGTCCGGGGAAGCCAATTATTATTTGACGCAGTTCTCGATCACCGTGTCGGTCAGCATCCAGTTCATGGTGCCGGACACGTCGACGTTCTCGACGATGCAGGCATCCTCGTCCTCGTCGATGATCTTGAGGTCGTAGGTGCCGTCTGGGATGTTGCGCACGGTGAACCGCTCGGCGCGGCCGATGGTTTCCTTGCCGAGCTGGTCGGGACCCCAGCTTCGCGACTGCGACGGCGAAACGAAGAGCTGGTGAACGACGTAGTCAGAACTATTAATGACCGTGAGCTGACCGGCCAGTGCCGGGACTGCGGTCGAAACAATCAAAGCGCACGAAAGTACGAACTTCTTCACTAAGGTCTCCCATCTAATACAAGGCGCCAACAACGCCCGGCGACATGGGAGCTAACATGCCTCGCCGTGTTCGACTATTTGATTCCGGATATATCGTGAATGTCGCGTGGTGACGGCGGAAACCAATTTTCGTTGATGACGACAAGAATCTCTTAACGTTGAGCGCGCCGCGACTGATGCATGAATGCAGCGTTCGGCCCGCCGATCAGCTCGTCGCCAGCGCCGACACCAGTTGCTTGATGTTGTGCCGGATCATGTCGATGTAAGTCGGCGCGGCGCCTTTCTGGTCGGTCAACGCATCCGAATAGAGCTGGCCGCCGACACGCGCGCCGGATTCCGCCGCGATGCGCTGGATCAGACGCGGATCGGTGACGTTCTCCAAGAACACCGCCGGGATCTTCTGCCGCTTGATCTGGGTGATGATGCGGCCGACGTCGCGCGCAGAGGCTTCCGACTCCGTCGACACACCCTGCGGCGCGATGAACTCGATCCCGTAGGCGGCCTGGAAATAACCGAAGGCATCATGCGACGTAATGATCCGCCGCCGCTCCTGCGGAATCGTGGCAACCGCGTCTCTGACCTCCTTGTCGAGCGCATCGAGCTTTTCGAGATAGGCCGCGGCATTGGCCTCGTAGGCCGCTTTCCCCGCCGGATCGGCGGCGACCAGCGCAGCCAGGATATTGGCGACATAGATCTTCGCGTTCGCGACCGATTGCCATGCGTGCGGATCGGTGTCGTCGTGGCCGTGGCTGTGACCGTGCGCCGCCTGCTTGCGCGGCTTGATGCCCTTGGTGGCGACCACGGGCTCGCTTTCGAGCCGGATGCGCGCACCAGCCGCGCCATCCAGCCCTCGAAGCCGAGCCCGTTGGTGATGACGACCTTGGCCGCCGCGACCCTCTTGGCGTCGGCCGGCGCCGGCGAAAAGACGTGCGCGTCGCTATTGGGGCCGACCAGCGTCGTGACCTCGACGCGATCGCCGCCGACGTTTTTGACGAAATCGCCGAGGATCGAGAAGGTGGCGAGAACCTTGAGCTTCTCCTGCGCCATCGCCGGCACGGATGCGGACAAGACCGCAAGCGCCGCGGTGAGCGTGATGATGTGCCGGCCGATACGCATGGTACTCTCCTTGCGGAAATAGCGTCGATTTACGCTTCAAGATGGCGTTGTGGCAGCATCTGGCGGACCAGACCGCCGACGTGGCCGAACAGCAGCGACAAGATGTAGAGGACGCCGGCGACCAGGATCACCGCCGGGCCCGACGGCACGCCGGCGTGGTAGGAGATCAGCAGCCCGGCATAGCCCGAAAACTTGCCGCAGACGGTCGGCGATCAGGACCATCAGCGTGATGTCGCGCGCCCAGAACCGGCCGGTCGCCGCCGGCAGCATCATGATCCCGACCGCGAGCAGCGTGCCGAGCGCATGAAAGCCGGAGACGAGATTGATCACGACCAGCGCCGAGGAACGCGAGATGCGCCGGCGCACCCGCGCCGCTGACCGAGCGCAGGAAGCCCGGATCCACGCATTCGATCACCAGCGGCCGGTAGATCAGCGCCAGCACGATCAGCGTGATCGTGGCATTGCCGGCGATCAGCAGCAGCGTCTGGTTGTCGAGCGCCAGCACCGAGCCGAACAGCACGTGCAGGAGATCGATATTGGTCCCCACCATCGAGACGATCGTGACGCCCAGCGCCAGCGAGAGCAGATAGAAGGTGGCAAGCGCCGCATCTTCCTTCAACTCGGTCATGCGCGCGACGACGCCGGTGAGCAGCGCGACCACGCAGCCGGCGATCAGCCCGCCCGCGGTCATCGCGAACAGGCTCAGCCCCGAGACCAGAAAGCCGATCGCCGCGCCGGGCAGGATCGCATGCGCCATGGCGTCGCCGACCAGGCTCATGCGGCGCAGCATCAGGAACACGCCGATCGGGCCGGCGCCGAGCGCCAGCGCGATCGTGCCCGCGAGCGCGCGGCGCATGAACTCGAACTCGATGAACGGGCCGAAGAGCCAATCGTACATGAGCAATCCGATCAGGCCGCAGCCGTTGGCACGGCGCATTCCGCCGCATGCTCGTCGAACGCTTCGCACATGCGCCGCGCGGTGAGCAGGTTCTCCGGCGTCAGGACGGTCGCCGTGTTGCCCCAGGCCACCGGCTCGCGCGCGAGCAGCAGCGTCTCGGGAAAGTTCGCGCGCACGAAATCGATGTCATGCAACGCCGTGAGCACGGTTCGATTCTCGCCATGCCAGCGCCGCACCAGATCGAACAGATCGGCGGACGTCTTCGCGTCGACGGCATTGAACGGCTCGTCGAGCACGATCACGCGCGCATCCTGCAGCAAGAGCCGTGCGAACAACATGCGCTGCATCTGCCCGCCCGACAGCGTGCCGATGGCGCGATCCTCGAAGCCGGTCATGCCGACCGCGGCGATGGCGTCCTCGACGCGGTGGCGAGCCTTGCGGTCGATGCCGCCGAACAGGCCGGTGTGGTGCCACAGCCCCATCGCCACCATGTCGAAGACGTTGATCGGGAAGCTGCGGTCGATCTCGGCCGCCTGCGGCAGGTAGGCGATGTCGCGCGCCGCCAGTGCGCCGCGCTCGATGCGGCCGGCGAGCGGCTTGATCATGCCGACGATGCCCTTGAACAGGGTCGATTTGCCGGCGCCGTTCGGCCCGACCACGGCCATGAGCGCGCCGGTGTCGACCGCGCCGTCGAGATGATGCACCGCCGGGTGGCGGTCGTAACCAAGCGTCAGATTGTTGAAACGAAGGGCTGCGGTCATCGGTACGCTCGCGCTCGGTTTTTCACGCCATGGCCCACAGCACGGCGATCCAGATCAGTGCGATCAGGCACGCCGGCCGCCGCAAGGCGTTCGACCGCGGAGAGCCGCAGGATCGACGGCGAGATCGACGCCGGCGGGTGACCCTGACCGGGATGGTGGTGGTGATGCGGGTGCTGGTGGACATGGGTGGGCATAGTCACCTCTTTGTAACAATATAACATTTCGAGGAGCGGGCTGCCAGGGTATTCTTGCTCCGCAATTGCCAAGCCCACCGGGCTATGCTTCTCGAGGCTCCAGCAACTGCCGTAGGAACTTCAAATCGGCGGCACCCGTCCGTTGCCTGCCGCGCAAGGTTCTCATGACCACCCAAAAAGCCCGCGTTATCGCCATCGGCGAAGTCCTGATCGAGATGGCACGCGGCAGCGACGGCCGCTTCGCCGCCGGTTGCGGCGGCGACACCTTCAACACGGCGGTCTATCTGGCGCGCGCCGGTATCCCGACTGCGTTCGCAACTGCGCTCGGGGACGATCCGTTCTCGGATCGGATTCTCGCGCTTGCCACGGCAGAAGGCGTGCACAGCGACCTGATGCTACGTGTTCCGGGCCGCCTGCCTGGCATCTACGTCATCGACAGCGACGCGGCGGGCAAGCGCACGTTCCAGTACTGGCGCGACGGCGAGCCGGCGAGCGAACTGTTCGAGCACGCCGACTGGGGGCGCATCGCCGAGAGCATGCTCAACGCCAAGCTCGTCTATTTTTCCGGCATCACGCTGTCGCTCTATTCCAACGCCGCGCTCGGCCGCTTCCTGGCGATCGTGGAGATGGCGCGGCAGCACGGCGCGAAGATCGCCTTCGACGGCAATTTCCGGCCGCGCGGATGGAAGGGCGACCTCAGCCGCACGCGCACCGTTTTCATGGAAGCTCTCAAGCGCGTCGACATCGCGATGCCCGCCTATGATGACGAAGCCGTCTTGTGGGGAGACCCCAGCCCGGAGGCAACCGTCGAACGCTTGCAGGCGTTCGGCATCGGCGAGATCGTCGTGAAGAACGGCCCCAGCAGCGCGCTGGTCGCGTCCGGCGGCAAGAGCGAATTCGTTCCGGTGCCGGAAGTCGTGGTGCCGGTCGACACCATGGCGGCCGGCGACAGCTTCAACGCCGCTTATCTTGCCGCACGGCTTGCCGGCGAGGGTCCAAGCGGTGCGGCCAGCGTGGCGCACCGGCTCGCCGCCAAAGTGATCCGCCACCATGGCGCGATCATGCCGCGCACCGCCGCGGCGATGCACTAAGCGCTAGAGCAATCTTAACCGAACAGATTGGTCTTGAATCCCGCGCGGGAGATGACTCCGTCGCGCGCCTCTTCGACCAGCCGCAGTACGCGCGCCACATCGACGCCAACAAGGCCGCCGCGCCACTTCCTCACCTTGCCGGCGATGAAGACGGTGTCGACATTCATCGGATTCATCAGGTTCACGACCGCGCCCGGCACGTTGTTGAGCGGCCAGACGTTGAGCCGGTCGGTCGCAAGCATGACGATGTCGGCCTCCTTGCCAGGCGCGAGGGTGCCGACCTTGCTCTCCAGGCTCAGGCAGCGCGCCCCATTGAGGGTCGCAAATTCCAGCACGTCGCGCGTGGTCAGGAGCGGCGGCAGGTTCTGCTCGCCACGGCGCGCGCGCTGCAACACGTTGAGGCGCTGGAGCGTGAAGCAGGCGCGCATCACCGTGAAGGGATCCTGCGCCATGGTCACGTCGACGTCGGAGCTCAGCGAAGGGCGTACGCCGTGGTCGAGCGCCTCCTGGATCGGCGGCATGCCATGGCCCATGGCCATCTCGATCGGAACCGCGAGCGAGACCTGGCCGCCGGTATCCTTGATCAGGCGCCAGGCATCGCTGCTCAAATGCGTGCAGTGGATGTATTCGTCGCCCGGGCCCAGGAGCTTGGCGTTACCGAGCTGGAACAGGACCTTCTCGGTCTCGTCCCTGACGCCATGGCACACCATGCGCACGCCCTGCTTGCGGGCGAAGCTGAACTGCTGGACGTCGAGGTTGCCGCCGAGTGCCAGCGTCAGAAGCTGGTCCTCCGACGAGAAATAGGCCTTCCGCAGCCGCGTCAGGTCCTGCGGATATTGCGCATCGGGCCCGGCACCGCGCGAATAGGCGTAGACGACGCGAAGCCCGGACTCCTGGAGCGCGCGGACGCCGGCGTCGCTGTGCTCCGGCGTGTGATTGACCTGCGACGTGTCCACCGCCGCGGTCGTGCCCATGTCGATCATGCCGAGCGCGCTGATCAGCGTGCCGGCATAGACGTCGGCAGGCCGATAGGGCGCGGTCAGCGCATTGCTGATGTCGCGGCTGTAATCGGGATTGAGCAGGCCGTTGGACAGGATGTTGCGCAGAATACCCTGATAGAAATGGTGATGGGTGTCGATGAATCCCGGCATCACGATCCGGTTCGCCGCATCCACCACCACGGCGTCGCCTGCCGCGATGTCGGGACGCACCGCGCTGATCTTGCCGTCCTCGATCAGCACGTCGCCGCTTGCGAAGTCGCCGACGGCGCGATCGAGGGTGAGCACAACGCCGCCCTTGATCAGGATGCGGCGGGCGCCCTCAACGCGCGCGAGCAAGGTATCGCCTTGGGCCGCAGCCCGCCCGGCGAAAGCACCGATGGCCGCCAGGCCGGCGCCGGCGGCGAGAATCGCGCGCCTGGTCGAAACGATTCCCTGGTCGCTCATGGTCCGTCCTCCCGACTCGACGTTGTTATGGTTTGCCGAGCAACAGCGCTCCGAGCCCGGCCAATATCGGCAATGGGAATGATACCGCCGCGCGTAGCCACACGAAACGCGGCGCCATCATGTGGATCTCCCAGTTGAGCAGCCGCTGGATGGTATAGAGCGACCAGGCGGTCGAATAGGCGATCACCTGCGGCGCGCCGGCGCCGCTCTTCAGCGCGGCGGCGCCGATTGCGAAGCCTACGACCGCGCCTCCCGGCGTTGCTGCACCGATGATCGTTCCGATCAATATTCCGATGACGCCCGAATTCGGACCGATCCAGGTCGCGATGAGGTCCTGCGGCATGATCGCGGCGATGTAGCCGGAGCCGACGACGCCGACCATCACGCGCGGGATCAGCACAATGAAATCGCGCCCGCCTTCGAAGGCGCCTTCGCGGAACAGCGTCTTGCTGCGCATCGCCGCAACGAAGGCAAGCGTCCCCACGAGCATCCAGAGAATGATGCCGATCACAAGGCTGATGATATGCGTCAGGTCCATTGATCGCTTCCCCCGCGCCGGACGATCAGGCGCGCGGCAAAGCGCGCCAGAAGCCCTCCGAGGATCGGCAGCGGAAGCGCAATCAGGACACGCCAGCCGACGAACTCAGGCCCGAAGAACGGCAGCTCCCAGATCAGAGCGCGGTTGTAGCCGAGCAGGTTCCAGGCGGTGATGAAGGCGACCGCGGTGCCGACATCGGCGCCGAGCACGAGGAATGCGCCGGCCACCGGATAAATCGTGAGCGGGCCTCCGGGCAAAACGGCACCCATCGTCATTGCAACGACGAGGCCAAGCACCCCGGATTCGCTGCCGACGACGCGCGCGACGACCTCGCGCGGCAACAGCCGCGTCACGAAGGCCGCGATCAGGCACCCTGCCGCCATTTTCGGCAGCATGCCCACCAGCAGCTCAAGGTCCTTGGTCAGGATCGCGATGACCTTGTCGGTTCCATCGCGCAGGTAGACCGCAACGCCGGCCGCGATCGAAATCGATGCGATGATAGCCGTCGACCATTCGAATGATCGGATCCGGCGGCGGCGTTCGGCCATGTAGTAGGAGTACTCCAATGAGATCGGGATCAGTCATCCATAGCGCCGCGACCGGCGCATTCAAGCGGAAATGCCGGGGCAGCGCTGCGCCAGGCGTTGACCTCATATTCGCCGGCCGGTAGCTTTTCTTTCCGATGGGGATGGGGTCCCCCGAAACCGCCCGCAACGGCTGATGACTCCTACCGCGTAAGCGTGGCGGTAGGATTTGTCCACAGCCGCCGCAAGGGCGGTTTTTTGCTGCCGGGAATCGACGAAAGGGCAAGGTCATGGGATTTCTGATCGTGTTTCTCGGCGGCGGCCTCGGCGCAGCACTCCGCCACGGCGTCAATCTGCTGTCGGCGCGCGTGCTGGGCGCCGCGTTTCCCTATTCGACCGCATTCGAAAACGTCACCGGCTCGCTCGCGATGGGATTGATTGCGGGCTACTTCGCGTTCCGCAGCGGCGGCGCGCACCAACACTGGCAATTGTTCCTCACCACTGGGATTCTCGGCGGCTACACCACCTTCTCGGCGTTCTCGCTCGACGCGGTGCTGCTCTACGAGCGCGGCGCGCTCGGACTGGCGGCGCTCTACGTTCTCGGATCGGTTGTGCTGTCGATTGCAGGACTTTTCGCCGGCCTTGCGCTGGCGCGCCAGTTCCTGTGAGCCAATCCACTAGAGCATGATCTTGTCCGAAAACCGGTTCCCACTTTTCGGGATCATGCTTTACTCCATCGGCCGCAAGCCGAGGCGATCCAGCAGGCGCATGTCGCGGTCGCGCCCGGGATTGGGTGTTGTCAGCAATTTCGGCCCGTAGAAGATCGAATTGGCGCCGGCGAGGAAGCACAGCGCCTGAGTCTCGTCGCTCATATCCTCGCGCCCGGCCGAGAGCCGCACTACCGACTTCGGCATGGTGATGCGCGCGACGGCGATGGTGCGCACGAAGTCGAGCGGATCGAGGCCCGCCGTTCCGGACAATGGCGTGCCCTCGACCTGGACCAGCATGTTGATCGGCACCGATTCCGGATGCTGCGGGAGGCTCGCCAGCGTCGCGATCAAGCCGGCGCGATCGTCATCGCTCTCGCCCATCCCCACGATGCCGCCGCAGCACACATGGATGCCGGCGCTGCGCACCGCGCTCAGCGTGTCGAGGCGTTCCTGGTAGACGCGCGTGGTGATGATCTCACCGTAGAATTCCGGCGAGGTGTCGAGGTTGTGGTTGTAGTAGTCAAGGCCGGAAGCTTTCAGGCGCTTTGCCTGCGTCTCCGTCAACATGCCAAGCGTCGCGCAGCTCTCGAGCCCGAGCGCCCGCACGCCCTCCACCATCGCGCAGACCTGTTCGAGGTCGCGATCCTTCGGCTCGCGCCAGGCGGCGCCCATGCAGAAGCGGCTCGCGCCGGCGCCCTTGGCGGCGCGCGCCTCCGCAAGCACGGCGTCGAGACTCATCAGCTTCTCGGCCTTGACGCCGGTCGCGTACTGCGCGCTCTGCGGACAATAGGCGCAGTCTTCCGGGCAGCCGCCGGTCTTGATCGAGAGCAGCGTCGAGATCTGCACCTCGGCCGGGTCGAAATGGCATCGATGGATGCTCTGTGCCCGGAACATCAGTTCCGGAAACGGCAACGCGAACAGCGCGCGAACCTCCTCGCGCGTCCAGTCGTGGCGGACGCTGCTGACGCCACCAACCTCGCTATTGACGGTCGTTTTCATCGCAGACTGACGAAAAAAGTTGCGGTTTCCGAACACCATGCGGATGGAATTCCTCAAAATCAAGTTCATGCCACATCAGTCGATGAATTTATCTTCGTCCCAGCCGGGGACATGGTAATCTGCCAGATGCTCAGCAACCAGCACAGGCACATCGCTGCGGGTGAGACCGATCGCGCCGCCAAAGGCTTGTTTCATGTTGTCTTGATCAAGCCGACGCATTACGACGACGACGGATACCCAATTCAATGGGTCCGGTCCGCCATCCCTTCAAATACCCTGGCCAGCCTGTACGGCTTGGCGGAGGATGCACAGCGTCGTCAGGTGCTCGGTCCGGACACCGAGATCCGGCTGCACACCTATGATGAGACCAATCTGCGGGTGCGGCCTGACCGCATCATGCGAATGCTGCGTAAGGCGGGCGGACAAGCCCTGATCGGATTCGTAGGCGTCCAGTCGAATCAGTTTCCACGCGCAGTCGATCTTGCCCGTCCGTTTCTGGCCGCCGGATTGCCGGTAAGCATCGGTGGTTTCCACGTCTCCGGTTGCATTGCGATGCTGCCGAAGATGCCGCCGGAAATGCAGGAGGCGCAAGCACTCGGGATTTCACTGTTTGCGGGAGAGGCCGAAAACGGAGCCCTCGACCAGGTCCTGCGCGATGCGCAAGATGGAAAACTGGCGCCGCTCTACAACCACATGAACAAGCTGCCCGACCTGCAAGGGGAGCGGACGCCGTTTCTGCCGCGGGAACATATCCGCCGAATTGCAGGCTCGATGACGAGCATGGATCTCGGCCGCGGCTGTCCCTACCAGTGCTCGTTTTGCACCATCATCAATGTGCAGGGCCGCAAGAGCCGCTTCCGATCACCTGACGACGTCGAGCGGATCATCCGCGAGAACGTCCGCGACGGCATCAAACGATTCTTCATCACCGACGACAACTTCGCCCGCAATCGGGATTGGGAACCGCTGTTCGATCGCATGATTTAATTGCGCGAGAGTGAGTTTCCAAACATCGGATTCACGATCCAGGTCGACACGCTGTGTCACAAGATTCCAAATTTCATCGAGAAGGCGGCCAAAGCGGGGGTACGCCGCGTATTTATCGGGCTGGAGAACATCAATCCCGACAATCTGATCGCAGCGAAGAAACGTCAAAACAAGATCACCGAATACCGTGAGATGTTGCAGAAGTGGCGCAATCACGGCGCCCTCACCTGTGCCGGCTACATTCTCGGTTTCCCCGCCGACACCAAGGAGTTGATCCTCCGCGATATCGAGATCATCAAGCGGGAACTGCCGCTGGACATTCTCGAGTTCTTTATCCTGACGCCGCTCCCGGGCTCGGAGGATCACAAGGTGCTTTGGGAGAAGGGAATTTGGATGGATCCAGATCTCAACAAATACGACGTCTCGCACCCGGTATCGCACCACCCCAAGATGTCTCTTGCAGAATGGGAGGATGCCTATCGTTCCGCGTGGGAATCCTACTACTCGCCGGAGCATCGTCGCACGGTCGTGCGCCGCGCCGCAGCGCATCCGCTTGGCCGTCCGACGGTGGTGTTCTCGACGCTTCTGGAGTTCTACGTCCTCGCCACCATCGAGGGCATTCATCCGCTTGAAGGCGGTTTCTGGCGGCTAAAGCGGCGGCGCGATCGCCGGCCGGGCATGCCAATGGAAAGCCGGTTCGTATTCTACCCGCGCCTGGTCGCCGAGGCCGCCTGGAAGGTCTGGCACTACTGGAAGGTCTATCGCAGTTCCAAGGCTGTTCTTAACGAAGTCATGTCGGCACCGGACCGCTGGACCTACACCGATCTGGCGATTGCTCCGCCGGAGGCCAATGAGTTCGAAGCCCTTGATATCTACCATGTGACCCGCGGCGGCGAGGATGCGCTGGCGCGCAAGCGTCGCGATGACGCAATCCGCGCAAAACAATACGCAGCACCGGCCGCCGCAGAGTAGTGCGGCTCGTCAACGGGACGACGTCACGCGCCCGAGCGCATCGCCGCCTTCACCTTGTCCGGCGTGTAGGGCACCGAGCGCAGCCGCACGCCGGTCGCGTCGAACACCGCGTTCGAGATCGCCGACGGCACCACCGCCGCCGCCGGTTCGCCGGCGCCCCACGGCGGCGACCCCGGCCGGTCGATCAGGTCGATCACGATCTCCGGCACGTCCGGGAACCTGATGACCGGGTAGCTCTCCCAGTCGAGGCTGGTGACGTGCGAACGGTCGAACTTCAGCTCCTCGATCAGCGTCCGGCTCACCATCTGGATGACGTTGCCGTCGAGCTGGTTGCGCAGCCCGTCCGGATTGATGATCTGCCCGCAGTCATGCGCGAGATAGACCTTCGGGACCTTGATGGTGCCCGCAGCACGATCGACCTCGACCTCCGCCACGACCGCGACATAGGTCCGCGCCAGTTCGTATTTCACGTAGGAGACGCCGCGGCCCCTCGCGACATTGCCGCTGACGCTCTGCTGCGGCGACGGCCGCTTCTCCCATTTCGCCAGCGCGGCGACGCGGTTGAGCGTTTCGATGCCGCGCTTGTCGGCGGGATCGATGTATTTCAGCCGGAACTCGATCGGGATCGACGTTCGCCGCCGCCGCAAGCTCATCGAGGAAGCACTCGTTGGCATAGGTGTTCTGCATCCGGCCCGGCGCCCTGATCCAGGACGGCCGGAACGGCGTCGTCTCGAGCCGGCGGCAGACCGCTTTGATGTTGGCGAACTTGTAGGGGATGTTCGAGTTCTGGAAGATGTTTCCCGGCGCGATGTCGGGCTTCGCCGGCATGCCCGCGAGCGTCGCCGGGATCAGCGGCACCATGAAGCTCTTGTCGGTCTGCTGCGGAATGAAGAATTCCGATTCCCAGGCCGTCACAGTTGCCGGAGCCGTCGAGCGCCGCGCGCAGGTCGATGAGCGTCGGCGGGCCTTTCGGGTCCCAGCCATGCTCGTCGGCGCGCGACCATTGCACCCGCACCGGCCGGCCGACCGCCTTGGCGAGCACCGCGGCGTCCGCCGCCGCGTCCTCGTGGCCGTTGCGGCCGTAGCAGCCGGAGCCTTCGAGATAGATGCAGCGCACGTCCTCGACCGGCATCGAGAACATTTCCGCAAGCTGCTTGCGCAGGTCATGGGTCGCCTGCGACGCCGACCATGACGTGAGCTTGCCGTCACGGAATTCGGCAACGGCGCAGGACGGGCCTTGCGATCCGTGGGTGTGGATGGCGAAGTCGTAGGTCGCGGCGACCTTCTTCACGCCCTCCTTGCCCATCGCCTCGGCGGTGTTGCCGACATTGCCGGTGGTCTCGTCGCGGAACACCTTGCTCGCGCGCACATGCTCGAAGAGCTTCGCCTGCTCCGGCAGCCCTTCCCATTTCGACCAGCTTGCCTTGAGGTCGCGCGCACGCCTTGATCGCCGCCCACTCGGTCTGCGCCACCACACCGAGGAAATTGCCCTCGCGCACGACCTGGACGATGCCCGCGATGTTCTTGATCGAGCCTTCGTCGACGCTCTCGAGCTTGGCGCCGACCGACGGCGGCCGGATCACGCGGCCGTGCAGCATGCCGCGCACGCGCAGATTGTTGATGTAGGGGAAGCGCCCCCTCACTTTGTCCGGGATGTCGACGCGCGGGATCGGCTTGCCGACGATCGTGTAGTCCTTCGGATCCTTGAACTTCGCCGGCTTGGCCGGGTCGAGCTTGAGCGAGAACATCCGGCCGCCGATCAGTTCGCCGTAGCTGACGCGGCGATCGCCGGCGCGGATGACGCCGTTCGACACGGTGAGTTCTTCAGCCGGCCTGCGGAGCCGCCTGGCGGCCTGCTCGATGAGCGCCGCGCGCGCGGTCGCCGCCGCGTTGCGGATCTGCGAGGCCGCCGGCCTGGATGGTGAGACTGCCCCAGGTCTTGCCCTGGTCGGGCGTGAGCGCGGTATCGCCCTCGACGATCCGAACGGTGTTGAACGGCACGTCGAGCTCGTCGGCGGCGATCTGCGCGAGCGCCGTGCGCACGCCGGTGCCCATATCGACCTTGCCGGAATAGACCGTGACCCGGCCGCGCACGTCGATGGCGAGGAACGCGTCGACCTCGGCGATCGTGAGCGGCCGTTGCGCCGCCGCTGCCTGCTCGGCGAGTGCCGATCCCACCGGTCCGCCGAGCGAGAAGCTGACAACCAGCGCGCCGCCGCCCTTGAGCAGGTCGCGCCGTGACGGACTGAAATGCTTGGTCATGGCTGCCTCCCTCACGCTGCGCCGGCGGCGCGCTTGACCGCGCGCACGATGCGGGTGTGGGTGCCACAGCGGCAGATGTTGTTGGCGAGCGCCTTCTTGATATCCGCCTCGGACGGATTTCTGTTGCCGGCCAGGAACGCGACCGACTCCATGATCATGCCGTTGATGCAGTAGCCGCACTGCACGGCCTGCTCCTCGACGAAGGCGCGCTGCACCGGATGCAGCCGGTTGCCCTGGGCGAGGCCTTCGATGGTCACGACCTTTTGCGCCGGGGCAGACCTTCGACAGCGGATGCACGCAGGAGCGCACCGACTTGCCGTCGATATGGACGGTGCAGGCGCCGCATTGGGCAAGCCCGCAGCCGAACAGCGGTCCGTTGAGGCCGAGATTCTCGCGAAGCGCGAGCAGAAGCGGCATGTCCGGATCGTCGACCGTGATCGTGCGCGACCGGCCGTTGACGTTGAGCGTCCTGCGTTCAGCCATGTGATTCCTCCCGGCGGCTGGGCCTCGTTTGCGAGGCGATTTTTTTGAATGGTTCCAGTCTATCAGCGGGCCTGGGGGCGCGCCATACGACAAGCCGACAGGACGAACCGGCCCATCGATCCTCGACAACCGAAGTTCTAAACTCGCAACAACAATTCGTGCTGTCAGGGAGGATCGCCATGCTCCGTTTCGCGTTCGCGGCGGCTGTCGCTATCGTGCTGCACATGACCAATCCTGCTGCGGCGCAGACATCGGAACCCGTGGACCGATATCACGGTCAACGGCCTGCGCCTGCACTATCTCGATCGCGGCGCGGCCGACAAACCGACGCTGATCCTGATCCATGGGAACGAGCGCCACGCGCATCTCTTCGACCACGTCGCTCCCGAGTTCACCCGCGACTACCGTGTCATTGCCTACGACATGCGCGGCCACGGCGACTCGGCCTGGAGTCCGGAAGCCGCCTATCTGGTCGAGGACCACGTCAAGGATCTGGAGGCCTCATCCAGCAGCTCGGCCTGCGGCGGGTGACGCTGTGGGGCAACTCCACCGGCGGCCGGGTCGCGCAGGTTTACGCCGGGCTGCATCCCGACATGGTCGAGCGCGTGATCTCGGAAGACGTCGGGCCGGAACGGCCGCAGAGCATTGCCGACAATTTCGCGCGGCGCGTGGCACGGGAAGCGAACGGATGGGCGTCCGAGGATGAGCTCGTTATGGAACTCATGAAGCGCGCTCCCCGCACGCCCGAGGCAATCATGCGCGCCTATGCCCATTTCGGCACCAAGCGCCGCGACGACGGCCGCCTCGTCTGGAAGCGCGACCCGAACCTCGTGAAAGGCTTCGTCGAGACCGAGTTGTGGCAATACGTCAGCAAGATCACGTCGCCGATCATCTACGTGCTCGGCGGCGCGAGCCCGATCGTTCCGCCGGAGACGCAGCAGAAGCTGAGGAGCGACGCTGCCCAACGCCGAGGTCGTGGTGATGCCCGGGCTCGGGCACTATCCCAATGAGGAAGACACCAAGGGCTTCCTCGCCATCGTGAACCGGTTTCTCAAGCGCGGGTGACGCGGGGGGTTCAACCGGCTACGGGTACAGGAGCGTGCCGGGTGGCGGATGTTGAGCCGCGGCTGGCCGCCGCACCTGGCACGACTTCACACTGGAAGATCCGCAATGACCGATACCCCGCCCGACCGGCTGTCAAACGACCCCAACAGCCCCTACCACGACGCCGCCCTGCTGGAACGGGGCATCGGCATCCGCTTCAAGGGCGTCGAGAAGACCAATGTCGAAGAGTATTGCGTGAGCGAGGGCTGGATTCGCGTGTCCGCCGGCAATGCCAAGGATCGCCACGGCAATCCGCTGACGATCAAGCTCAACGGTGCGGTGGAGCCTTATTTCAGGGACAAGATAGAAGAATAGACCGCACGCGGCTCACCACCCGCTCGTCCCCGCGCAAGCGGGCGAGAGAGCACTAGCCGGTGCTAGCCTACTCCGCCGCCACCCGTGTCATCGGATCGACCGCCTCGACCTTCGCCGCGCAGAACTTGAACTCGGGAATCTTTCCGAACGGATCGAGCTTCGGGTTGGTCAGAAGATTCGCCGCCGCCTCGACATAGGCGAACGGGATGAACACCACGCCGTCCGGCACCGCGTCGTCCTGGCGCGCCGCAAGCTCCACCACGCCGCGGCGCGTGGTGACGCGCACCATGTCGCCCGGCTGGATGCCGAGCTTGGCGATGGTGCCGCGCGAAAGCTGCGCGACTCGCCGATCGGCTCGATCGCGTCGAGCACCTCGGCGCGGCGCGTCATCGAGCCGGTGTGCCAATGCTCGAGCTGGCGGCCGGTGGAGAGGATGAACGGATACTCGGCGTCCGGCACTTCGTCCGGCGGCTGAATCTTGGTCGCGACCAGCTTGGCGAAGCCGCCCGGACGCGGGAAGCCCTGGTCGAACACCACGTCGCGGCCCGGTTTGTCGGGCGCGTCGGTGGGATAGGTCACCGCATCCTCGCGCATGACGCGATCCCAGGAGATGTTGTCGAGCGCCGGCATCATCGAGGCCATCTCGGTGAAGACCTCGCTGACGTGCTTGTAGGTCCAGCCGCAGCCCATGCGGTTGGCGATCTCCTGGATGATCCACAAGTCGTGGCGGGTATCACCGGGCAGCGGCAGCGCCTGACGGCCCATCTGCACCTGGCGGTTGGTGTTCGTGACGGTGCCGTCCTTCTCCGGCCAGCCCGACGCCGGCAGCACGACGTCGGCATAGACCGCGGTCTCGGTGAGGAACAGGTCCTGCACCACGAGATGCTCGAGATGCGCCAGCGCCTCGCGCGCGTGGTTGAGGTCGGGGTCGGACATCGCCGGGTTCTCGCCCTCGATGTACATGCCCTTGATCTCGTCGGCGTGCACCGCGTCCATGATCTCGACCACGGTCTTGCCGCGCTTGGGATCGAGCTTGACGCCCCAGGCCTTCTCGTATTGCGCGCGGATTTCCGGATTCTCGACCGACTTGTAGTCGGGGAAGAACATCGGGATCAGGCCGGCGTCGGACGCGCCCTGCACGTTGTTCTGGCCGCGCAGCGGATGCAGCCCGGTGCCGGGCCGGCCGATCTGGCCGGTGATCAGCGACAGCGCGATCAGGCAGCGCGCATTGTCGGTGCCGTGGGTGTGCTGCGACACGCCCATGCCCCAGAAGATGATCGCGCTTTCGGCGCGGGCATAGGCGCGCGCGACCTCGCGCAGCGTGTCGGCCTCGATACCGCAGATCGGCGCCATCTCCTCCGGCGTGAAGTCCTTGATGTTTTCCTTCCAGGCGTCGAAGCCCTCGACATAGGTCTGGATGTATTGCTGGTCGTAGAGTTTCTCTGTGACGATGACGTTGAGCATGGCATTGAGCATGGCCACGTCGGCGCCGTTCTTGAACTGCATCATCTTCCAGGCGTGGCGCTTGAGCGCCTGCCCGCGCGGATCCATCACCACGAGCTTGGCGCCGCGCTTGGCCGCCTGCTTGAAGAAGGTCGCCGCGACCGGATGGTTTTCGGTCGGGTTGGCGCCGATCACGATGATCAGGTCGGAGTTCTTGCACTCGTTGAAGGTCGCGGTCACGGCGGCGGAGCCGACGCCTTCGAGCAGCGCCGCGACCGACGACGCGTGGCAAAGCCGCGTGCAATGGTCGACGTTGTTGCTGCCGAAGCCGGTGCGCACGAGCTTCTGAAAGAGATACGCCTCTTCGTTCGAGCCTTTGGCGGAGCCGAAGCCAGCGAGCGCACGCGGACCGTCGCGGTCGCGGATCTTCTTCAAGCCGCCGGCGGCGCGGTCGAGCGCCTCCTCCCAGGTCGCCTCGCGGAAATGCGTCCAGGGATTGGACGGATCGATGAGCTCGTGCGGGACCTTCGGCACGCCCTCCTTGCGGATCATCGGCTTCAGCAGGCGCTGCTTGTTGTGCACGTAGTCGAAGCCGAAGCGGCCCTTCACGCACAGCCGGTTCTGGTTCGCCGGGCCGTCCCGGCCGGTGACGGCGACGATCCTATCGTTCTTGATCTGGTAGGTGAGCTGGCAGCCGACGCCGCAATAGGGGCAGACGCTGTCGACCATCGCGGTCGGGCTTGCCTTTGTAGACGTTGTTCTCGTCCACCATGGTCGACGGCATCAGCGCGCCGGTCGGGCAGGCCTGCACGCATTCGCCGCAGGCGACGCAGGTCGAGGCGCCCATCGGATCGTTGAAGTCGAACACGATCTGTTCGAGATGACCGCGGCCGGCCATGCCGATGACGTCGTTGACCTGCACTTCGCGGCAGGCGCGGACGCAAAGATTGCACTGGATGCAGGCGTCGAGATTGACCGCCATCGCCACATGGCTGCGGTCCGGCGCCGGCACCTTGATCGGCTCGCGCTTGGGGAAGCGGCCGGGCTCGATCTTCTGGCGCTTGGCGATCTTCCATAGCTCGGAATCCGGATCGTGCGCGTGCGCCTGATCCGGCTGGTCGGTCATCAGGAGCTCGGCGACCATGCGGCGCGCGGTGGTGGCGCGCTCGGTCTCCGTCTTCACCTTCATGCCGGGCGTCGGCGTGCGGATGCAGCTCGCCGCCAGCACGCGCTCGCCTTCGACCTCGACCATGCAGACGCGGCAATTGCCGTCCGGCCGGTAGCCGGGCTTGGGCGAGTAGCACAGGTGCGGCAGCTTGATGTCGAGGCGGCGCGCGGCGCGGAAGATCGTCTCGCCGGGGCGGATATCCACCTCGCGGTCGTCGATGAAGAAGGTGTTG
>CAWKMR010000005.1:0-12620 GCA_963850705.1 uncultured Alphaproteobacteria bacterium | reverse complement strand
CTTTGTCGCCGAGCTGGTCGAGCGCGCAAAGGCGAAGAAGAAGCGATGACGGGTCAGTCCTTGGGCCGCTGACTTCATATTTCGCTAACCATTGCGGTAACCTGCGACCGTCCGCTAAACCCCGTTTTTACGCGGCCCGGGCCAGCTTCGTCCTGCAGCTGGCGAGGGACACGTTGGGAAGGCTCAAAAACTATAAGCGGCTCGCGGCTGTGCTGGGCATTCTGGTCACTGCCGGACCGGTGCTCTGGTTCTCGGCATGGCTCCAACAGCAGAGCGAAGCTGAGGTCTCGGCCGCCAGCTGGACGATCGGCAATGTCGAACTCCGGATCGGCCGGGCCGTGGCTGTGCTCGACGCGCTTGCGGAGCGCGGCGTCGATGACTGCGGCGCGTCCCAAGTCGAGCTGCTGCGCCAAGGCCTTCTCGCCGCCGGCCCGGTAAAGGAGCTGTCGGTCGTCGGCGCGCAGGGCGAAACCTTGTGCACCGACCGCGGCAGTGCGATTGCGCCCCGCAATGTGGTCGCCACCACCCCGACGGCAAACCCGAATATCGTTCTCGACGTCGTGCGCCTGGGCGATGAGCGTATGCTGCGCGTGCGTCGGCTGGCGCCCGCATCCAAGGCCGCGCTGGCAGCGATCCTGCCGGCCGAACTTCTGCTGCCTCAGGTCGGAACCGATGGAAGCCCTTTCGAGGGCTATGCGCGTATTGCGCTCGCTGACGATACCATCATCGGGGCGGTGGGATCGGACATGGTCACCGCGCTGCGAGACGGCCTCGTTGGTGGGCGCGCGCGATCCGACCGCTATGGCATCACGGTGGTCTCTGCGATGGGCCGCCACGGCGTGTCCGCGACCTATGGCGACCTGCGCCGCACCGGCATCGTGGCGACCGGACTGCTGGTCCTCATCATCCTGATTGCCGTGCTCATCGTACCCCGGCGCGACCGCAGCAACCCGGCCGCCGAAATCGAGCGGGCCATCGAGGCCGGCGAGTTTGTGCCGTACTATCAACCGATCGTCGATATCAAATCCGGCGCGATCGTCGGCGCCGAGGTGCTGGTGCGTTGGCGCAAGCGCGACGGTTCGCTGATCCCGCCGGCCAATTTCATCCCGGTTCTGGAATTGACCGACCTGATCCTCGACATGACGCGCTCGCTCATGCGGCAGGTAGGTGACGAGATGGGGCCCTTGCTGGCGCATCGTTCCAACATGTACGTGGCCTTCAACATCGCGCCTCGCCATCTGGCGGGCGATGTGCTGATCGACGACATCGGCTCAATTTTCGTCGGCGGTCCGATCAGCACGTCACAGATCGTGCTGGAGGTCACCGAGCGTTACGAGATCGAGGACCTCGCCACCACGCGCGATCTGATCGCCTCGCTGCAAGGCCTGGGCTGCCGTGTTGCGATCGACGACGTCGGCACCGGTCACAATGGCTTGTCCTATATCCTCAAGCTCGGCGTCGACATCATCAAGATCGACAAGATGTTCGTCGATGCCATCCGCACCGAATCTCATTCGCGGGCGATCGTCGAGACGCTGGTCGACCTCGCGCGCAATCTGCGCATGCAGATCGTCGCCGAAGGCGTGGAGGATTTCGAACAGGTGATCTACCTGCGCGAGCACGGGATCAGTTCGGCGCAAGGCTTTGTCTTTGCGCCTGCGCTGCCGGGTCCAGCCTTCATCCAGCTGATCGAGGCGCTCGATCCGGCGGTTCCGAAAGGGCCCCGAACGGTGTTTGCAGGGGAATCGTCACTGCCCACGACTTTGCTTCCTCAGCCCGCCGCGGCGTGACGGCACACGCCGCAAAGCCGCCGGAATCGCGCTATCATGTCGTAAGCGTTCCGCCCGCGAGGTTCGATCATGACATCCATTCGTTACGCGCTCCGCGCCTGCTCCGGTATCCGCCCGCTGGCATTGGTGTTGCTTGCCGGCGCGGCGATGGTTGCCGACGTCGCGTCCGCCCAGCCGATCACTGGCCGGGCACCCTGGTGCGTCAACCTCAGCGCGGCCGGCGGCGTGCTCGACTGCTCCTATCACAGCCTGGAACAGTGCATGGCCAGCGCGTTGGGGGTGAGCAACCAGTGCTCGCTCAATCCGTGGTACGCCGGGCCCTCTGATCCGCGTCGCAGGCCGCGAGCATATCGCTGACGTTTCGATGAGGTTAGCCTGCCGCGGCGAGCGACGGACCGCTTCCGCGGGGTTTCAGGCGCGCGCGGTAGAAGCCAAGCACGCGCCGGGCGGTCTGGATCTGCAGCTTCTCATAGGTTCGTAGCGCATTGTCGAGATCTTGCGCCGAGATTCCACGATCCGCCGTCTTGAGGAGCAGGATGGCCTTGGCTGTAGTCGAGGAAAACCCGGCGAGCTTGGCCAGGATCAGCGCGATCTCGTGACCGCGATCCTGAAGCGCGCGCTCGACGGCGTCGAGCTCGACGCTGCACAGCATCGATAGTGCGACAGTCGTTTCCTCGAAGCGGTTCTCCCGTGCGAATTTGTACACCTCGGCCTCGCCGAGATGGCCTTCCTGCTTGAGCCTCCCGACATCGGCCGCAGCAGTCGCATATTGCGACGAAAACTTGCGGGTCTCACTGCGGATTCCGCCGACGACCTCGGTGAGGACGCCTTCAACGGTGGCAGCGGCGGTCGGATTTTCCGCGGCGAGCCGGGTTCGGACTGTGACGGATGCCTGCTCGAGGAGTTGAAGGAAGTGCTGCCGCGGCAGGTCGCGGCGCGAGCCGACGTGCACGGCCAGTGCATCGTCGCCTGACGATCGCTTCAGGAGCAGGCGGAAGCCCGCGTCCGAGAAGCGCGCGCCGGCGTTGCGGGCGACGGTGTGAACGACGTTGCGGTCGCCGCGCGTCACCAGGACGTCGGTGACGGCCTCGCTCAGCGATTTTCGCTCCGAAATGGCGACGAGATGGTCCTGGCTCTTGCTGTTGGCGGTGGCGACGAGATCGGATTCGTCGAGCCGCTCGGAGTCCTTGAGGACCGGCCGCGCCACGTCGATGTTGTCGTCGAATGCCAGCATCCGCACGACGCCGTGCGGAGCGGTCGGCACATCGGCGAGCCGGATCGAAAGCTTGACGCGTGCCTTGGCTTCGATCGCCGTTGCGAGCTTGGTGATGACCTCGTCGAACAGACCGATCTGGTCCACGGAATAGCGGTTGGCGCCGGCGATGAAGAGGTCGGTGATGCGCAACAGCATCTCGTTGCGCTGGGCGTCGTTGCCGCTCGCCAGCGCACGCTCGAGTTCATCGATCAAGGACGCTTGGTTTGTCATGGCCTTCTGGCGTTTTTCTCCCTGGGCCGCTCAGCCACAGCGGCACGGCTTCGCGTCAGGACGCGCCCGAGTGTCGTCAGGCGGGTCTGCATTCCGAACGCAATAGCCGGTTCTTCCGGGCCTCTCGGCACGCAGCATCGTCGGCAGAATGGACGACCAGTCGTTAAAAAAACGATTTCTGCCGGCGGCAGACTGGGCGGCCAGCAAGAGAAAGGGCGGCCAAGGGGCCGCCCAGTTGATCACGCCACGCGGGGAGGAACTCTGACGGGTCGGCCCAGACGCCGCCGGCCCGCGTGTGTCAATCGTGTGACCAGATCACATCAAGCTGCTGATTCGTCAACTGTATTTAGATGCCACCAGCATCGTATCCAGCCCCATTGCGGAGCACGTTCACGGCGGCGGCGCGGTGAGGGGCGGGAAGGGTTGGTTAACACTATAATATCGCGGCCGATTCGCCCCCCAACGTCGTTCCAAGCGTTCGTCTTAAGCTTTCGCCTGGAGGTGCCGCATGTCGATGGTGGCGCTCGCATTGACGATCATTCTGGCCGTGGCCACCGCCACGTTTTACATCGCGGGCGTTTACGGGGGCGGTTCGCCCTGGGCCCGCGACGTCTGCTCGCTGTCGCGCGACCTCTGCAACAATCCCGCCTGGAGCGCGATTGCGACCGCGGGCATGGCGGGGGTCTATCTGATGCTGCGGACGTTACGGCTTTAGAAGCTACCGTTGCCACGTCACCAGCGTTGCACCCGCTGCCTGGTCGAGCACGCGTTGCGGCCCGGGCTTCAGTCCATGCTGCGTCAGCATATCTTCAGGCGTTCGGCCGAGGCTGACCTCCGGGAAAACCGGGCGTCCGCCGGGGAGGAGGACGCCGGCGACGCGCGACAGGTGAAATGCGTCGTAGCCGCGATCCAGGAACATTTGGTTGACGTCCGGGCCGCCAATCACGGCGAGCATCCCGTCAGGCGCGCCGAGTCTCGTCCAGGCGTCCGCCAGCGAGGCGCCCTTCGGATTCCACAACAGCGTCTTTGGAAGAGTCGGATGTGGTGCCAGCCCCGGCACCTGATGCGTCACCACCAGCCGATGCCGGGTGTCGGCGCGCGGACCGCCTTCGTGCGAGTGGCGGCCGTGCACGACGACCGCGGCGTGCTCAAGACTGTCGTGAAAGAATTTCTGATCGGCTTTGACCACCAGGGCAGGGGGAATATGCCGGTCGGCATCGGCGAGCATGCCGTCGTCGGAAACGATGGCGAAGCCTTCGATACTGGTGGGACCCGGCATTCGTGACGAAGGCGGCCCTTTAGAAGACCGTCAACGCTCCAAGCGCGCGTAGCAGGTAAAGCACGCCGATAACGATGACGATGATGCGCACGATCTGTTTGGCCCGCCCATCGATCGGAAGCATGTTGATCAGATACAGGATGAGAATGACGACCAGAAACGTAATAAGTACGCTGATGAGCAGGTTCATCGGTGCGATCCTCGATGGAATGAAAGCAAAGCAAGAACGGCGGGCTGTCGATCGGATGGCCCGCGCACTCTAGCGGATTTAAGCGGCGACGCCATTGGGCGGGACCGGCAAAACCATGAACGCGATGGCCATAAGGTCGGTTCCGGGCGCCCCGGCTCACCGGTAGGGATAGGCATCGAGCAGCGCCGCTTCCCAGGTTTTCCGCGCCGCCGGGTCGGTCATGCGCGCGACGAAGGCCTGTGCTGCCTCCGCCGCGGCGCCTTTCGCGAGCAGGGCGGCCTCATAGAACGTGTAGTCCTGCAACGGCACCGGCACTGAGCCGGCCAGACGCACGCCGGCGGGAAGCTCGACCTGATTGAACAGCGCCAGCTCGACCTCGCCCTTGGCGACCATCGCCAGTCCTTCGGCAAGCCCGGCGGCGCGGGCCTTCGGCCTGACCGCGTCCAGAATGCCGGCCTTGGTGAGGATGCGCATGGTCACGACGCCGCTCTGGTTCGGCAGCGCCGGATCGCCATGGACGATGGAACGGGCCGCCAGCAGCGTCTTGCCGAATGCCTCGGCCGTCGCGACGTCGGGCACGGGCGCGCCGTCGCGGACCATGACGCCGATGCCGGCGCGCGCCAGCGGCGCGCGCGTCCCGGGACGGACGCCGCCCGCCTTGTCGAGCGCTTCGACCACCGGCACCGAAGCGATCAGCATGTCGTAGGAGCGCGCCCGTAAGCCGTCCCGCGATCTGGTCGGGCGAGACAATGGTGAACAGCACCTTGTGGCCGTTCGTCTTCTCGAATTCGGCGGCAATGATCTTGGTGGCGATCTGCACCGAGCCGACGCTCAATACGCGGATATCGGCGGCGGCCGAGATTCCCGGTGACAGTATCACCGCCAGAACGGCCAGTGCCGCAGCGCGCACGCTCCGCATGCGATCCCTCCGATCAAGCTAGTGGAGTGGATTTGACATTCGCGACCCACCTGGCCGCGGACTCACAACGCGAATGTCAAATCCTAAACGCTACTAGCAAGTTAACTGCTAGCGGTCCTTTGATTCTAACATTCGCAAAATCGCCTGCCGAAACGGGATGCGAATGTTAGAATTGGACCACTAGCGCGGCAGCTCCTTGGCGACCGCGTTGACCACGCGCGCGTCCATCGGTTCGACATTGGTCGCGAAGACCGCCGCGATGCGTCCGTCACGGCCGATCAAGTACTTGTGGAAATTCCAGCGCGGCGTCTCGACCGGCCGCTCGGCGGCGGCCCAGCGATAGAACGGGTGCGCATTGGCGCCGCGAACATCGACCTTCGCGGCCATCGGAAAGCTGACGCCGTATTCCGTTTCCGCGGTGTGCGAAATCTCAGTGACGCCGCCCGGCTCCTGGCCGCCGAAATCGTTCGACGGGACGCCAACGACCAGCAATCCGCGCTCGCGGAAGCGCGACCAGATCTGTTGCAGCCCGGTGTATTGCGGCGTGTATCCGCAGAGCGATGCCGTGTTGACGATCAGGATCGGCTTGCCGGCGTAGTCCGCCAAGCGGATTTCATCGCCTTTGAGGCCGGCGAAGCTGAAAGCATAGGCGGTGACGCGGCTCATGCCCGGCGATTGTGCCCACGCTATCGCTCCCGGCACAAGATTTGGCGCCGCAAGCGCGGCGAACAGTGTCAGGAACGATCGGCGAGCAGTCGGCATGACGCCATGCGGTTACTGACCGTATCGAGCCAGCACTCCCTGGCATGATCGGCTGATCCGCTTGCGATTGTCTTGCAGGCAGCCCAGGACGCGCAATTGGTCCGGAACCTCGGCCTTGCAATAGCGCTGGACGTCCGGCTCGCAGGCCGCGCGATCCTCCGGCGTGCCCTGCGGCATCGGCAACGGAAGCGGTAGCGGCAGTTGAGCCAGCGCGATGGTCGATCCGGCAACTGCGGCGGCAAGCAGGATAGCGATCTTATGGAGCATGCATGGTCCTCCCCCGACGCGGTCATCATAGGTGCATGTTCAAACCGTCACAATGTCGCGAAAGCCACACATCCCCATGAAAGCGTGTCCTCGGCGTCATTGGTTCCGCTGCAGCGGAGGGGAACCTTCAACCGCATTCAACGGTTGTCTCTGCAAGGCTCAACCTGGAGGACGCCATGACTGACTATCGCGACCCCCTTTATCGCGACCCGAACCGGCCCGGATACCGGGACCCTAATGTGCCGGCCAACCTGAACACTTGGTCGACTGCGACATGGGGCTGGATCGCAGGCATTTCCGTGGTGGTGTTGGCGCTGATTTTTGCGTTTGGAATGGGTGGCAGCAGCGACCGGACGGCAACGGACAACACACGCTCCGCCTGCCACGACCGGCCAGCGTAGTTTGCCGCCGGCTCCGCCGGCTGGAGCGCCAGCCGAAGCGCCATCCATGAATCCGGCGCCGACGCCGCCAGCGGCAAAGCAATAAGCCGGTCTGCCCGGACGAACTCAACTGAACTTAAGAGGCCCGCGGCATCGCCGGGGGCCTCTTGCGTTGTGCGATGCGTCAGGGGACGTAGCCGATCGCCTCGACCTCGAGGCCGCAATCCATCGGCGTGCGCCCCGCCTGCATGCGGGTGCGCGCCGGCAGCGTTTCGGTGCTGGAGAAATAGCTGCGGTAGATCCGGTCGAACTCCTCCTGCTGGCGCTGGTCCTTGAGCCAGACAATGACCTTGAGCAGGCAATCCATGTTGGAGCCGGCCGCTTCCACCAGCATCTTCATGTGGTCCATGACGATACGGACTTGGCGTTCAAACGGTACGTCGGGAAACGGCGGGATCGGCTGCCCTTTAGCCCGCGCCTCACGCAGCTTGGACGCGTACGCTTCATCGAAGGGCGGAAGCCCGGAGATGAAGATCATATCTCCATAGCGGACGCAGAGATTGAATGGTCCGGACGTCTCCGGGACGCCCGCCTTGATCACTTGCTTCTTCATATTTGGCCCCGCTCACGATTGGGTTTTGCCGTCGTGGAGGTATCCCAGCACGGCGCCGCGCAACTGTCGATGCGCGGCGCATAGCCGTCGGTCGAGACCATGCAGGAATTGCGACGCGGCCGACAAACGATTGACACCATCGCTTGGTGGCATGACCGGCAAGGAGGGGACCTCGCGGCGAGTGCACAGCAAGAGGAGTATCTTCGATGTGCGATTACAGTCTGCAACATGTCGCTTCACGGGCGGCTAAGGTCCAGGATCGGCTGGTGACAGCCTCGTTTCCCAACTCGATCACGCGCGGCTTCGTTTCGATCGGAGAACCGGGCGTCGCGGTTTGCCTGCTGCCAGGCACCGAGATTGCGTTCGACAATGACGTCGAATGTCAGCCGGCGTTTCGCCTCTTCCGCAACAGGAAGATCGGACAGCGGCTGGCACGCTTCCGTCAGGTCGATACCAACCAGCCGAGCGTCCACCACGATGCGCTCGAGTTTCCGGATGGGCAGGTCGTGCTGGTAACGCGGCTGCGTCCAGGCCAGCCCGCAACGGTGCTGCAATTGCCGGCGACGGCGCGGCCGGAGTTCAAGCCGACGGTCGCCAAGCACGGCGAAATCGCGGGCGAGCCGGTGTAGTGGTCTTGAAAGTCAAAGAGCCATCGCGTGCGATGGCTCTTTGAACTTGACGGCGATAAGCCGGTCGAGTCCGGGTCGCGCAACGCTTATGCGGTTACGCCTTCTGCCGTTACGCCTTCCGGAAAAGCGACGACCGTCTCGAAACGGTAGCCGCAGGCGTCGCATGTCCAAAGATGGCGCACGCGGCGCTCACTCATGTATTCCGACCACTCCGGCATGAACATCACCTCGCCGCACTGGGCGCAGTAGTTGCTCAAGCGAGGATAGCTGGCGACTCGGGAGCGAGTTCGTAGTTCCATGGGGCGGTTCTCCCTAGGGCGTTTTTTGTGTCCCCCGTCCCGTTATAGGTGAGACGGTAGCGGAATCTTCTGCGCAATGAAGCAGTCACGCTGACCTAATCGGCACTTAAGCAAGTTCAGATGCTGTTGCAGTTCATAGTCGAATTCGATGTCGCGACGATGTCGTGACGATGTCACTTCGGCGGAGGCATCGGCATCGCGTACCATGCGGCGACTGAGCCGATGAACGTGATGATCATCAAGCCGCCTCCGATAATGGCAGTGGCGTAAGGCTTGATTGGCCGCTTGGTGATGATGCTCATGACGTACATGGCCAAAATGAACATCCAGATCAGGATGAAGTTGTGCCCGATGACGTCGGCCACAAAGACCGAGAGATCATCGATGCGCGCCGGGTCGGCGATGGCGCGATCGGGAGCACGGTGCAATCCAGGCAGGAACACGCGCTCGGCGATGCGCTCGCCGAACGCGAGGACGGTGCTGAGCACGATGTCGCGGGGGATCATGTAGCGCCATGGCAGATACTGCGGCGTTTTCAACGACACGGTTTGGCTTATCCCCCATTCATGGCGCGGGCAGCGGACGCTGCCGCGCACTCCATAATGCGGTCCGGGCTGCCGCGCTACTGCGCTGTTTGACCCAAATCGGGACTGGCGCCTCTCCTGGGGCGCGAGCGGCCGCGGCATTTGCCTTCGGTTAAGCCTGTGCGCGGGTTGTCGTCGGCCTCGGGTACCGCGTAGCAAGGACCGTAACAATCTGCGTGGAAACATGGCGGGAACCGGAGTCGGCTTGAACAATCAGGCACGCCGGGAGCGGAACGGGGCTCAAGGAGGCCCTCCATGCCTGCGTCACCGCCGACTGCCGTCCCCTCGCAATACGACGCGACCCAATTTCATTCGGAATTCGGCTATCTCGCGCCGACCATTCGCTTTCGTCGCAAGGTCGCACTGACGCTCAAAGGAGGAGCGCTGGGCGCACTTTTCGGTGCCGCTGCCGTGTTCGTCGTGGTGATGGACCGCGAGGAAAAGGCCTTCACCATGTTGTCTACGCCGGTGGCGACAGCACCGGCACCGATTGCGCCAGCGCCGTTGACGGTGGCGTTAGCCCCGCCGGCTTCATCCGTGCCGGCGTCTCCGGTTCCGGCGTCGTCGGCTCCGGTAGCGTACAAGCCGGCGGCATCCGCGCCGGTGTCGCGTCCGCCGGTGTCGCGTCCCCCGGTGGTGGCCGCCGCGCCTGCATCGCCGGCGCAAACACCGTCCGTCACGCCCAGGCCGGCCGCGACGCAGATCGCCGGCGGTTCGCCGAGCGTGCGCTTCGTGCCGGAAGCGTTCGCCTTGCCGGCGGCTGTTGCGGTCAATCCCCGACTCCGGGGCACCATATCGCCGCCGGTCGCAGTCGCCGCTCCATTGAATGTCGTGCCGGAGAATCTCGCGCCGCAGACGCCTGTGCAGACGCCCCGATTGCTGCTGCGCCGGCTCCCGCGGAGACCAAAGCGGTTGCCAAGCCCAAGAAGAAAACGATCCGCGAACCGCAACCTGAGCGGACGGTGCGTCCAGCTCCGCCCGAGCCCGAATCGCGCTCCGCCTTTGTGAATCCATTCCGGAGGCTCGGCCTGCCGATTTTCGGCCTCGGCTTATAAGTCACGATCCGCTTTCCATCACTTCTTCAGCGCCAGAGGGATTGCGCCGCGGCAGCGCAGTCGCGCTATAGTGGCCGGCCAAGAAGCAGGGAGACGGGTATGCCGGAAGTCTACGTTCACGTGGTCAAGGGGCGCACGTTCGAGCAGAAGAAAGCGCTGGTGCAGGACATCACCACCGCAGTCATGAAGCACATGAATGCTCCGGCCGACGCGGTCGTGGTGACAATCATCGAGGCCGATGCCGACTCCAAGGGCAAGGGCGGCGTGATGTTCAACGAGCGCGGCCGTTAGGGATTGCGCACGCTCGCGCGCGCGCCGCTGATATCTTTCGCGGTCTTCGTTGTTGCTTGGGTGACGCTCATCCTGAGGGATGCCCGCTTACATATCGCGGCCGTTGATCGGTGTCGGCGACAGCGATTTGACGTCCACGCCTTCGAGACAGCGGACATTGATCGCAACCATCTCCTTGCCATCCGGCGCACGGCCGCGGGCGAACGACTCGATCCCGCAGTCCGGGCAGAGCAGGTGATGGATCATCTTCTTGTTGAACTGATAGTCCTTGAGCCCGTCATCGCCCGCGATCGCGGTAAATTTGTCGGGGGTGACGAAGGTCAACAGCATGCCGCGCTTGCTGCAATGCGAGCAGTTGCACTCCATTACGGCGGCGAGATCGGTCGTCACCTCGTAGCGCACGCGGCCGCAATGGCAGCCGCCAGCATAGGTCTTGGTCTCGGGCATTGTCGAATATCTCCGCCTGCGGCATGTTATTTTCCCCATGTGGCGCGTCATGGGTATGGCACAAGGGGCTCGCCTCCCGTGCGGAAAAGACTAGACTAAGCAAGCTAGGGAACGACAGGAGAATAAACGTGGCCAACGAAGCAGCAGTCATGGAGAACAGCGGCGGTCAGGCCGCGATCAAGCCGGAGATCCTCAGCCTCCGCACGCAAATGGTCAGTCAGGGTCATACCCGGGTCCTGCTCGCCGAGACCGACAATTCGACCTTCCGGATCCATTGTTATGGCCCGAAGAGCGGCGAGAACGGACTGCACGCCCATGTCGACGAGGACCACGTTTTCGTGGTGCTGGAAGGCGAGGCGCAATTCTACGATCTCGACGGCGCGCTCCCGGTGCTGAAGAAGCATCAGGCGCTGATGCTGCCGAAGGGCTGCTTCTACTCGTTCAGCAACGACGGCGACGGGCCGCTGGTGATGCTGCGCTTCGGCGCCATGGAGAAGAACTGGAAGGGCGACCGGCTCGATCCCAAGGGCAAGCCCATCCCGGGCCGCGGTCAGGCCCACGGCAGCGCGCCGACGATCATGGTCGACAACGCGTATTTCGAATAGTCACGGCCGCTCGGCCTCGCTCTCACTGACCATCGCGGCGCACGCTGCGACCTGCCGTGGCAGCGCGCCGCGCGACTCATCATGGACACCGGCATGTGTGCCGCCGCGGTCGAGCTCGCCGCAGACGCCGACCTTCTGGTCATCGAGTCGACGTTTCTGTCCACAGAGGAGGATCTGGCCGCCGAGTCGGGCCATCTGACCGCCGCCCAGGCCGGGCAGATCGCCGCGCAGGCGGGGGTTCGCCGCCTTGTCCTGACTCACTTCTCACAGCGCTATCGGGAGCTCGCCCCCTTCGCCGAAGAGGCGGCCAAACACTTCACCGGCGACATCCGCCTGGCCGAGGACCTCGCCCGCATCTCCGTTCCGCCGCGCTGACCCGCTGCTTCAGTCGAGGCTTTCGGCCGACCAGACACCCGTGGCCCGGCGCAGCACCCTGTCGTGTCCGGTCAGCTCCAGCACCCGTTGCCGGAACTCGCGGCGGCGATCGGCGGGGAGGTCTTCGATGAACGCCCGGTAGCCATGCGACATCGCCCAGCGCCAAAGGACCTCGTTGTCGTCAAACCGGATGGCCACCTCGGCGCGGTGCTCGCGCAGATCCACGAAGCCGGCCCGGTCAGCAGATCGGCGGCATCCACCGGCCGGCCCATGCTTCCACCCGGCAGCAAAACGGGGTGAACTCCATGAACAGCGCGTCCAGGAGCCCGCCCAGCGACGGCTGCTCGGCGGGCTGCTTGGCGGCAGCTATGCGGCGCTGCCGCCGGTGAACGCGAACCTCGCCGCCCGGTACCAGTACACGGTAAGCCTCGGCGACCCCGGCCGCAGGATTGTCCAGGAGGTGGATGACGAACGCGGCTGCTGACCAGATCGAAGCTGCCGTACGGAAAGGTCAGCGCCTCGAGCATCCATGACCTGGGTGGCCGCGGCCGGATAAGACTCCGCGAGGCGGCCGAGCATCGCCGGCGCCGCGTCAACGGCGGTGACTATGCAGCCCCGTTCGAGGGCCGGGGCGGTAAGCGCGCCTCGC
>CAWKMR010000004.1:0-69846 GCA_963850705.1 uncultured Alphaproteobacteria bacterium | reverse complement strand
CGTCGACCGGATCATGCCCGGCACCTCGACGCTGTTGCCGGACGGCGGGCGCATCAACCTCACCATGCGGCGTGTGACACGGCCCTGATGCCGCACTTGTTTCACCCAAATGCGCTGGTTTTTGCCTGAATCATCGCCCATGGTAGGGACCATCATGACGTTTTTCCGCTCGCTCCTGCTGATTGTGTTGCTCGCCGCGCCGGCACACGCGGCCGATATCATCTATCCCGCAGGCTCTCGGGTCGGGCTGGCACCGCCGCCGAAAATGACCGTGAGCCGGAATTTCGCCGGTTTCGAGGACCGCGAAAACCGCGCGGCGATCGTGATCGTTGTGCTGCCCGGCGCCGCCTATCCCGACATCGAGCAATCGACCACGCGCCGAGTCGCTGCAGAAGCAGGGCGTTACGTTCGACACACGCGAAGACGTCACGCACCCGCTCGGCAAGGCGTTCCTCATTCTCGGACACCAGCAGGTCGAGGACCAGACGATCCGCAAGTGGATCTTTGTCGTCTCCGCCCAAGACGTCACAGCGGTGGTGACCGTTCAGATTCCCGAGGCCACGCAGTCCGCCTATCCCGACGCCGTGATCCGCGCCGCGCTGATGACCGTGTCCGTACGTCCGACCGTGCCTGCGGAAGAGCAGCTGGAGCTACTGCCGTTCCGCGTCAGCGAACTTGCCGGGTTCAAGGTCGGCGGCGTGATCGCGGGCCGCGCGGTCATGCTGACCGACGGCGTGGTCAATCAACCGGCGACGGCCATGGACACCCACATCCTCGTGGCCGCTGCCGTGGGCGGGGCGTCACAAGCGGCCGAGCGCGAGCGCCTGGCACATGAGGTGTTCGCAACCCTGCCCAACATGAAGGATGTCCGCATCAGCTCGTCGGAGTCGCTGCGCATCGCCGGCCAGCAAGGCCACCAGATCATGGCGCGCGGGCGGGATGGCGCAAGCGGCGACGAGATCACGATCGTGCAGTGGCTGCGCTTCGGCGGCAGCGCCTATATCCACATCATCGGCGTGGCGCGCACGGAAAACTGGTCGCAAGCCTATGCGCGCTTCCGGCAGGTGCGCGACGGGATCGAATCGCGCTGACGCCCTGCGCAGCTACGACGCCCAGAACTCGCGCGACGCAAGGCGCGCGCCTTCCGCCATCGCGCCAAACTTCGCCCACACCACGTCGGGATCGACCGCGGCCTGGCCGACCCAGGTGCCATAGCCGCAGTCCGAACCGGCCATGACGTTCTCGCGGCCGACAAGCCGCGCATAACGTGCGATGCGCTGCGCGATCAATTCGGGATGCTCGATGAAATTCGATTTCGATTCGATCACGCCGGGGATGAGCACTTTGCCGGCGGGCAGTTTCACGCGCTCGAACAGCGCCCACTCATGGGCGTGGCGCGGATTGGCGGCCTCGAACGAGATCATGCACGGCCGCGCCGTGAACACGACGTCGACGATGTCGGAGAACGCCACGTCGCAGTGATGCGGGCCTTCATAATTGCCCCAGCACAGATGCATGCGGAGCTGCTCGGGAGGAATCCCGGCGAGCGCGTGGTTGAGCGCCGCGATATGCATGCCGGCGCGCTTGCGGAATTCGGGGAGGTCGAGGTCCGCGTATTGGATGTGCCGGCCCATCGCGAGATCGGGACAGTCGATCTGCAACACGAACCCGGCCTTGGCGATGGTCTCGTATTCCTGCCGCATCGCGTCGGCGATCGCGAACAGATAGGTCTCGTGATCCTTGTAATGGTCGTTGCGGAAGAACAGCGAGATCACGCCCGGCGAGGCCGCGCTCATGAAGGCATCGGTGCGGCCCGCGGCCGCGAGCGCATTCTTGAGCGCGGCGACGTCGTCGTTCGCCGCCTCGGCGTCGCGCACCGCGATCGGCGCATTGCAGGCCGGCGTCTTCCGGCGCGAGCGCCCGGGATCGCCGAACACGCGTTTTGCGAGATTGGGAAAATCGACGAGGTCCTGATAGACGAAGGTGTTGCCGGTGCCGCCGAAGCCCGCGAGCCGGTCCTTCACATAGGTGGCGTAGCTCGGCTTCGACATTTCGCCGTCGTTGACGATGTCGATGCCGGCATCGGCCTGCTTCTTCACCACCTCGGTCACCGCCTCATGCACGCGCGCGGCGAGCGCGGCGCGATCGACCGGCACGCCCTCCTCCTTGGCGTACATCATGCGGATGAGATCGGCCGGCCGCGGCAGGCTGCCGGTGTGGGTGGTCAGGAATCGCTCGGTGCTGCGCCGCATGGCCCCTCGCGCTCAAGCATGATCCCAAAGTGGAACCTTTCGGATCAGATCATGCTCAACCAAGAGCCCTTCGCTCAGGGCTCCAGAATAGCGCAATTGTCCGGCAGTGACCGCGCCTATTGCTGGAAACGAATGCCCTGCTCTTTGATGAGGGTCTTCCACCTCTCGGCCTCCGAGCTCAGCGTTCGCTGAATCTCCTCGGGCGAGCCGTCCCCAGGCAACTGTCCCATGCTCTCAATTCGTTGGCGCGTCTCACTCGACCTGAGCGCCTGCCGCACGAAGCCGTTCAATTTGTCGACCACGCTGTTAGGCGTCTTGCCGGGAGCCAGCAGGATCATTCCACCGTCCATGGCAAACCCGGGCAAATCGTCCGCGAGCGCGGGGATGTCGGGGACCAGCGAGTAACGGGTCGGCGAGGCGACCGCCAACGGCTTTAGCTTGCCACTCTGAATTGCGGGTAAGGCGCTGCCAAAATCGGTGAAGCAAAATTGGATCACGCCCGCCATCGTATCGTTGATCGCCTGCGAAGCCCCTTTGTAGTTGATATCCACATAGTCGACTTTTGCCAGCGACCTGAAGAGCGCGGACAGCAGGATCGTCGTTGCACTGTTCGATCCATGATTGAGCTTGCCCGGATTGGCCTTCAGGTAGGCGATGAACTCCGAAGCCGTGTTGGCGGGGACACTCGGGCTCGCCAACAACACGAACGTCCCTCGGGTGAGCGAGGCCACCGGGGCGAGATCTCGAAATGGATCGAACGGAATGTTCGGGAATACTGAAGGATTGACGCTCAGCCCGGCGCTTGAAACGACAAGCAAGGTGTATCCGTCAGGTTCCGACCGGACGACGGCATCCATTCCGATGATCCAGTTCGCGCCGGGTCTGTTTTCGACATAGGCCTGTCGTTTCCAGATTTCCGTGGCGCTCTGCGCGAGCACGCGGCCCATCATGTCGAGCGCGCCGCCGGCCGCGGCGGGAACGATGATTCGGATCGAACGGCCGGGCGCGGGATAATCCTGCGCCGACGCGCCGGTCGATCGCGCCGAGCAGCGACCAACGCCATCGCAATGGCACCAATCGCGCATGTCCAGCGCCGCTTCGAGACGCGCTTCATCCCGTGTATCTCCTGTAATCGAGCTTCCCGCTACTCGGCGGCCTGCGCCGGCGGCGACGGAAGATGCAGCGACTCGGACGGGCGCGCCCATTGCTTGGTCGGTTGACCGTTCTGGATCGCTTCCAGTTCGCGAAGGAAGACCCGCCGGAGGAAGACGACCCCGAGGTCGGAGGACGACAGGTTCTCCTGCGTCCGATCGACGATCTCGCCTTGCCCCCGAACGGCGACATAGTCCTGGGAGCTGATTAACGCCTGGTCGGTGATCCCGGTGAGGTCGCCGCGGAACAGCTTCTCGGCGTGTTGCGACGGATCGAATTTCTGGCTGCGCTCGATCGTCTCGCGATTGGCCGGGTCGTCTTCCTGCAGCGAGCACAAACGGAAGCGCATGGTATGCGTGTCGTCGGCCGGCACCGCCCAAACGCTGACGTGCGGCCACGGATCGTTCTTGTTCGGACCGGGAACAACGATGTGATTGTTGTTGGGGAAGGTCCAATCGCTGATGCGGACGTTGCCGTTTGACCGAGTGGCGATCTGGCGGATCCCGCTGCTGGTTTCCGAATAAGCGAGCTCCGGAATCTCACCGCCGCTGGCAGCCATCATTCCGAATTGCTCGGCGCTGCCCCACAGGTGCGCAAAGCTCAGATGGACTGCGTCCAATGAGTTCTCGACCTGCTGAAACCAGTTGCAATCCCAGACTTCGCGCTTGGCGAACACGAAGCGTCTGCCGTCTTCGAACACCTCCTTGCGAGGCAGATCGAATTCCGGCACCGGCTGCTGGCCGAGATAGGCGAAGATCAGGCCGCAATATTCATGCGCGGGATACCCGGCGATCTTGATTTCGGTCGGGCGCTGTTTCTTCTCCGCAGGCATGTCCGTGCAAACGCCGTCTCCGTTGTAGCGCCAGCCGTGGTACATGCAGCGAAGCTGTTCGTCGTCGATCACACCGGTATGCAGCACCGAACATCGGTGCGCGCATCGCCCACCGATGAGATAAGGCCGCCCGCTCTTGCCGCGATAAAGGGTCAGGTTCTCTCCGAGCACGCGGATCGGGCATGCCGATCCCGCTTTCAAATCGGTGCTCAAGGCAACGGGATGCCAGAACCTGCGCAGCAGCTGTCCCATCAGCGTGTCGGCCGCCGTCTGATGAAGAAAACGCTTGTCGACTTTCGGCTGAACACCGGTTGCCATCGATGCCTCCGTCATAGCTTCGCCATCGTCTGCCTTCGAACGCGGGCAGAGTAGCGCACAGTCGTTTGATCATATTGAAGTATTGACGTGCGGCATACCGGCGCGCTGGCGCGCGCGCAATTGTCAGGCAGCGCCGTGCGGGTTTGAACCCGGATTGTCGTTGGCGGGAGCGGGCTTCGGCCCGCCCTTGGCGACGCCGACCAGCGCCGGCCGCAGCATCCGCTCGCCGATCATGTAGCCGGGCTGCACCACCTGCGCGACGGTGCCCGCGGGCAGCGACGGATCCGGCAGCTCGTACATCGCCTGATGCAGGTTGGCATCGAACTTGTCGCCCTTCCGGGGCTCGTATTTCTTGACGCCGTGCTTGTCGAGAACCTTGAGCAGCTCGCGCTCGGTGAGTTCCACGCCATCGAGCAGTGCCTTGACGCCGGGATTCGCGGTCTCGCGCAGTTCGGCATCGAGCGCCTCGAGCGCCCGCTCCATATTGTCAGCGACCGCCAGCACGTCGCGTGCGAACGACGCGATCCCGTACTGGCGCATGTCGTTGACCTCGCGCTCGGTGCGCTTGCGGCAGATTCTCCATCTCCGCCAGGGTCCGCAGCACGCGGTCCTTGTGCTCGGCATTCTCGCGCGCCAGCGTTTCGACCAGGGCGGCGATCTTCTCCTGCTCGGTCTGCGGAGTTCCGGCGTCAGGCCGCGCCCCGGTGGCCTGAGCCTCGGCGTCCACGTCTTCCGGCCGGCGGGCGGTGTAATCCGTCATCGCATGGGTCCGTTCGCATTTACGTTGTTTCGCCCCGCATATCAGGGCTTGGGACCGAAAAATCAAGCTCAGGATGGCCACCGGGCCTGCCGCGGCCCCGCTCGGGTCACTCCAGCTTGATCCCGGCGTCGACAATGACCTTGCGCCAGCGTTCGGTCTCTTGCCGCAGAAAGGCCGCCGTTTCGTCCGGCGAACTCCCGACCGGCGTGGCACCGAGCCCGCGCAGACGATTAGCGATATCGGGCATGCGCAACGTCTCGTCGATGGCCTGTGACAGCCGGGCGGCGATGGCCGGCGGCGTCTTCGGCGGGGCGACGATGCCGAACCAGCTCGCGGCGGCGAACACCGGATAGATTTCCGACATCGCCGGCACATCGGGAAGTTCGCCGATGCGCGGCGGCGCGCCGATCGCAAGCGCCTTCAGCCTGCCATCGCGGATGTGATGCAGGACGTTCGCCGCATTGTCGACCATCAGCTCGACGTGGCCGGCCAGGAGGTCGGTCATGGCCGGCGCGGCACCCCGGTAGGGCACGTGCGTCATCCGGACGCCGCCAAGGGTCTTCAACCATTCGACCGCGAGATGCTGGGCGCTGCCGACACCGGCGGATCCGAAACTGAGCTTGTCCGGATTGGCTCTCGCGAAGGCAATCAATTCCGGGATATTCGACGCCGGCACCTTCGGATGGGCGACGAGCACATAAGGCAACCGCACGATGATCGTGACCGGCACAAATGCCGCCGGATCGTATCCCAGCCTGGAATAGAGGCTCGGGCTGAGCACGAGGGGTCCTTGTGGTGCAAGCAGCAGCGTATAGCCGTCGGGCGCCGCGCGCGCGACCGCCTCGGTTCCCAGATGCAGCGCGGCGCCGGGTTTGTTCTCAACGATGACGGGCTGGCCCCAGCGGGCCGTGAGTTTCTCACCGATCATCCGCGGCAGCGTGTCCGCCATGGCGCCGGGCGCGAGCGGCACCACGATCCGGATCGGCCGGTTGGGGAAGTCGGCCTGCGCAAATACCGCAGCAGGCGCGGCGGCGAACAGCGCTGCCGCCATCAGCGTCACGAGGATCGTCGACTTCCCGCCGCCCAGCGACCGACATCGTCACCCCCCGAACTTTGTCACGCCCCGATCAGCTTGCTCACAACCTTTGCCGTATAGTCCACCATCGGGATGACGCGGGCATAGTTGAGCCGCGTCGGACCGATCACCCCGATGACACCGATGATGCGGCCGGAGCCATCGCGGTAGGGCGCGATGATCGTGGACGAGCCCGACAGCGAGAACAGCTTGTTCTCCGAGCCGATAAAGATGCGCGCGCCGTCCGCCCCCTCGGCGCGGCCGAGAAGATCAATGACGCCGCGCTTGGTTTCCAGATCGTCGAACAGGAGCCGCACGCGTTCGAGGTCTTCGAGCGCGTGGAGGTCGTCGAGCAGGTTGGCGTGGCCGCGCACGATCAGCTTGCGGTCGTCACTTTCGCCGCCGGACCAGCTCGCGAGCCCCGCGGAAACGATCTTCTGCGTCAGTTGATCGAGTTCGGCCTGGCTTTGCTTGAGTGCCTGCTCGAGCTCTCCGCGCGCTTCCGCCAGCGTGCGGCCGCGCACATGTGCATTGAGGAAATTCGCGGCCTCGGTCAGCGCCGAGGTCGGCAGGCCGATCGGAATCTCGATGATCCGGTTCTCGACCTGTCCATCGTCGGCAACCATCACCACCAGCGCGCGCTCGGGCTCGAGCCGCACGAATTCGATGTGCTTGAGACGGACGTTCGCCTTCGCGGTCATCACCACGCCGGCGGCGTGGGTCAGGCCCGACAGCATGCCGGTCGCTTCGCTCAGCACGGCGTCGAGCGGCTTGCCGTGGGCAGCGAGCTTCGCCTCCATGCCCCGGCGGTCGTCTTCCGAGAGATCGCCGATCTCCATCAGCGCATCGACGAAAAAGCGCAGCCCAAGCTCGGTCGGCAACCTCCCGGCCGAGGTGTGCGGCGCATAGACAAGACCGAGCTGCTCCAGATCCGACATCACATTGCGGACCGATGCGGGCGACAACGCGGTCGTAATCAGGCGGGATATGTTGCGCGAGCCCACAGGCTCGCCGGTGGCCAGATAGCTCTCGACGACCTGACGGAAAATCTCGCGCGAGCGCTCGTTGAGCTGCGCGAGACTCACCTGTGTCGAGCCGATCGGGACGTCGTGCGAGGCCAAAGGGGAAGCTCCGTGCCACCTAGTGTGGCGGTTCAGAAGTTCGCCCTACTTTGCGGCTGGGTGGGGAGCGAACTTCTGAACCAAAGCCACACTAGCAAGCTATTACGTGCGAGTGTCCCTTTGAATCCGAAGTTCGCTATGAATGTGCGGCAAAATCAGGCGAACTTCGGATTCGGGACACTCGTAGCAGAATTGGCGCTTTGCGGCGCGAATTCAAGCGGAACGCGCAGCCTGCGGCTTCTGCGCGACATCAATGCCGAGCAGCCGCGCCGCGGTACCGCCCGCTACCATCTGCAAATCGGCGTTCGACAGCGTGACGGCGTTCTTAACCACGCCGACAGGATCGGCATCGCCGACCGGATAATCGGCGCCGAGCAGGATGCGGTCGGCGCCGACGCGCTGGAACAGCGCGGCGAGTGCCGGCGCGTCGAAGACGCAGGTGTCGTAGTAGAAATGGCGCAGATAGTCGCTCGGCTTCCGGTCGCCGATGTTCACTTGCGCCTCCGGCTTCTCCACGTTGCGGTCGACGCGGCCGACACAATACGGGAAATAGCCGCCGCCGTGGGCGATCACGATCTTCAAGCCCGGAACCGTATCGAGAAGGCCCTCGTAGATGATCGACGCCATCGCCTTGGCCTCCTCGATCTGCTGGCCGATCGAATTCCAGAGCGCGAACTTGTGGTACCAGGGATCGCGCAGGCCCTCCGGATGGATGAACGCCGGAATGTCGAGCCGGCGGATCTCCTCCCACAGCGGCCAGAAGGCGCGCTCGCCCAGATAGGCGCCGTCCACATTGGTCGGCAGCATCACCGCCTTGGCGCCAAGGTCCTTCACCGCGCGCTGCAATTCCGCAATCGCCAGCGTCACGTCCTGCATCGGCAACGTCACGGTGCCAACGAAGCGGGCCGGGTAACGGCGCACCCAGTCTGCCACCGTGTCGTTCATGCGTCGTGTCAATTGCGCCGCAGTTTGCGCATCGGCCCACCAGGTCGACATGAACACCGGCCCGGTGAAGATCACATGCATGTCGATGCCGCGCGCATCCATCTCCTCGATCTGAAGCTCGGGCGCATAGAACTTCGCGAAGCGGCCGCCGGTTGGCGGCTCCTTCTTCCCGAACCCGGTAATCGCATTCTTGCTGGCGCAGAGCCGCACCAGCTCGGCGTCCAGCATGTGGGTGTGGAAGTCGATGACGAGTGGAACGTCCGGATGCTTGCGGACCATACTTTAATCCTTCATGGTCCGGCGCTCGATCTCGAGTAGTCGATCGAGTCCGCAGGTCTTTTGCGCGGCCTTCATCATGGCGTCGCCGCCGCCGGGCCCCAGGAACGGGTCCATCGTGTCGTTGGCGAGGCACTGGTAGGACTGCCGCGCGGCCTTGTACATCGCGGCAAACGCCGTGCCGGAGGACGCCGCCAGGCGGAAGCCGAGCTTCGCATAGTCGGCGCGCGAGAGCTTCGACGTGCCGAAGCCGTCGACCGGCGCGAAGGTCATCAGCGGGTGCGGCACGCGCTCGCCGACCATGCGCACTTCTTCCGGATCGCGCGTGAAGCAGAACACCATGTCGGCGCCGGCCTTGGCGAAGGCCTCCCCGCGGCGGATCGCTTCATCGATGCCGCCGGCGCGGCGCGCATTGGTGCGGGCGATGATGACGAGGTTGGGATCGGTGCGCGCGGCGAGCGCCTCCTTCAGCTTCTTCACGAAGAACTCGGTCGGCACCAGATGATCGATGCCGACGTGATGCTCGACCCGCCTTGGCAGCAGCTGGTCCTCGATCTCGATCGCCGCGAAGCCCGCGGCTTCGGCGAGCGCGATGGTGCGATGCACGTGCACGGGGTCACCCCAGCCGCCGCCGGCGTCGAGCACCAGCGGGAGCTTGCAGGCGGCGCGGATGTCGACCGCCACGTCGGCCATTTCCGGCAGTGTCAGGTTGGCCTCGGTGACATTCTGCACCCAGCCGAGCGTCCCGCCCGAGAGATAGATTGCCTTGAAGCCGGCCTCCTGGGCGAGCAGCGCCATGATCGGGTTGCACACGACTGGCGCGACGATGAGGTCGTTGCCGCGAATGAGTTCCTTAAGCGTTGCCACGCGATAATTCTCCTAGTGCATCCAGTTTGGTCATGGCCGGGCATAGCCCGTCGAAGACGGGCGTAAAACGCCCTTTTGCCCGGCCATCCACGTCTTTACTACTGAGTTTACCGCAAGTCGTGGATGCCCGGCACAAGGCCGGGCATGACGGCAGTGTGTGAGCATGGGGAAACAGGTGGCAAAGCTCAAGGTCATGTGCGCGCGCTCGATGCACCAGGTGGTAGGCGAACTGACGGAAGCCTTCCGGCGCTCAACCGGTCACGACGTGGAGTTGAGCTTCGGCACGGTCGGGGCGCTGCAGAAGCGGCTCGATGCCGGCGAGACCGCCGACGTGCTGGTGCTCGGGGCGCCGGCTGTCGACAAGCTCGCCAAGGCCGGCATCACCGGTTCCGCGACCAACATCGCAACCACCAGTGTCGGCATCGCGGTGCGCGACGGCACGGTTGCTCCCGACGTATCGACGCCCGCCGCCTTCAAGCAGGCGCTGGTCGCGGCCCGCAAGGTCGCGTTCAGCGATGCCGCGGTCGGCGGCTCGGCAGGCATCTATCTCGCCAAGCTGTTCGTCGAAATGGGGCTCGCCGATGAAATCGCGCGCAAGGGCATGCCGCAGCAATCCGGCGGCGAGGTGGCGAACCGCGTTGCCAATGGCGAGGCCGACATCGGCATGACGCTGATCGCCGAGATCGTGCCGATCAAGGGCGCCCGCGTGATCGGCCACCCTTCCCGCCCCGCTCGGCAGCGACACGACCTATGCCGCGGCGGTGACGGCCGGCAGCGCCGTGCGCGATGCCGGGCAGGCGTTCATCCGCGCACTGACGCAGCCGTCGGCGCGCGCCGCCTGGGAGGCGGCAGGATTCAAGCTACCTTGACCGGTTGAGCCACACGCCGGCCGAACAGCACGATGGCGGTCAGCGGTACGACCAGGCCGATCACCGTCACGATGATCAGCAGCACGCCGAGCTCGGCGTATTGGCCGCGCTCGACCGCGAATATCTGGTTGAGATATTTGGTCTGCAATTGACTCGCGACCAGCGCAAAATTCATCAGCGATGCCATTAAGGCGAACCAGGTCGCGCGATGCCCGGCCGGCGCATAGTACGCGGTGAGCGTCAGCAGCGGGACTATGCTGAGCTGGGCGAACGGCGAGGTCGCGACCACGTCGACAATCGCAATGGTGCGAGGGCCGAAGCCAAACATCCGCTCGGTCCATTCGTGCAGGCCGTAGTAGAGCCCGATGCTCGGCAGCGACAGTATGCTTCCCGCGATCGCGATCCACAGCAGGACCTTCGCGACCGAGTACTCGGTGATCTGCCTGGCCAGGAGCCACATCGCGACGATCGCGATCACTGCGCCGGTCTGGCCCAACACGCCGTAAAAGGCTTCATCGAACTTCAAGACATCGAGCGTGAACCAGAAATAACCTTGGCCGACCGTTGGCGTCGAGCGGAAGGCAAAGATGATGATGGCGGCGTAGAGGATGATCATCCGCGTCTCGTGATCGAGCTCGCGGGTCACGAACACCAGCATCGTGCAGATGACTGCCATAGAGATGACGAAGATGATCTCCTGCGCGAACGGCACGCCACCCAGCCCGAGAAACGCAACCGCGGTACCGAAGGCGAGCCCACCGCCCAGAATGCGCCAGTCGATCGGCCGCCGTTCGCTGGTTTCGGAGCGGATGAGAAGGACGCCGGTGACCGAAATAGCGGGTATTACCAGGCCTATCAGGAAGACGGTTTGCCGCGGCAGCACATAGGCGAGGACGCCCGACAATCCGGCCACCGCGACGATGCCGAACGACAATGCGAGGCGCCCGAGCACCTGCACCATGCCGAGCTCGGCGCGCACGTCCGCGTCCGGCCGCGGCTTGCCGTCGGCATCGACGCGGGCAACGACCTCGGTCGACATCGCGTCCGCGACCACGTCCTGGATCACGGTGCCGAGCACGATCAGCATCGCGCCGAATACGTAGAGCTGGTGCGGCGGCAGGAACGTGAGCCATTTCCCGGCAGCGCCCGCGAGCGTGACCAGCCCGGTCGCGGTGCAGAGCGCGCCGATCAGGATATAGGCGCGGCGCTGCGACCCCAGGATCGGCACACAATCCACGAGCTCGCCGAACACCATCTTCACGGTCCACGGCAGCGTCAGCCAGACCCCGATGGCGGCAAGCTCGGCGGGGCTGAGCGTGAGGCTTTCCCGGATCCAGAAGTCGCGTGTGACGTCGATCAGCCCGAGCGCGCCATAGGCGAAATAGACCATCAGCAGCGGAACGTAGCTCAAGCGGAATGCCTGAATCGGCCGGATCAGATTGGCAACGACGGCGTTCAACACGAATCTCTCCCGGCGACGATCGATCGATCCTTTGTAGGGCCTCGAATCGGATCGGAGAAGCTGCAAAAGGCTTGCGCCTGCGCCGGAAATTTGGCTCACATGCCGCCCTGATAGGTCGAAGAGGTTGAAGGAGAGATCGCATGCGGCCGAGCCGCCGAAACGCCGATGAGCTGCGCGCCGTGTCGCTGGAGCGCGGCGTGGTGAAGTATGCCGAGGGCTCCTGCTTCGTGAAGTTCGGCGACACGCATGTGCTGGTGACCGCAACGCTCGAAGACCGGTTGCCGCCGTGGCTCAAAGGCCAGGCGCGCGGCTGGGTGACCGCCGAATACGGCATGCTGCCGCGCGCAACGCTGGAGCGCACGCGCCGGGAAGCCTCGGCCGGCAAGCAGGGCGGCCGCACCGTCGAAATTCAGCGGCTGATCGGCCGCAGCCTGCGCTCGATCGTCGACCTTGCCGCGCTCGGCGAGCGCCAGATCACCGTCGACTGCGATGTCATCCAGGCCGACGGCGGCACCCGCACGGCCGCGATCACCGGCGCCTGGGTGGCGCTGCATGATTGCATCGCCTGGATGAAGACGCGCGACATGATGCCCGGCAATCCACTGCGCGACCATGTGGCGGCGGTGTCGTGCGGCATCTGCAAAGGCGAGCCCGTGCTCGATCTCGACTATGCCGAGGACTCGGACGCCGAGACCGACGCGAATTTCGTGATGACCGGCGCCGGACACATTGTCGAGGTGCAGGGTACCGCCGAGAAGATCCCGTTCACCGAGGAGCAACTGCTGGCGCTGCTCGCGCTCGCCAAGAAGGGCATCGGCAAGCTCGTCGATCTTCAGAAGCTGGCGGTGATGTGAGCGCACCGCATCGCCAGCTCGCGGGCCGCATCGTCATCGCGACTCACAATCCGGGCAAGCTGCGGGAGATGAGGGAACTGCTCGCGCCTTACGGCATCGACGCTGTCTCCGCCGGCGAGCTCAAGCTGCCTGAGCCCGAGGAAACCGGCGCGAGCTTCCGCGACAATGCGCGCATCAAAGCGCAGGCGGCGGCCAATGCGTCACGGCTGCCCGCCTTTGCCGACAATTCCGGACTGGCGGTCGACGCGCTCGGCGGCGCGCCCGGCATCCAGTCGGCACGCTGGGCAGGCGAGGACAAGAATTTCACGCGCGCGATGCAAACGATCGAGTCGATGCTCTCCGACCACGGCGCCGATCGCCCAGCGCTGCGCGCGGCGCAATTCGTGTCGGCGCTCTGCGTCGCCTGGCCCGACGGCCATGTCGAAGAATTCGAAGGCACCGTGGAAGGAACGCTGGTGTGGCCGCCGCGGGGCACCGCCGGCTTCGGTTACGATCCGATGTTCCTGCCGGACGGCCATGCGCGGACCTTCGGCGAGATGACGGGTGACGAGAAGCACGGGCTGCCGCCGAACGGACAGGGCCTCTCGCACCGCGCCCGGGCGTTCCTCAAGCTCGCAGCGGCCTGTCTGCGGTCCTGAGGGGTCCACGGCCAAGGCCCGGAGTGGCGGCGGCCTCCCGAAGGTGCCATATGCTGGGCGTCATGACTGCCCCGGACGAATCAGCCTTCGGCGTCTATGTCCACTGGCCGTTCTGCCTGTCGAAGTGCCCGTATTGCGACTTCAATAGTCATGTGCGCCACGCCGCGATCGACGAGCAGCGCTATGTGCGCGCCTTCACGACCGAGATCGCGGCAACGGCCACGCGCGCCCCCGGCCGCACCGTCTCCACGATCTTCTTCGGCGGCGGCACGCCTTCGCTGATGCAGCCCGCCACCGTGGGCGCGATCCTCGACGCCATCGGCAAGCATTGGTCGATCGCGACAGACGCCGAAGTGACGCTCGAGGCCAATCCGACGAGCGTCGAGGCGACGCGCTTCAAGGGCTATCGCGCCGCCGGCATCAACCGCGTTTCGCTTGGCGTGCAAGCGCTCGACGATGATGCGCTGAAATCACTCGGGCGCACCCACACGGCGCAGGAAGCGCTCGCGGCGGTCGCGATCGCGCGTGGAGCATTCGAGCGCTATTCGTTCGACCTCATCTACGCACGGCCGGGGCAAACGCCGCAGGCCTGGGCCGAGGAACTCAAGCGCGCGATCGCGGAAGCGGGCGAGCATTTGTCGCTCTACCAGCTCACCGTCGAAGCCGACACGCCGTTTGCCGCGCTCCATTCCGCCGGCAAGCTCAAAGTCCCCGGCGAGGATGCCGCACGTGACCTCTACGATACGACGCAAACAGTCTGTGCCGCCGCCGGTCTTCCCGCCTACGAAATCTCAAATCACGCACGGCCCGGCGCCGAGTGCCGGCACAATCTCGTTTACTGGCGCGGGCACGAATACGCCGGCATCGGTCCGGGCGCGCACGGACGTCTCGACATCGACGGCGAACGCCATGCCACCGAGACCGAGCGCAGGCCGGAGGCCTGGCTGATGCGGGTCGAGTCGCTCGGTCATGGCGGCGTCGGCGACGACACGCTCTTGCGTTCGCAGATGGCCGATGAATTTCTGCTGATGGGACTGCGGCTCGCCGAAGGCATCGATCCCGCGCGCTACGAACGCCTCGCCGGCCGCGCGCTGGATCCTCGGCGTATCAAGATTTTGCAGCAGGAAGGCGCCATCGAGCTGACGGCGGGCGGCAAGCTGCGCGTGACCCAGACGGGTTTTCCGGTGCTGGACGCCGTGGTGGCTGATCTCGCGGCGTGAACCGTTATGTGGCCGACCCGGTGAACGCACGCGGCGACGGACTGATGATCTGCCCGCCGGTCGGCGTCACGCGCATCACCGCAAGGCCGCGCTGATTGACGCCCTCACGGCGGAAGCGGAACAGGCCGTCGATGCCGTTGAAGCCGGAGGTGTTGGTCAGCACTTCGGCCGAGAAGCGTCGCTCCCCCTGGGTCTTGGCGAGCGCTGCGACCAGGGCGACCGCATCGTAGACCAGCGTCGCCGTGCGTACGGGGTCCTGATTGTACTTGGCGCGGTAGCGGCCCGAGAAATTGCGGAAGCCCGTCGAGTCCGGTCCCGCGTACCAGGCTCCTTCCAGGACCGCGCTGGAGAAGATCTGCGGATCCTCCCACAGGCCGCTGCCAAGAAGCTGGACCTTACGCGTGTCGACGCCGCTCGCATTCAGCGCTTGCACGACGAACGGCACGGTATCGGCGGTATCGGGAATGAAGATCGCATCGGCGCCGCTCGCAGCTTGCGCGAGATTTTTGATCGTCGCCTGCATCTGGGTCCGGTCATTCGGGTAGCGTTCGAGCGCGACGATGCGGCCATTGCGCCGCCCGACCGATTGCTTGAAGGCGGCCTCGACCACCGTTCCATAGGGATTGTCCGGCAGCGCGGCGGCATATGATCGTTTGCCTTGTTGCGCCGCATAGGCGACCAGGCGCTCAACGTCGGACTCCGGAAGGAAGCTCAGCAGATAGACGCCGGGTGCCGCCACGTTGGAGTCGGTCGAGAAAGCGATCACAGGGACGTTGCGGGCCCGCGCGAGTTGCCCGACCGGCGCGACCGAATGCGCGAACAGCGGACCGAGAATGATCTCGGCGCCTTCATCGAGAAGCTGCTGCGCCGCCTGCTGCGCGCCGGGCGCGCCGCCGCCGTCGTCCTTCACCAGCAGTTGGATATCCGGATTGTTGAATTCGCTGAGCGCAAGCTCTGCCGCGTTGCGCATCGACTGTGCGGTCACGCCGGCGTTTCCTGGCGCGCTCAGCGGAAGGATAAGTCCAGCTTTGACCTGCCCCTGCCCGATCTGGCTGCCCGCCGATGATGAGCCCGTAGGCTGCGAGGACGAGAAATCGTTGCCGGAGAAGCCGCCCGCACATGCCGCGAGCACGAGCCCGCCGACCATCGCGAGGGCAATACTGAGGGGTGCACGCAACGCGGCGGACATCCGGGCCAGCTCAACTCGGCGCATCGGCCGTTTCCCTCGGCACTGACAGGCAACGCGGACGCCAACAAATTCAGCCAATCCGGCTTTTTGTCGAACGGCTGTTAACTAAATGAAAAAAATAATGATTTCCATCAATATAGGAGCACGAAGCCGTGACCGCTTCAAGCAGCGTCTCGTGTGGACGGAACTCACCGTTGCCGAGGCGGGGTGAGCACAGGCCAAATCCGATACTGCATGGCCGAATATCCCTCTAAAGTACACAGATGCAGACGCGCGAACAGACTGCGGACGCGGGCCGCCAACGCCCTTCATCCGGCCGGTGCTATGTTCTCAAGGGGCAGGCGCACGAGGCGCCGGCGCTCGCACCCGGGCTTCATATCGTCGCAACCCCGATCGGCAATCTGCGCGACACCACGCTACGCGCGCTCGAAGTGCTTGCCGCGGCCGACGTGATCGCCTGCGAGGACACCCGCGTCACCCGCAAGCTCCTTGAGCACTACGTCATCACGACGCCGCTGACGCCCTACCATGATCACAACGCCGCGGAGGCGAGGCCGAAGCTGATTGCGCGGCTCGCCGCCGGCAATGCCGTCGCGCTGGTGTCGGATGCCGGCACGCCGCTCGTCTCCGATCCCGGATTCAAGCTGGTGCGCGCGGCGCATGAGGCCGGTCATGCGGTGACCGCCGTGCCCGGCGCATCCGCCGCGCTGGCCGCGCTCACCGTCGCGGGCCTGCCGACCGACCGTTTTTTCTTTGAGGGCTTCCTGCCGGTGAAATCCGGACAACGCCAAACGCGCATAGCGGAGCTTGCGCGCATTCCGGCGACGCTGCTGCTGTTCGAGAGCGGCCCGCGGCTTGCCGCCGCGCTCGCCGACCTGTCGAAAGGACTCGGGCCGCGCGAAGCGGCGGTCTGCCGCGAGCTGACGAAGCTGCATGAGGAGGTGCGCCGCGGCGATATCGCGACGCTCGCGGCCCACTACGAAGCGGCGGGCGCACCGCGCGGGGAGATCGTGCTGGTGATCGCGCCGCCGGCCGCAGAAGACACCGAGGTTGCCGATCTCGACGCGCTGTTGCGGAGCGCGCTGACGCGCGTCTCCCTGAAGGAAGCCGTCGCCGAAGTCGCCGCCGTCACCGGCCAGCCGCGGCGTGAAGTCTATCAGCGCGCGCTGAAGCTTGCGAAGGATGGCGGCGCCGATGAGTAATTCCGACCGCCCGCGCGCCCGTCCGCTGGCTCCGCGCGCCGTGCAGCCGGAACGCCAGGTCGCGTTCCGCACCGGCATTTCGGCGGAGAGCCGCGCCGCTGCGTTCCTGATCGCCAAGGGATTCCGCATTCTGGCGCGGCGCTATCGCACGCCGGTCGGTGAGATCGATATCGTTGCGGGCCGACGCAAGCTTCTGATCTTCGTCGAGGTGAAGGCGCGTGAAAAATTCGATGACGCTGCCTGGTCGGTCACCGACCGGCAGCGGGCGCGCATTGTCGCAGCCGCAGAGGCGTGGCTTGCCAAGAATCCCGATCGTGTCATTGAGGACATCCGCTTCGACGCCGTGCTGGTGGTGCCGGGGCGGATACCGCGGCACATCCCCGCCGCGTTCGACGCGAGCACATAGCGCATGATCCCGAAAAGTGGGAACCGGTTTTCGGATAAGATCATGCGCAATCAAGAATCCGCTAAGGTCCAAGGAATGCGCCGGTGGCTGGTCCTGCTCCCGATCCTCGTCGCCGGCCAGGCATTCGCGCAACCGGCCGCCGACGACAGCGCCGCCGACTTCTATCGCGGGAAGTCGCTCAATGTCGTGGTCGGCCACGAGGCCGGCACCGGTTACGATTTCTTTGGCCGCACGCTGTCGCGTCACATCACACGGCACCTCGCGGGCAATCCCGGTGCGGTGCCGCAGAACATGCCTGGCGCGGGCGGCCTGCGCGCGGCCAACTGGCTCTACAACGTGGCGGCCCGGGACGGGACGGTGGTGAGCGTGTTGGCGCCCGAAACGGCGCTGAAGCCGATCTTTGGTGACTCGGCGGCGACCTACGAGCCGGCGAAGTTCACCTGGATCGGCAACATGGACGAGAGCATCGCGACCTGCACGGTCTCGGCCCGCTCCGGGATCACGTCGCTGGACCAGCTCTTCGCACGCGACGCGGTGTTCGGCGCGACCGGCAGCGCGGCGCCGACCAGCAAGTTCGCCTATGCGCTGGTCAACTTCCTCGGCGCCCGGATCAAGGTGGTGCAGGGCTACAAGGGCTCGAACGATCTGCGCATCGCGCTCAATCGCGGCGAGATCGAAGGCGCCTGCGGCCCCTCACACTCGACCCTCAAGACGCAGTGGAAGGACGACATCGACAGCGGCCGGATCCGGGCGCTGGTGCAATTCGGCCTGAAGAAGCTGCCGGACCTCGAAGGCGCCGCGCATATCTACGACTATGCGAAGTCGAACGAGGATCGTGAAATCTTCGACGTCGCGTTCGGCCCGCATGTGATCGGCCGGCCGGTCCTCGCGCCGCCCGGCGTGCCGGCCGATCGCGCCAACGCATTGCGCACGGCCTTCATGCGGACGATGCAGGATGCCGAGTTGCTGGCGGAGACCGCGAAGCTCGGGCTCGAGGTCAGGCCGTCATCGGGAGCGGACGTCGAGGCGCTGGTCGCCCGCTTCGCCTCGTTTCCCAAAGGCGTGATCGAGCGCGCCACGTCGGGAATGCACGAGCGGCGCTAGATCTTTTAGGCGGCGCTGAGCCTTGCGAAGAACTGATCGACCTGCCCGCGCAGGCGCGCCGCGACCTCGCCGAGATCGCCGGCGACGGATTCGACGGCGCCGGCGCTTTCGCGCGTCGCTGCCGTCGCCTCGCTGACCCGCTCGACTTCGCTGGCGGTTTCGCCGGTGCGGCGCGCCGCCGTCTCGACGCTGCGCGCGATCTCCTGCGTCGCCGCCCCCTGCTCCGTTACGGCGGCGGCGATCGTGCCGGTGATTTCGCCGATCCCGCGGATGGTACGTCTCGATCGCGCCGATCGCCTCGATCGAGCGCTCGGTGGCGTGCTGCATGGCGGCGATCTGCGTGGTGATGTCCTCGGTGGCGCGCGCGGTCTGTCCCGCCAGCGCCTTCACCTCGCCGGCCACGACCGAGAAGCCGCGGCCCGCTTCGCCGGCGCGGGCGGCCTCGATGGTGGCGTTGAGCGCCAGCAAGTTGGTCTGCTCGGCGATGTCGGTGATCAGGCGGACGACGTCGCCGATGCGGCCGGCTGCTTCGTTGAGCTCTGCGACCGTCGCGTTGGTGCGCTCGGTCTCACTGACCGCGCGAGCGGCAATGGCGTTGGATTGCGCCACCTGCCGGTCGATCTCCTGCACCGAAGCCGCAAGCTCGTCCGCCGCGGACGCGATGTCGCGCACGTTGGCGGACGCATCGTAGGAGGAAGTTGCGGCGCCGGCCGTGCGCTGTGCCGCATTGTCGGCGGCGCCCGAAAGTCGCGTGGACGCCGCCATCATCTGTTGCGAAAGATCGCCAAGCTTGCCGAGCGTTGCCTCGACATCGGCGCTGAAATGCTCGATCTCCGTCGACATCCGCTCCTGGCGCTGCGCGCGCGCCTGCGCGTCGTCGACGACCATCTTGCTCAATTCTTCATTGCGCCGCATCGCATCCTGGAACACCGCAATCGAGCGCGCCAAGGCGCCGATCTCGTCGCCCCGCTCTCCGTAGGGGATGGCCGTCTGCGTGCGGCCGGCTGCAACCAGCTCCGTTACTTCGGTGATCGTCGCCAGCGGGCGCGCGACCGCGTATCGGATCATGAAGGCGCCGGCGGCCGCCAGCATGACCGCGAATGCCGCCAGCAGGCTGGTGAGCCAGGCGGCCTGATCGATATGCCGGTCGATGTCGCGATATATCCGGGCCGCGCGTTGCGCATAGACCAGTGCGAGCTGGTTGAGATCGTCGTTCAGCGCCTTCTGCATGGCATGGTTGGTGCTGGTGTCGGCCCATTCGCGCGCCGCCTGCGGACTGACGCCGGTCGCGATATTCGCGATCTCGCGGGCGAAATTCTGGAACTGCGCGGCGCGCAGCGGAGAACTCCGAGAATTGCGGAGCGTCGTCGGCGCGCATCCGGATCTGCCATTCGGCAACCACGCCGCCGATGCGGTCGGTGACCGCCAACAGGCCGTCCGCCAGCGTCCCGGCCGCGGCGGCGTCGCGCGCGAGATAAATGCCCCGCGCTTCCATCATCACCGCATAGATGAGGCCGTTGGCGCGGTCGACATTCTGGGCGCCGGCCTGGGCGGCTTCGAACTCGTCGGTCAGCGATTGATGATAGCGCGCATTCACGACGGCCACGACCGCAAGCCCAACGGTCACCGTGGCCAGCAGGGCAAAGATCGCGTAGAGCTTGGTCGCAATGGAGAATTGCGGCAGTTTCACCTTCGGTCCCCCGTCCGGCGAATACCCCCGTCGAGTCACGCAGACTGGCGGTAAAATGTTAACGGTCCGTTTGCATTACTATTTAGTTACAACCGGGAACAATGCGGTGATGGGGAACGGATGAGCCTGAAAATCGCCGTGCAGATGGACCCGATCGAGCGGATCAACATCCGCGGCGATTCGACGTTCGCCCTGCTGCTGGAAGCGCAGCGCCGAAAGCACACCATCGCCTACTACACGCCCGACCGGCTGGCGCTCGCCGGCAACAAGGTGGTCGCGACGGTGCAGCCGCTCAGCGTGCGCGACAAGGAGGGCGACCATTTCACGCTCGGCGAGGCGAAGCGGACCGATCTCAGCACTTTCGACGTCATCCTGCTGCGCCAGGACCCGCCGTTCGACCTCGCCTACGTCACCACGACGCATCTGCTCGAGCGCATCCATCCCAAGACGCTGGTGGTCAACGATCCCCGCTCCGTGCGCAACGCGCCGGAGAAGATCTACGTGATGGAATTCTCCGACCTGATGCCGCCAACGCTGATCACGCGCGACCTCGCGGAGATCAAGGCGTTCCGCGCCGAGCATGGCGACATCGTGATGAAGCCGCTCTACGGCCGCGGCGGCGAAGCCGTGTTCCGCCTCGCGCAGGAGGACCTCAATTTCGGCTCGCTCTACGACCTCTTTGCCGCGACCTTCCGCGAAGCCTGGGTGGTGCAGAAATTCCTGCCCGCGGTGAAGCATGGCGACAAGCGCATCATCCTGGTCGACGGCGAATTCGGCGGCGCGGTCAATCGCGTGCCGGCACCGGACGACCTGCGCTCCAACATGGTGCGCGGCGGCACGCCGAAAGAAACCGACCTGACGCCGCGCGAGCGCGAGATTTGCGCGCGGCTGGCGAAGCCCCTGCGCGAGCGCGGGCTGATCTTCGTCGGCATCGACGTGATCGACGGCTTCCTGACCGAGATCAATGTCACGTCGCCGACCGGCATTCGCGCAATCAAGAACCTCGGCGGCCCCGATGTCGCGGCGATGATCTGGGACGCGATCGAGGCGAGGCGGCGCTGACCTATTTTTCCAGCTTCAGCCCGGCGGTATCGATCACCTTCTTCCAGCGCACGAGCTCCCGCTCGAAGAACGTATCGGCCTCGGCGGACGGCCGACCGACAGGCTCGACGCCGATCTTGTGCATCCGCTCCCGGAACTGCGGGTCCTTCACCGCCTCCACCAGCGCATCGCTCAGGATTTTGCGGATGTCCTCCGGCAATCCGCGCGGACCGAACAGCATGTTCCAGCTCGCGACGTGAAATCCGGGCAACACGGTCTCGCTCAACGTCGGCAAGTCCGGCAGTTGCCATAGCCGGTAACTGCTGGTGACGGCCAGCGGCTTCACCGTGCCGGACGTCACCATGCCGAGCACCGCCGGCAATTGCGGGAACATCACCTGCGTTGTCCCTGCCAGCATGTCATTGAGCGCGACCCCGCCGCCACGGTACGGCACGTTCAGCATCTTGGTGCCGGTTTCGAGCATGAACATCTCGGCCGCCAGCCGATCGGAGGTCGCACGGCCCGACGAGCCGAAATTCAACTTACCTGGCTGCTTCTTCAAATAGGCGATGAGCTCCGAGGCCGAGTTGACCGGCACGCTCTTGTTGACGACCAGCACATTGGCGAATTCCGCCGTCATTGCGATTTTGACGATGTCGCGCCGCACGTCGAACGGGAAGTCGTCTTTCATCAACGGCGGAACGATCTGGCCGCCGAAGCCGCCCACCAAAAGCGTATAGCCATCGGGCTTCGCGCGAACGACTTCACCCATTCCGATCAGGCCGTCGCCGCCCGGCTTGTTCTCGACAATGAACGTACCGCCGAGCTTGTGCTGCAGCAGCTGCGCCACCAGCCGCCCCATGATGTCGGCGACGCCGCCGGGCGCGAAGGCAACAACGAGCTTCACGGTGCGCGACGGATAGCGGTCCTGCGCGTGAGCGCGCGACGATGCGCCGGTAGCGACTGCAATGGCAAGGGAGGCAAGAGCGAGCTTTTTGAGGAACATGGTCGATCGAAGGCCCCGTGGCTGGCCGCTCCCGGCGGCGTGGCTATTGGATTCACGCACTCTACGGCGACGCCGGCTTAACAAAATCCTCGACCAGCAGGAGCCGCAGGTTGGAATTGCCCTGCCGCACTGCCTTGGCAGCCTGATACTCCGGCGAGGCGTACCAGCGGCGCGCGGCGTCCGCATTCTCGAACTCGATGATCAGGATGTTGTGCGCGGGGCCGCCTTCCAGCACCTGCGGCCGGGCGCCGCGCGCGAGGTATTTGCCGCCGTATTTTTTGACGGCGGCGACCACCATCGGCCCGTAGCCTTTCATCGCGTCGGGATTGACGATGTCCGCCTCACCGATCACATAGGCCGGCATCGATCAGATCCCGATCCAGCGGCGGCGGAAATGCCGGTCTCTCACGTCGGCACCTTCACCTGACCGGGCATGATCTTGGCGGTGTGGCGCGACTTGAATTCGCCATAGACGAACGGCTTGTCGCGCGGCATCGAGGTGTGAAGGTTCTCCGGCGCCACGTTCGAGGGATCGGGATTCGTGAGCAGCGGCTTTATCAGCGCGTCATAGCTCGGATACATGAAGAACGGGATCGAGTAGCGCCGACGGCCGGAGCGGTTGATCACCCGGTGCAGCGTCGACGAGAAGATGCCGTCGCTCCAGACCTTGAGCACTTCGCCGACATTCACCACCAGCGTCCCGTCGATCGGCGGCACCGCCACCCATTCGTTGTCGCGATTGCGGATCTCGAGGCCGCCATTGTTGTCCTGCGCCAGGATCGTGAAGGCGTTGGTGTCGGTGTGGGCGCGGGCGCCGAGATGCACGCCGTCCTCGTCCGGCTTCTGCGGCGGGTAGTGCAGGAGCCGCAGCGAATTCATGTCCTTCTTGAAATACTGCTTGAGCTCGCCGGCGCGCAGGCCGAGCGCGAGCTCGAACAGCGCCAGCAGCTCGTAGCCGAGCACATTGACCTTGTCGTAGTAGGCCATCATGCGCGGCTTGAGGTCCGGCATCGCCGCTCGGCCACGGAATCTTGCCGTGCAGCGGCTTGCCGGCGAGCAGATCCGGATCGTCGTCCGCGAGCGGCCGCTTGATCTGGAATGCCTCCTGCAAGATTCTCGGAGAGGCTCTTCTCGTTGCCCTTGGTCATGCCGTGCAGGTAGCCCTGGGCATGATTGTTCTTGGTGATCGAGACTTCCATCTTCGCGTCGAGCGGAAGGTTGTGGAAGTCGGCGGAGGTCTGAAAGATCGCGGCGATGTCGGCGTCGCTCAGCCCGTGGTTCTTGATGTAGAAGAATCCGACGCGGCCGCAGACATCGGCGATCTCGTCGGCGAGCTTGCGGCGCGCCGCGGCATCGCCCGACCAGGCCGGCGCGAGGTCGACGACGGGAACATCATTGAATGCAAGCTTGCGGGCCGTTGGAAGCATCGGCGTCTCCTGAATCGCTGTGCGACGCCCGGGCAAGCGGGCGCCGGGGCGATTGCGACCATTCGCACTGATGGAGCGAATCGTTATCCCTCAGACAGGGGCGCGTGCCGCATGCCAAATCTGCAAACGGGTATTTGTGCGCCGGAACGCGCTGCGATAGCTTCGAGGTCGAGGTCAGACATGCGGGCTTTCGGACCGGTCGCGGCACGGACGCCGCCCAAACGTGCGATCGCGGCGCGTTGTCGCGATCGTGACGCTCGCGATCGCCTATCTGTGCGTCACCACGATCGACGCTTTCGCGCAGCGCTGCCAGCCGCGGCGCAAGCTGCCGGCGATCATCGCTCACGACGCTCGGTCCCTGCGAATTCAATCCGGAGACGCTGAGCTTCGCCGGCGAGCCGGACCAGCAGGCGATGTGCCTGATGCGGTCGGCAACGTCGCGGCGAAACCTCGGCCCGCACCTCGAGACCTTGCCGCCGGCGCTCGCAACCCGCGTCGGCCAATCTTCCGGCCTTGCCCGACCGGGATGCGCTCGCCGCGCTGCTGGTGGAGCTCGGGCTGGTGTGGGACTACGCGCCGTTCCTGTGGCAGCCGATCTCGCGCGCGCGCGACAACGATCCCGACGCGCCGCAGGCGCGCTATATGGTGATCCACGACACCAGCGGCGCCGAATTTCGGCCGCCGGCCGTTTCCCGGTAGAACATCGACGAGCACCGCTCGATCAACAATCTCGGCCGCTTCCGCTGCGGCGACGGCTGGGAAGCGGCGCATGTCATCATCAACCGCATCGGCGCGATGCTGCTCGGCCATGAGCTGAGCCAGCCCTGGCGCGCCACGCGATTCGAGCGCGCGACCCGCTTCGGCACCGACCTCAAGGGCCTGTTCCTGCATGTCGAGCTGGTGCAGCCGCGCCGCAGCCAGCCCGGCCGCGGCCGCGGCAACGACGCGCTGGCGCCGACGCCCGGCTTCTCCGACATCCAGTACGACCGGCTGGCGCTGATCTACACGATCGCGAGCGTGCGCGCGGGCCGCTGGCTGATCCCGGCGTTTCACGTCGCGATCGATTCCGGCATCCGCGGCGGCCACGACGATCCGCAGAATTTCGAGTCGCGGCCTTTGCCGCCAGCATCGAGCGGCTGGCGAACCGGCTCGGCGAAGCACCGTCAGGCGACCGCGGCGGACGGCGCGCCCGCGGCCGAGGTCGCTGCCCGGGCAGCGACGGCCGAGGACTGAGCCAGTCCCGAATTTTGTTCCCTAAATGTTCTTGCCGGCCTATGGTGGCTGCGCTAGTCTTTGCAGCCCGAGGCAGGGGCATCCATGGTCCAGCGGGTCGCGACCGTCGCGTTCGAAGGCATCGAGGCGCGCGCCGTCGATGTCCAGGTGCAGGTCGCGCCCGGCCTGCCCGCCTTCAACGTCGTCGGCCTGCCCGACAAGGCGGTGTCGGAAGCGCGCGAGCGCGTGCGCGCCGCGCTGGTCGCCTCCGGCCTGGCGCTGCCGGCGCGGCGCATCACCGTCAATCTCGCGCCCGCCGACCTGCCGAAGGAAGGCAGCCACTACGACCTGCCGATCGCGCTCGGCCTGATGGCGGCGATCGGCGCGTTGCCGGCGGATGCGCTCGCGGGCTTCACCGTGCTCGGCGAGCTCGGGCTCGACGGCTCGGTGACCGCGGTCGCCGGCGTGCTGCCGGCGGCGATCGGCGCCAATGCGCGCGGCGAAGGCCTGATCTGTCCCGCCGCCTGCGGGCCGGAGGCGGCCTGGGCCAGCCCGGAGATGGAGATCATCGCGCCGGCCTCGCTGATCCAGCTCGCCAATCATTTCCGCGGCACGCAGGTGCTGTCGCGCCCGCAGCCGAAGGTGCGCGAGGTCGAAGGCGCGCTGCATCGATCTCAAGGACATCAAGGGCCAGGAGAGCGCCAAGCGCGCGCTCGAAGTCGCCGCCGCCGGCGGGCACAACCTGCTGATGGTCGGCCCGCCCGGCGCCGGCAAGTCGATGCTGGCGGCGCGGCTGCCGACGATCCTGCCGCCGCTGACGCCGGCGGAGCTGCTCGAAGTGTCGATGATCGCCTCGGTCGCCGGCGTGATCGAAGGCGGCGCGCTCACCAACCGCCGCCCGTTCCGCAGCCCGCATCATTCCGCCTCGATGCCGGCGCTGGTCGGCGGCGGCTTGCGCGCCCGGCCCGGCGAAGTCTCGCTCGCGCACAACGGCGTGCTGTTCCTCGACGAGTTTCCGGAGTTCGAGCCGCGCGCGCTCGACTCGCTGCGCCAGCCGCTGGAGACCGGCGAGGTCGCGATCGCGCGCGCCAACCACCGCATCACCTATCCCGCGCGCTTCATGCTGGTCGCCGCGATGAACCCCTGCCGCTGCGGCCGCGCGTCGGAGCCGGGCTTCACCTGCAAGCGCGGACCGAATGTGCGCTGCGCCGCCGACTATCAGGCGCGGCTGTCGGGCCCGCTGATGGATCGCATCGACCTGCACATCGAGGTGCCCGCCGTCACCGCCGCCGATCTCATCCTGCCGCCGCCGACCGAAGGCAGCCGCGAGGTCGCCGAGCGCGTCGCGCGCGCGCGCGCGATGCAGATCGAGCGCTACGCGGCGATCGGCCTGCCGCATGTCCGCACCAACGCCGCCGCGGCCGGCCCGGTGCTGGAGGACATCGCCAAGCCGGACGCCAGCGGGCTGTCGCTGCTGCGCGACGCCGCCGACGCCATGCGGCTCTCCGCGCGCGGCTATCACCGCGTGCTGCGGGTCGCGCGCACGCTCGCCGATCTCGACGGCGCCGAGAAAGTCGGCCGCGTGCATCTCGCGGAGGCGCTGTCCTACCGCGCGCTCGCCGACGAGGTCCGCCGGGCGGCGTGAGCGGTAGCGGGCTGCGACTCGGTCATTGGCCTACCGGCTCTCGTCTGACACGCCCGCAGGCGCAGGGCTGCCGCGACCCGCTAAAATTTGAACGATCGCGTTATCGCGTCGTCAACCCTGTCGAACGGCTTCTCCGCCGGGCGGCGTCGTTGAACCCAATCGCAACCGTCCGCGCCGCAAACTCCCCTAAATAACAACACCATACGGGCGACGCGCGGCTGCAAGGCGCCTGCGACAAGCCCGTGGCGGGGTGGCGTAATGCGGGATCGATCCTTGCGACGGGCAGGCGTTTCCTTCGTCCGCTGGTTCTGTCGGTCGTCGTCCGCGGCGCGGTCCTCCTGTCGATGTCGTTCGCGGCCGCGTTCGGCTTCATCGCGGCGATGCGCAGCCCGGCCGCAAACTACGATCCGCATATGTTCGCGATCGGCGTGGCCGGCCTGTTCGGCGCGGCCTGCGGCGCGATCGGTCTGCTGTTCTCGCGGATGCGCTTGCTCAAGAGCGAGCTGCGCGCGCAGCAGCAGCGCGTCGAGGAGCTTGCCGACCGCAACTGGGAGCTCAAGGAATCGGAAGAGCGCGCGAAGAGCTTTCTCGCCGCGCAAGGCGACGTGATCGTTCGCCGCGACGTCGACGGCCGCATCACCTATGTCAACGACGCATTCTGCGTGCTGGCCGAGCGGGCGCGCGCCGAGCTTGTCGGCACTGCGTTCACGCTGCCGGTGCTGGAACAGGGCGCCACGGCGCATGCGGCCGACGGAACACGCATCCACGACCAGAAGATCGCGACCGACGCCGGCGCGCGCTGGATCGCCTGGCGTGAGGTGATGGTGCGGTCCGCGACGCTGCCCGGCGCCGAGATGCAAAGTGTCGGCCGCGACGTCACCGACCGCGTGCAGGCCGAGCGCGCGCTCGCCGACGCGCGCGACCAGGCGGAAACCGCCAACCGCGCGAAGTCGCGCTTCCTGGCGATGGTTTCGCACGAGGTGCGCACGCCGCTCAACGGCATCCTCGGAATGGCCGACCTGCTGCGCGACACGCCGCTCACGCCGGAACAGACGACTTACGTCAAAGCGGTGAAGACGTCCGGCGACGCGCTGCTGTCGCTGATCGACGAAATCCTCGACTTCTCCAAGATCGAAGCCGGCCGTATCGACCTCGATGCGCGCGACGTTCGATCTGGTCGCGCTGATCGAGGAGACGGCCGAGCTGATCGCGCCGCGCGCGCAGGCGAAGGAGCTCGAGATCGCTTCCTATGTCGAGGACGGCTTGCCGCCGCGGGTCGTCGGCGACGCCGCGCGACTGCGGCAGGTGCTGCTCAATCTCGCCGGCAATGCGGTGAAGTTCACCGACCGCGGCGGCGTCGCGATCATCGTCGAGCGCGGCATCCGGCCCGGCGAGATCGACATCCTGGTGCGCGACACCGGCATCGGCATCGCGCCCGACGAGCACGACCGCATCTTCAGGGAATTCGAGCAGGCCGATGGCGGAATCGCCCGCAAGTTCGGCGGCACCGGACTCGGGCTTTCGATCTCCCGGCGCATCGTCGAGCGCATGGGCGGCCGCATTGCGGTCGAGAGCGTCCCCGGCTCCGGCGCGACGTTCCGTGTCGCGCTTTCGCTGGCGCCGGCCGCCGGCCCTGATGATGTGTCGGCCGCCTCGTGCGATCTCGGCGGCATGGACGTCATGATCGTTGCGGCGTCCGCCGTCGAAAGCGCGCTGATGGCGCGGCGGCTGACGCATTGGGGCGCACGCGTATGCGTCGCCCCCGATGACAAGGTCGCCGGGGCGCTGCTGCCCGAGCGCGATTGGGGCGCGGTCTTCGTCGACCATGCCATCGGCCGCGCCGCCTGTGACGCGCTTGCACGCGCGACGGCGGCCGTGCCGCGCCGATTCGTGCTGGTGACGCCGGCGTCCCGCACCGAATTGCCCGCCCTGAAAGACGCGGGCTTCACCGGCTATCTGGTCAAGCCGGTGCGCGCCGCTTCGCTCGCGGCCCGCATGACGCGCGGCGACAACGAGTTCGAGCGCCCCGGCGACAACGCAGAAGCTTCCGGTGGCGCGACACTCAAAGATGCGATCGAAAGGCCTTTCGATCCTGGTCGCCGAGGACAACGAGATCAACGCGCTCTTGGCGCGCTCGCTGCTGACGAGGCTCGGGCACCGCCCGACCGTCGCGACCAACGGCGATGCCGCGGTGGACGCCTGGCTGTCGGCGCGCGACGCCGGCGAACCCTATGCCGTCGTGCTGATGGACGTGCACATGCCGGGCTCCGACGGCATCGATGCGACTCATCGCATCCGCGAGGCGGAAGCGGGCGGCCCGCGCACGCCGATCGTCGCACTGACCGCCAATGCTTTTGACGAAGACCGCGACGCCTGTATCGCCGCGGGGATGGACGGCTTCCTCACCAAGCCGCTCGACCGTGAGCGGCTGGCAGCAGCGCTGGCGGCGGCCGCTGAAGCCAAAGCGATGGCGGCGTAGCTTTACAGTTTCCGCAGCGCGACTTCCTCGACCAGGTGACTCTCGCCCTTCTTGAGGATGAGGTGCGCGCGATGGCGGGTCGGCTGGATGTTCTCGTGCAGATTGATGAGATTGATACGGCTCCAGATCGCGGACGCCGTCTGCACCGCTTCAAGATCGGACAGTTTCGAATAGCGGTGGAAGTACGACTTCGGATCGCTGAACGCGGTGCCGCGCAGCGTCAGGAAGCGGTCCACGTACCAGCGCAGCAGCACGTCCTCGTCGGCGTCGAGATAGATCGAGAAGTCAAAGAAATCCGACACGAACGGGATCGCCTTGCCGTCGCGCGGCAGACGGCCGGTTTGCAGCACGTTCAATCCTTCAACGACGAGGATGTCCGGCCGGTCGATCTCGATCCACTGGTTCGGCACCACGTCGTAAATGAGATGCGAATAGATCGGCGCGCGGGCAGGACGGCGACCAGCCTTGATGTCGGAGAGGAAGCGCAGCAGCGCGGGCAGGTCGTAGCTCTCGGGAAAGCCCTTCTTCTCCATCAGGCCTTCGCGTTCCAGCACCGCGTTGGGATAGAGGAAGCCGTCGGTGGTGAGGAGGTCGACCTTCGGCACATTCGGCCAGCGCTTGAGCAGCGCCTGCAACACGCGCGCGGTGGTGGACTTGCCCACGGCGACGGAACCGGCGACGCCGATGATGTACGGCATCTTCCCGTCATCGGTGCCGAGGAAGCCCTGCTGCGCACGGAACAGTCGCTGCGCAGCCTGAACATAGAACGACAACAGCCGCGACAGCGGGAGATAAATCTCCTCGACCTCGCTCATGTCGAGTCGGTCGTGCAACGAACGCAAGCGGGTCACCTCCGCCGGCGTCAGCGTCATCGGGTGGTCGGCGCGCTTCGCCGCCCATTCGGCGCGGGAGAAGGTGTGGTAGGGCGAGAGGACTTCTTCGACGCGCTGTTCCATCGGCCTCTCTTCAGCCTCGCGGACGCGAGGCCTTTTCCTCGAGTCCGGATTGGCGCTGGCGCTCGGCGAGCACAGCTTCGACCTGAGCCAGCGAGATGCCGCGCGCATGCAGCACGACAAGGAGATGATAGAGGAGATCCGCCGCCTCGCCGGTCAGATGCTTGTCGTCCTCGTGAATGGCGGCGATGACGGTTTCGACCGCCTCCTCGCCCAGCTTCTTGGCGCAGTGAGACACGCCGCGATCGATGAGCTTGCGCGTATAGGAGACGTCGGCGCTCGCCTTGGCGCGTTCGTGGACGCGCTTTTCGAGGTCTTGCAGTGTGAAGTCAGCCATGATGGCTTCCCTTAGCACCTCTTTCCACAACGGGGGAGAGGGACCACCCCGCCGGACCCGGATAGCGGGCCGGTTCCAGGCACCACGGTCGAGGCAGGGATGATGGCCACCCTCGATTTCTGGTTCGATTTCGCCTCGACCTACTCCTACCCGGCGATGATGCGGATCGCCCCGCTGGCCGCCGAAGCCGGCGTCGCCGTGCGCTATCGGCCGTTCCTGCTCGGGCCGATCTTCAAGGCCCAGGGCTGGGACACCTCGCCCTTCAACGTCTACGAGGCAAAGGGCCGCCACATGTGGCGCGATCTCGAGCGGCTGTGCGCCGACCTGGCGCTGCCGTTCCGGCGTCCCGACCCGTTCCCGCAGAACAGCCTCTTGCCGGCACGGGTCGCGCTGGTCGGGCTCGGCGAGCATTGGGGCGAGGCGTTCTGCCAGGCGGCGTTCCGTGCCGCATTTGCGCAGCGCCGCAGGATCGACGACGCGGCAGCAATCGCCGACATCCTCGCCGAGCTGAAGCTCAATCCCGCGACCGTTCTTGACGCCGCGCAATCCGAAACCAACAAGCAGCGCCTGCGTCAGCAGACCGACCAGGCGCAACGGCTCGGGATTTTCGGCGCGCCGACGTTCGTCACCGCGGACGGCGAAATGTTCTGGGGCAACGACCGGCTGGAACGCGCGCTGCGATGGGCGCGTACTGGCTCTTAGGCTCAACCTTTCTCCGTCACCCTGAGGTGTCCGAGCGCAGTGAGGGCCTCGAAGGGCGACGGCCCCAGGCCGAGTTGGGACGGCAATTCCGCGCTAGGCATCAAGCCGCATCGGCAATCCGGCCTGGGCCATGTGCTCCTTGGCCTGGCGGATGGTGTATTCGCCGAAATGGAAGATCGACGCCGCCAGCACCGCGGTGGCGTGGCCGTCGCGGATGCCCTCGACCAGATGATCGAGATTGCCGACGCCGCCCGATGCGATCACCGGCACCGGCACCGCGTCGGCGATGGCGCGGGTGAGCGGGATATCGAAGCCGGACTTGGTGCCGTCGCGGTCCATCGAGGTCAGCAGGATCTCGCCGGCGCCGAGCGCGACCACCTCGCGCGCATAGTCGACGGCATCGAGGCCGGTCGGATTGCGCCCGCCATGGGTGAAGATTTCCCAGCGCGCGGGCTCACCCGGCTTCGACACCTTCTTGGCATCGACCGCGACCACGATGCATTGATTGCCGAACTTCTCCGCCGCCTCCTTCACGAAGTCGCGGCGCGTCACGGCGGCGGTGTTGATCGAGACCTTGTCGGCGCCGCATTGCAAAAGCTTTCGGATGTCATCGACGGTGCGGACGCCGCCACCGACCGTAAGCGGCATGAAGCAGGCTTCGGCGGTTCGCGTGACCACGTCGAAAATCGTGTCGCGGTTCTCGTGGCTCGCGGTGATATCGAGGAAGGTCAGTTCGTCGGCGCCGGCCGCGTCATAGGCGATCGCCGCCTCGACCGGATCGCCGGCATCGCGCAGATCGACGAAGTTCACGCCCTTGACGACACGGCCGTCCTTCACATCGAGGCAGGGTATGACGCGGACCTTGAACATCGCTGTCTGCTCGCTTGCTTGCACGCTAGTGCGGTGGATTTGACGTTCCTATCTTTTTCGCGGCGACACCGTATAGGAACGTCAAATCCAAAGCCGCACTAAATTCATAACGTTGCTAGTGTCCCTTTGATTCCGAGTTCGTATCGATGGTGCCGCGAGGGCATACGAACGTCGGAATCGGGACACTAGCCGCCGACAATGGCGACCATAACCAACATATAGGTATTTCGGTAGCTCGCGTCAGCGCCGCAACAGACGCTGCCAGCCGAAAACCAGCAGGCCCGCCAGCACGATGGTTGACGCCAGCCACAACGCCGCGAGCAACGGATTGACCGGCCCCAGCACGTCCGACAGCGCCGTCAACACGCTGGCCACCTGCTCGCCGGCGCTCATGGATACCTCAGCGGGCCGCCGCCCGCGCGTCGCGGATCAGCTTCAGCGCCTCGGCCGGATCGAGGCGGCCGTCGTACAGCGCCCGGCCGGCAATTGCGCCGGCAAGCTTCCGCGCGCGCGGCGCGAGCATCTGCTTCACATCCTCGATGGATCCTAGTCCGCCGGATGCGATGACGGGGGTGTTCACCGCTTCGGCAAGCTCGATGGTCGCATCGAGGTTCAATCCCTGGAGCAAGCCGTCGCGGGCGATGTCGGTATAGATGATCGCGGCAACGCCGGCGTCTTCGAAACGCCGCGCGATATCGAGCACCGTCACCTGCGCCGTCTCGGCCCAGCCCTCGACTGCGACCTTGCCGTCGCGGGCATCGAGCCCGACCGCGACGCGGCCGGGAAACTGGCGTGACGCCGTCTTGACCAGCTCCGGATCGCGCACGGCGGCGGTGCCGATGATGACCCGATCGATGCCGCGGCCGAGCCAGCCTTCGATGGTGGTCATGCTGCGGATGCCGCCGCCAAGCTGCACCGGCATCGAAATCGTCTTGAGAATATTGTCGACGGCCTCGCCATTGACCGGCTTGCCGGCAAAGGCGCCGTCGAGGTCGACGATGTGGAGATATTCGAAGCCCTGGGTCTCGAAGGCTTTCGCCTGCGCCGCCGGATCGGAATTGAACACGGTTGCGCGCGCCATATCGCCCTGTTCCAGGCGAACGGCCTGGCCTTCCTTGAGATCGATCGCGGGAAAGATGATCACGGCGCCCACTTCAGGAAATTGGCGATGAGGCGAAGCCCCAGCCGTTGGCTCTTTTCGGGATGGAATTGCGTCCCGACGATGGTGTCGCGCCCGACGATGGCGGTGACCGGACCGCCATAGTCCGCCTGCGCAACCAGATCGGACCGATCAGCGGCCTTCAGGTGATACGAGTGCACGAAATAAGCATGAAGGCCCTGCGGCCCGGTCTGAATTCCGTCGAGCAACGGATGCGGCTTGATGGCGTTGAGCGTGTTCCAGCCCATGTGCGGAATTTTCAGCGCCGGATCGGCGGGCGCGATCTTGTCGACCTCGCCGGAGATCCAGCCGAGGCCCTTCGTCACCCCATGCTCAAGCCCGCGCTCGGCCAGGAGCTGCATGCCGACGCAGATGCCCAGGAACGGACGGCCGCGCGTGCGCACGCGTTCGTCGAGTGCCTCGATCATGCCCGCGACGGCATCGAGACCGCGCCGGCAATCGGCATAGGCGCCGACACCGGGGAGCACGATGCGATCGGCCTGCGCGACCACGTCCGGGCTGCTGGTCACCACAATCGGCTGCGTGACACCGGACTCGCGGGCCGCACGCTCGAACGCCTTGGCGGCCGAATGCAGATTGCCGGATCCGTAGTCGACAATGGCAACGGTCACCGGTGCGCCCCGGGCTGCGGAAACAGGCCGATGACGTCCGGAGCGGACGCTGCGCCGCGGGTCGCCGACGGCAACGGTAAGGACGTTCGCGCGGCCTGAGACAAAGCGGGCGACAGCGGCGCGACCGTTTCGCCCCGCACCCATGAATCGAAGAAGCGCTGCTCGACCGTATCGCGGTTATGTCCCACGATTGTGCCGACATTCCTCCAGCGGCGACGGCCGAGCGTGAAACGCCGCAGCGTTCCCGCTTCCAAGCCCACCAGAAGCGCCAGCATGAAGCCCGCGAATGTCAAATTGCCGCCCGATACGCCGATCGCGCCCAGGCCGACCTGCATTGCCACCACGACAACGATGTATCCGAGCAGCACCAGCCACATCCGGTGGCGCAGCATCCACAAGGGGCCAAACACAAAGGCCCAGAATGAAAAGCCGTCGCGCACGAATGCGAAACGCTCCGGATCCGGCGCCGCCTCGTACTTCTTCAGCGGCGGCTCGTGCACTGTGTAGACGGCCATGGCGTATCACTCACATAGCTCTGTTGCCGCAGCATGGGCGCCGGTTCATCGCGCCGTTGGCCGGCCCGACCTATCCGCCCAAGCTGCCCTTGGTCGACGGAATTTCATTCGCCGCGCGGGCATCGATCGAAATCGCCGCGCGCAGCGCCCGCGCCAGACCCTTGAAGCAGGATTCGGCAATATGATGGTCGTTGGTGCCGTAGAGCACCTGGACATGCAGCGTGACGCCGGCATTGGTAGCGAAGGCCTGAAACCACTCCTGCACCAGCTCGGTGTCAAAGGTGCCGACCTTGTCGCGCACGAATTCGGCCTTGAACACCAGGAACGGCCGGCCTGAAATGTCGAGCGCAACCCGCGTGAGCGCTTCGTCCATTGGGACGTGCACGTCCGCGTAGCGGGTGATGCCGCGCATGTCGCCGAGCGCCTGCTTTACCGCCTGGCCGAGTGCGATACCGACATCCTCGGTGGTGTGGTGATGGTCGATGTGCAGGTCGCCCTTGGCCTTCACGGTCAGATCGATGCGCGAGTGGCGCGCGAGGAGATCGAGCATGTGATCGAAAAAGCCGATGCCGGTGGCGATCGACGACGCGCCGGTGCCATCGAGATCGACCGCGACCTCGACGTCGGTTTCCTTAGTGGCTCGCTTGATGGTGGCCTTGCGCATGCAGAATCCCTGACAGGCCGGCCTTTTATCAGGGACCGGACCGGTTCGCTACTGCAGCATCGCGGCAAGGTTATGGGCGAATTGACGGCCCAACAAAGGGGCTGGCGCACCGCCGATCAAAGCAGCAGCACGCCAATCGTTGGTAAATCCGCCCCGGCGACGGTCAGCTCGCCGACTTTTCCGGCGCCTTGGCCGGGTAGTAGGCGGTCAGCAGACCGTAAACCACCCCAAGAACCAAGCCATAGATCAGGTGCATGCCGAGGGTCACCATCGCGGCGTACGAACCGATCCGTGTCCCAAACCAACCCGCTTTCGCCAGCGGCATGAACAGGACCATCATCATCAGCCAGGCGAACACGCCGAAGATGAGACCCTTGAGCCAGTAGGCGCGGCTCTCCCACAGGGAATCGAAGGCGGCGAACAACAGTCCCCATACCACCACGCCGACGATGAAATGATCCATCCAGGCAGCGACCGTCTGGATGCTGCCGAGACTGACCAGAAGACGAATGAGGTTGAGCTCGGGCCAGAGGCCCAATTGCGCCTTGAGTAACAGGATTCCGCTCAGAACTAGCGTGGCTATGAGCCCCGCGAGCATTCCCCGCAAGCTATTGGACATGACGACCTCCCAGATCGACGCTCCAATGAACGCCCAGTCAGCGGCAGATGGAATTGCGTCGCGTTGTCTCAGGTCTTATCTGTTGGACGCAAAGCGAGATTTCCGCCCATGCAGTCGCCTGATCTTCCATCCTGGCACGGTACTACCATCCTCACTGTCCGCAAGGGTGGGCAGGTTGTAATCGGCGGCGATGGTCAGGTCTCGATTGGACAGACCATCGTCAAAGCCAATGCCCGGAAGGTGCGCCGCCTCGGCAAGAACGACGTAATCGGCGGAATTCGCCGGCGCGACCGCCGATGCGTTCACGTTGTTCGAGCGGCTCGAAGGCAAGCTCGACCAGTATCCGGGCCAACTCATGCGCGCGGCCGTGGAGCTCGCCAAGGATTGGCGCACCGATCGCTATTTGCGACGGCTGGAAGCGATGATGATCGTCGCCGATCCACAGGTGTCGCTTGTGCTTACCGGCACCGGCGACGTGCTCGAGCCCGAAGCCGGCGTGATGGGCATCGGCTCCGGCGGCAACTACGCGCTCGCCGCCGCCCGCGCGCTGATGGACGGACCGCTCGACGCGGAGGCGATCGTTCGTAAGTCGCTCGACATTGCCGCCGACATCTGCGTCTACACCAACCGCAACGTCACGGTAGAGAAGCTTTGAGCATCGAGAGCGACGATCTCGACGCGGCGGTCGCGGCAGGCGTGCTGCCGCAGATGCAAGCCGATGCGCTGCGGGTCTTCGTTGCCGAACGCCGAACCGGTGCGCCGAAGGCAGGCGAAGCCGAAGACGAACGCTTCCGCTTCATGACCGGCTTTAACGATTTCTTCTTCGCAATCGGAATCTTGCTGGTCGGATTTGGCATGGCGTCCTTCACCGCCGGCGAACCGATACTGAGTCTGGTTGCGGTGGTCGTCGTCTGGGGACTGTCGGAGCTGCTTGTGCGCCGCATGCAACTCGTGTTGCCGGGCATCCTGCTGGCGTTGTTCTTCATCTTTTTCATTTTTCTGATCGTTCCGACCGACCTGTCGTATTTCACTAACCAACATCCAGCGTCGGCGACGGCAGACGGCTTCTTGTATCGTGTGGTCGGCATCGGCGGCCCCGAAATCGCCATTGCCAGCAAGGCGCTGCTCGGCACGGCCGCGGCAGCCCTCTATTATTGGCGCTTCCGGCTACCCTTCGCGTTGCTGCCGATCGCCGGCAGCCTGGTCATCGTCGCGACATCGCTGATCGTGGTCGCGGTCGGGGCTCTCAATCCGGCCGCACGTTCGCTGATGATGCTCGCCTGCGGCGTTGCCGTATTCATCACCGCCATGTGGTTCGACTTGTCAGACCGCAACCGCGTGACGCGCCGGTCGGATTGCGCGTTCTGGCTGCACCTGTTGGCCGCACCGCTGGTCGTTCATTCCCTGATTTCGATGGTCGCACCGCAGCTTGCGCTCATCACCAATCAGGCTGCAATCGCGATAGTCGCGATCGTAACCGCTCTAGCCACGGTTGCGATCGCGATCGACCGCCGCGCATTGTTGGTGTCGGCATTGGTCTACATCGGTGCGGTGATTGCTTATGTGATTGGAGGTCCAGCCGCCTGGCTGACGCCGGGTAGTCGGAGCACGGGCACGAACTATGTCTTCACACTTCTCATCCTCGGCACATTCGTAATCTCGCTGGGCGTTGGCTGGCGACCGTTGCGGCGACTGCTGCTCGGCATCCTCCCCGCCGCCCTCGGCAAGCGGCTACCGCCCGAGCCCGCCGCCGCATGAGCGAAGCCGCCGTTCCTTCAGCGCGACGGTTGACGCCGCACATTTGTGCTCTGATCATCCTCGGCCTGATCGCGCTCCAGGCTGCGATCCTGCTCAGCATGGGCCGCCTGCCCATGTGCGCCTGCGGCACCATCAAGCTATGGCACGGCGTGGTGCAAAGCTCGGAGAACTCGCAGCATGTCTTCGACTGGTATTCGTTCACCCATGTCTTGCATGGATTCTGGCTCTATTTCTTCGGCTGGCTGTTCCTGCGGCGCTGGCCGGTCGCGGCACGGCTCGTTCTTGCCGTTTTCCTGGAAGCGAGCTGGGAAGTGCTGGAGAATACGAATTTCGTGATCGAGCGTTACCGTGCCGGCACTATTTCGCTCGACTACCACGGCGATAGCATCGTCAATTCCATCGGCGACGCCATTTCGATGATGATCGGCTTCGGCCTGGCGCGGCTGTTCCCGGTCTGGACGTCGGTCGCGGCGGCCGTCGCAATCGAAGTGGGACTCATCTACCTGATCCGGGATAATTTGTTGCTGAACGTGCTGATGCTTATCTATCCCCTCGACGACATCAGAGTATGGCAGGCTGCCCCATCACCGTAGCGTATGAGTCCAGAACGTGACCGACTTCTCCCCCCGCGAAATCGTTTCCGAGCTCGACCGATTCATTATCGGCCAGGCTGACGCCAAGCGTGCGGTCGCGATCGCGCTCCGCAACCGCTGGCGACGGTTGCAGCTCGACGACAAGATGCGCGAGGAGGTGCTGCCGAAAAACATCCTGATGATCGGCCCGACCGGAGTCGGCAAGACCGAGATTTCGCGCCGGCTGGCCAAGCTCGCGGGCGCGCCGTTCCTCAAGGTCGAGGCGACGAAATTCACCGAGGTCGGTTATGTCGGCCGTGACGTCGAGCAGATCGTGCGCGACCTCGTGGAGATCGCGATCACGCAGACCCGCGAGCGCAGGCGCAAGGACGTGCACGCGCGCGCCGTGCTTGCCGCCGAGGAGCGCGTGCTCGACGCCCTGGTCGGCCCGGGCTCCAGCCCGGCCACGCGCGATTCCTTTCGCCGCCGGCTGCGCGCCGGAGAGCTCAACGACAAGGAGATCGAGATCGAGGTCCAGCAGACCGGCGGTGGCATGCCGATGTTCGAAATCCCCGGAATGCCGGGCGCGCAGATGGGCGCGATCTCGATCGGCGATATCTTCGGGAAGCTCGGTGGCGGCCGCACCAAGACGCGGCGCGTCACGGTCGAGGAATCGCACGAGATCCTGATTGGCGAGGAATCCGACAAACTGCTCGACAGCGAGCAGGTGGTGCAGGAAGCGATCCGAGCGGTCGAGCAGAATGGCATTGTGTTCCTCGACGAGATCGACAAGATCGCCGGACGCGAGGGCCGTACCGGCGCCGACGTGTCACGCGAGGGCGTTCAACGCGACCTCCTGCCGCTGATCGAGGGCACGACGGTCGCGACCAAGCACGGCTCGGTGAAGACCGACCACATCCTGTTCATTGCGTCGGGCGCGTTTCACCTGACGAAGCCGTCCGATCTGCTGCCGGAATTGCAAGGCCGGCTCCCGATCCGGGTTGAATTGCGCGCGCTTACGCGCGACGATTTCCGCCGCATCCTGACCGAGCCGGAAGCCTCGCTGATCAAGCAATACGTGGCGCTACTCGCGACCGAGGGCGTGACGCTCGATTTCACGCCGGACGCGATTGACGCGATCGCCGACATCGCAGTGGCGGTGAATGGGAGCGTCGAGAACATCGGTGCACGCCGCCTGCAGACGGTGATGGAGCGCGTGCTCGAAGACATCTCCTTTACCGCTCCCGACCGTTCCGGGGAGTCCATCAAGATCGACGCGGCCTTCGTGCAGGAGCACATCGGCGATCTCGCCAAGAACGCCGATCTAAGCCGGTTTATTCTGTAGTCAAGAATACGACAGCGGCGCTGCCATGTCAGGCGACATCTGCCCGCGTGCATTTCGGCGTACGCTACGCTTCGCCGCATTCGGACCGGCAGCGGCTATGGTATGATGTGCGTGGTGGTTGCAGCCGGAGTGTTCCATCATGCTCACGCGCCGCCATCTGATTGCGCTGTCTACTGCGCAAGTTTTGGCGCCGAACGTACTTGTTCGCTCGGCGTCGTCGGCCGATTTCCCCAATCGGCCCGTTCACCTCCTTGTGCCGGTCGCGGCGGGCGGGCCGACCGACATCGTCGCCCGTATGTTGGCAGAAAAGCTTTCCACGATGTGGGGCCAGCAGGTTGTCGTCGAGAACAAGGGTGGCGCCGGCACCAATATCGGCAACGAGTATGTTGCGCGCTCCGATCCCGATGGTTACACGATCCTGTTTGCCACCGCCTCGCTCGCGGTCAACAAGAGCCTTTACCGGACGCTCAACTACGATCCGGTTGTGGATTTTGCGCCGGTTTCCCTGGTCACCAAGCTCGCCTATTTCGCGTTTGTGCCGAACTCTTCTCCGGCGCATTCGTTCAAGTCGTTTATCGACTACGCCAAGTCGCGTCCCGGCAAGCTTACGATGGCGTCGCCTGGCACCGGCAGCGCGCCGTATCTGGCAGAAATGTTGTTCCTGCAGATGGCCAATATCACCATGACGCACGTGCCGTATCGCGGCGCCAACCCAGCCTTCGCCGACCTGATTCCCGGCCGCATCGATTGCTACTTCGGGAGCGGCACGCTGCTCTCCTATTCGCGTTCCGGCCAGGTGCGCGTGCTGGCGACCACAGGATCGCAGCGGGATGCCGCGGCGCCCGAGGTGCCCACCATCGCGGAGAGCGGCGTCCCTGGCTACGACGTGACCGCATGGCAGGCGCTGTTCGTGCCGGCCAAGACCCCGCGCGAGATCGTTCGCAAGATCAGCGCCGACACCAAAACGGCGCTCGCCGACCCCGCGATCAAGACGACGCTCGCCAAGACCGGCTATGTGGCCGAGGGCTCTACGCCCGAGGAACTGGAGAAACTGCTCAAGGCGGAAATCGCCAAGTGGAGCGCGGTCATCAAGTCGACCGGTCTCCAGATCAATTAGGCGCATTCCCGAATTAATCGATTTGGCCGTTTCCGAGAGGTCTAGGAACTCGTCACCGCCGCACCCGCACATAGAGCGCGCCCTCGCCGCCATGGCCGATGGCGGCATCGCCGAAGCCGACGACCAAGGCACGGAATTCCGGCAGTGCGAGCCACATCGGCACTTGGCGTTTGAGCACGCCGCGCCCGCCGTCACGACCCCCGCCCTTGCCAGTGATCACCAGCACGGTCTTGGCGCCGCTGGCCTGCGATCTATGCAAGAAGCGCAACAACGCGGCGTGCGCCTCGCTCTGGGTGCGACCGTGTAGGTCAAGCCGCGCGTCGATCGCCTGCGTGCCGCGCGCAAGCTTCTGCTTCGACCGGCGATCGAGCGGCGCCAGCGCCGGCTCCTTCGGCTTGGGCTTGGGTGCGAGCTTCTGGGTGGCGGCGATCGGATGCGGCGGCGACGGCGGCCGTTTCGCCGGCTTTGGCGCCGGTTCGGCTTGATCGGCAGCGGGCTTCGCATCCTTCCGATGCCGCCGGAGCGGCGACACCGAGCGGGTGACGGTGCGCCAGAGCGCCTCTTCCTCCTCGCTGACCTGTCTTCGCCGTGACATGCGCCGTCAGGAAGTTCGCTTCAGCTTCGACTTGCTCTTCACTTCGGGCTCCTTTGCAGGCGCCGCTTTGGTCTTGCCTTCGGATTTCGGCTTCGCCTTGGGATCGGCTTTGGACTTCGCCTGCTTGTCGGCTTCGGGCGGAATCTCCGGCTTCGGCAGTGGCAGCGGCATCGCGCGCCCGGCTTCGATCATGTCGAGTTCGCGCGGCAGCAACATCACGAAACGACCCTGCTGGCGGATACGTCCGGCGACCGCACCGGCGTCCTTGCCGGCGCCGAAATAGAGATCGGCGCGGGCCGGACCGATGATCGCCGATCCGGTGTCCTGCGACACCATCAGGCGCCGGAAACCATTTTTCGACCGCGGGCCGTCGATCGGAAGTTCCGCCTCGATGAAGAACGGCGTGCCGTAGACATGGATGCGGTCAACCGCGATCGAGCGGCCCGGCGTCAGCGGCACGCCTTGCGCGCCTGGCGGTTGCGTGTCGACATTGAGCCCGGTGATCCGGAAGAACACGAACGACTTGTTGGTGCCGCGCACTTCCTTCGCCTTGTCGGGATTTTTCGCCATCCACTGGCTGATGCGCTCCATCGACATCTCTTCTTTCGGCACCAGGCCGCGCTCGATGAGGATGCGCCCGACCGCCGTGTAGGAATGACCATTGTGCGCGTCGTAGTTCAGGCGGAGCATCGTCCCGTCTTCGAGCCGCACGCGCGCCGAGCCCTGGATCTGGATGCTCATCGCCTCCCAATGATCCTTGATCCACGCGATCTCGAGTCTCTGACCGTCGAGCGCGCCATTCTCGATGGCGCCGCGATCGAAATAGGGTTCGACTTGCTTCTTGGCGTTGAAACGGCCGACGCTCGCGCGATTGGGCAGGGACGCCTTTGGCGCCTTCTTGCCGCCGACCAGAATATCGCCCGGACGGCGGTAGAGCGGCGCCGAAAATTCCGGGCTCGGAAAGCGTGACCCATCGACGATCGGCTCGTAGTAGCCGGTGAGCAGCCCGGTCTTTTCGCCGAGCTTGGCGATCCTCACCGGGCGAAAGTTTTCCTCGAAGAACGCCCGCGCCTTGTCCTTGTCGTTTTCGAGAGCCCCGGCAGACGCTGCGCGCCGGCAGACTTCCCACAACGCCCGATGGATCGGCCGGCTGTCATTCGCCGCGCGACGGGCGAGGAACGGATTGCAACTGGCGCGGAAGGTACCGAAGGCGGCGGCGTGATCGTCATTCGCCCAGCCGTCGATGTCGGTCCAGGTGATCGGCTCGAGCTGTGTATCGGGCGCCTGCAGCGGATCGACGTCGTGCGCCGCGATCGGCATCGCGGCCAGAAAACCCAGCGCAACGACAGCGGCTGATTTGGAGATGATGCGAAGCCGACGCGACATCGCTTCTCGCCCTGACTAGTGTCCCGATTCCGAAGTTCGTACCATTTCGCGGCGGCCCCCTATGCGAACTTCGGAATTGAAGGACACTAGCAACGCCTTTAAATCTAGTGTGGCTTTGGTTCAGAAGTCCGCATTTCGAACTCGCTGCACGAATGATGCGGACTTCTGAACCGCCACACTAGTTTACTGCCCGGCTTCGGTCGCGACGAGCTTCCAGTTGGGATCGCGCGATGAAACGTCGCGCGCGAAGGTCCAGACGTCGGTGACGTCGGTCACCTTGTCGGGATTGCCGTCGATCACGTTGCCGCTGCGGTCGCGGGTGACCGACACAAGCTGCGAGACAAAACGCACCGTGACCTGGGCGGTCGGGCCGCGTACTTCCGCGCCATTGAGGTCGGAGCGATCGATCGATACGAAGCGCGTCTCCGACGTCTCGCCCTTGGTCTCGCGTTCGCGGATCGCGTTGTCGAAGCCCTCGTACACGTCTTTCGACAGCAGATTCCGCAGCGCCCTGCGGTCGCCTTCGGCATAGGCGGTGACGATCATCTCGTACGCCTGCCGCGCGCCAGCGACGAAATGCTTGGCGTCGAATGTCGGATCACCCTGCGCGATGGCGTCGAGGCCGGCGGCGATGGCCGAGCCCGGCTCCGCGATGCCCTTCCAGCGCTCTTCCGGATCGACAGCCGGCGCGGACGCCGGCGGTGCTTCGCCACCGCGGCCCGGCAAGGCAACGACATTGTCGTTCGAGCCGCGCACGGCATCACGGGCGGAATAGGGATCGTAGGGCGGGCGCTCGCGGCCGGTGCGCTGGCCCAATACGCTGCGCAGGCGGAGAAAGATAAACACCGCCAGCGCCAGGAAAATGATGGTGTAGATATCGAACACGTCGCGCTAGCTTTCGGCTGCCGAGACCGGACCACGGGGATCGTCGGCCAGCCCGCAGACGAACAATCTGCGGAGCGGAAGTCGGTTCCCGCGCTATTATGTAAGCACGCGACCGATCTGATCCAGTGGCTTGCGCCGGACAGCCGGCGCAGGTCGCTCAAGGGCGGACCATAGACGATCCCGGCCGCGACGCCAACATCGTCGGCACGAGATTTCCAGCGATGTCATTGGTAAAATGGGGCTTTATTGGGCTGTTCCTGCTCCCGGTCGCGGAGATGGCCGCGTTTGTCGCAGTCGCGATCACGATCGGCTGGTTCTGGGCGGTCGTGCCTTTTTCTGGCCACGACGATTCTGGGCCTCCTGATCCTGCGGCGATCGGGCCGCAGCGACCTTGATCGCTTCCGCGAGGCGTTCCGCCGGGAGGGGATTCGGCGCGATTCATCTCGAAAGTCCTGGCCTCGGCCCGATGCTCGGCGGGATTCTCCTTGTATTTCCGGGTTTTATTACCGACGCGCTGGGCGCGCTGCTGCTCATCCCGGCGGTCCGGCGCAAACTTCGCGGCATTCGTCGCCCGCTCGCGTGAGACGCGCCGGCGCCAGCGCGATCCCTCGGTCGTCGACCTCACGCCGAAGGAGTGGCGCCAAATCTCCGAAAAACCGATCAAAGACAGCGAGCCGCGCAAGCGCGATGAGGTAGCGCCATCCTTGTCCGGCCCGGGCCGCCGTGTTAGCCACGCCGCCGACAGTCGTGACCGTTCATTCTGTGGCGGAGGTAACATTTCCATGACGTTCACGAGCAATGGCGGCCCTCCGCCGGAGGGCGCGCCCAATCAGTCCCAGGTTCCGCAGCTCAACGTGCTCGGCCAATACGTCAAGGATTTCTCGTTTGAGAATCCGAACGCGCCTCGATCGCTGGCGCCGAGCCAGGAGCAGCCGCAGCTCAACGTCCAGATCAACGTGGGCGTCAGCCAGCACGGCGCGACCGACTACGAGGTGACCCTCAAGCTCGAAGGCAAGGCCGAATCGCAGGGCATGGTGCTGTTTGCATTCGACCTGACCTTCTGCGGCATGTTCCGCATCCAGAATGTTCCGCAGGAACACGTTCAGCCGATGGTCATGATCGAGTGCCCGCGGCTCCTGTTCCCGTTCGCACGCGAGATCATCGCGACCGCCGTGCGTAACGGCGGCTACGCGCCGTTCCTGCTCGATCCGGTCGATTTCGTGTCGCTGTATCACCAGCGGATGGCGCAGCAGCAGGCGCAGCCGCAATTCACGATGCCGACCTGACGCGGTCTTAGCTGAGCATGATCTTGTCCGAAACGTCACCCGGATCAGTCCGAGCAGGCTTTTCGGGATCATGCTCTAGCGTCACGCCCTCGCGTCGTATTCCCGCCAGATCGCCTTGTCGCCGAGCGTGGCGATGAAGGCTGCGTGCGCCTCGAGCTCGGCATCCGACAGCCGCGGCGGCAGCGCGATCGGCCGCGGCGGCGTAGCAGCCGCCTTGCCGCCGACGGTCACGGTCGCGCGGCCGGCCTCGACCAGGATCAGCGACGCCTGCCGGCCGCCGATCAGCTCGACATAGACTTCGGCGAGGAGTTCGGCGTCGAGCAGCGCGCCGTGCTTGGTGCGCCGCGAATTGTCGATGCCGTAACGCTGGCACAGGTGATCGAGCCCGTTCGGGCCCGGCCGGATGTCGGCGTCGCGCAAGCAGCAGCGTGTCGACCAGCCGCTCGCGGCCGACCAACGCGCGCTTGCAGCGCTCGAGCTCCGCATTGAGGAAGCCGAGATCGAAATTGGCGTTGTGCGCGACCAGCGGCGCATCGCCGATGAATTCGACCAGCTCCTCGCAAATTTCGTGGAAGAACGGCTTGTCCCTGAGGAACTCGACCGACAGGCCGTGAACCGCAAAGGCCTCGGCCGGCATGTCGCGTTCCGGATTGAGGTATTTGTGAAAGACCTTCCCGCTCGGGAAAGCGGTTGATCAGCTCGATGCAGCCGATCTCGACCAGGCGATGCCCCTGATAGGGGTCGAGGCCCGTCGTTTCGGTATCGAGCACGATCTCGCGCATTGCCAAGTCCAGCGATCAAGTTCATTGGGCGAATCAGCGTCGCCGTTTCGGCATTGTAGCAAGGCGCTGCAAGATCGCCTGCACTTGCGCGCGCGCATCGTCGAATCCGCGCGACGTATCCACGACGAAATCGGCGCGAAGGCGCTTTTCGGAGTCCGGCATCTGACGGGCCAGCATGGCTTCGAGTCGCTGCGCGGTCATTCCGGGCCGTTCCAGCACGCGGGCGCGCTGAACCTCGGCCGGCGCCGTCGCCACCACCACGGCATCGACCCGCTGGTCGCCGCCGGTCTCGAACAGCAGCGGGATGTCGAGCACCGCGACCGGCGCGCCTTTGGCTTCCGCCTCGGCGAGAAACCGCGCCTCGGCGTCCTGCACCATCGGATGGACGATCGCCTCCAGCTGGCGCAATGCGGCGAGGTCGCCCATGACGCGGGAACCGAGCTTGACCCGATCGACCTTGCCGTCGGCGGTGGTGCCGGGAAACGCGGCTTCGATGACCGGAACCGCGTCGCCTTCATAGAGACGATGCACGACCGCATCGGCGTCGTGCACCGGCACGCCCTCCTCCGCAAAGAAGCGCGCGGTAGTCGATTTGCCCATCGCGACCGAGCCGGTCAGGCCGAGCACCAACATGATTCCTCGCTCATCCGCTCAGCGCGCCCTCGCGCCGCAGGACATCGAGCACCGGCAACAGCGGCAGCCCGAGAATGGTGGAGTGGTCACCCTCGATGCGCTCGAACAATTGAATTCCCGACGCTCTCCACCTGATAGGCGCCAACGCTGGCCGTGACCGCGTCGCCGGCGGCATCGAGATACGACTCCAGAAATTGATCCGAGAACGCGCGCATGGTGAGCCGCGCCACCGCGCAATGTTCGAAGATCGGTCGGCCGTCGCGGACAACCGCCACCGCTGAATGAAGCGTATGGGACTGACCGCGCAAGACCTTGAGTTGTTCGCGCGCGGCAGCGCGATCGGCAGGCTTGGAGAACCGGCGCTGCCCCAGCGCCAGCGTCTGATCGGCACCGAGCACCATCCGGCCTGGATGTTGACCCGACACTGCGAGCGCCTTCTCGCGCGCCAGCAGCGCCGCGACCGCGCCGGGATCGGCGAGGCCCGCTTTCGCCTCAATGCCGCGCTCGTCAATGTCGGCCGCCGAGATTTCGATCGGGATGCCGGCACTCTCCAGCAGAAATCGCCGGCTCGCGCTCTTCGAGGCAAGCACCAGCGGCCGGTCGGCAAGCCAGAGCGACATGACCGCCTACGCCACCGGCTGCCGACGCCGGTCGGTGAGCAAGCTCAAGACCGCCGCTGCGGTTTCCTCGATCGAGCGGCGCGTGACGTCGATGCTCGGCCAATTGTGCTTGGCGCAGAGCTTGCGGGACAACGCAACCTCCTCGGCAACCGCCTTGCGGTCGATGTACTGGTCCTCGTCGTGATGGGCCTTGAGCCCCAGCAGACGGTTCTGCCGGATCTGCACGATGCGCTCGGGACTCGCGTAGAGCCCGACCACCAGCGGACGCGTCAAGCTTTCGACCGAGGGTGCGACCGCAATCCCGGGAACCAGCGGCACATTGCCGGTCTTCACGCCGCGATTCGCCAGATAGATCGACGTCGGCGTCTTCGACGTGCGGGAGACGCCGACCAGCACGACATCGGCATCTTCAAGATCTTCGATGTGCTGCCCGTCGTCATGCAGCATGGTGAAGTTGAGCGCATCGATGCGCTTGAAATACTCGGCATTGAGCGTGTGTTGCGCGCCCACCCGGTGACTGGTTTCGGCGCCGAGATAGGATTGCAGCAGCGCCAGCACCGGACCAAGAATCGAAAGGCAGGGAACGCTGAGCTCCCGGCAATGATCCTCGAGCCGCTTCGCGAGATCTTCCTCCACCAGCGTATAGAGCACGATGCCGGGAGCTTCTTCGATCTCCGCCAGCACGCGGTCGAGCTGCTTCTGGGTCCGCACCAGCGGGTAGGCATGTTCCACCGGCTGCATCTTGGTGTATTGCGCGGTCGCCGCTCGCGCGACGGTCGTCAACGTCTCGCCGGTAGCATCCGAGACCAGATGCAGATGAAAATAGCTGCCGGTTCGATTGGGCATGAGAACGGGAAAGCCTGTGTATGGATGGGGAGAAGGCCATGCCATAGCCCCGAGCGCAAGTCCAAGGCGCACAGCCCCCGACCCGCCGTCCACATTGCTGCCGTGGTGAATGAAATGGCACCCGTCAAACGATCACTGTGGTGACATGTGGACAGTAACCGGATTGCCGGTCCGGATCGTCCAGAAACCCGCCTATTTCCGATGCGTATCACGCCTCGGAATTTGATACCGTAGCGGGGAAATCATCTGGTCGTGTGCAAACGATGTGGACCGACTGTGGATGCCGAGTCATGAGTCCAATCAACGCTCCAACTACAACTACAATTAAGAATCTTTAAGTTAGTTTAGTAGGCATCCTCGACAGGCCGCTGCGCGTGAACAAGCCCATTCTCGATGTGCTCAATGGCGGATCGCTCAAGCCGCCGCCGGTATGGCTGATGCGCCAGGCTGGACGATATCTGCCGGAGTATCGCGCGTTGCGTGAAAAGGCCGGTGGCTTCCTCGATCTTGTGTTCAATCCTGAATTTGCCGCCGAAGTGACGTTGCAGCCAGTACGGCGGTTCGGATTCGACGCCGCAATCCTGTTCTCGGATATCCTGGTGGTGCCGCATGCGCTCGGTCAGGCGGTGACATTTGCCGCCGGCGAAGGACCCCTGCTCGATCCGATCAAGGATCGCACTGGATTTTGAGCGGCTGACGTCGCACATCGATCATGAAGTTCTGGCGCCGGTCTATGAAACTGTACGGCGCGTGAAAGCGGCCTTACCGCCCGCCGTGGCGCTGCTTGGATTCTGCGGCGCACCCTGGACGGTCGCGACCTACATGGTCGCCGGCCGTGGAACGCCGGACCAGGCGCCGGCGCGGCTGTTTGCATATCGGGATGCAGCGGCTTTCGATGTGCTGATGGATGTGCTGGTTGAGGCATCGGCGAGCTATCTGGTGCGGCAGCTCCAGGCTGGTGCCGATGCGGTGCAGATCTTCGATACCTGGGCCGGCGTTCTTTCGCCGGAGCAATTCGCGCGCTGGTGCATCGCGCCGACCAAGCGCATCGTCACCATGGTGCGACTGCAAGTGCCGGGAGCAAAGATCATCGGTTTCCCGCGTGGCGCCGGAAGCCAGTTGCCGCGCTATGTCGCCGAGACCGGCGTCGATGCGGTGGGTCTCGACTGGATGATCGATCGGGATTTTGCGCGCGAGCGTGTGCAGAGCGTGGTTCCGGTGCAAGGCAATCTTGATCCGCTGGTGCTGCTGGCCGGCGGCGTCGCGCTGGATCGTGCCGTCGATGCCGTCATGGACGCATTCACCGGCAGGCCGTTCATCTTCAATCTCGGCCACGGCATCCTGCCGGAGACGCCGATCGCGCATGTGGAGCAGATGCTCAAGCGCGTTCGCGGCTCTTGACCGACTCGCCGAAGCACGCGTTCACTCGTGCGCATGGAGCAGAAAGTTCAGCCGTCACGGCCATGGCTCGGCGCAGCGATCGCACTCGCGATCACGGCGGCGCTGCTCGCCGTGCTCGTGCTCTGGCGTCCGACGACGCTCTACCTTTGGCTCAAGGCACTGCACGTCATTGCGGTGATCGCCTGGATGGCCGGGATGCTCTATCTGCCGCGGCTGTTCGTCTATCACTGCGAGGCCGAGCCGGGCTCGAAGCAATCCGAAACCTTCAAGGTGATGGAGCGCCGGCTGCTGCGGGCGATCATCAATCCTGCCATGGTCGCGACCTGGGTGCTGGGGCTCTGGCTCGCCTGGGATGCGGGGCTTCACCAGAGCGGTTGGCTGCACGCCAAGTTTGCGCTGGTGGTCGCGATGTCCGCCATGCACGGCATGTTCGTGCGCTACGTCCGGGATTTTGCCGAAGACCGCAACCGGCACACGCAGCGGTTCTACCGAATCGTCAACGAGGTCCCGACGCTCCTGATGATCGGTATCGTCATCCTGGTCGTGGTCAAACCGTTCTAGGCACGCCCTGCGTGAGAGCGATCATCACCTCCGGAAGAAATCGTTAGCGGGATACCAATTGAGATTAAATATCTATATATATCAATGTCTTAAATGGAATCGCCCGCACCCGGCGACCTGCTCTGACGGCCTCGATAGCGCCAGTGTCGTGGAGCCGGCCCTTGCGTGAAGCACACTCTTTTCATATGTTCGTGCTATCTCCCTGAACGCAGGCTGATGCAGCGGATTACCGGCCCCGTGGATTCGGACGGTCGCTACATCGGGCAAACGCCCTGAAGCCTCGCCCCAGACCTGCGAACTCCCCTCCCTCCCCGCGTCGTTCGATCGAACGTTCGTTCCCGGCGACGCCACTTCAAGGCATACCCGTATGCGGGAAATGAAACTCCAAGACCTTAAGGCCAAGAATCCGGCCGAGCTCCTCGCCTTTGCAGAAGAACATCAGGTCGAGAACGCCTCGACCATGCGCAAGCAGGAGCTGATGTTTGCGATCCTCAAGCAACTCGCCTCGCAAGAAGTCGATATCATCGGCGAAGGCGTGGTCGAGGTGCTCTCCGACGGCTTCGGCTTCCTGCGCTCGCCGGAAGCCAACTACCTGCCCGGCCCCGACGACATCTACGTCTCGCCCTCGCAGATCCGCCGCTTCGGCCTGCGCACCGGCGACACCGTCGACGGCCACATCCGCTCCCCGAAGGACGGCGAGCGCTACTTCGCGCTTCTCAAGGTCAACACGATCAATTTCGAAGAGCCCGAGAAGGCGCGCCACAAGATCAATTTCGACAACCTGACGCCGCTCTATCCCGACGAGCGGCTGAAGATGGAGCTCGGCGATCCGACCAAGAAGGACCTCTCCGCCCGCGTCATCGACATCGTGGCGCCGATCGGCAAGGGCCAGCGCGCGCTGATCGTCTCGCCGCCGCGCACCGGCAAGACCGTGCTGCTGCAGAACATCGCGCATTCGATCACCGGCAATCATCCCGAGTGCTACCTGATCGTGCTGCTGATCGACGAGCGGCCGGAAGAAGTCACCGACATGCAGCGCTCGGTGAAGGGCGAGGTCGTGTCCTCGACCTTCGACGAGCCGGCGTCGCGTCACGTGCAGGTCGCCGAGATGGTGATCGAGAAGGCCAAGCGCCTGGTCGAGCACGGCCGCGACGTCGTGATCCTGCTCGATTCGATCACGCGCCTCGGCCGCGCCTACAACACGGTGGTGCCGTCCTCCGGCAAGGTGCTGACCGGCGGTGTCGACGCCAACGCGCTGCAGCGGCCGAAGCGCTTCTTCGGCGCCGCGCGCAACATCGAGGAAGGCGGCTCGCTCACGATCATCGCCACCGCGCTGATCGATACCGGCAGCCGCATGGACGAAGTGATTTTCGAAGAGTTCAAGGGCACCGGCAACTCGGAACTGATCCTCGACCGCAAGGTGGCCGACAAGCGCACCTTCCCGGCCATGGACATCACGCGCTCCGGCACCCGCAAGGAAGAGCTGCTCACGCCGCCCGACCAGCTCAAGAAGATCTACGTCCTGCGCCGCATCCTCAATCCGATGGGCACCATGGACGCGATCGACTTCCTGCTCGACAAGCTGCGCAACACCAAGAACAACTCGGAATTCTTCGAGTCCATGAACACCTGATGCGTGATGGGCGATGGCAAAGTCCCCATCCGGATCAAAGACGCTCGATCTCGCTGAACTGCTCCATCAGGCCACGACGCTGCACCAGCGCGGCCAGCTTGCCGACGCTGAGCGCTGCTATCGCCAAATCCTCACCGTCAGACGCGACCATGCCGAGGCGCGCCATTTCCTCGGCATCCTGCGCTCCCAACAAGGCCGCGGCGCCGAGGCGCTGGAGCTGATCGGCGCCGCGCTCAAGACCAAGCCGGACTACGCCGAGGCCTACTACAACCGCGGCAATGTCCTCTCCCAGCTCGGACGCTTTGACGACGCGCTTGCGGACTACGATCACGCGCTGGCGCTTGCTTCAGATTACGTTGAGGCGCACCAGAACCGCGGCAATGTGCTTGCTGCGGCTCGGCCGGCATACCGAGGCCCTGGCGAGCTACGACCGGGTGCTGGCGCTCTATCCGGGCCAACCCGACACCCACAACAATCGCGGCGCCGCGCTCAAGGAGCTCGGCCGGTTGGATGAAGCGCTTGCGAGCTACGAGCGGGCGGTCAAGCTGCGGCCCGGCTTTGCTGAAGCGATCACCAATTGCGGCCATGTGTTGCTGGCGCTCGGCCGCCAGCAGGACGCGCTGGCGCGCTACGACGCCGCGCTGGCGCTACGCGCCGACGACGTCGAGGCGCTCGGCGGACGCGGCAAAGTCCTGTTCGCGCTCCATCATGTCGACGACGCGCTCGCGAGCTTTGAGCGCGCGCTCGAACTAAAGAGCGACCATGCGGACACGCTTTGCGGCTATGGGCAGGTATTGGAGGAGCTGAGTCGCTCCGACGAAGCGCTCGCGGCCTACGACCGCGCACTCGCGGCCGAGCCCGAACATGCCGAGGCGTTCTATCTGCGCAGCAATTGCCTGCGCAACCTCAATCGTCTGCCGGAGGCACGAGCGTCATACCGGCCGGGGTTTGCCCTCGCACCCGACGACGCCGAGGCGCGGCATTTCCTGGGGATCCTGCGGTTTCAGCAAGGCCGCAGTGACGAGGCGCTGGAGCTGATCGCCGCCGCGCTGAAGACCAAGCCGGACTATCCGGAGGCGCTCCACAATCGCGGTAACGTCCTCTCCCAGCTCGGGCGCTTTGAAGATGCGCTCGCGAGCTATGACCAGGCGCTGGCGCTGAGCCCGGACAACATCGAGACGCATCAGAACCGCGGCAACGTGTTGCTTCAGCTGGGCCGTCGAGCCGAGGCGCTCGCCTGCTACGATTGGGTGCTCGCGCACGATCCAGGCCGGGCCGACGCCCACAACAATCGCGGCGCCGTGCTCGAGGAGCTTGGGCAGTTAGACGAGGCGCTGGCGAGCTACGAGCGCGCCGTCGCGCGGCGTCCGGATTATGTCGAGGCGATCACGAATTGCGGACACGCGCTGCTGGAGCTTGGCCGCCACCACGAGGCGCTGGCGCGTTACGACGCCGCCCTGGCGTTGAACAGCCGCGATCCCGTTGCGCTGCATGCCCGCGGGGTCGCTCTTCTGATGCTACGGCGGCTCGACGAGGCGCTGGCGAGCCTGGATCACGCGTTGACCCTGCGGCCCGGCGACCCCGATACGCTGGTCAGCCGCGGGCAAGCGCTCGAGGCGTATGTCTCGGCAGCAAGAAGCGCTAGCAAGCTACGATGCGGCTCTTTCAACCCGGCCGAACGATTCCGACGCGTTGCTTGAGCGGGCTGACCTGCTACACCTCATGAACCATCGCGAGGCAGCACTCGAAAGTTACGAGCGCGCACTGGCCGCGAAGCCCGACTTCGCAAAAGCCAGGCTCGCGGCCTGCATGGCCGAGCTTCCGGTGCTCTATCGCAACGACGCGGAGGTCAATGCGCAACGCGCTGCTTATGAGCGAAAGTTGGGCGCACTGTGCGCCGATGCCGAGCGCGGCGCTCTCGATAGCCTCGCCGATGCGATCGGCTCGTACCAGCCGTTCTTCCTCGGCTATCAGGGATACAACGACCGCGACCTGCAGTCGATGTACGGCGGTATGGCCTGTGGCCTGATGTCGAAGCGGTATCCGCCGCTGCCCTCGCCACCCGCGCCGCAGAGAGGCGAGCGCATCAGGGTTGGCATCGTCTCCGGCTATTTCTGGAGGCACACGGTCTGGAAGATTCTAGTGAAGGGTTGGGTCGAACAATTGGACCGCAACCGCTTCGAGGTCTTGGGCTATCACACCGGTTCAATCCAGGATCAGGAAACGCGTGTCGCGTCGAAGGTCTGCGACCGTTTCGTCACGGGACCGCTGCCACTCGCGCGCTGGCGGCAGATCATCGCCCAGGATGCGCCGCATGTGCTGCTCTATCCCGATATCGGCATGGATCAGATGTCGGCGGCGTTGGCTGCGCAGCGCCTCGCGCCCGTGCAATGCAATTCATGGGGCCATCCCGACACCAGTGGCTTCCCGACCATCGACTACTTCCTCAGCAGCGATCTGATGGAGCCTGATAACGCCGAGGAGCACTACACCGAACGGCTGGTGCGCCTCCCCAATATCGGCGTGTACTACGAGCCGCCGGATACGCAGCCATCGGTGACCACGCGCGCGGAGCTTGGGCTCAAGACCAATACGATCGTGTTCTGGTGCGGGCAGTCGTTGTTCAAGTATCTGCCGCAGGATGATGACGTGTTCCCGCGCATCGCGCGCGAAGTGAAGGGCTGCCAATTTGTCTTCCTCGAGCATCCGAAGGGCCCGGCCGCCACGCAGGACTTTCGGCGCCGTCTCGACGATGCCTTCCGGATGTTCGATCTCAAAGCCGCCGATCATTGCGTGATCCTGGCGCGATGCGACGAACATGCCTTCGCTGCGGCGATCGGGTGTTGCGACATCGTTCTGGACAGCATTGGGTGGTCTGGGTTCAATACGACGATCGAGGGCCTCGTTCACGCCCTGCCGGTGGTGACGATGAGGGGACCGTTGATGCGCGGCGCCCACACAGCCGCGCTACTGACGATGATGGACGTGAAGGACACGATTGCCAGCACGCGCGACAACTACGTCGCGACCGCGGTGCGGCTGGCGTGCGATCAAGCCTGGCGCTCGGCGGTCAAGGATCGCATGGCCGCCAATCGACATCGGGTGTATCGGGACCGTGAATGCATTACAGCGCTCGAGGACTTCCTGGTCCGCGTAGCGACCTCGTTGTGATGGGCGATGGCAAAGTCCCTATCCCGCTCAAGGACACGCGACCTCGCTGAACTGCTCCAACAGGCCACGACGCTGCACCAGCGTGGGCAGCTTGCCGACGCTGAACGCTGCTATCGGCAGGTGCTTAACGCGCGGCGCGACCACCCCGAGGCGCGCCACTTCCTCGGCATTTTGCGGTTCCAACAGGGCCGCAGTGCGGAGGCGCTGGAGCTGATCGGCGCCGCGCTCACGACCAAGCCGGACTACGCCGAGGCGTACTACAACCGGGGCAATATTCTCGCAAAGCTCGGGCGCTACGAGGCGGCGCTGGCGAGCTACGACGCCGCGCTCGCCTTGCAGCCGGGCTCGGCCGAGGTGCATCACAACCGCGGCAATGCCTTGTTCAAGCTCGAACGCCATGAGGAGGCGCTGGCGGCCTTTGGAAAGGCGCTGGCGATCGAGCCCACCCACATCGCGGCGCTCAACAGCCGCGGCACCGTGCTCAAGGACCTGCGGCGCTACGACGAGGCGCTGGCGAGCTATGACAGCGCGCTGGCCCTACGTCACGACCACGCCGACACGCTCTACAACCGCGGCAATCTGTTCAAGGAGATCAAGCGCTTCGAGGACTCGCTCGCGAGCTATGCGAAGGCCCAGGCGGTCATGCGCGATCATCCCGACAAGTTCGGGATCATCGATCCAGCGCTCGCGACCTGCGATTGGGCACGAAGCGATGGCCTCGCCGACGCGATCCGCGCCGACTTGGCCGCGGGAAAATCGAGCGTAACGCCGTTCACCCTCGTCGGCTATTGCGACGATCCGGTGCTGCACTTGCAATGCGCAAAGAATTTCGTTGGCGACCGCATCCCGGTGCGTCCGCAATCGTTGTGGAACGGAACACGCTATCGGCACGAAAGGATACGAATTGCCTATCTCTCGGCGGATTTTCGCGCGCACGCGACGGCGTTCCTGATCGCCGAGCTGTTCGAGCGGCATGACCGCACGCGCTTCGAGGTGCTGGGCGTCTCGTTCGGCGCTGACGACGGCAGCGAGATCCGCAGCCGCCTGGTCCGATCGTTCGATGCGTTCCATGACGTGCGCGCGCGGAACGACCGTGAGATCGCCACCCTGCTCCGCGAGCTCGAAGTCGACATCGCCGTTGATCTCAAAGGCTTCACCCATGAATCCCGGCCGGAGATCTTTGCGCACCGCCCGGCGCCGATCCAGGTCGGCTATCTCGGTTATCCCGGCACCATTGGCGCGGATTTTCTGGACTACATCCTCGCCGATCCGGTCGTGCTTCCGCTCGACCAGCAGCCGCTCTACGCCGAGAAGATCGTCCAGCTGCCGGACTGCTACCAGGTCAATGACAGTAAGCGCGTCGTTGCCGCAGAGACGCCGACGCGCGAGGCGGCCGGCCTGCCCGAGACCGGATTCGTGTTCTGCTGCTTCAACAACAACTACAAGATCCGGCGGCCGGTGTTCGACGTCTGGATGCGGCTATTGAACGGCGTGCCCGGCAGCGTGCTCTGGCTGCTGCGCGACAATGAGGCTGCCGGGCGCAATCTGCGCAATGAAGCCGCGGCGCGCGGCATTGACCCCACGCGCCTCATCTTCGCGGACCGGGCAACGCTCGAGGATCACCTCGCGCGCCACCGCCTCGCCGATCTCTTCCTCGACACGCTGCCCTACAACGCCCACACCACGGCGAGCGACGCGCTGTGGATCGGGCTTCCGGTCGTCACCTGCCGGGGCAATGCCTTCGCCGGCCGGGTCGCCGCGAGCCTGCTCAACGCGATCGGGCTGCCGGAACTGGTGACGCACAATCTCTCGGACTACGAGGCACTGGCGTTGCGGCTCGCCACGGATCCGGCAGCACTGAAAGCCGTGCGCGACAAGCTCGCCGCGCAACCGCACGACCCATCCGCTGTTCGACACCGATCGTTTCCGGCGCAACATCGAAGCGGCCTATCTGCGGATGTGGGAAACCTGGCAGCGCGGCGAACCGGCTCAGCCGTTTCACATCGAACCGGCGGGATAAGGCGCGGCCTTTCGTAGGCCGGTCGATGCGGGTATGGTGGCTCATATTCCCAAGAGCGAAGAAGAGATCACGGAGGTCCGCCATGCTGAAGGAATTCCACTACAACGACCGTATTCGCTGGCCGAACGGGCAGCGGGTTGCCGTGACCCTGACCTTCGATTTCCAGGGCGGCGAAGACGTGCGGCCGCTGCCGAGCGGCCTGATCGACAACGAGGAATGGACCCAGTGCGAATACGGCCCGCACACCGCGATCTGGCGTATCCTGCGCATCCTCGACGAGGAGAACGTCAAAGCGACCTTCCTCACCTGCGGCGGCATCGCGGAGCGCTATCCCGATGCGGTGAAAGCGATCGTCGCCAAGGGCCACGAGATCGCCGGCCACGGCTATCATCACGAGACCGCGCGCGATCTGACGCTTGAGCAGGAAGACGACGTCCAGACCCGCACCGTCGAGATGATTCGGACGCGCACGGCGCGGCGGCCCTATGGCTGGCGCTCATGCACCCAGAGCCCGAACAGTATCGAGCTTCTGATGAAGCACGGCTTCCTCTGGAACTCGAATTCGTTCTCCCACGACCTGCCGTTCCTGTGGGAGGCGGACGGCAAGGTGCTGGTCGAGCTGCCGCGGCAGCCGTTCGGCGACGGCCGCACCTACCACGACGACCACGGCAACCCGGATGCGACGCTGGTGATCTGGAAAGGCATGTTCGACGAGTTCCACGAGGAATCGAAGCTCGCGCCGGCCTATGTGCCGTTCCAATTCCATCCCTATATTTCCGGCCGCGCCGGCCGCGCGCGAACCATGCGCGCCATCATCCAGCACATGAAGAAGGCCGACGGCGTCTGGCTTGCAACCGGCAGCGAGGTCGCGCGCTGGTGCCTCGACGAGGTGTTCAAGGTCGACGCCGGCAAGGTCGCTCAGGCCTGACGGCACAGCGATGAGCCGCACCGCTGGTTTGATGGCTGCGTCGTTTGGCGCGTTGCTGACGCTCTGTGCGTCGGCGCGCCGCGCAGGACTGGCCCACACGTGCGGTGCGTCTGGTGTCGCCGTTCGCCGCCGGCGGCTCGTCGGACACGGTCGGGCGCGTCATCGGCGAAGCGCTGAGCGAAAAGTTCAACCAGCAATTCGTGCTGGAGAACCGTGGCGGCGCCGGCGGCCTGATTGGCTCGGCGCAGGTCGCCAGCGCGCCGCCGGACGGCTACACCTTCCTGATCTCTTCGATCGGCACCCATGTCATCGCGCCGCTGACCAGCGCCAAGGCCGGCTACGATCCGGTCACGAGCTTCACCAACGTCGCCTATGTCGGCGGCCCGCCGATCGTGATGGTCGTGCATCCCTCGCTCGGTGTGAAAAGCCTGAAGGAGCTGATCGCGTTGCTCCGCAAGCAGACGGAGCCCCTGCCCTATGTGTCGCCCGGGCCTGGCACGCTCGGACACCTCGTCGGCGAATACTGGGCGGAGAAGGAAAAAGTCCGCCTCGCCCACGTCGCCTACAAAGGCTCCGGCCAGGCGATGAACGATCTGGTCGGCGGTCATGTGAAGTTCGGCTCGCTGACTTGGACTGCGGCGCTCGGCCAGATGCAGAATGGCCTGGTCATTCCGATCGCGGTGTCGTCGGCGCGGCGGATGCCCGGCTTCGACAGCGTGCCGACGCTGCGCGAGCTTGGTTATCCCGACATGGTGGCGACGACCTGGTTCGGCTTCGCGGCGCCCGCCAACCTGCCCGCGCCTGTCACCCAGCAGATGAACCAAGCCATCGGCGCAGCGCTCGACAATCCGAAATTCGGCGGTCGTCTTGTATCGTCAGGCTTCGAGCTCGAACGGATGTCGCCCGCCGATCTGACGGTCTTCATCAAGAACGATCTGGCCAAGTGGGCGCCGCTCGCCAAGCGGCTGATTCCGTCCGACGGCGGGAAATAGCCGCGCGCCGCAGCGCCCTCACCCCGGCATCATCTCCGCCAGCAGCCGCCCGTATCCTCTCACCGGCTGACGGATCGACAGCCGCAACTGGATCTCCCAGCAGCGCGCCGGGATCGGATGCACGACCGGCACGCCGAGGTCCTGCTCGAGCGCGTCGATGACGTCGAGCACGCGCCAGCCGGAGCCGAGGAGATAGATCGCGTCGGCCTTGCGGTGCTTGAGGAACGCCTGCTTCACGAAGGCATAGACCTGGTGCGACGAGAGCTGCCCGACGTCGCCGAACGCGACGTCGAGGCCTTCCATGCCGAGCACGTCGAACCCGGCCTCGTCGAAATATTTCGAGAACACATCGTTGATCTTGCCGGTGAAGTAGGTCGCACCGACGATCTTCTTGGCCTTGAGCGCGCGCAGCGCCTGCACGTGGTTCGAGCCCGAGGTGAACATCGGGATCTTGTGCGCCCGCTCCCACTTCTTGAGCAAGTCCGCCTCGCCCTTGTAGCCGAGCAGCATGAACGGTGGCGCGCCCTCCGGGTGGATCAGGTCACAGCCCGCTTCGGCGAGTTGCTCTAGCAGCGGCTCATAGGGCGCGACCGCGCGCTTGAATTCGTCGGTGGTGCCCTTGCTGATGTTGAGGAACAGCGGCAGCACGCCGATGCCGTCCGGCAGCATGCGGATCAGTTCCTCGAGGCCGCCGGGGCGCAAGGTCGGTTTGATACAGCCGACGACGCCGCGCCAACTCGTGAATGCCATGGATTATCTCCCGCGTAAGCCGCGGGACCGTAGCAGGATGATGCGGCTACTTGTAGAGGCGCACGTTGTTGATGCGCGAGGTCCAGACCATCGAGACATACATTTGATTCGCCGGGAGTAACGGTGCGGCCGCGAGAGGACAATCATGGGCACGCGGCGATAGTCTTGAATTATTTTAAAGAACTAGTGCCGGCTCGCGTCGAGGATCGTCCGTACGCCGTAGATCTCGCGCGTGGATTCGTCGGTACGCGCGGCAATGATGTCGCGAAGCTTGCTCGCAGCGTCCGGATAGCCTTCGAGCATCTTGAGAAACAATGTGCGCGGGATGCGCAATACCGTCGACGGCTCGTGCGCGGTCGCCGTGACGGGGCGCACGGTTTCGGTGAGCAATGCGAGCTCCCCGAGCAGCGTGCCGCGTCCGACGACGATGCTGTCGCCGCCTTCGGATTGCTGTGCCGTCAGGTTGAAGGCGCCTTCCTGCACCACGAAGCCGGAGTTGGCCGGATCGCCGGCGCTGAACAGCACCTCGCCCGAATGCACGTAACGACTCTCGGCGCCGATCGCGAGAATACGCAGCGCCGGGCGCCCCAGCATGTTGAGCGTCGGAACCCGTTCGAAGAAAGCGATGTCGTCTTCAATCGTCATGAACTGACGGTATCACGGCATCAGCTTGTAGCCACCCGCTTCGGTGATCAGGATTGCCGGCGTAGCGGCATCCTTCTCGACCTTCTGCCGCAGTCGGTAGATGTGCGTTTCCAGCGTGTGCGTGGTGACGCCGGAATTGTATCCCCACACCTCCTGAAGCAAGGTCTCGCGCGACACCGGCCGCTGTCCGGCGCGGTAGAGGTAGCGCAGGATCGCGGTCTCCTTTTCCGTGAGGCGGACCTTGCTACCCTTGGGGTTGAGCAGAAGTTTGGCGCTCGGCCGGAATGAGTAGGGCCCGATAGTGAAAACGGCGTCTTCACTCGCCTCGTGCTGGCGCAACTGGGCGCGGATGCGCGCGAGCAGCACGGCAAAACGGAACGGCTTGGTGACGTAGTCGTTCGCGCCCGACTCCAGCCCCAGGATGGTGTCGGAATCGGTGTCGTGGCCGGTCAACATGATGATCGGCGCCTTGAACCCGTTCTTGCGGAGGATGCGCACGGCTTCGCGGCCGTCGATGTCCGGCAGGCCTACGTCCATGATCACGAGGTCGACCTGCCCGGCCTTGGCGGCCTGCACGCCCTTGGTGCCGGACTCGGCAGCGCTGGCCTCGAATTCCTCGTGCAGCGCAAGCTGCTCGACCAACGCGTCGCGCAGCTCCGCGTCGTCGTCCACGATCAGAATCTTGCGGGCATTGATCATCAAGAGTGCCCCTGGAAGGCTCCCGCGGCAGACCGGCGGCGTTGGGCGAAATAGAGCATTCGGGCGTAAAAGAGCAAGCGGCAGTTGGTACTTATACGGGACACAAGGGCAAAAGGATGCGCGTGCGCCGCCCGAATCCGGTTACCAGACGACAATGAATTTGCCCACGATCAGGATACGCGCCCGCCCCGGGAGCCGCAGCCAAGGGATCCTGATCGCCGCCCATCGTACCATTCCGGTCACGCTGGGACGATCCGGTATCCGGGCCAACAAGCGGGAAGGCGATGGCGCCACCCCGGCCGGGCGGTTCCGGCCGCTGCGGCTCTGGTGGCGCCCCGATCGCGGGCCGCGGCCGCCGGCGCTTCTGCCCACGCGGCGGATCGGTCCGGACATTGCCTGGTGTGAGGATCCCGCGGACCGCCGCTACAATCGCCCGTTCCGCCGGTCGGCCAATGAACCAGGCGATCGGCTGTGGCGGGCCGATGGGCTCTACGACCTCATGATCGAGATCGACCACAACACCCGGCCGCGGGTGGCGGGGCGGGGCAGCGCGGTGTTTCTACATGTGGCGCGGCCGGACCGGGGGCCGACCGCGGGGTGCGTCGCGATGGGGGCGGATGAACTACGCCGCCTGCTGACCGCCATCTCTCGAAAAACAAAAATTCTGATTCATTTCTAGCTTCGACCGCCAAAAATCGCCGTTCCGATCCGGACATGAGTTGAACCCATGGCAATGGCGGCCGGAAAGTCTGCACTCATTCCCATTGAAAGCAGATTCATTTCATTGCGGCGGGCGATCTTGGCGGTGAGGGCGAAATGCGGGGCGGGCGGTTCGTCGGCCGGCGGCAGGCACATCAGCCCGGCGACCCGTAGCCCGTATTTGTCCCGGCAATCCTTGAGGAAATCGTCGGCCTGTTCAGGCAATACGCCGGATTTTTGCGGCTCGCCGCCGGTATTGATCTCGACAAACAGCAGCGGCGTCCGGCCCTGCCGGGCGATCTCCTTGGCCAGTGCCTCGGCTAGGCTGGGCCGGTCCAAGGAATGAATCGCATCAAACAGCGCGACCGCCTCCCGGGCTTTGTTGGATTGCAGCGGCCCGATGAGATGAAGCTCGATCCCGGGGTTGCGCTCGCGCAGGGCGGGCCATTTGGCCTTCGCCTCCTGCACCCGGTTCTCGCCGAACACCCGCTGCCCGGCCGCGATTACCGGCTCGATGGCCGCTGCCTCGAATGTCTTGGATACGGCGACCAGGGTCACTGAACCAGGTTCCCGGCCGGCATCGCGGCAGGCCTGGACGATGTCCTGCCGCACCGCGGCCAGCCGGCTGTCGATCGTGGCCGCTTCTGCTGACAAATGAGGCATCCCTAAAACTTTAGCAACCGCGCCAAAGGCCCCTTCATGCCTCCCTGGTAGGGTCGCAGCGGGTGGTGGGGTTTGCAATGAACACGACGGCTGATCACTCCCTTAGCACAGCACCGGCGCGCAAGCCGACTCTCAGCATCCGCGCCCGCCTGGCGATTCTGGCGCTGCTGGCGGTCGTGCCGCTGATGCTCGATCGTGTCCGCCTGCTTGAACAGACCCGGCTCGAGCGGATCGACGACACCGCTACCGAGGTGCTGGAACTCGCGCGCCGTGGCGCCGAAGGTCAGCGCGAGATCATCACCACGACCAAGGCCATGCTGCAGGTGATGGCGCGCGCCTATGTCAGCATGATCGCCACCGGCACCACCTGCAATTTCTTTCTATCCGATCTTGCCGGCAGCATGTCCTGGGTCAACGGCATGTCGATCGTCGACGCCGACGGCATCGTCAAGTGCTCGTCGATCAAAACCGCGATCGGCGTCGATATGTCCGACCGCCCACATTTTCGGGCCGCAATGGAAACGCGGGAATTCGCAGTCGGCAACTACACCATCGGCCGCCTGACTCGCAGACCGATCTTCGCCGCCGCCTATCCGACACAAGCCATCGACCCGAACGTCCATGCGGCGATCATGACGTCGATCGATTTGCAGTGGGTGAACGCCCTCGTCACCTCGCTCGAGCGCCGGCCCGGATCGAATGTGCTGCTCATCGACAGCATGGGTACGGTCATCGCCAGCGATCCGAGCATGTCCGCGTGGACCGGGAAGCAGGTCGAGGACACCGCGTTCTTCAAGCTCGTCGGCCCGGCCGACGAGGGGACGGTCCGCACCGAGGGCCTCGACGGCGTCCGCCGGATTTTCGCATTCGTGCGCGTGCCGTCGAGCGATGCACGCCTTGTGGTGGGTCTGAACGAAGCGGAGGTTCTCCAGCGCACCGACCGCGAGATCTTGCTCGCTTATCTGCAGCTCGGCTTTTTTGGCCTGCTGGTCCTGATGATCGCGTGGTTCGGCGGAGAGCGCCTGATCGTTGATCCGATCCGGTCGCTGGCGCGCACTGCCGAGCGCTTCGGCCGTGGTGATCTGCGGGCCCGTGCACCACGTGAGGCCTGGGCCAAGGAATTTGCGCCGCTTACGATCGCGCTCAATGACATGGCGCAGAAACTCGCCGATCGTGAGCAGCAATTGCGGGCGGCCAACAGCCACCTTGAGGAACTCGCGTCGAGCGACGCGCTGTCGGGCCTTTCCAATCGCCGTGGTTTCGATTCCCGGCTCGCGGCGGACTGGCAGCGTGCCGGCAAACTTCATCGCCCGATCGCCCTGCTGATGATCGACGTCGACTACTTCAAGCTGTTCAATGACCGCTACGGCCACGTCGAAGGTGATGTGTGCCTGCGCCGGATCAGCAAGCTGTTGAGGGAAACCGCGAAAGGCGAAGACGATCTACCGGCGCGTTACGGCGGCGAGGAGTTCGCATTGCTGATGCCGGGCGTCGACGTCGATGCGGCGCTGAATGCAGGCGAACGGCTGCGGCGCGCGGTGGAGGGATTGTGCCTGACGCACGCGTCGTCGCCGAACGGGCAGGTTACGATCAGCATCGGGGTTGCTGTCGCTTATTCCCGGTGTCGCCCAGGACGCCGAGCACCTGGTCGAAGCCGCCGACATCGCGCTCTACGCCGCCAAGCGGCGCGGCCGTAACGCAGTTGTTGCGCACGGCGCGGTCGTGCTGGCGGAAGCGAGCTGACGTTCGTTTGCCTGATCACAGGTAGCCGGCGAACTCGTTGGCGATGATCTGGGTCGCGCTGTGAACGCTCACCGCGATGCCTGCGGCGATGATCGCCAGAATGAGACTGAGAGCGACGAGAGCCGGTTTCATGGCGAGCTTTCCGATTCCGGACGGTTGCAGAATTTCACTGTGACGGTGATGCGATCCAATCCTCGCGCGCGAAGCTCAGCGCGAGGCCGGCGGCGACAGCGACCAGGAAGAGCGCCAGCGCGAGACCGGCGCTGCCGACGTCGGATGCCGCGCCAAACGCGGCGGTCGCCAGCACGAGGGAGAGGGCGACGAGCGGGGCCTTCATGGCGGTCTCCGAGGTTGGATTGGGCCAAGGGGTGGCCGTTGCCCGGTCAGACGGACGGCCTGCGGATTTTGCGCCGTATGACGGCGATAATCGTGATTACGATGATTAATCAATATGTTAATGCGCGCCCGCAGGCCCGCTAAAGACGGCAGGCGACGCCCCGATTCAAAGCCGGTATAGTCGCGCACCGGGCGTGAGGGGCAATCGCCCCTTGCGGGGAATTACCTCCGCAATTCGCCGATATCCGCCTCACGGGACTCGCTCGGAACTTCCCGCTCATGGTCAGTGGCGCATCACCTCAAGGCGCAGCCGATCTCGAAATGTTGCGCGCGGTCTTCGCGCACAAGCCCGATGCGTGGGCGCGGTTCGTGCGGCAGTGCCAGGGCGACGTCTACACCGCCTGCCGGCTGGCATTCCCGGACAATGAAGCCGAGGAGGTCTTTGTCCAGGTGATGGCGCAATTGCGCGCCGACGATTTTGCATTGCTGCGCGCCTTCGACGGCCGCGCGAGAGTCTCGGCCTATCTGCGGCTGGTGCTGCGCGACGTGCTGTCGGAGCGTGTCGCCCGGCTGTTGTCGGAGAATCCCGAGCGCGGCTGGCGGGCTTTCGAGCACTTCTTCAAACGCGACATGCAGCGCGCCATTACCCGCTATTTCCCGGCGGCCGGCGAAGGCGAGGACGACATCTATCATGATGTGGTCTCGACGCTGATCGAGGGCAATTACCGCCGTATCCTGGCGTATGACGGGCAGGGCAGCTTCGGCGGTTTCGTGCTGCGGATCGTCAACAATGTCTGTATCGATCGGCTGCGAAAAGACGTGCCGCGACGGCGTCTCCCGGCCGCGATCGCGCGCCTGCCGGAGACCGAGCAGGAGGTGTTCCGGCAACTTTATTGGGAGAAGTGCCCCGAGCAACAGCTCGGCACGGCGCTGCGGGCGCGCAAGGTCGAACTCAGTGCAGACGCGATGGCTGCGGCGGTCGCCGCGGTGCGGGCGGCGCTGCCGCGGAACTTCAGCGCCAGCGAGGAGGACCGGCCCCGTCTGGTCGCTTTGCCGGGGTCCTCGGAGGAGCGCAGCGGCGAAAGCGAGCTGCCGGACGACCGGCCGACCCCCGAGGATGCCGTCCTCGCTCGCCAGGAGGAGGAAACGCTGGAGCAGGCGACCGGCGCGCTCCGGGCGGCGATTGCCCGCTTGCCGCAGGAAATTCGCCTTTATCTTCAACATGTGATGGCCGGGAACGGCGAATTGCCGGCCCGCGAGATCGCGAAACTGATGGCCCGGCCGGTGACCGAGATCTACCGCCTGCGGCAACAGGCCGAGCGCCTGCTGCGCCAGGCACTTTCTGAAAATTCTGCGGTTAAAAATCTCCGCATGTCCGTCTGAGCCCCAATGGATGACCAGCCCCAGGTGCTGGGGCACGAAAGTCGCTGGAAACGATGTCGCTGGAACAGATCATTGCGCGCCTGATCGGACAGGCAGACCCCGCCGAAGCAGGCTCCCGCCCGCTTTCGCCCGCGGAAGGCCGTGCCGTGTCGCAGCGGCTCCGCGGGATCGTGGAGGACCAGACCGGCGACCATGGCGCAGCGCTGCCGGACCATGGTCCGGCCGCCGATGCGCTGAGGCTCGCAGCCTATCTCGACGACAGCATGACCGCGCCCGAGCGCGAGGCATTCGAGGCGGAGCTCGTCCGTTCGCCGGCGCGCCGCGACGACCTGATGGCGTCGGTGGCATGGGTCGAGCAGATCGAGGCAAGGCATCAGATGCCGCCGGCGCCGGCAACCGCGCTCGCGGTCGCGCTCGAAGGACCGGCGCCCGCCGCTGACGCGAAACGCGGCGCCGGATTCGCCGGATGGATCGAATGGCTGTTGCCGCGTCCGCGGTTGGCGATGGCGACGTCCGCACTGGCGATCTTCGCCATCGCCACGGTCGCGCTCGACATCGCGCTGCATACCAATCCGCAACTGCGGGCGGTGATCCAGCCGCAGTCGCAAAGCACGGTTCCCGGACCAGGTGTCGCCCTGCCCGAAACTTCGGCGCGGCAACCGCCCGAGCGGGCGTTCCTGCCGTCGCTGTCGGGCGATGCGATCGTCCTGACCGCCGAGACCATCAACGCGCTGATCGCCTATCGCGACGATCCGTCACCAGCACGGCGGCAGGAGCTATTGGCGGCGCTGGCGCGCGCCGGCGCGCCGCCGATTGCGGCGGATGGCGTGCGCGCGATCGTGGTGCAGCCGCCGCTATACGAGCGGCTCACGCAGCGGACCGGCGGACTGCCGACGCGGATAACGGCAAGGCTGTCGATGAGCGGTGAGCTCATCATTGGGGTCGCGAACTGACCGAGGCGAGGGCAGGGCAGGGCCGCTCACTGGGCGGTCCAGCCGCCGTCGATCGGAAGCAGCGCGCCGGTGATCGACGCCGCTTCATCACTGCAGAGAAATTTCGTCAGTGCCGCGACCTCGTCGACCTGGACGAAGCGCTTGGTCGGCTGCGCCGCCAACAGCACATCGCGAATGACGGCTTCCTCGGTAATTCCGCGCGCCTTCGCGGTATCGGGGATCTGCTTTTCGACCAGCGGCGTCAGCACATAGCCGGGGCAGATGGCATTCATGGTGATGCCATTCTGCGCCACTTCCAGCGCAACCGTCTTGGTCAGGCCGGCAATGCCGTGCTTGGCCGCCACATAGGCGGCCTTGAACGGGGAGGCGACCAGCGCATGGGCCGAGGCAATATTGACGATACGTCCCCAGCCCTTCTGCTTCATACCGGGGACCGCGAGCCGCACCGTATGGAATGACGCGGAAAGGTTGATGGCGATGATCGCGTCCCATTTCTCGACCGGGAATTCTTCGATCGGAGCCACGTGCTGGATGCCGGCATTGTTGACCACAATGTCGACGCCGCCGAATTCCTGGCCGCGGCCTTCACCATGTCGGCGATCTGCGCCGGCTTGGTCATGTCGGCGCCGTTGTAGATGACGCCGACATTGTGTTGCCGCGCCAGGTCCGACCGGATCTTCTCGATCGCGGCGGCATCGCCGAAGCCATTGAGGACGATGTTGGCGCCCTCGCTCGCGAGCTTGGTCGCAATACCCAGTCCGATTCCGCTGGTCGACCCCGTCACCAGCGCCGTCTTGCCAGACACACCCATGGATTTCTCCGCCAACAATGACGCCCGTCTGCCCGGCTGCCGACGACGCCTCCTGTACCGCTCTATACCGTGCCGCAGCCTCGCTTAGAAACCGTGCCCGGCCATCGTATGACAGAATTCCGGAGCGACAGCATCACTGACTTTTTCCCCCGGCAACTCCCGTGTCACCCTCCATCCCGCAAAACAAGAAATGCAGGGGATGGAACACGTGAAGATCATTGCATCGTTTGTCATTGCGTTTGTCGCCGCCCTCGGCGGCGTCGCCGGTGCGCAGGCACAATCTTTTCCGTCGAAGCCGATCACCCTCGTCGTCGGCTTCGCGCCCGGCGGGCCGACCGACACCGTCGCGCGGATCCTTGCGGACCATATGAAGACGACGCTCGGCCAGACCGTCGTGGTCGAGAACATCGGCGGTGCCGCGGGCACGATCGGTGGCGCGCGGGTCGCGCGCGCCGCGCCCGACGGCTACACGCTCAATGTCGGGCAGTGGACCTCGCATGTCGGCGGGCCCGCCATCACGCCGACGCCCTATGACGTGATCAACGACTTCGAGCCGATCTCGCTGCTCACAACATCCTATCTCTGGATCCTCGGGCGCAAATCCCTCCCCGCGAACAATCTGAAAGAGCTGATCGCGTGGCTCAAAGCCAATCCCGACAAGGGCACCGGCGCGATCGTCGGCGCCGGCAGCGCCGCGCATATCTGCTTCATCGATTTCCAGATCAAGACCGGCACCAAATTCGCGGTCGTTCCTTACAAGGGCGGCGCACCGGCGCTGCAGGATCTGGTTGCCGGCCAGGTCGACATCAGTTGTCTCGAAGCCGCGCAGACCATGCAGCAGTTCCGCGCCGGCATGGTGAAGGTGTTCGGCGTGCTCGCGAACAAGCGCTGGGCCGGCGCGCCCGATGTCCCGACGCTGGCGGAAGGCGGATTGCCGGGCGACCAGATCGAGTTCTGGCATGGCCTGTGGGCGCCGAAGGGCACGCCGAAGGATATCATCGCGAAGCTCAATGCTGCGGTGAGCGCCGCGTTCGCCGATCCGGGCGTGCAGAAGCGGTTTGCCGATCTCGGTCACGCGATCCCGCCGCCAGAGTTGCAATCGCCGCAGGCGCTCGCCGCCCATCACAAGGCCGAGCTCGACCGCTGGTGGCCGATCATCAAGGCGGCGGGCATCAAGGCGCAGTGAACTAGGCTCAGTCTTGTATCCGTCACAGCATGTAGCCCGGATGGAGCGAAGCGAAATCCGGGGATCGGCGCTTCCTCGACATACATTCCCGCATTCCGCTTCGCTCCATGCGGGCTACACGCTGCGAAATTCACGCATGCGTCATCCTTCTCGCGAGGCATAAGCTCTCCGAGGCTTGCCATTTTCCCCTCACACACGTGAGGGAGCGGAGCGCCGACAGGCGCTCGGGTGCAGCGGCACCCTTTCGCGGGCGAGTGACGTACGCCCGCAGACGCCAGCGGGCGTCTCGCGTCCAGTAACGTAGGACGCTCGCCTCTCGGCGCTCCACCGCGGGATTTTTAGACTCCGGACCGCGCGGGATGAAGCGAAGTGCGCTTCACCGTCTGCGAGCTCCTCGCGTCCGCTCATAGTGGCGGAGGGTCGGTTTCCGGAGCCTCCCGGGAGTTGCGTGCAAGGCAACGCGCGGGACGCCGCATCCCGTCCTGCCTTCGCAATGCCTCGCGAGACACCCTCGGCGGACGGGACGACGGACATAGTCGTGGAGTTTTGAAGCGAGTCTAAAAATTTCCGTGCCGGCAGACACAGAAATCGACCTTTGGCTGTTCACCGTCGATGAGTAGCGGGGATGCGCAACGAAATTCATCCGCTCGTCCCCGCGACCCGCCTACGCTCGGTCCGAGCTACGGCGGGTTTGAGTCCGCCGAAGCGCGCAGCGCGAAGGTGGAAAGCGGGGACCCAGCACAAGAAGATTCTGGATTCCCGCTTGCGCGGGAGTGAGCGGATGAGAGACCGGGCCTCTACGCAGGCATGGCTGCGGCAAATCCATCTCCGTCACCCTGAGGTGCGAGCCATAAGCGCGTGTACGCGCGTCTTCAACGCGCTATGGCGAGCCTCGAAGGGCGACGGCCCGGGCCGTGCATCCTTCGAGGGCCGCTTCGCGGCCACCTCAGGATGACGGGGAGAGGGCTGGCGGATGCGAGAGGGAAGATCGCGGCTTACCGCGTCCTGCCGGCGTGGCCGTCGAGGCCGATGCCGTTCTCCAGGTGGCCGAACAGCGCTTTGAGCTTCGCGCGGTCGGCCTCCGGCAGTGGTGGCTTGTTGATCGCCGCGATGTTCTCGCGCATATGCGCGGCGCTGCCGGTGCCGAACAGCACGACGTCGACGCCCGGCTCGTGCCGCACATAGCGATACGCCGCCTCGGTCATGTTGGCCGCGCCGCCCTCGTGCACGAGGAAGCCAAGCGGATCGTCGGTGTCGCCCAGCGATTTCTCGACCAGGCCCTTGGCGGCAAGCTCGCGCAGCTCGCGCGCGACCCGCGGCGGATCGGCGAAGATCGAGCGCACCGCAAACATCAGCAGCGTGCCGATCCCCCGCGCGCGAGTTGTCGGAAACACGCGCGTGCGCGCGCCCTGGTGCAGCATGGAGAAGCCGACCATGAGGACTTCCCAGACGTCGTCGCGCTTCGCCTGATCGAACATCGCGTTGGTGTGATCGGTGATCGGATTCTCGGTGATGCCGATGTGGCGGATCTTGCCCTTGCGCTTCTCTTCGACGAGCGCCGGCGCGATGACGTTGATGGCGTGCTCGTATTCCGGCGGCTCGATGCCGTGCAGGTTGAACACGTCGACATAGTCGATACCCATGTCGGCCAGCGACTTGTCCAGGCTCGCGACCACGCGCTCCGCCGGCAGGAAGTTGCCGTCGCGGCCGATCTGCGCCTTGGTCGCGACCACGACCTTGTCGCGCGGGAGCGTCTTCAGCGCTTTGCCCACCACGCCCTCGGTGCCGTAGCTCGGCGCGGTGTCGATGAAATTGACGCCGAGATCGTAGGCCTCATGGATCATGGCGGCGGACTGATCCTCGGTGAGGCCGGTCTTGAGGCCGAGCCGGCTGAAGCCGCCGGTGCCGAGCCCGGCGACACTGACACGAAGGCCGGTGCGGCCGAGGGTGGTGT
>CAWKMR010000003.1:0-34200 GCA_963850705.1 uncultured Alphaproteobacteria bacterium | reverse complement strand
CTATCTCGACGACAGCATGACCGCGCCCGAGCGCGAGGCATTCGAGGCGGAGCTCGTCCGTTCACCGGCGCGCCGCGACGACCTGATGGCCCTCGGTGGCATGGGTCGACTCAGATCGAGGCAAGGCATCAGATGCCGCCGGCGCCGGCAACCGCGCTCGCGGTTGCGCTCGAAGGATCGGCGCCCCGCCGCTGACGCGAAACGCGGCGCCGGATTCGCTGGATTGATCGAATGGCTGTTGCCGCGTCCGCGGTTGGCGATGGCGACGTCCGCACTGGCGATCTTCGCCATCGCCCACGGTCGCGCCTCGACATCGCGCTGCATACCAATCCGCAACTGCGGGCGGTGATCCAGCCGCAGTCGCAAAAGCAGACGGTTCACCGGACCAGGTGTCGCCCTGCCCGAAAAATTCGGCGCGGCAACCGCCCGAGCGGGCGTTCCTGCCGCCGGTGGTCGGGCGATGCGATCGTCCTGACCGCTGAGACCATCAACGCGCTGATCGCCTATCGCGACGATCCGTCACCAGCGCGGCGTCAGGAACTATTGGCGGCGCTGGCGCGCGCCGGCGCGCCGCCGATTGCGGCGGATGGCGTGCGCGCGATCGTGGTGCAGCCGCCGCTATACGAGCGGCTTACGCAGCGGACCGGCGGACTGCCGACGCGGATAACGGCAAGGCCGTCGATGAGCGGTGAGCTCATCGTCCGGTCGCGAACTGACCGAGGCGAGGGCAGGGCTGCTAAATGGGCGGTCCAGCCGCCATGGATCGGAAGCAGCGCGCCGGTGATCGACGCCGCGGCATCGACGCAGAGAATATCGCCAGTGCCGCGACCTGGTCCACCATGGACGAACTCTTTGTCGGCTGCGCCTCCAACAGCACACCGTGAATGACCTTCCTTGGTGATTCCGCGCGCCTTCGCGATATCGGGGATCTGCTTTTCGACCAGCGGCGTCAGACGTCGCCCGGGCCGACATTGACGGTCATGCCATTATGCGTCCACTTCCAGCGCCACCGTCTTCGTGAGCCGGCGATGCCGTGCTTCGCCGCCACATAGGCGGACTTGAATGGGGAGGCGACGAGCGCATGGGCCGAGGCAGTATGACGATGCGGCCCCAGCCCTTGCAGCCTCATCCCGGGTACCACGAGCCTCATCCCGTATGGAATTACGCAAAAGGTTGATGGGGATGATCACTTCCCACTTCTCGTCGGGGAATTCCTCGATCGGCGCGACATGCTGGATGCCGGCATTGTTGACGAGGATGTCGACGCCGCCGAACTCCTGCGCCGGCGGGCTTCATCATGTCGGTGTTCTGCGCCGGCCTGGACATGTCGGCGCGGCTGTAGTTGACGCCGAATTCGTTCTCGCGCCAGGTCCGACCGCATTTTCTCGATCTCGGCGGCATCACCGAATCCGTTGAGGACGATTTTGGCGCCCTCGGCTCGCGAGCTCTGCCGCAATGCCCAGTCCGATTCCGCTGGTCGACCCCGTCACCAGCGCCGTCTTGCCAGACACACCCATGGATTTCTCCGCCAACAATGACGCCCGTCTGCCCGGCTGCCGACGACGCCTCCTGTACCGCTCTATCCTGTACCGCTCTATACCGTGCCGCAGCCTCGCTTAGAAACCGTGCCCGGCCATCGTATGACAGAATTCCGGAGCGACAGCATCACTGACTTTTTCCCCCGGCAACTCCCGTGTCACCCTCCATCCCGCAAAACAAGAAATCAGGGGATGGAACACGTGAAGATCATTGCATCGTTTGTCATTGCGTTTGTCGCCGCCCTCGGCGGCGTCGCCGGTGCGCAGGCACAATCTTTTCCGTCGAAGCCGATCACCCTCGTCGTCGGCTTCGCGCCCGGCGGGCCGACCGACACCGTCGCGCGGATCCTCGCGGACCATATGAAGACGACGCTCGGGCAGACCGTCGTGGTCGAGAACATCGGCGGTGCCGCGGGCACGATCGGTGGCGCGCGGGTCGCGCGCGCCGCGCCCGACGGCTACACGCTCAATGTCGGGCAGTGGACCTCGCATGTCGGCGGGCCCGCCATCACGCCGACGCCCTATGACGTGATCAACGACTTCGAGCCGATCTCGCTGCTCACAACGTCCTATCTCTGGATCCTCGGGCGCAAATCCCTCCGGCGAACAATCTGAAAGAGCTGATCGCGTGGCTGAAAGCCAATCCGGACAAGGGCACCGGCGCGATCGTCGGCGCCGGCAGCGCCGCGCATATCTGCTTCATCGATTTCCAGATCAAGACCGGCACCAAATTCGCGGTCGTTCCTTACAAGGGCGGCGCGCCGGCGTTGCAGGATCTGGTCGCCGGCCAGGTCGACATCAGTTGTCTCGAAGCCGCGCAGACCATGCAGCAGTTCCGCGCCGGCATGGTGAAGGTGTTCGGCGTGCTGGCGAACAAGCGCTGGGCCGGCGCGCCCGACGTCCCGACGCTGGCGGAAGGCGGATTGCCGGGCGATCAGATCGAGTTCTGGCATGGCTTGTGGGCGCCCAAGGGCACGCCGAAGGATATCATCGCGAAGCTCAATGCCGCGGTGAGCGCGGCGTTCGCCGATCCGGGCGTGCAGAAGCGGTTTGCCGATCTCGGTCACGCGATCCCGCCGCCAGAGTTGCAATCGCCGCAGGCGCTCGCCGCCCATCACAAGGCCGAGCTCGACCGCTGGTGGCCGATCATCAAGGCGGCGGGCATCAAGGCGCAGTGAACTAGGCTCAGTCTTGTATCCGTCACAGCATGTAGCCCGGAGAGCGAAGCGAAATCCGGGGATCGGCGCTTCCTCGACATACATTCCCGCATTCCGCTTCGCTCCATGCGGGCTACACGCTGCGAAATTCACGCATGCGTCATCCTTCTCGCGAGGCATAAGCTCTCCGAGGTTTGCCAATTCCCCTCACACAAAGCGAGGGAGCGGAGCGCCGACAGGCGCTCGGGTGCAGCGGCACCCTTTCGCGGGCGAGTGACGTACGCCCGCAGGCGTCAGCGGACGCCTCGCGTCCAGTAACGTAGGACGCTCGCCTCTCGGCGCTCCACCGCGGGATTTTTAGACTCCGGTACCGCGCATGACGTCGAAGCTTGCGGCTTCTCGGTCATGCGAGCTCCTCGCGTCCGCTCATAGTGGCGGAGGGCCGCGTTTCCGGAGCCTCCCGGGAGTTGCGTGCAAGGCAACGCGCGGGACGCCGCATCCCGTCCTGCCTTCGCAATGCCTCGCGAGAGCACCCTCAAGCGAACGGGACGACGGACATAGTCGTGGAGTCCTGACGCGAGTCAAAAAATTCCGTGCCGCTAGACACAGAAATCGACCTTTCGGTGTTGTACCGACGATGAGTAGCGGGGATGCGCAACGAGATCTCTTCCGCTCGTCCCCGCGACCCGCCTACGCTCGGTGCGAGCTACGGCGGGTTTAGTCCGCCGAAGCGCGCAGCGCGAAGGTGGAAAGCGGGGACCCAGCGCAAGAAGATTCTGGATTCCCGCTTTCGCGGGAGTGAGCGGATGAGAGAGCGGAGCCTCTATCGGAGGTATGGGTGCGGTAAATCCATCTCCGTCATCCTGAGGTGCGAGCCGTTAAGCGGCCCTCGAAGGATGCACGGCCACGATGTGCAGCAGCCGGGCCGTCATCCTTCGAGGCGCCGCCTCGTCGGCGCTCCTCAGGATGACGGGGAGAGAGCTGGCGGATGCGAGAGGGAAGATCGCGGCTTACCGCGTCCTGCCGGCGTGGCCGTCGAGGCCGATGCCGTTCTCCAGGTGGCCGAACAGCGTCTTGAGCTTCGCGCGGTCGGCCTCCGGCAATGGCGGCTTGTTGATCGCGGCGATGTTCTCGCGCATATGCGCGGCGCTGCCGGTACCGAACAGCACGACGTCGACGCCGGGCTCGTGCCGCACATAGCGATACGCCGCCTCGGTCATGTTCGCCGCGCCGCCGTCGTGCACGCAGGAAGCCAAGCGGATCGTCGGTGTCGCCCAGCGATTTCTCGACCAGGCCCTTGGCGGCAAGCTCGCGCAGCTCGCGCGCGACCCGCGGCGGATCGGCGAAGATCGAGCGCACCGCGAACATCAGCAGCGTGCCGATGCCCCGCGCGCGAGTCGTCGGAAACACGCGCGTGCGCGCGCCCTGGTGCAGCATGGAGAAGCCGACCATGAGCACTTCCCAGACGTCGTCGCGCTTCGCCTGATCGAACATCGCGTTGGTGTGATCGGTGATCGGATTCTCGGTGATGCCGATGTGGCGGATCTTGCCCTTGCGCTTCTCTTCGACGAGCGCCGGCGCGATGACGTTGATGGCGTGCTCGTATTCCGGCGGCTCGATGCCGTGCAGGTTGAACACGTCGACATAGTCGGTGCCCATGGCGGCGAGCGACTTGTCGAGGCTCGCGACCACGCGCTCCGCCGGCAGGAAGTTGCCGTCGCGGCCGATCTGCGCCTTGGTCGCGACCACGACCTTGTCGCGCGGGAGCGTCTTCAGCGCCTTCCCCACCACGCCCTCGGTGCCGTAGCTCGGCGCGGTGTCGATGAAATTGACGCCGAGGTCGTAGGCCTCATGGATCATCCCGGCGGACTGATCCTCGGTGAGGCCGGTCTTGAGGCCGAGCCGGCTGAAGCCGCCGGTGCCGAGGCCGGCGACGCTGACCTTGAGGCCGGTGCGGCCGAGGGTGGTGTGGTGCATTTGGGTTTTCCTTGCCAGCGGAGCTGTGTGCGGGCGGTAGTCAGCACGACAGCAAATGGAGCGGGCCTAGGAGGAGATTGGTTGGCGACATCGGCGGGCATCTCGTACCGGCGAACGCGCATCAAATCAATGCCAGAGTGCGGCGCGAAATCGCGGTGCGGACAGTGCCTGCTATAGACCGCGCAAGCGGCTCTGTCTCGGCGCTTCACCGTCGCCAAGTCCCCGTCTGCGCTTCTCTGCGCGAATAAATTCTTCAAAGCGTTCCTGCCAGCCGGGGCGTGAACGAAGCGCTCAAATCTCACGTCACGAGCGCGCAACAAGTCGATTCGCGAGCGCTGTGAAACGTCCTTCCAATCCGCAAACAAGACGTAGAGCGCATTCCCATAGCGAACGTTCTCAAACACCACCAAGTCGTCGGCAAAAAGGGCGCCCACGTAACTGTTGAGGCCGCCTTGCCCTCGCAAAAAGCATTGAGGTCGCAAAGCATTGAACATGGCCACTCGCTCGCGTACTCGCTCTTGCTGCTCCGAGTTGGCCCTGCGCATGCCAGCAATTGCGCTGCGAACAACGTCATCAGCAGTACCTGGCGGAAAAATTTGCCAGGCTGAGACCGAGCGTCGAAAGTAGTTGCTCGGCTTTCGCATTGGTTGGCAACACGTCGGCGCTGCCCAGATTTTCTTGCAGAAGATTGAGCGCGAACAGCAACTGTTCGTCAAACGTGTTGCTGCTCCGATCGAGGGGCAGATCGACGACGACTTTAAAGACCGCCTCAGATTCATCTTGATGCATAATCTCGATCAGGAGCTCGCATTCCAGCGGATCAATATAGTCGCGTTGATAGACTTCGCGCTCGTACTCGATTGTGTGTGAACCGCGCGACCAATCGCCGAAGTTTGGAGTATCAAGGTAGAACATCTCGGTGATCTTCGGCAGATCGCGCCGGACGACAGTCCATCCCTCCCTGTTCCGGGTTGAATACTTGCCCATGACGGCCGGTGGAAGGATACGTGCCAGATGGCTCAGGGCACCATTGATGATTCCAATTCCCATGTGGCCAAACATGCGGCCTTGCAGCACCGCCGTGGGAATAGACTTTACAATATCCCGCGACGAAATTCGCATCAGGCTGTGCTTCCAGCTTGGCCTTCACCGGCGTTGGAATTTGATTGAGGTTGCGTTTCCACGTGACTGAACGAAAATTGGGTTTGGTCATCGAATGAGTATCCGTCGAAAATTTTAAAAAATAGTTCGGCACACCGGACGGCTGATCTCTATCCGCGCGGCGGGAAGCGATCGTGGCCATGCAAATCCTTGTCTCTGATTTGGCCGTTGGTGCGGTGGATCACTAGTTCGCTGTGTTCGCGTTGAGCTGCGGCACGGCCTGCGTCGATGGCAGCGGCCTGCGTGTCGTGCATCGACGAAACCCGCGAGTTGTGTTCGCCCCGAACGGCCCAGCTACCATTGTGGGGAACGACGTGTTGGTTCTTTCCCATGACTTTCCTTTGCCTCTGATCGCAGACACCATGCCAACGATTTCGTACATCTTTATCTGGACGGTTGCGCGCTGTCAAGATGGTGTGGTACAAATCCGTCAGATGGACGGCGCGGCACGAGTCGCGCCGCCTTAATTTCAGGAAGCAAATGATGACGCTGGCGTCGAAGCTCAAAGCCCTGAGACTGAAAAAAAATAAATCACTTCAACAAGTTGCGGATGCCGTAGACGCCTCCAAAAATCACATCTGGGACCTGGAAACCGGCAAGAGCCGAAATCCATCTATCGAGCTGCTGACCAAACTTGGCGAAGTGCTTTGGTGTCAGCGTTTCTGAACTCATCGGCGAAAACCCCGCAGGCAAGAACGAGGACCCACAGGTTGTCGCGATGTATCGCGAGCTCAAGGAACTCACCCCAAAGGATCGTGAGGCGATCCAGCTCATGATGGATCACCTCAAGTCCCGCACCTCTGGCGGAGACAAATGAAGATCACTCGGCTCGATCTCGATGGGGCCGGCTCGCCGATGGCGCTGGTTGCCAAGATTTTGAAGGTCGAAGCCGATCTCACAATTCCGATTCCGGTCGACCGATTAGCTATCCAACTCGATATCGACTCAATTAAGGGAGCTCGAAAACCGAGGGCTACGAGGGCGGGCTGCTCACCGACGAGAACCGTCAAACCGGCATTATTCTCGTGAACAGGGAGGCCAAGGGAGGACGGCGGCGGTTCACCATCGAGCCACGAACTCGGACACTTCCTGATCATGGCACACCAGCCGGTGAAGCCGGGGGAGTTCCTGTGTTCGCGTCAGGACCTGGGCCGTTGGGCCGCGAAAGAAAGCGATCGTTATGCCCGCATGGAAGTCGAAGCCAACCAGTTTGCGGCGCTGCTGTTGATGCCACCACCGATCCTGCGGAAGTACCTGAATGACCGCTCGCCCCGATTTGAACGACATCGAAAAGATCTGCCATCGATTTCGCCGTCAGCAAGGATGCAGCCGCCCGATCCTACAGCCTCTACCACCATGAAAACTTAGCGGTGGTCGTCGTGAAGGACGGGCGACGTGGTCGCGCGCTACAAACGCGCGCGCGGCTTCACCGTGCTGCATCCGACGGGCGGGGACGCCTTCGGCATGGCGGCGGAGACCGCCGCCACGAAAAATCCAGTGCAATGATTTCGGCGCAAGCGAACCGCTCAGGATGCGACGGCGACCCGCTGCGACATCGTTGCCGGTCCGAACTTCAGCTCCGCATTCGGACATGGCCTGCCGAACAGGTAGCCCTGCGCGAGCGTGCAACCGGCCGCGCGCAGGAGCGACACCTGCTGGACGGTTTCCACGCCTTCTGCCGTGGTGGAAATATTGAGGCTTCTGGCCAGGCCGGACACCGCGCCTACGATCGCCGCGCAGTCATTGCGGGTCGGCAGGTCCGCCACGAACTTGCGGTCGATCTTGATCTTGTCGAACGGGAAGCTCAGCAGATAGCTCATCGACGAATAGCCGGTACCGAAGTCGTCGAGCACGATCGCGATTCCGAGCTCCCGGAGCTGATGCAGCACGCGGAGATTCTGCTCGTTGTGTTGCAGGAGCACCAATTCGGTGACTTCGAGCTCGAGTCGGCTCGCCGGCAATCCCGATTGCGCCAGCGTCTGCCTGACGACCTCGACAATGTCGGTGCCCCGGAACTGGACCGGCGAAAGGTTGACCGCGACCCGCAAGTGCGACGGCCAGCCGGCTGCATCCTGACAGGCCCGCCGGAGAACCCACTCGCCGAGCGGGATGATCAATCCAGTGTCCTCCGCCAGCGGGATGAATTGGATGGGCGGGATCAGCATCCCGTGGCCGTCGCGCCAGCGCAGGAGCGCCTCGGCGCCGACCGCATCCTCGTTCGCAAGTGAGACGACCGGCTGGTAGTGCAGCTCGAATTCCTCCGCGCTGGATTGCGCCCCGAAGGTCCATCGCAAGCGCAAGCCGCGAACGGGCTTCCTGCTCCATATTGGGTTCGAACAGCCGCCAGCCATTGCGGCCGCTCGACTTCGCGCGATAGAGCGCGAGGTCGGCGCGCTTCAAGAGCTCGTTCGGCGCCAGACCGTGGTCGGGAGCGACCGCAATGCCGATGCTGGTTTCGACGGTCAGCAGATGACCGTCGACGTCGAACGGCTTGCCGATGACCTGAAGAAGCTTCTCCGCCAGTTCGACGGCGCCGTGCGGGCCGGAGTCGCCAAGCTCCTGCAAGACGGTAAATTCGTCGCCCCCGAGCCGGGCCACAAGGTCGTCGGGCCCGACGCTGGCCCGCAGCCGCGCCGCCGCCTCGATCAGCAAGGTGTCGCCCACGGCATGGCCGAGCGAGTCGTTCACCTCCTTGAAGTGATCGAGGTCGAGAAGGTGCACGGCGAATGTCTTGTCGTGTGTCCGATAGTTTTTCGCCGCGGCATCGACGTATTCGAGGAACCGCACGCGATTGGCGAGGTTGGTCAAGGCGTCGTAGTGCGCCAGATGGGAGATCTTTTCTTCGGCCCGTTTCTGCGCCGTGATGTCCTGATGGATGGCGACCGCGCCGCCGTCGGGCATGGCCTGATGGCTGATCGCAATCACCCGCCCGTCCTGCAGCTCGTTGATGATGTAGCCGGCCGTCGGCAGGAACGCTTCCGCGAGACGATCCGTGAGATATTTTTCCGAATCCTTCGGGCAGCTGCCGATCGCTATGCGTGCCTTGACAACGTCCGCCAGCGCGACCCCGGGCCTCGCCTGCTTCGGGTCGAGACCGTACATCGTACTGTACAGCGCGTTGGCGATTTCCAGCTTGTGGTCGGCGCCGTACATGCAAACGCCGTGCGGGATGTTTGCAACGGTCGTCTGGAGCAGCATGTTGGTGTGCTCGAGGCGCTTTTTGTTCGCCTCCCGCGCCATGCTGCCGCGCACGCTGAACACCGTCACGGCAAAAATCAGGATCGTAAGAAGCGAGGCGACGAGATAGCCGATGCTTCGCTTGCGATCGAGCGACGCGAGGATTTCGCGCGACGACTGGGCGATGGAAATGATCAGCGGATAGCTCGCGACCCGTCGAAACACGATGAGCCGCTGTACGTGATCGCCCAGAACGCTGTCGATGTAGTACCAGCCGGTGGCCGCATCCGGATATCGCGTGAAAATATCGCTTTGGGATAGGTCCCGCCCGAGCTGCGACATCGATGTACCACTGGTGGCGCGAACGATCCCATCGGTGCCGAAGACCCGGATGTACCCATCCGCCCCGATGTTCACGGCGTTGTAGATGCGCGTCAGATAAGCCGGATCGAGCGACGCGACGATCACGCCGCCAAACGAGCCGTCGTCATGCTCGATGCGCCGCGCGAGCTGGACGGACCATTTCCCGGTGGTGCGCCCGACGACCGGCCGGCTGATGAGCAGGTCATCGCTTTGGGAATCGCGGTGGAACTCGATAATGCTCCCGGTCGCTCAGATCGATGCCGGCGAACTTCGTGGCGCTGACGCTGCTCAGCTTCAGGTAGCCGTCGCGATCGATGATGCTGACCTGCAGCACTTCATTGTCGAAGATCGGATCCGTCCGCAACCAGCCGACCAGATCGAACTCTTCCGGGTTTCGCGTATAGCGCGCGCGGACGATCTTGAGGGCGCGGTCGATTTCGGCAAGCGAACGCGACAGGTGCTGCTCGAATGCGCCGGACAGGTTCAGCGCGTTCCTGACCGCCGCCTGCTCGGCGCTGTTGCGTTCGTTCTCCAGGAACAAATGCACGCTGAGCCAGACGATGCCGATCAGGATCGCCCCGATCAGCGCCGCGCTGCGGCCGATATATGGAAGGCATTCGCGCCCGATACTCTTTACGCGCTCGAACGGCATAACACTCGCCACCCGCCCCAACGCATACCGATACTCGATAAACCATTAGCTTTCTGTTATTTGGGCGCTCGCTTATATCAACGGTTGAACTGCGGGAGCGTTGCGACCGCGGCATCGCTCGGAATCGTGCCGACGCAGGCGCAATCAGGAGTTGACTTGAAACACTCTTTCGCATGCGGTTGCGCCGCTCATTCGCAGCCCGCGACCACCCGCGCGAACTTGTGCTCAAATCGGTTCTCAGTCGTGGTCGGGGTCAAGAAAGCACTTCCAAAATATCGTTCCGCCAAATCTCCTTTCGCGATGGTCAAAACTGGCCTTCCTTATCTGCGCTCCGGGCCCTAATAGAGCCGCCAATGACCGCCGAATCCCCCAAACCCGACCGCTACAACCCCCGCGTCGCCGAGCCGCGCTGGCAGAAAAAATGGGACGACGCCGGCATCTTCGCGACGTCGAATGACGAGCTGAAGGCCGCCGCCGGCAAACCCGTGCCGGAGACCTATTACGTCCTCGAGATGTTCCCCTATCCGTCGGGGCGCATCCACATGGGGCACGTGCGCAACTACACCATGGGCGACGTGGTCGCGCGCTACAAACGCGCGCGCGGCTTCACCGTGCTGCATCCGATGGGCTGGGACGCCTTCGGCATGCCGGCGGAGAACGCCGCCATGGAGCGCAAGGTGCATCCGGGCGCCTGGACGCGCCAGAACATCGCGGCGATGAAGTCGCAGCTCCAGTCGATGGGGCTCTCGCTCGACTGGGCGCGCGAGATCGCGACCTGCGACCCGTCCTACTACAAGCACCAGCAGAAGATGTTCCTCGACTTCCTCAAGGCGGGGCTGGTCGAGCGCAAGCAGTCGAAGGTGAACTGGGACCCGGTCGACATGACCGTGCTCGCCAACGAGCAGGTGATCGACGGCAAGGGCTGGCGCTCGGGCGCGCCGGTCGAGCAGCGCGAGCTGACGCAGTGGTTCTTCAAGATCAGCGACTACGCCGAGGACCTGCTGGCGAAGCTCGACACGCTGGAGCGCTGGCCGGAAAAAGTCCGGCTGATGCAGAAGAACTGGATCGGCCGCTCGGAGGGCCTGCTGGTCCGCTTCGCGCTCGACCCGAAGACCACGCCCGCCGGCGAGGATGAGCTGGAGATCTTCACCACCCGCGGCGACACGCTGTTCGGCGCGCGCTTCGTCGCGGTCGCGCCCGACCATCCGATCGCGCAGGCGGCGGCGAAGAAGAACAAGGCGCTCGCCGACTTCATCGCCGAATGCAAGCGCATGGGCACCGCGCAGGAGGCGATCGAGACCGCCGAGAAGCAGGGCTTCGACACCGGCATCCGCGCCATCCATCCGTTCGACCCGTCATGGCAAGCTGCCGGTCTACGTGGCGAACTTCATCCTGATGGACTACGGCACCGGCGCGATCTTCGGCTGCCCGGCGCACGACCAGCGCGACCTCGACTTCGTCAACAAGTACGGCCTCGGCAACACGCCGGTGGTCTGCCCGCCGGGGCAGGACCCGAAGTCCTTCGTCATCACCGACACCGCCTATGACGGCGACGGCACGCTGATCAATTCGCGCTTCCTCGACGGCATGTCCGTGCCGCAGGCGCAGCAGGAGGTCGCGAAGCGGCTGGAGAAGGAGGCGAGGGGCGGTCGGCCAGTGGCCCAGCGCCAGGTCAATTATCGCCTGCGCGACTGGGGCATCTCGCGGCAGCGCTACTGGGGCTGCCCGATCCCGATCATCCACTGCGAGGCCTGCGGCGTGGTGCCGGTGCCGGCCAGTGACCTACCCGTCAAGCTGCCGGAGGACGTGACCTTCGACCGCCCCGGCAATCCGCTCGACCGCCATCCGACCTGGAAGAATGTCGAGTGCCCGCAATGCGGCAAGCCGGCGCGGCGCGAGACCGACACCATGGACACGTTCGTCGATTCGTCCTGGTACTTCGCGCGCTTCACCGACCCCTGGCTGGAGACCGCGCCGACCGACCGCACGGTGGTCGACCGCTGGCTGCCGGTCGACCAGTACATCGGCGGCATCGAGCACGCGATTTTGCATTTGCTCTACTCGCGCTTCTTCACCCGCGCGATGAAGAAGACCGGCCACATCGGCCTCGACGAGCCGTTCGCCGGCCTGTTCACCCAGGGCATGGTCGTGCACGAGACCTACAAGACGCCGGACGGCGAGTGGGTCGAGCCGGCCGCGGTCACGATCGAGAGCGAGGGCGAGGCGCGGCGCGCCAAGATCACCGCGACCGGCGCGCCGGTCGAGATCGGCGCGATCGAGAAGATGTCGAAGTCGAAGAAGAACGTCATCGACCCCGACGACATCATGGGCAGCTACGGCGCCGACGTCGCGCGCTGGTTCATGCTGTCGGATTCGCCGCCCGAGCGCGACGTCGAATGGACCGAGCGCGGCGTGCAGGGCGCCTGGCGATTTACGCAGCGGCTCTGGCGGCTGGTCGGCGAGGCGGCCGAGGTGGCGGAGCAGGCGCCGGCGCAACGTCCGGCGGCGTTCGGGGAGGGGGCGCTGACGCTGCGCAAGGCGTCGCATGGCGCCTTGGCAAAAGTGTCGGACGCGATCGAGAAGCTGCACTTCAATGTCGCGGTCGCGCATCTCTACGAATTCGCCAACGCGTTCTAGCGTCGTCGATCGGCTCGCAGGAGACCGCGCCGACGCCGGACTACGCCTGGGCGGTGCGCGAGGCGGCGGAGATCCTGGTGAAGCTGTTCCAGCCGATGATGCCGCACCTCGCCGAGGAATGCTGGGCGGCGCTCGGGCACGACACATTGCTGGCGACGCAGCCCTGGCCGACGCTCGAGCCGGACCTGCTGGTCGAGAACACCGTCACGCTGCCGGTGCAGGTCAACGGCAAGAAGCGCGCCGACGTCACGGTGCCGCGCGACGCTTCGAACGCGGACATTGAAAAGGCGGTGCTGGCGCTCGAAGCCGTGCAGCGCGCGCTCGAAGGCAAGCCGCCGAAGAAGGTGATCGTGGTGCCGGGCCGGATCGTCAACGTGGTGGCGTGATCTCTTGTAGCCCGGATGGAGCGGAGCGAAATCCGGGGCCAAATGCCAGTACTGTCCCGCATTGCGCTGCGCTCCATGCGGGCTACACAATCTGATAGACCCTCCGTATGACCGCGCTCAAAGCCGCCCAGGTCGATGCTTTCGTCGCCAAGCCCAGTCCGGCGCAGCCGGTCGTGCTGGTGTATGGCGCGGACGCCGGGCTGGTGCGTGAGCGCGCGGAAGCGCTGGTGCGCGCCTCGGTCGACGACCTCAACGATCCGTTTTCGCTGGTGCGACTGGAAGGCGACCTCGTCGCCTCGGAGCCGTCGCGGTTGGTCGAGGAGGCGAACACGATCCCGCTGTTCGGTGGCCGGCGCGCGGTGTGGGTCAAAGCCGGCGCGCGCAATCTCGCCCCCGCGGTCGAGGTGCTGCTCGGCGCCGCGCCGAAGGAATGCCGCGTCGTGATCGAGGCCGGCGAGCTGCGCAAAAATGCGCCGCTGCGTGCCATCTGCGAGAAGGCGAAGAACGCCGCGGTGCTCGCCTGCTATCCCGACAGCGAGAAGGATCTCCCGCGGCTCATCGATTCGGAAATGCAGGCGGCCGGTCTCACGATCGCACCGGAGGCGCGCGCCGCGCTGGTGCCGCTCCTCGGCGGCGACCGCCTCGCGTCACGCAGCGAGCTGCAGAAGCTTGCGCTCTACGCCCACGGCAAGAAGCAGGTGGAGCTCGATGACGTCGCCGCTGTCGTGACCGACGCGTCAGCGCTGGCGCTCGATGCGCTGATCGACGCGGCGTTCGCCGGCAAGCTCGCCGACGTCGAGTTCCAGTACACCAAGGCGCGCAATGCCGGCACGTCGTCGGGCGCGATCCTGTTCGCCGCCGCGCGCCACGCGAGCCTGCTGCACAAGGCGCGCCTCGCGGTCGATGACGGGCAGTCGGCCGACGGAGCCGTCGGCGGCATGTGGCTGCACTTCAGCCGCGTGCCGCTCGCACAGGCGGCGCTGCGGGCGTGGTCGTCGGCGCGCCTGCAAGCGGCGATGACGCAGATCGCGGACGCGACGTTGCAGTCGCGCCTCAACGCCGACCTCGCGGAGGCGATCATCCAGCGGATGTTGTTGTCGATGGCAATGGCGGCGCGCCGCAAGGATTGATGACCCGCATTGCGCTGCGCTCCATGCAGGCCACAGGTGGCGCCGTTGTAGCCCGGATGGAGCGAAGCGAAATCCGGGATCAGCCTGTCCGCTCGCCGAATCCTTTCGCTGAATCAACAACCGTTCCGCCCCAGTCCTGGGGCAACCACCCGAGCCGCACGTAGCGATGGAATGATGAATGCGGCCAGTCGCTGACACGCGAGACGAGACCATGCTTGATGGGATTGAAATGGATGTAATCGACATGCCGCGTCAGGTCGGTTTCGTCCCGTATTGTATGTTCCCAGAAACGCCGCTGCCATAAATCATACTCTCCACGGGTATTCCGCTCTGCCTGCAGACCGCTCTTGAGCGCGCGGCGTGTGAACAAGCTCTTCACCCTTCGCCATCGCCCTGGAAAATCGGAGTTGCCGTCCGGCAACGTCATGACCGTATGGAGGTGATCAGGCAGGATGACGATGGCATCGATGTCGAAAGGCCGTTCGGCACGCGCTACGCGAAATGCGTGGCGAAGTGAGGCAATGTGGTCGATGAGTGCGGAAGAGCGACGGTCTGCAGTCGTGACAGTAAAGAAATACGTGCCGCCAGGAACAAAGTTACGCCGATAGCGTACCATGCGCCGTCCTGCCCCGCATTGCGCTGCGCTCCATGCGGGCTACAAACTGTGCGTCGCCGCTACGTCCGCACCAGCTTCTGCACCACTTGCTCAAGCTGCTCGAGCTCCTTGTACTCGACGTGCAGCACGCCACCCTTGCCCCTGTGGTCGATGGTGACGTTGAGGCCGAGCGCATCGGACACGCGCCGCTCCAGCGCCATGGTGTCGGCATCCTTGTACTGCGGCTTGCCGCCCTTCGCTGACTTCGCGTGCGGCTTGCCGTCCTTTTGCTGCGCCATCGCTTCGACCTGGCGCACGTTGAGCCCGCGGTTGACGATGTCACGCGCAAGCTCGTCCGCGTTCGGTTGCCCGACCAGGGCGCGGGCATGGCCGGCGGTGAGCTGGCCGGCGTTGATGTAGGCCTTCACCGTATCCGGGAGCTGCAGCAGCCGCAGCGTGTTGGCGACGTGGCTGCGGCTCTTGCCGACGAACTGCGCGACGTCGTTCTGGCTGTGCTTGTATTCGTCGATCAGCGACTGGTAGCCCATCGCCTCTTCCAGCGGATTGAGATCGGCGCGCTGCACGTTCTCGATGATCGCTAATTCTAACGCTTGTGCATCAGTCGCCTCGATCACGACGATCGGCACCTCATGCAGGCCGGCGCGCTGCGCTGCGCGCCAGCGCCGTTCGCCGGCGACGATCTCGAAGCTGATCGGTCGAGCCCTTCATCGCGCGCACGACGATCGGCTGAATGATGCCGCGCTCCTTGATCGAATCCGCAAGCTCGTCGAGCTCCGAATCGCGAAAAGTTACGGCGCGGGTTGCGCGGGTTCGCCTTGATCAGCTCGATCGGTGCCTTGCGGGCGTTGCGCCCGCGATCGACGGTCTTGGTCTCCTCGCCGACGTCGCCGATGAGCGCGGCGAGGCCGCGGCCCAGTCGCGATCGCCCGTCTTCGGCCATAGCATTGTCTCCTGATAGCAGTCTCAATGGTGATTTCACGCGCTTGCGTTGCTCCGGTGCTTCTTGTGAGTGTTTTTGTTCGTAGCCCGGATGGAGCGAAGCGAAATCCGGGGACGCCCGTCCCGCATTACGCTGCGCTCCATGCGGGCTACACCGCACGCAATTCCTTTTCGCGCTGGATGACCTCGGTCGCGAGCCGCAGATAGGCTTCGCTGCCGACGCATTTGAGATCGTAGACCAGCACCGGCTTGCCGTAGGACGGCGCTTCCGACACGCGCACATTGCGCGGGATCATGGTGTCGTAGACCTTGTGTCCCATGTGGGTGCGAACGTCCTCGGCGACCTGGTTGGAGAGATTGTTGCGCGCGTCGTGCATCGTGAGCACGATGCCGTGGATGGTGAGCCCGGGATTGAGCGTCTCCTTCACCTGATCCACGGTCTTCAAGCAGTTGCGAGAGTCCTTCGAGCGCGAAGAACTCGCATTGCAGCGGAACCAGGATCGCATTCGCCGCCGCCATCGCATTCACCGTGAGAAGATTGAGCGACGGCGGACAATCCACCAGCACATAGGTGAAGTCGGCGATGCCGGGCGCCGTGGCGTTCGCCGGCGTGAGCGCATTGCGCAACCGGTATGCGCGGTCACGCTCCTGACCGATCTCCAATTCCAGGCCGGACAGATCGAGCGTCGACGGCGCGATCGACAGACGCGGCACCACCGTCGGCATGACGGCTTCGCGCAGCGGCGCTTCGCCGGTGAGCACGTCGTAGGTTGAATAGCGCCGCGTCTTGCGATCAATGCCGAGACCGGTCGATGCATTGCCTTGCGGATCGAGATCGACGATCAGCACATGCTCGCCGATGGCGGCGAGCGCGGTGCCGAGATTGATCGCGGTGGTCGTCTTCCCGACGCCGCCTTTTTGATTCGCGATCGCGAGCACGCGCGGCGATCGTGACGGCGCACGCGGCGTTGCAAGTCCAACCGGTGAGCTGATCACCGATGATTCCGTTGTGGCCATGGCCTCACCTCGACCGTCGCGCCGGCTTGCGACGTTTCAAATTGGCCGCCGCCGCGCGTCGTTCCAGCGCATGGACCACGACAACGCGGCCTTTCGAATCTGTACGGCTGGGAACGAGATTAACCTTAATGTTCCAGTATTTAGTGGCTTCGGTCAATTCAGCATCGACATCTTGTCCCTTCGGAAACAGGCCCATAGCCCCAGTTTTCAACAGGCTAAAGCTTTGATCCAAAAGAGATTTTAGCGGAGCCAGTGCACGAGCGGTCACGACGTCCGGCTTGCGGTGGAAACCGTCGACAAATTTTTCGATGCGCTCGTGGTGGACCACTGCCGGCACCCCCGTGGTGTGGACGGCTTCGCGCAGGAACGCAACTTTTTTGCCGATGCTTTCAACCAGATGGATTTCGGCACCCGGCGTGTCCGCCAGCGCGCATGCGATCACCAGGCCGGGGAATCCGGCGCCGCTGCCGAGATCGACCCAGACCCGCGCGTTGGGGGCGAGGTCGAGGAGTTGGAGCGAATCGGCGATGTGCCGGGTCCAGAGGTGAGGGATGGTGCTGGCGCCGATCAGATTCGTATGCGCGGTCCAGGTCAGCAGGGTCTCGACGAACACGTCGAGGCGCTGAAGTGTTTCACGTGAAACAGGTGTTAACCGTAGTGCCTCGGCGCGGTCGGTCGCGAGGTCGGGTTTGGTGTCTAGTTTGGGCATCTGCGGTGAACTCAGACCCTGATCCGTCATCCTGCGGCGGTTACGCGCGGGCGTCCGTAGCCCGCATGGAGCGCAGCGTAATGCGGGGACAGGCCCCGGATTTCGCTTCGCTTCATCCGGGCTACGACGCCGCCTTTCGGCCGCGCCGCATGTGGCCCACCAGAAGGGTCAGGGCGGCGGGGGTCAGGCCGTCGATCCGGCCGGCCTGGCCGATGGTCCGGGGGCGGAGCGCGGCGAGCTTTGCCCGCGCTTCATTGGAGAGCCCCTTCACCGCGGCGTAGTCGATGTCGTCCGGCAGTTCGAGGCTTTCGTCGCGCCGGAAGGCGGCGATATCGGCGGCCTGGCGGGAGAGATAGACCTCGTACTTGGCGTCGATCTCGATCTGCTCCAGGTGTTTCACGTGAAACATCCCGAAGCGTGGCCAGATGCGGGTGACGTCCGAAATCCCGATGGTGGGGAAGGAGAGGAGCTCAAACGCCGACCGGCGCTGGCCGTCCCGGTTCAACGCCAGTCCGTGCCGGAGCCCCTCGTTCGGCGTCAGTGAAACCGACGTCGCAAACTCCCGGATCTCCGCCAGCGCTGCCATCTTGCTGGCATGGGCGTCCCGGCGCGTCCGGGCCCACGCAGCCGATCGCGACCCCCCGGGAGGTCAGCCGCTGATCGGCGTTGTCGGCCCGCAGCGTCAGCCGGTATTCGGCCCGTGAGGTGAACATCCGATAGGGCTCGGTGACCCCCTTGGTGACGAGGTCGTCGATCATCACCCCGAGATAGCCTTCGGCGCGGTCGAACACGATCCCGGCGCCCTCGCCTGCCCTCGCCGCCGCATTGAGCCCGGCCACCAGGCCCTGGGCCGCGGCCTCCTCATAGCCGGTCGTGCCGTTGATCTGGCCGGCCAGGAACAGCCCCGGCAGGCGCTTGGTTTCCAGGGTCGGCTTCAGCTCGCGCGGGTCGACATGGTCGTATTCGATGGCGTAGCCGGGCCGCGCCACCCGCGCCTTTTCGAGCCCCGGAATCGTTGCGACCAGGGCGCGCTGGACCTCCTCCGGCAGCGAGGTGGAAATGCCGTTCGGGTAGACCGTGGTGTCGTCGAGGCCCTCCGGCTCGAGGAAAATCTGGTGCCCGTCGCGCTCGCCGAAGCGCACGATCTTGTCCTCGATCGAGGGGCAATAGCGCGGTCCCCTGCTCGCGATCTGTCCGGAATACATCGGCGAGCGATGCACGTTCTCACGGATGATTCGGTGGGTCGCCTCGGTGGTCCGGGTGATCCCGCACTGGATCTGCGGGTTCTCGATCCGGGCGGTCATCATCGAGAACGGCTCCGGCGGCTCGTCGCCCGGCTGCATCTCGAGCGCGGCCCAGTCGATGGTGCGTCCCGTCGATCCGCGGCGGCGTCCCGGTCTTGAGCCGGCCGAGCGCGAAGCCGAGCCGTTCCAGCGTCAGGGACAGCCCGATCGCCGGCGCCTCCCCGACCCGGCCCGCCGGCGTCTGCCGTTCGCCGATGTGGATCAGGCCGCGCAGAAAGGTCCCGGTCGTCAGCACGACTGCGCCCGCCGAGAGCTCGCGGCCGTCCTTGAGTCTCAGTCCGGCGGTCCGGCCGCCGGTCACGACCAGGTCGTCGGCTTCGCCTTCGACCACGGTCAGATTGGCGGTCGCGGCGATGGCTGCCTGCATCGCTGCGGCGTAGCGGCGGCGGTCGGCCTGGGCGCGCGGTCCGCGCACCGCCGGACCCTTGCGGCGATTGAGCACCCGGAACTGGATTCCGCCCGCGATCCGCGACGCGGCCCATGAGGCCGTCGAGCGCGTCGATCTCGCGGACCAGATGACCCTTGCCGAGTCCTCCGATCGCGGGATTGCAGGACATCGCGCCGACGGTCGCGAACTGGTGCGTCACCAGCGCGGTCGATGCGCCCATGCGCGCGGCCGCGGCTGCGGCTTCACAGCCGGCATGACCACCGCCCACGACGATGACGTCGAACCGCGTTTGCATTCTTGAATTCTCCGAAGGGGTATTAGCGGTGGCGCTCTTCTCGGTCAAAAACCGTTTGCGTGTTTCACGTGAAACATCGTGTCTGTCGCATCCGCTCGTCCCCGCGAAAGCGGGGACCCAGTGACTCAAAAGATTTCTGGATTCCCGCTTTCGCTGGAATGAGCGGAGGGAGACCGACTCGGCCGTGAGTCATCCGTCGCTGGACGATTCACTTCCCGATGCAGAAGTCGCGGAAGATCACTTCGAGAATGTCTTCGACGTCGATGCGGCCGGTGAGCCGGCCAAGCCCGGAGGCGGCGAGGCGAAGTTGCTCGGCGATGAGCTCTTCGCCGGCACCTCGCTCCGCCAGTTTTATAAATTCAACCATAGATTGTACAACCCCGGTCAACACTTTGCGCTGACGCTCGCGCGTCACCAGCGCCGGCTCCAGCGTGAAGGTCTGCTCCGCGAATTCGACGATCGCATCGATGAGGCCATCGAGCCCCGCTCCGGTCGTCGCCGAGATCAAGTGCGCGCCGGCCTTGTTCTTGAACTGCCACTCGAGTCGCGGAAGCTGCTGCGGACTGACGAGGTCCAGCTTGTTGAGCACGGTCCAGTGCGTGACACCCGGCGGGATCGTGGTCGTGTTCGCGTCGGCGGCTGTCGCATCGATCACCCACAGCACCAGATTCGCGCGCCCCGCCTGATCGCGTGCGCGACGCATACCCTCGCGTTCGACTGGGTCATCGGACGATTCGCGGATGCCGGCGGTGTCGATGAGATTGACCGGATAGCCGTTGAGATCGAGATGCACCTCAATCACGTCGCGCGTGGTGCCGGCGATCGGCGACACGATTGCCGCTTCTCGTCGTGCAATTCTGTTGAGAAGCGTCGACTTGCCGGCGTTGGGCGGACCCGCGATCACGATCCAAAGCCCTTCGCGCAATCGTTCGCCGCGCTCGGCGCCCGTCAGCGCCGCGGCAATCTCATCGGCCAGCGGCCGAGCGATCGCGAGCGCGCGTGCGATCAGATCCTTCGGCACGTCGCCCTCGTCGGAGAAATCGATCGCGGCCTCGACCTGCGCCAGCGCTTCGATGACGCGCGTCCGCCATGCCTCGGCGCGGTCGCCAAGCAGGCCGCGCATCTGCTGGAACGCCTGCCGGCGCTGCGCCTCGGTCTCGGCGCCGATCAGGTCGGCAAGCGCCTCGACCTGGGTGAGGTCGAGCTGGCCGTGCTCGAAGGCGCGGCGGGTGAACTCGCCCGGCTCTGCCAGCCGCAGCCCCTTGAGCCGGCCGAGCGCCGCGAGCACCGCGGCGATCACCGCATGGCCGCCGTGGAGCTGGAGCTCCGCGACGTCCTCCCCGGTCTCGCTGCGGGGACCGGGAAACCAGAGCGCCAGCGCCTGGTCGATGGCCTCGCCGGTTGTGGGATCGCGCACGTTTGCCAGGGCTGCCTTGCGCGGCTCCGGTATGCGGCCGATGAGCGCCTCGAGGGCGGCGCCGCTGCGCGGGCCCGAAATGCGGATCACGGCAATCGCCACCGGCGGCCGGCCGGAGGAGAGGGCGAAGATGGTGTCGTTGGTGGCGTTCACTAGTGTGGCGGTTCAGAAGTCCGCATCATCCTTGCGGTGGGTTCGACATGCGGACTTCTGAACCAAAGCCACACTAGACTCAATGAGTTGCTAGTTGTGAGCTTTCAGTAGGTTGTCCATCCGGTCCTGACCGAGGAAGCTGAGGTTGCTGAAGCTTCAGATTCCGAGGGAGAACCGGATGAACGTGCATAAGAATGCCCGGCTCACGCCGCGCGGTCGAGAGCGGATTGTACGGCAGGTTGCGAGCGGGCAGACGCCGGAGGCCGTCGCCGAAGCCGCAGGCGTCTGCCCGCGGACCGTTCGGAAGTGGGTTGATCGATATCGCCGCGAAGGATTGGCGGGATTGCAGGATCGCTCATCCCGGCCGCATCGGCTGCGCCGGCCGACACCCCAGGCGGTGGTCGAGGAGATCGAGCGGCTGCGCCGCCAGCGCTGGACTGGCAAGCAGATCGCCGCCGAGACCGGCGTCTCGCCAGCCACCGTCAGCCGTGTTCTGCGTCGGCTCGGCTTGAACAAGCTCAGTGCCTTGGAGCCGGCCGAACCGATCCGGCGCTATGAACGCGAGCACCCGGGCGAGCTCATCCATCTCGATATCAAAAAGCTCGGCCGGATCGGCTCCGTCGGGCATCGCATCACCGGACGATATCCTGGCGCGGTCAACCGTCACCGCGGCATCGGTTGGGAGTTCGTCCATGTCTGCATCGACGATGCCTCGCGCGTCGCTTTCGTGCAGATCATGGCCAACCAGCGCAAGGAGAGCGCTGTCGCCTTCCTTGAGGCCGCCGTTGCCTATTACGCCAAGCTTGGAATCCGCATCGAGCGCGTGATGACGGACAACGGCTCGTGCTACCGGTCAAAGACTTTCCGGGCCGCCTGCAAACGCCTCGGCCTTCGCCAAATCTTCACCAGGCCCTACACGCCGAAGACCAATGGCAAAGCCGAGCGCTTCATCCAAACCGCACTGCGCGAATGGGCCTACGCGCGAGCCTACCAAAACTCGGATCAGCGATCGGCCGAGCTGCTCGCACTGGCTCCATCGCTACAATTGGCATCGGCCACATGGTAGCTTGAAAGCCAACACACCCATCAGTCGCCTCGGTCTATCCGAGGACAACCTGTTGAGGCTCCACAGCTAGTGTCCTTCGATTCCGAAGTTCGTCTAGGAGGCTGCCGCGAGAATGGTACGAACTTCGGAATCGGGACACTAGCGGACCTATACCAGCAGCCGAGAGGCAAGGCCCCAGGACATTACGAGACAAATTTTAGCCGATGCCACTCGCGTTACTTAAAGCGGCGTGATCATTGTTCCGCGTGTTTGAGACCAGCCGACAGCACGGGAGACCAGCAATGAAGTATTTCGTTCTTGCGGCAGCGCTTCTTGGTGTCACCGCTTCCGCCGCACCTGCGCAGGACGCCGCGGTTCCTGATCTCAGAGGCACCTGGTCGGGAAAAGGAAAGGCGGTCGTCTTCGGCAATCACGCGCATCACCCGGGCAAGCAGACCACGGCCAATCCGCCGCGCGTCCGGGACATTGAAGCAACTCATGTCGTGCAAGGTCAGGAAGGCCGCGTCGCCTGGGGCTATTCGTCGTCGTCGGTCGCCAACAACAAGGAGCCGTTCGCCTGGGCGCTTTCAAACGACAACCGAACGATCACCGGCGCCGATGTGGACGGCTATTTCCGGATTACGCTCATTACGCCCGACCGCATGGAGAAGTGCTACGTCCACAACGCCGCACGTCCGAGCCGCTCGATCGTTGCGACCTGCTACCTGATGGACCGTGCGAAGAAGTACCGTCTCGATCGTAGCCCGGATGAAGCGAAGCGAAATCCGGGGCGGACCTCCCGCTACACACTACGCGCTAGCATGCCCTTTCACAGCAGCGTGCCGTTTCTTGTCGTCGTAATACTCGGCGGTGAACTTGATTGACCACCGCTGGAAGAATCCGCGCGCCCGTTCGCTGAATTTGGGCGCGGGCTCGCGGTTCGCCTGGTCGTAGCGCTCGGTGTAGCGTTGCACGATCCCGCCGAAAATCGGGAACCGCGACAGCACCGCGATGATGCGCGTCATCACGGTCCAGGCCGCCTTGCGGATCCAAGCCGCCGCGCCGTTGACCCCCGCGAGCACGGCATTCCAAAGCCGGCTCAGACCGGTGGCGGCTGCTGTGTGCCGCAAGACGTCGCTGGTCTTCGCAGCGACGATTTCCGTTTGCCGATAGCGAAAGCCGGTCTTGCGCGCGAAGTAGTGCGCCGCAAGATAATTCCAGAACCGGACCAGTGACTGCATTGCTGGATACTGCTTCGCCTGTGGCCAGGCCGCCGGATAGACCGGCAGGACGAGCAGCTTGGTCTTGGCGATCACGGTTGCCAACGGATGCAGGAGCTGCATCCAGGCCGGCAGCGACAAGGCTTTGGCGATCAGCACGGCGTGCATCAATGTCGCGATGGCAAATGAAATCGGAAGCCAGAGAACGGCGCCGATCAGCACTAAAAATGCGGCGCGCGGGGTGAGCGTCCGGCAGGTCTTGAACACCCACGCCATTCCATTTTCGAAGGCGTGGTGCACGGCCTCCTCGAACGCCTTGTAGCTGAACTTTTGGCGCAGCCACGCCCAATACTCGCTGACGACGTCGCGCCAGGCCGCGCGGCGTGCGCCGCCGACCGGCAGGATGCGGACGATGCCCTTGAGCAGCGCCGCAAGGCCGTCACCGATGATGCGCAAGGTGAACAATGGAAACCGCATCAACTGCAGCAGGATCGGGAACAGAAAATCGATGATGTCGATCAGGATGAAAAACGCGCGTCGCAGGATGCGCCAGACGGCAAACGCGACCACGACCAGCGGCAAGATGAGAACGTCATCCGGCCCGATCCGGAAGCCCTCGTCAGCCCGGCCGGCTTGAGGCTCGCTGTCCTGGCTGCTCAAGGCACGCCCCTCATTGCACGCTTTGGTGGTCGGTTGAACGATCGCCCATTACTGGCATTATCGCTTTATGGCATCGACCCCGGCTACCGCCCACCAAAACCGTCTGGCGCAGGAAACCTCGCCCTATCTCCTCCAGCACAAGCACAATCCGGTGGATTGGTGGCCCTGGAACCCGGCCGCACTGGCGGAAGCCAAGCAGGCCAACAAGCCGATCCTGCTCTCGGTCGGCTATGCCGCCTGCCACTGGTGCCATGTCATGGCGCACGAGAGCTTCGAGGACGACGCCACCGCCGCGGTGATGAACGAGCTGTTCGTCAACATCAAAGTCGATCGCGAGGAGCGTCCCGACATCGACCAGATCTACATGTCGGCGTTGCACCTGATGGGCGAGCATGGTGGCTGGCCGCTGACCATGTTCCTGACGCCTCAGGGCGAGCCGTTCTGGGGCGGCACCTATTTCCCGAAGCAGAGCCGCTACGGCAAGCCGGCCTTCGCGGATGTGCTGCGCGAAGTATCGCGCGTGTTCCGGGAAGAGCCGCAGAGCGTCGAGCACAATCGCAGCGCGCTGATGCAGCGGCTGTCGGAGGTGGCGACGCCGAAGGGCAAGGTCGTCATCGGACCGGCCGAGCTCAACCGCGCCGCCCAGCAGCTCGGCGGACTGATCGATCCCGTGCACGGCGGCATGCGTGGCGCGCCGAAATTCCCGCAATGCATGCTGCTCGAATTCCTGTGGCGCGCCGGGCAGCGCACCGGCGAGGCGCGCTACTTCGCGGCGGTCGAGATCACGCTTGAGCGCATCTGCCAGGGCGGCATCTACGATCATCTCGGTGGCGGCTTCTCGCGCTATTCGGTCGATGAGCGCTGGCTGGTGCCGCATTTCGAGAAAATGCTCTACGACAACGCGCAGCTGCTCGAACTGCTGGCGCTGGCGCATGGGCGCTCCGGCAATCCGCTGTTCAAGACCCGCGCACAGGAAACCGTCGAATGGCTTGCCCGCGAGATGACGACGGAGGGCGGCGCGTTCTGCGCTTCGCTCGACGCCAATTCGGAAGGCGAGGAGGGCAAGTTCTACGTCTGGACGCCCGATGAGATCGAGCACGTCATCGGCAAGGATGACGCGGACTTCTTCGCGCGGCATTACGAGGTCACGCCCGAGGGAAATTTCGAGGGCCACACCATCCTCAACCGGCTCGCGCGCGTTCCCGCGACCGCGGAAGACGAAACACGGCTCGCGGCGCTGCGACGCCGGCTGCTCGCGGTCCGCGACAAGCGGGTGCGCCCCGGGCTCGACGACAAGGTGCTGGCGGACTGGAACGGGATGATGATCGCCGCGCTGGTCAACGCCGGCGTTCATTTCGACGAGCCGTCCTGGCTGCAGATGGCGGCGCGCGCATTCCTGTTCGTCGACGGCAAGATGTCGAAGGGCGACCGCCTCGGCCATTCCTGGCGCGCGGACCGGTTGCTGTTTCCCGGCCTTGCCTCCGACCATGCCAACATGATCCGCAGCGCGCTGGCGCTGCATGAGGCGACCGGCGAAGGCGCGTATCTCGAACGCGCGCTCGCGTGGCAGGCCGCGCTCGACCGTCACTATGCCAATGCGCAGACCGGCGGATATTTCCTCACCGCTGACGATGCCGAAGGCCTGGTGGTACGTCCGAACTCGAGCAGCGACGACGCCACCCCCAATCCCAATGCGGTTGCCGCGCAGAATCTGGTGCGGCTCGCCGGCTTCACCGGGCAGCATTCCTGGCGTGATCAGGCCGATCGCCTGTTCGACGGCCTGCTGCCGCTGGCGGCGGACAATCTGTTCATGCACGTTGCGCTGCTGGACGCCTTGGACCTGCGGCTGCGCGCAACCGAGATCGTCGTTGCCGGCACCGGCGACCCGGCGCCGCGGCGCTGCTCGCGGCGGCGTTGAAGCAGCCGTTCCTCGACCGCATCGTGATCCGCGCGCCGTCGAAGGACGCGCTGCCACCAGACCATCCCGCGGCGGCAAAGCTCGGCTGCGATGGCGGAGCCGGCGGCGTTCATCTGCGCCGGCGAAACCTGCTCGCTGCCGGTCACCGCGCCGGAGCAGATCGCCGCGACGATGGCTGTCGATGCGCGCGCCGTCGCCTGGCTAGCTGGTGAAAAGGTCATGTCCGCTTTATTTCAAGATCCCTGCTTACCTCGGAAACTCTCCCTGCTCCTCGTGGGCGTTGTTCTCATATTTCAGGGTACGTTCGGAATCGGCGTCGGCATTCGGCCCTCGCCTGTCTCAATCTTTATCTGGTCCGCAAGCTTGATGTGTTCTCCCGTGAGGAAGTCTGGCTTGCAGCCGAACTGGTCAAAGAGCGTCTGCGGGATGAACTCCAGAAGGCGCGCAATAAATTTGCAAGAAAACCATAACCCAAGCTTGTTCAGTTGCGGCGCCTATGGCCTAGGCCAGCTCGAAAGCCGCCGTCACCGGCACATGGTCGGACGGCCGCGCGCTGCCGCGATAGCTCTTGGCGATGGTGATGTCGGCAACCCGGTCGGCCGAGCGTCTGCGACGTCCAGATATGATCGAGGCGGCGGCCGCGGTCGGCGGCTTCCCAATCGGCGGCGCGGTAGCTCCACCAGGTGTAGAGCTTGGCCGGCTCCGGCACGCGCACGCGCATGACGTCGACCCAATTGCCGGATTTCTGCGCGGCGTTGAGCTTCTCGCATTCGACCGGCGTGTGCGAGACCACCCTGCAGCATCTGCTTGTGGCTCCAGACGTCGTGCTCGAGCGGCGCGACATTGAGGTCGCCCACGAGGATCGCCCGGTCGGAACCGTTGCAGCGCAGATTCGCGCAGTCGCGCATCTCGTCCAGGAACGAGAGCTTGTGCTCGAATTTCGGATTGACCGCGGGGTCGGGAATGTCGCCGCCGGCCGGGACGTAGAAATTATGCAGCGAGACCGGATCGCGCAGGCCGGCGCGCTCGCCGAGCGTCACCGAGACGTGCCGGCAGTCGGACTTGCCGCAGAAATCCTGCTTGGTGGTGCGTCTCGAACGGCAGCCGCGAGACCACGACCACGCCGTGATAGCCCTTCTGGCCGTTGAGCGCGACGTGCTCGTAGCCGAGCCGCCGGAAGCGCTTGAGCGGAAACTTGTCGTCCGGGCACTTGGTCTCCTGCAGGCAGATCACGTCCGGCCGCACCGCCTTGATGAACTTGGCGACGAGGTCGATGCGCAGCCGCACCGAATTGATGTTCCAGGTGGTGACCGTCAGACGCATGCGCGATGTCTCGCATGGCAGAGGGCCGATCAAGGCCAGTCTGAGCAGATATCAAGACGCAGACGAAGCGCCGCGACAAGCGCGGGCCATTGCAGATATGCAAGCTGTGACTATCTTTCAACGCGCCGTCAGCGGTCGCGCGCGGTAGTCCGTGTAGTCGATCCGGAACAGGGCCGGGTCCGGCCGCCGGTTGCTGTCGAGATTGGAGACCGCGATGGTGGTGTCGAAGCCCTGCGGGTCGGTGACGACCCATTGCCGCAGCTCCAGGTTCTTGGCGTCGAACATCATCATCAGCCGGCTGGTGCCGATCAGCGCCTGCTTCTCCTCGACCACGATCGAGACGAACAGCTCGTCGGACGTGACCGCGGTGACGTGGGTGTCGCGCAAGAGGTCGATCTTGTCGGCCAACAGGAAGCGCAGCGGCGTCTGCGACAGCGGATAGAGATCCTGGGTCGCCAGCCGGCGGTCGCGCACGACCACCGAGGAGCCGTCGGCGATGATGTCGATCGGGCTCGGCGGATCGTATTCGAAGCGGACCTTGCCCGGCTTCTGCACATAGAAATTGCCGCTGGTGCGGCGGCCGTCGGCGCCGATCTGCGCGAACGCGCCCGACATCACGTGCACCCGGGACAGGTAGGCGCTCACCTTGTCCACCAGCGCGCGCTGCTGGGCGTTGAAGTCCACGGTGGTGCGCGGGCTTTCGGCGGTGCCGACGGCGCGCCGCCGAGGAACGAGGGCAGCCAGGACGGCCGCCGCTCGGCGCGGCGCGGCTGCGGCCTGTGCGCCTGCGCACCCGGCCGGGCGCTCGGGACCGACGGCCGGCGGCGGCGGCACTTGGCCGCTGCGGGGCTGCGGCCCGGCGTGGGAAGTGGCACCTGCTGCGCCGCGGCCGGAACGGCCACGACGATCAGTCCTGCAAGCACGGTTGAAATAAGCGCGGTCTGGCGACTGCCAGTCATTGTTCTGCCCTCTCCGCCTTACGCCTTAGCCCCGTCGACACCGATGCCCCGTCGATCCGTTAGCCGCCGCCTGTGGCGAGATCGCGGCTATTTGGGGACTGTAGCCGATTCCGGAGCGCCGTTGTGACGTACGAATCTCACACCCGTCGACCGATACCGCTAGTGTTCGTCGTCGCCCATCAAAATTTCGCGCTTTCCGGCATGGTTGGCCTGCCCGACCACGCCTTCCTGCTCCATCCGCTCCATGATCGACGCCGCGCGATTGTAACCGATCTGCAGGCGGCGCTGGATGTAGCTGGTCGAGGCCTTTTTGTCGCGCAGCACGATCTGCACCGCCTGTTGATAGAGGTCGGTGGCGTCGCCGGTCGCGCCCATGCTGGTGGCGTCGAAGATCGGGTTGCCGTCCTCGTCGACCTCCTCGTCGGGGGTCGTGACCGCTTCGAGGTATTGCGGCGTGCCCTGCGACTTCAGGTGCCGCACGACCTTCTCGACCTCCTCGTCCGACACGAACGGGCCGTGCACGCGGCTGATGCGTCCGCCGCCGGCCATGTAGAGCATGTCGCCCTGGCCGAGCAGCTGCTCGGCGCCCTGCTCGCCCAGGATGGTGCGGCTGTCGATCTTGGAGGTGACCTGGAACGAGATGCGGGTCGGGAAATTCGCCTTGATGGTGCCGGTGATGACGTCGACCGACGGGCGCTGCGTGGCGAGGATCACATGCAGGCCGGCGGCGCGCGCCATCTGCGCGAGCCGCTGCACCGCGCCTTCGATGTCCTTGCCGGCGACCATCATCAGGTCGGCCATCTCGTCCACGATGATGACGATGTAGGGCAGCGGCTCGAGATCGAGCTCCTCGGCCTCGTAGATCGCCTCGCCGCGATTCCTTGTCGTAGCCGGTGTGGACGGTGCGGGAGAGCTTCTCGCCCTTCCCCTTGGCCTCGACGACGCGCGCGTTGTAGCCGTCGATGTTGCGCACGCCGAGCTTCGACATCTTCTTGTAGCGCTCTTCCATCTCGCGCACCGCCCACTTGAGCGCGACCATCGCCTTCTTCGGGTCGGTGACGACCGGCGTCAGCAGATGCGGGATCGCGTCGTAGACCGAGAGTTCGAGCATCTTCGGATCGACCATGATCAGCCGGCACTGGTCCGGCGTGAGCCGGTAGAGCAGGCTCAGGATCATGGTGTTGATGGCGACCGACTTGCCGGAGCCGGTGGTGCCGGCGATCAGCAGATGCGGCATGCGCGTGAGATCGACGATCACGGGCTCGCCGCCGATGGTCTTGCCGAGGCAGAGCGGCAGCTTGGCCGAGGTTTCGTTGTAGTCGTCGGCCGCGAGCAATTCGCGCAGATAGACCTTCTCGCGCGTTCGGATTGGGCAGCTCGATGCCGATGGCGTTGCGGCCGGACACCACCGCGACGCGCGCGGACAGCGCGCTCATGGAGCGGGCGATGTCGTCGGAAAGCCCGATCACGCGCGACGACTTGATGCCGGGCGCGGGCTCCAGCTCGTAGAGCGTGACCACCGGACCCGGCCGCGCATTGATGATCTCGCCGCGCACGCCGAAGTCGCCGAGCACGCCTTCGAGCGCGGTGGCGTTGGCCTGGATGAGGTCGCTCGAGAGCGTGGTGCGCTCGCGCGCCTTCGGCGCCGACAGCAGATCGAGCGACGGCAGCACGATAGCTTGCCGCCGGCGCTGCGGCTTCGGCGCGGCCGCGCGCGGCTTGCGGGCGCGGGGCGTCTCGTCGTCCTCGTCCTCGTCCTCCTCCGTCGCCGTCCTCCATCTCGAGCTCGTGCAGCGCGGTCTGGTAGTCGCCGAAGCGCGGCTCGACCCGGCCGTGCGGGCGTTCCGGCGACGGCTCGCGGAAGGTGATGCGCTGGGTGCGTGCGGCGCTCGCGCCAGCGCGCCAGCCGCGCCTTGAGGCTGAGGAATCCGTGCGTGAAGAAGCCGAGCGAGATCCAGCTGCCGCGCCGCTGCGTCTTCCTCGTCCTGCTCCTCCTCTTCGTCCTCTTCGTCGCGCACCTTGACCTTGCGGCGGCTCTTGCGCGGCGCTTCCACTTCGGCCGGCGCCTGCCAGCCGAAGCCGAGCGTCAGCGCGAGCGCGAGCGACGCGCCGACGCCGGCCGCGACGCCGACGATCAGGCGGGCGAGGCCGAGCACGTCATTGCCGGCGATCCACACCGCGAACCGCAGCAGCGCGTCGCCGGTGACGCCGCCGAGGCCGGCCGGCAGCGGCCAGGCCGCGGTGCGCGGCAGGCAGGCGGCAAAGCTCGCGGTCAGCACCACCGCCGCGACCCAGGCCAGCAGCCGCAGCCGCTCGCGGTAGAGCGCGCGGTGGCTGGCGAGCCGCCAGCCCCAGACCGCGATCGGCAGCACCAGCGCCACCGACGCAATGCCGAACAACTGCATCATCAGGTCGGCGACGATGGCGCCGGGCAAGCCGAGCAGATTGCGCACCGGCGCATTGGTGGCGTGGCTGAGCGACGGATCCTGCACCGACCACGAGCCGAGCGCGGCGACCAGCAGCATCGCAAACACGATCAGCGCAAGGCCGATCAGCTCGCGCATGCGGCGCCGCAGCGCCTCGCGCAGGCTGTCGGAGAGACTGAGGCTTTCGAAACCGCGGTCGATGGCCGACATGTGCGATCCTCAACCCAGTGTCGCGACGAGGCGATGCAACGCCTCGGCCGTGGTGTCGCGGTCCTGCACGATGGCGACGCGGATATAGCCCGCGCCGGGATTGGAGCCGTCGTTCTGCTCGCGTGCGAGATAGCTGCCGGGAATGACGCGCAGGCCGGCTTCCTTCCACAGCCGCAGCGTCACCGCTTCGTCGCCGCCATGGGCGGAGACGTCGAGCCACAGCAGGAAGCCGCCGGCCGGCCGCCGATAGCCGTAGCGGTTGCCGAGGATCTGGTCGGCGAGATCGAATTTCTGGACGTAGAGCGCCCGGCTCTCCTCGACATGCGCCTCGTCGGCATAGGCGGCGATCGCGACGCGCTGCGCCGGCATCGGCACCTGCGGCGACGAGACGTTGCGCAGCTCGAGGAAGCGGGCGAGGAACTTGCGGTCGCCGGCGACGAAGCCGACGCGCAGGCCGGGCAGGTTCGAGCGCTTCGACAGCGACTGGAACACCACCACGTTCTCGAAGTCGCGCCCGGAATGCTCCAGCATGCTGGGCGGCGGTGCCTTGCGTGTAGATCTCGGAGTAGCACTCGTCGCTGAACACGATGAACCCGTGCTTGCGCGCGAGCGCGGCGAGCCGCGCGAAATAATCCGGCGCTCGCGACCGAGCCCTGCGGGTTGGCCGGGCGAGGCGAGGTAGAACGCGACCGTGCGCGACGAGCAGCTCGTCGGTCAGCGAATCGAGGTCGGGCAGGAAGCCGGTCTCGGCGGTGGCCGGCAGGAACACCGGCTCGGCATGGGCGGCGACCGCGCCGGCCTCATAGGCGCCGTAGAACGGATTGGGCATCAGGATCGCCGGGCGGCCGGCTCGGCCGTTGGCCCAGCGCTCGGCCGCGATCCCGGCCAGGAACAGGCCCTCGCGGGAGCCGTTGAGGACCAGCACCTCGGTCGCCGGATCGACCGGCCGGGGCAGGGCGAATCGCCGCCCAAGCCAGGCCGCGGCGGCCGCGCAGAACTCGTCGAGCCCCTTGTTCATGGGGTACTTGCCGAACTCGTCGAGCGAGGCGGCGAGCACTGGGCCAACGAACGACGGCACCCCGTGCTGGCGGCTCGCCGACGGCGAGGCTGATCGCCGGCTGTCCCGGCGGCTTGTCGCCCAATAGCTCGCGCAGCCGCACAAACGGCGAGCGCATGGCGAGGGCCCGGTTGGGCGAGGGCGGTGACTGACGTTCGGCGGCCGGCATGAACATGGACTAAGCGGCGCGCGCTCCGCCGCACAAGGGGGATTTCCTACCATAGGAGCGAGCGGGTAAAGGCGCGATTAACCAATGGCGGGCGGGCGCGGATCAATCTCAGCCGAACGCGGCCAGATCGCGCTTAGGGCCGAGGCTACGGCGGAACTCCGCCGTATGCCGCCAGATTTGAATGCCAAGAACGGATACGTAGGCGATCGCGCACGCGACCATCGGACCGAAGTGGAAGACCACGGGCTCCGCGGGGGCGTCCGGATAGACCAGGCGCCACACACCAAGCCACACCGCGTCATGGAGGAGGGCCACGGTGCAGATGGCGAGCGCGGTGGCGATCGCCCACCGGGCCGTCACCATGAGCAGCACGCCGGCGATGACGATCAGGACGCCGGCAATGAGCGTATCCGCGGCCAGCAGGTAGAACGTCAGCCGCCATTCCCGGCCCATCAAGGTGAACAACAAGATCGAAGAGAGTCCCAGGCGCAGGACGCCAAAGCTCGTCAGGACCAAAGCAAGCCATAACGGGACTGCGCGCGCTGCCAGAGACTGCTGCTTGGGGGCGGCAACCGGTCGCGAAACAGCCTCGGCGATCGGCGCGGCCTTCTGTTGCGGCGCTTCGGTGCCGGGTGCCGGCGACGGCACCGGCACGATTTGTCTGACCCGCTCGCAGAGCGTCTCGATCTCGCTTTCCCAGTCGTTGAACAGGTTGATCCACTGCCGCGTCGCCAGCTCGTAGGCGAGGGCGGCGGCCGGCACGACGTCCTCCACGCGGGCCGGGATGACGGCGACCTTGTTCTGGCTGGCCAGCGCCAGCTCCTTCTTGATCTCAGTCGAGTTGTTGGCGTGCTCGGAGAAAACCAGGACCATCACCTTGGCCGAGCGGATGGCCGAGACGATCGCTTCCTGGAAATTGTCGCCGGCGCCGACGTCGCGGCTGGCGATCCAGCACGTCAGGCCGCGGCTTTCCAGGGCGGCGCAAATCGTTTGCGCCATTGCATGGTCCTTGGACGAATGGCTGATGAAGATCGTGCTCATGGTCTTGCTCCCTGAACATGACCTAGCGCGTGGGAGAAGAGGGGAATGTGACCGCCGTCACATAACGGGCGTTTCTGGCCCCTGGGCGGCTTCGTGTAGTCTGCGCGCCCTTACATCGCCCGCTTCACGATTTCGATGACCTCCGGCGGCGTAGCGTAGAGCTCGCCGACCAGCCGTTGCAACTCGGTCCCGGGCACGAGATCGACGTCCATGTTCTGCTTGGCGGCATCGGCCAGGAACAGCGGATCGTTCAGCATCGCCTCGAAGGCCTTACGCAGCTCCTGCACGCGTTCGGCGGGGACACCGGGCGGCGCGAACATCGGCCAGGCGAACACGGCGTCCGACTCCAGGAATTCGATCGCTTTGCGATCGCGCTCGTTCTTCGCGAACTCGCCGGCGAGCGGCACCGTCGGCATGTCGGGTGCGCGCGTTAGGGCGAACTGCGTGAGGATGTCGAGCTTCTTTTCGCGCAGCCACGGCGCCAGCCGGGTTTTTGCGCTGCCCCAGGAAATACCGCACCAGCCGTCGACCTCGCGCCGTTCCATCGCAATCGCGATCTCGTTGCCGCCGGGATAGCCGGTCACGATCTTGAAACGGGTGCCCGTAAGCTCATTCAGGATTTTCGGATAGGTCAGCGTGCGCGAGCCCGGGCCGGATGCGCCGATGACTGCTTCCTTGGTCATGGCATCTTTCATGGTCGGGACGCCCGCCTCGTGCCAGACGCCGCAAATGCTCGGCTCATTGGCGCGGCCGCCGATCCAGTGAAACTGCCTGGCGTCGTATCGCGCTTTGCCGCCGAGCAGCGGATCGATCACCGCGCCGCCAGCGATAAAACCGAGTCGCGTTCCGTCCTGTGGCGGAGCGTTGGCGAGGCTTGCGGCGGCGACCGCGCTGCCGGCGCCGGGCATGTTCTGCACGATGACGTTCGGATTGCCCGGGATGTGCCGGCCGTAATGTCGCGCATAGAGGCGCGCAGTCAGGTCGTAGCCGCCGCCCGCCGTGAACCCCACCACGATGGTCACCTGCTTGCCGCGGAAGAACTCCTGCGCCTGCGACTGCGCAGTCACCAGCGCACACGCGAGCAGACCGAGGAAGGCCGACAGTTTCTTGGTTGTTGACATGCGGCGCCACCTCTTCGTTCAGGCAAAGCTCATGA
>CAWKMR010000002.1:0-55267 GCA_963850705.1 uncultured Alphaproteobacteria bacterium | reverse complement strand
TCGTCATCAGCTTGGAAGGCTGTTGCTCTACCATTGAGCTACACCCGCGCCGGTTAGCGCCTACATTTTACCGATCGCCCCTCCGTCACAACGCCCGCCTTCGCCAAAGCTACGGCGGGCAGCCTTCGCGACGGAGGCTGACTTGCCAACCGAAGCGCCGGGGGCGCGAAGGCTGGTGGGAGAGGTAGGACTCGAACCTACGAAGGCGTAAGCCAGCGGATTTACAGTCCGCCCCCTTTGCCACTCGGGACACTCTCCCAATTCCCTGCATTTGCAGCGCCAACTTCAGATATTCGTTGAAGCGACCGCAGGCAACAAATCGGGCGCGTTTTATGAGGTTGCACCCTGCCCAAGTCAACCGAGCCACAGAAGCCCAACCGACAAGCTCAACCGCGCGCGAGCAATTCGCCTGCCTTGCAGTTGCGAGGCCGCGCCGGTACGTGACGGACCGGAGGTCCCACCGCCATGCGCGATCGATCCACAGGCCGGCCGAAACCGGGGCCGCGCCCGCGGCCAGAAGCCCGGCGTCACCCATGAGCAGCGCGATCGGCGCGAGCGTTTCGAGCGCGCCCGCCGCGAAAGCCTGCGGCCGGAGGACCTCGCCGTGCTCTACGGCTGGCACACCGTGAAGGCGGCGCTGGAGAACCCGGCCCGCAAGGTCCGCAAGCTCCTCGCCACCGAGAACGCCGCCCGCCGCCTCGCCGAGGAAGGCGTCACGGCGTCGCCCGACATCGTCCGGCCGGCGGCCATTGCCGAACGGCTGTCGCCCGATGCGGTCCATCAGGGGCTCTATCTCGAGGCCGATCCCCTGCCCTCGCCGGACATCGCCGACATCGCCGCCGGCGCCCCGCTGCTGGTGCTCGATCAGATCACCGACCCCCACAACGTGGGCGCGATCCTGCGCACGGCAGCGGGCTTCGGCGTCGCGGCTGTCGTCACGACCGCGCGGCACAGCCCCGAGGCGACCGGCGCGCTGGCCAAGGCCGCCTCCGGTGCGCTGGAATATGTGCCGATCGTCACCGTGCAAAACCTCGCGCGGGCGATGGCGGAACTGAAGGAGCGCGGCTACCTGCTGGTCGGCCTCGACTCGTCCGGCGACACCGAACTTGGCCGACGTGCCGTTGCGCGCGCCGCTCGCCCTCGTCCTCGGCGCCGAAGGCAAGGGCTTGCGCCAACTGACGCGCGAAAGCTGCGACCATGTCGGCCGGCTCGAATTGCCGGGCCGCATCAAGTCGCTCAACGTGTCGAACGCCGCCGCGCTCGCGCTCTATGTCGCGACCAAGCGGCTTGGCTGACGATCGCTATTGCCGGCGTCAGTACTGCGCGCGTGAACGCAGCGGCTCGATGTAGGGTGGCAGGTTGGCGGGATAGTCCCGGCCGATATACGGATAGCGCGGCATCCGATGCGGCAGCACGACTGTGGGATTGGTGTAGATGCCCGGGCCGGAATAGACCGGGCCCTGGTCGACGATGTAGATCCGCGGCATCTCGTAGGGCTCGTACACTTTGACGGTCGCACGGGGAAGACTGGCACCGCGACGACGCACGGCGCCCCACAGCAACAGGGCGAGCCGGCATTGGCCGACGAAGACGCTGCGACCGCTGTTATGGCGGTCAGCGCGGCGATGGAAAGTGTGCGTCCGATCATGATTGTCCTCCGGGCGATTGATGGTCAGTGACGCGGGCGGCGAGGCCGGCGGCGATCGTTCCATTCGATGGTGGGCGCGGCGATCACCGGCGGCGGATATTCCGGCGGGATGGTGGCGGGCAGCTGCTGCGACTCCGCTCCCCATTCGCGGTAGAAGCTTGGCGCCGGCGGCGGCAGGCGCCGATCCGCCGGCGGCTCAACCTCGCGGCGGCCATAGCCGGGACGCCGGCCCATACGCGGGAAGTACTGACCGGTGTGGTAGGGCGAAGGCCGGATCAGCGGGCCGCTGACGATCACCGGCGATACCTGACCCGGACGCGCCAGGCCCCAGTCGCCTTCGACGATCGTATAGGAAGCATCGTAGCCGTTGATCACCACTGGAATCCCTGGCTTGCCGGGAATGACAAGCACGGGTCCTTGGTCGGTGGCACGCGCAACTTCTGCGCCGAAGACGCTGCACACCAGACCGATTGCGAGCGATGGCCGAAAGCCCATAAAACCCATATGAAAACGCCGCCCTTTTCGCCTTTGATTTTGGCGGCATTTTCCAATCGAAAGATGAAGTGCGCATCCACCGCTGAGGGTGAATTGTTCGGTAAAGTTAATCGGGCGTCACCAGCGGTTTAGTGCCGCTTTTCGATTTGAAGTTCCCAACCGAGTTCGCGGTAACTGCTGTAGGAACTTCAAATCGGCGGCACTAGCAGCGCCCGCGCGACGGCAGGAACATCCAGACGCCCGATCAGCTCGTCGTGGATATTGATCAGCGAAACCCGCAGATAATTGCGGATGGCCGGGAAATCCGGCGCGCGCAGCTTCTCGTGGATCGGCATCAAGTCGAAATAGGCTTCGGCCAGCGGGACCGGAATGTCCTTCACGAATTTGGGCGGGTGCAGCCCGATCTGATCGAGTCTCCGCTTGAGGTCCGAGCGCGCGTCCTCCCAGGCCCGCGATCCAATCGGCGGCGGCACCGGGTAACGGTCGAACACCGACAGAACCAGTGCGGCGAGGCCATCAAGCCCGGCGCGGCGATCGTCTCCGAAGGCCGCATGCAGCACGCCTTCAACCATCTCGCCGACCATGGCGAGGCCGAGCGGATATCCCTGCCAGCGCGACTTCTCGATCGCTTCGAGGAACTCCGGCTCCTGCAGCAGCACCTTGGCGTAGTGCCCGGCGCGAGCGCGCGAATACTCGTACATGCCCTTCTGGATCAGGAAGGCGGCGTTGCTGTCGATGAAGTCGGCCAGCCCGGTGGGCTCCCGGATCGCGGGCGCACGGCGGAACATGTCGAAAAATCCCATCGCCTCCGGACCTCGCGTCGGTGGTGCCTGGTGCGGTAAGATCGCGCCGCTATCGGGCCCCAAGGTGGCGCAGGATCGATCATGCTGCAAGGCTGGGTCGTTATTGCTGTTGCGCTCGGCTACATCGGACTTCTGTTCGTTGTCGCGAGCTATGGCGACCGCACGCGCCGGTTCCGGCCCGAAAGCCGCAACCGGCACCTGATCTATCCGCTCTCGCTGGCGATCTACTGCACATCCTGGACCTTCTTCGGGTCGGTCGGTCTCGCGACGCGCACGGGATTCGAATTCCTGACCATCTATGTCGGCCCGATCCTGATGATCGGGCTTTGCTACCCTTTCATCATGCGCATCGTGCGCCTCGCCAAGGCGCAGAACATCACCTCGATCGCCGACTTCATCGCCGCGCGCTACGGCAAGTCGCAGGCGGTCGCGGCGACGGTGGCGCTGATCGCGATCATCAGCACCATCCCCTACATCGCGCTCCAGCTCAAAGCGGTGTCGGGATCGCTCGGAACCATCATCGGCGACGTCCGGCCCGACATCGTGGCGCACATGCCGGTGGTCGGCGACATCGCACTGTTCGTGGCCCTGTCGATGGCGGCCTTCGCCGTCCTCTTCGGCACGCGCCATATCGACGCCACCGAGCACCAGGACGGCCTGATGCTGGCGGTCGCGACCGAGTCGCTGGTCAAGCTCATCGCCTTCCTGGCCGTCGGCGTGTTCGTGACGTTCTGGATGTTCGACGGGCCGGCCGCGCTGTTCACGCAGGCGATGGAGCGCGCGGACACCGCCGCGATCCTCAATCGCGATTATCCGTTCGGCACGATCGCGGCGATGACGCTGCTTGTCGCTGTTCGCGATCCTGCTGCTGCCGCGGCAATTCCACGTCACCGTGGTCGAGAACCACGACGAGCGCGAGGTCAAGCGGGCGGCGTGGCTGTTCCCGCTGTACCTCGTGCTGATCAACCTGTTCGTCCTGCCGATCGCGCTTGCCGGCATGCTGACCTTCTCCGCCGGCAGCGTCGACAGCGACATGTACGTGCTGGCGCTGCCGCTCTCGGCAAAGTCGGAACTGCTGACGCTGGTCGCTTTCGTCGGCGGGCTGTCGGCCGCGACCGCCATGGTGATCGTGGAGTCGGTGGCGCTGGCGATCATGGTGTCGAACGACATCGTCGTGCCGCTGATGCTCAAGCGCCGCGAACGGCTGATCACCGAGAGCGCCGACGTCGGCCGCATGCTGCTGACGGTGCGGCGCGTCGCCATCATCGTCATCCTGCTGCTGGCCTATCTCTACTACCGCTCGGCCGGCGCCGCGCAGCTCGCGTCGATCGGGCTATTGTCGTTTGCCGCCATCGCGCAGCTTGCGCCGGCGTTCTTCGGCGGGCTGTTCTGGAAGCGCGCGACCGCGCGTGGCGCCATGGCCGGCATGACGATCGGCATCGTGATGTGGGCCTACACCCTGCTGCTGCCGAGCTTCGCGGACGCGGGCATCGTCGCCTTCACGTTGCTGAGCGAAGGCCCCTGGGGCCTCACGATGCTGCGGCCGCAGGCGCTGTTCGGGCTCGAATTGCCGCCGCTGGTGCATGGCGTGGTCTGGAGCCTCGGCCTCAATATCATCGCCTATATCGGCTTCTCGCTGACCCGCGCGCCGGCGTCGATCGAACGGCTGCAGGGCGACCTGTTCGTCCCCTCCGATCTGACACCGATCTCGCCGAGCTTCCGCCTGTGGCGGCCGGCGGTGACGATCGAGGAACTGAGCACGACGGTCGCCCGCTATCTCGGCGAGGAGCGCACGCGGACGTCTTTCGACAGCTACGCCTCGACGCGCGGCATCGTTCTCGATCCCAAGGCCGAAGCGGATTTCCAGCTCATCCGCTACGCCGAGCACTTGCTCGCCTCGGCGATCGGCACTGCGTCCTCGCGGCTCGTGCTGTCATTGCTGCTGCGCAAGCGCACGGTGTCGACCAAGGCCGCGCTCAAGCTCCTCGACGACGCCAATGCGGCGATCCACTACAACCGCGAAATCCTGCAGACCGCGCTCGACCACGTCCGCCAGGGCATCGCCGTCTTCAACAAGGATTTGCACCTGATCTGCTGGAACCGGCAGTTCGGCGACATCCTCGCGCTTCCGCCGCAGCTCACGCGGGTCGGCACCGCGCTCGATGAAATCCTGCGCTTCAATGCGCAACGCAACAATCCCGACGCCGACGCCGTCGAAGCGCTCGTTCAGGAACACGTGAAGCAATACGTCTCGTCGAGCCTGCCGTTCCTCGAACGCGTTCCCGAGCGCGATCTGGTGATGGAGGTGCGCGCCAACCACATGCCCGATGGCGGCATCGTCACGACCTTCACCGACATCACCGCGAGCGTGAAGGCGGCCGACGAACTCGAACGCGCCAACGAGACGCTGGAGCGGCGCGTGCACGAGCGCACCGAGCAGCTCACCCGCCTCAACACCGAGCTTGCGCGCGCGAAAGCCGGCGCCGAGCAGGCCAACATCTCAAAGACCCGCTTCCTGGCCGCCGCCAGCCACGACATCCTGCAGCCGCTCAACGCCGCCCGGCTCTACGTCACCAGCCTGATCGAACGCCAGGGCAGCCGGCGAAGCCGTCCCAGCTCGTCGGCAATATCGACGCCTCGCTCGACGCGGTCGAAGAGATCATCGGCGCGCTGCTGGACATTTCCCGGCTCGACGCCGGCGCCATGAAGCCCGAATTCGTCAGCCTGCGGATCGATGAAATCCTGCGGCAGCTCGAAGTCGAATTCACGCCGCTGGCGCACAGCAAGGGCCTGCGGCTTGATTTCGTGCACTGCTCGGTCGCGGTGCAGTCGGATCGCCGCCTGCTGCGCCGGCTCCTGCAAAACCTGGTGTCGAACGCGATCAAGTACACGCCGGAGGGCCGCGTGCTGGTCGGCTGCCGGCGGCACAACGGCTCGCTGCGCATCGACGTCTACGACACCGGGCTCGGCATTCCCGCCTCGAAGCGCCAAGCGATCTTCCAGGAATTTCACCGGCTCGATCAGGGCGCCAAGGTTGCGCGCGGGCTCGGCCTCGGGCTTTCGATCGTGGAGCGGATTGCGCGCGTGCTCAATCACAAGGTCAAGGTCAACTCCACAGTCGATCGCGGTTCGCATTTCTCGATCGATCGTGCCGCTCGCCTCGACGGTGCCGCTTCGCGAGCCGCCGCGCACCGCGTCCGGCATCGACCGCGGACAGCTCAACGGCATCGAGGTCGTGTGCATCGACAACGACGCCGCCATCCTCAATGGCATGGAGATCGTCCTTACCGGCTGGGGATGCCGCGTGCTCAAGGCGCCGGACCTTGCCGACAGCGATCGCCGTCGATCGACGAGACCGGATTCACGCCCCGCGTCTTGCTGGTCGACTACCACCTCGACGAGGGCAACGGCATCGAAGCGATCGTGGAGCTGCGCAAACGATACGGCGCCGACCTCACGGCCATCCTGATCACCGCCGATCGCAGCCCCGACGTCCGCGAAGAAGCGCGCGCGCACGGCGCGTTGCTGCTCAACAAGCCGGTCAAGCCGGCGGCGCTGCGGGCGCTGATCACGCAAGTGCGGATCAAGCAGCCGGTGGCGGCGGAATAAGTCTCGGACGTCAATTGTCGAGCAGCGCCGCCTGCGGCCACTGCCCCAGCTCGATCTTTGACGCAGTGATGACCGCCTGGGTGCGGCTTTCGACGTTGAGCTTCTGCAGGATCGCCGAGACGTGCGCCTTGACGGTCGCCTCGGAGACCCCGAGCTCATAGGCGATCTGCTTGTTGAGGAGCCCACCGGACAGCATCATCAGCACGCGGACCTGCTGCGGCGTCAATGATGCCAGCCGCGCAAGAAGCGCCGCGCTCTCGGCATCCGTCCCAGCGCCGAAGTCCACGTCGGGCGGCGTCCAGACCCCGCCTTCGAGCACCCGCATGATCGCGGAACGGATCACGTCGATGCCCAGCGTCTTCGGAACGAACCCGGCACCGCCGAAATCCATGCAGCGGCGAATGACGGCGGGATCGTCATTGGCGGACACCACCACGACCGGCACGCTCGGATACTGCGCGCGCAAATACATCAGGCCGGAAAACCCGCGCACGCCCGGCATCGCGAGGTCGAGCATGATGAGATCGACGTCGCCGCTGTCCTCGAGCAGCTTCGTGACCTCGTCGAACGACCCAGCTTCGGCAATCTCGACCCGGTCGAACAGCCCGGTGACCGCCTCCCGCAACGCACCCCGGAACAGCGGGTGGTCGTCGGCGATCACCAATCGATATTGTGCGGACTCGTTCACGAAATCCGGCCTTGAATTGTTTCCCCCGCGCCGGGGCGCTGTCATTCAACCTACTCTATTTGGCAGCGATCGTCGTCTGATCGGTCGCGCCATTCATTCCCAGGCATTTTTGCACTGCAGCATGAAACCGCGTGCAACGCACACCACTCTTATATCGCCGAAAGTCGTATTCGGACGGCGATGCCACGATGTTACCATTATTTTTCGACGCGGGGCCTTCGCACATTAATTCGTAGGGTTCTGCGTGAACTGCGGCCGTTCAAGCCGATCCAAGTCGGTCATTCGGCCGTGTGGGGAATCCTCAGGCGTCACGCCGTGCGCGCGGCGCCTGATCAGGGGAGGTTACGCAACGATGGCTGAAACAAAAGAAGAAGCCCATTGGCGAAAGACGACCAACCTGATGCTCACGCATCTCGGAGTTTGGTTTTTCTTCGGCTTCATCATCCACATGTTCGTCTACGTCCTGAACAAGGTCACGATCCCGGTCCTCGGCTTCCCGCTCGGCTTTTACATGGCCGCGCAAGGTTCGCTGATCGTCTTCGTGGTTCAGCTGTTCTTGTTCGCAAAGCAGCAGGACAAGATCGACCGTGAATTCGGCTTTGCCGAAGACGAAGCGTGAGGGGGACCGGATCATGGCTACACAAACCAGCGCTGCGAGCGCCGCATTCTACAAGCAGCTCGGAAGGATGTACGGCGCCTATACCGGCACCTTCATTGCCTTCGTTCTCCTGCTCGCGCTCTTGGAGCGGTTCGGCGTGCCGAACAAAATCCTGGGCTATCTGTTCGTGTTCTTCACGCTCGCGGTCTACGCCTTCATCGGCGTCATGACCCGCACGGCGCAGATTTCCGAATATTACGTCGCCGGGCGGCGCGTGCCCGCGCTGTACAACGGCATGGCGACCGGCGCCGACTGGATGTCGGCGGCCTCGTTCGTCGGCATGGCCGGTTCGCTGTTCCTGCAAGGCTATGACGGCCTCGCCTGGGTGCTGGGCTGGACCGGCGGCTTCGTGCTGGTCTCGATCCTGGTCGGACCGTATCTGCGCAAGTTCGGCGCTTACACCGTTCCTGACTTCATGGCGTTCCGCTTCGGCGGCACCTTCGCGCGCTTCCTCGCCGTGATCGTGCTGGTGTGCTGTTCCTTCACCTATGTGACGGCGCAGATCTACGGCACCGGCATTATCGCCTCTCGCTTCCTCGGCATGCACTTCGAGGTGGCGGTGTTCGTCGGCCTGGTCGGCATCCTGCTCTGCGCCATGCTCGGCGGAATGCGGGCCGTCACCTGGACCCAGATCGCCCAGTACATCGTCCTGATCATCGCATACCTTACGCCGATCGTGATCCTGTCGACCATGCGTTACGGCATCCCGATTCCGGAATTGACCTATGGGCAGGCGATTGCGGAAATCACGGCGCGCGAAGGACAATTGGTAGCCGACAAGCTCGCAACACTTTGCACCGCGGCAGCCTGCCCGCCCGGAACGCTCAAGCCTCACATCGAGCCGTTCCTGACCTGGAGCCCGCTCAACTTCTTCGGCATCATCTTCTGCATGATGGTCGGCACCGCATCGCTGCCGCACATCCTGATGCGCTACTTCACGACCCCGTCGGTGCGCGAAGCGCGCCAGTCGGTGGCGTGGTCGCTGTTGTTCATCTTCCTGCTCTACTTCTCGGCGCCGGCCTACGCGGCGTTCTCGAAGCTCGAGGTGTACACCAACATCATCGGCCGCGATCTCGATACGCATCCGGCCGTGGCTGTTCACCTGGGGTGAGCTCGGGCTGATCAAGATCTGCGGCCAGAATGCCGCCAGTCTCGACGCGGTGCTTGCCGCCTGTAAGGCGATCGCGGGACATCCCGGGGTCGTCAGGTTCGCCGACTTCGTCATCGATACCGACGTGATCGTCCTGTCGACGCCTGAGATCGCGGGCCTCCCCTACGTGATCTCCGGCCTGGTCGCCGCCGGCGGCCTCGCTGCGGCGCTCTCCACCGCCGACGGGCTGTTGCTGGCCATCGCCAACGCGCTGAGCCACGACATCTACTACAACATGATCCAGAAGATGGAGCAGCAGACACGCAACCTCACGGTCAGCCTGATCGTGGTGGCGGTCCTCGCTGGCATCTTCTTCCTGCTCCCGGGGGCCAGTCCGATCTACGGCATCGCCTGGCGGTGGTTGCTGCTGGCGGGGCTCGCCGTGCTGATTGCGGTGGTCTATCCGTTCTGGGGCAAGTCCAATGACGTCGCCAAGCGGCTGATCGTGGCGCGCGTGCTGCTGCTGCTGGTGGCGGTGGCGGCGGCTTCGACGGCCTCGACGCGGCCGTCGGACATCCTCGCCATGGTGGGCTGGGCGTTCTCGCTCGCCATGGCCGGAAACTTCCCCGCGCTGGTCATGGGCATCTGGTGGAAGAAGGCGACGACGACGGGCGCGATCTGCGGCATGATTGCCGGGTTCGGGCTCTGCCTGTTCTATTTGGTCACGACCCGGTACTTCCCCGGCTTCGGTGTGAGATATGCGGGCATGACCTCGCTGTTGAACCCGGTCACCGGGGCGCCGGTGATACCGGACCTCGCCAAGGCGATGGCTCTGCCCAACGCCATGGAGATGTTCCCTACCCTTGCGCACCCGCTCGCCAACAAGGTGGGCTGGTTCAACCTCAACAACATCAGTTGCGGCCTGTTGGGGATGCCACTGGGCTTCCTCGTGATCTATGTCGTCAGCCAGTTCACCAAGGCACCGTCCAAGGAGATGCAGGCGTTCGTCGACGAGATCCGCAAGCCGCGCGGCGGGACGGTGCTGGAAGAAAAGACTTCCTGACCGCTCGCCAACGACAACAGCAAAAGCGGGGCCTTCAAGCCCCGCTTTTTGTTTGAGGGCGCGAGCCCTTGCGGAGCCGCAGGACGCCTGCGATTCTGGCAACCTCTGCAAGCGAGTGACGAGCCGTGGGATCACCGTTCTGGACCTATTGGTACTATCACCTGCCCAACTTCGTGTTGGCGGCGCTGATGTACACGCTGCTCGGCCGCGCACTGCTGGGCTTGATCGTGCAGCCCGACGATTCCAACTACATCTGGCGCGCCTTCTGTCGCCTCACCGATCCCGTGGTCCGTGTCGTCGCGCTGGTCACGCCGAAAGCGGCCGCGCCGGTCGTTGATCTGGCTGTTCGGCGTGGTGTGGCTGTTCTGGCTGCGCGTGCTGCTGCTCTACGGGTTCGTGCTTGCCGGCTTCGCCCCCAAGTTGAGCTGACACCGCAGCATGGAACGCCACTGGTACTACATCGGAATCGCCTTCTTCGGGATGGTCAACGGCATGTTCCATCCGTTGCGGCTGATGTCTTACATCTTCACCAAGGTGCTGATGACGGTCCCGCTGTTCGGCAGCGAATCGCTGATCTTCTATTTTTCATCGTTGATGCTGGCGACCGCGACCATCATCGTCGGCCGGCATCCCGGCCGCGATCTATGAGCGCTTCGTGCGGGCCAAGGACGATTCGACCGAGGCCTCGCTATGGATCTGGCTCGCAGGGACCGCGATCCTGACGCTCCCGTCCATCGGGCAGTTTTCTCAAGGTCGGCCTTTAATGACTGCGAATTTTGCGGCCCAGCGCCGCCGCCGCACGCAATTGTGACCGCCACAATCCGGCCTTAGGCTGCACTGTTGTCGGGGAGCGATTCCGGCCGCTGTCTGCCGGCGAGGGCATCGTTGCCATGGATCATATCCGCGTCATCGCCTACGAGACCGTGCTGCGCGCCTGCAGCTTCGGTTCGCTTGCGATCTTCTGCGTGATGGTCGGAATGTCGTTCAATGCCCGCGCCGCGTTTCAGGCCGGCGGCTTCCTGACGATGCTGATGACGCTCGTCCTGGTCTACAAGGCCTGGGAGGCGCGCACCAAGAACCACCGCCGCACCGAGCTGTGGCTTTATCTCCCGAAGGAGCAACGCCCGCCGGAAGGCCATGCGCAATGGGCGGTCGCCACCGCGATGCGCGAGACCTATCTCGACCTTCGCGCGCTGGACATCGCTGATCGCCATCGCGATGTGGGTGCTGGCGCTGATGTTCTCGCTTCTCGGCCATTAGCTCGCCGCGCGATCACCCATCAAAAAAAAGTCCTCCGCGACAATCTGGACATCGTGTCCGGACAGGCGCAGAATTTCCGCGCTTGCAGGAAATCTCCGAACAGGGCGCGACAGACGCCCATTCGCCGAGGGAGGCACGTCATGAGCATTTCCAAGCGTCAATTCACTACGCCTGCCGATTCGCTGACGCCCGTTGCCGGCAACGGGCTGCTCGACCGCCGCGCCCTGCTCGGGCGCGGCATCATGCTTGCCGGCGCCGCCGCCGCCGGCGTCGGAACATCGGTCACGGGCGCGGCCGCCGAACCGCTCAAGGACGACCCGTGGAGCCTCGTGATGGGCGAGCCCACCCCGCCGCGGCAAGCAGCCGTCGCGGTTCGAGAAGAACGTCGTGCGGACGCTGAGCAATCCCAATAACGAGCTTCGCAACTCGCACGCGCGCACGCCGCACCATCTCCTCCACGGCACGGTCACGCCATCGGCGCTGCACTTCACGATCAATCACACGGGCATTCCCGACATCGATCCGGACAAGCACCGGCTCGTGATCCACGGGCATGGTCAAGCAGCCGAAGGTCTTCTCGCTCGAAGACCTCGCGCGCTATCCGATGGTGACGCGCATGGGGTTCGTCGAGTGCGGCGGCAATTCCGCGCCGATGTTCTCCTCAGAGCCGGTCCAGGCGACCGCGCAGGCGCTGCACGGGCTCGCCTCCAACTCGGAGTGGACCGGCGTCCTGCTCTCGACCCTGCTCGAAGAAGTCGGCGTCGACCCGAAGGCGAAATGGTTCCTCGCCGAAGGCGCCGACGCGATCGCCTTGCACCGCAGCGTCCCGCGTCAAGAAGGGCTGGGACGATGCGATGATCGCGCTCTACCAGAACGGCGAGCGCATCATGCCCGGCAACGGCTATCCGATGCGGCTGCTGGCTGCCCGGCTATCAGGGCAACATGAACGTGAAGTTCCTGCGCCGCATCAAGCTGCTCGATCAGCCGGCGATGAGCTTCTACGAGGCCAAGACCTACTCGCAGGTCCTGCCGGGCGAGCGGTTCTGGCGCTTCCACTTCCTGCAGGAGGTGAAGTCGTTCATCACCCATCCGTCCTTCGGACACAGCCTGAAGGGCCCGGGCTACTACGAGATTTCCGGCGTCGCCTATTCCGGCACCGGACGGATCAACCGGGTCATGGTGTCGGCCGACGGCGGCAAGAGCTGGGCGCAAGCGGCGCTGCAAGGAGATCCTCAGCCGCAGGCCTTCACGCGGTTCCGCATGCCATGGCGATGGGACGGCCAGCCGGTCGTCCTGCAAAGCCGCGCCTGGGACGAGGCCGGCAATGTGCAGCCGTTGCGCGCGGAGTTCGTCGCCGCGCGCGGCCAGACCTCGCAGCCGGTCAAGAACCCGCTGGCGTTCCCCAACCAGCACTACAACAGCATCACCAGCTGGGGCATCGACGGCAAAGGGGAGATCAAGCATGTCTACGCGTAAGCTCTTGCTCGCCCTCGGCGCCGTCGTCGGCTTGAGCGCCGGCGGCGCCGTCGCCGATATGCCGGGCCTCGGCAAGAACATCTCGGAAGCCGACATCGCGGCGTGGAACATCGACGTCCTGCCCGACGGCACCAACCTGCCCGCGGGCAGCGGAACGCCGGCGCAAGGCGCCCCGATCTACTCGCAGAAATGCGCCATGTGCCACGGCGAGGAAGGCAGGAATCCGCGGCCCGGCTATCGGCCCGATGGTCGGGCTGCAGAAATTCGTGACGATCGATGCTCCCAAGACCATCACCTACTACGAGCATGCCACGACGCTTTTCGACATCATCCGGCGGGGCATGCCGTATCAGATGCCGCGAACGCTGACCAATGACGAGGTCTACGCGCTCACCGCCTACCTGCTCGCGATCAACAAGCTGATCGGCGAGAACGACGTGATCAATGCGCAGACGCTGCCGAAGGTGAAGATGCCGAACGCCGGCAAGTTCATCATCCGGTTCCCGGACCGCATCTGATCGCAACGAACGGCGGACAACAAAAGAGGCCGGTGGAGCGATCCACCGGCCTCTTTTTCTTTCAGGTATGTCGCGACGTCTACAGATACCGCGTCGGACGCATCAGCGTGCGCCACATGTGCGCCGAGGGGCTCGAATCCCAGCCGAGCCCTTCCTCCGGCTGCCGGAAGTTGCGGCCGACGATGTCGACGAAGTCGTCGATGTTCACCTTGGCGTTCGGATCGAACGAATAGATGTCGTTGCAGCAGATCTGGCGCGCGGTCATGTACCATTTGTGCTTGCGCGCCTGTTCGTACTCTCTGACGATGTAAGGCTCCGGCTTGTAGTCGGGCCCGAAATTCTTCACGTACATGTCGGGATATTCGTAGCCGACCGACTCGTCGGGGAAGAAGCGCAGCGCCTGGTGCACGCGCACCGCCCAGCTCACCTCCTCGTCGACATAAGGCTCGATCATCTGCGCGCCCCAATAGCCGTGGTCGGCGCGGATGAAGCCGCGACACGCCGATGTCGTGCAGCAGGCACGCGAGCACGACCTTCTCCGGCAGCCCGGCCTTGAGCGCATGGGTGGCGCTCTGCAGCAGATGGTTCATGGAGGCGAAGCGGCAGCGGAAATAGTCGAGCAATGTCGGCTTCGCCGGCATTTTCGGCAGCCGCGGGTCGTCGCCCATCAGCATGTACTTGCCGGGATACTTGGCGTTGAGCACCGCGCTGCTGTCGTAGGAGACCTTGCCGTCGGCAAGATTGAACAGGAGCGACTTGGTGACGATGCGCTCGAGCTCCTCTTCCATCTGATGTTCGAGCTCGTCGGCGCGTTCCGACAATGTCTTGGGCTGGGGCGACGTTCATGGGGCACCTTGGGCGTTTGTCTGGTTGTTGGCCGGTCACCGTGGAACCATTCTACACGGAATCGCTGCCGGCCGGGAGGGGCCGTCTTTGTCCCGGGCGCAGCGCAGCATCGCGCGGGACACGTGCCTGGCGCGTCAGCGGGGCTGCGAGCCCTCCTTCTGCCAGCGCAGGCGGCTGTGCCGCAGGCCGAGGCCGGCCATCAGCGCCGCCATCCGGATCGGCGCGCCGATCCCCTCCACCACCGGAACGCCGAGCTGACTGCTCAGCCAATCCGGCTTCATCTGCACCGGGCACTGGGTGATGCCCTGCGGGATGATGACGTCGGCGCCGTCCTTGTCGATCAGGTCGCGCGCCGCCATCAGGAAGGATTCGACCATCCTGTCCTTGTTGGCGGCGATGTGCTGGACGTAGAAGCCCGACGCCCGCCGGCCGGCGATCCACGACTCCATGCCGTAGGCCACGCATTGCGCGCGGTGCCGCGGGATCGCCGAGGGGTGATAGCAGACCACGCCGAAGCGGTCGCCGACGAGCGCCGCCACATGCAGCGCCGCCTGCAACGGCGCGATCACCGGGATGTCGACCGCCGAGCGCCCGCCGTCGACCCCGATGTCGAGCATGCCGAGCGGCACCACCGCATCGTAGCCCTCGCGCTCGGCCTGCCGGAACGACTTCGTGGAAGATCGGCGCGGCCGCCTGGATCTCCGCCGGCGTCAGCCCGTCGAACGGACGCGCCGGCACGCGCAGGATGCCGACCTCGACGTCGGCCGACGAATAGGCCGTCGCCGCGTCGGCGCGCAGCTTGAACTGGTCCGGCGGATAGTCGCCGATCACGAATGCGACGCGGATCATAGTGGTGAGGCCCCTCCTCCTACTTCTTCTCTTCGGCCTTCTTTTTCTCTTCAGCCTTCTTGGCCTCGGCCTTCTTCTCGACCGCCGCCTTGGCCGATTGAAGCGCATCCACCTGTTTGCGCAAGGCCGCCAGTTCCGATTTGAGGGCCGCGATCTCGCCCTCGGCCGCCTGCAGCCGCCGGTGCGCTTCCAGCGCATTGCGGGTCATGGTTCGCTGCAGGAAGTTGACGTTGGCCTGCAGGCATCCGGTCCGTTTATCCAGCCCCGAGGTCTTGGTGCAGTCCTCGACGCCGGCCACGTCCTGGGCGGACGCCGGCGCCATGCCGATCAGTATCACGGCTGCGAGCAGTCTGATTGTCCGCATCGGGCGCCTCCTGTCGCAAATCTGCAGCGTCGTTGTTGTACACAGATCCCCATCGAAGAACGGGCGACTAGCTATTGTCGCACCCTAGTGTCCCGATTCCGAAGTTCGTACGCCCTTGCGGCGAGTTCACTTACGAACTTCGGAATCGAAGGACACTAGCAGGATTTGAATCCAGTGTGGCTTTGGTTCAGAAGTCCGTATGTTGGATTCGCTGCAAGCACGATGCGGACTTCTGAACCGCCACACTGTCTGATCGCTCATCGAGGAGACGGTAATGCAATCTGGTCCGGTCGGGTCGTTTCCGAAGCGTTGTGCCTATTGCAACGAACCGTTCTGCTTCACCGACAATCAGGTGCAGGCGCTGCCGGTCGGCAACCAGTTCGTCTGCAATGAATTCTGCGCCCAGGCGCTGCGCGAAGAAGCCCACCTCGCCATCAAACGCGCCTCCTGACCCCCAGCCGCACTCGCGCGGCTTCGGCGATGTAAATCCGAGCAGGACGACCTCTGCGCAAATTATGCGACCATGTGCCCGGAACACCGGGGACGCGATCTTGTTTCGCTTCTGGAAGACATGGGCAGAGCGGCGCAAGCTCGCCAAACTCGACGCCGATCGACTGATGGATGAATTCGGCCCTGCGGCCTACGAGGTCGCATGGACCATGGCGCAGGAGGTCGACAGCGGAACGCTGATCGACACCCGGCCCGAAGGCCATTGGGATCGCGTGCGCAACATCATCGCGCGGCGGACCTATCGGCCGTTCTGGAGTTGCGGCAACACCATGCAGTGACCTCGCGCGGTGAACGGGCCGCTTTCAGCCAAGTGACAGCGAGCGGCCATAGGTATTAGACTGACGCCGTGCAACAGATGTCGCACGCGCGCAGCGAGCATCTGGCCCGCGATTCGGTTCACACCGTCGAAAGCGAGGACACCATGCGACACGTTATCTATGCGATGCTGGCGATCGCCATCGTGGCGACATTCGCGACATCGAAATTTGCGTTCTCACAAGGCCGTACGACGATGGTCTGCCGCCCAGGCGGAAATTGCATCAGTACGACCGCCGCAAACTACAATCGCTGCGTGGACCTCGCGCTTAGGCGCGGCTTGGATCTGACGAAAGGCGACCGCTACAACCTCGATCGGTTCGTCTACGACTGCGTGGCTGGCCGAGTCTCGCCCCAATAGGCCCACCCTGCGGGCATGACGGCTTGGTATATCCCCACCAGCGGGCGGCCGACGCCCGCTGGGTTGCCGCATGATTTCAAGGCCTTAGGCGGAGCACGCGGCCGCATATACCAATCGACTAATTGCTCATAAAATTTGTCTTGCTTTCGCCCCATTCCGTCTCCATTGGCTGGGGTTCACCCAAAAACCCATGGAACTTTTTAACCATAGCGCGGCTTGTGCCTGTCGCGCGCCTCATGGGTTTCAATCGACTCTAGGATGGAGAGCGTTAGTCAATGGGACACAGAAACTTTGGGGTCTCCACTCGGTATTTTCTCGGGGCTTTTTGCGCGGGATTGTTCCTTTCACTCACATCGACGGCTTCAATCGCAGAAGACTTCCGCTGCAAGCAGCTGGAGGATTTGCATCGTCAGTACATTGGGGTGTCGCTGAGCACTGACCAGCAGGCGCTCAAGCGCCAGCTGGTTGCCTGGTACAATGCGAACTGTAAGACGAGGCGCGCGTCGCGATAGCGCCGGAGCCGAAAAGGTCCAATACGAAGCCCTGGCGCATTTGCGGCCGGGGCTTTGTTTTTCTGACCCGTTTTTTCTGACCCTGTTTTTTGACGCCTGCCTCGATTGCGGTCCCGCCCGGCGGGCACGAACGTCATTCAGCCTTGAACGGCATGTCCGCGGCGATCCGTGCGATCGCAATGCGCAGGTCGGTATTGTCGAGTAGCCGCCGAAGCTGCCGCATGCATCGGGCAGGATTCCGATCGGGATCACATTCGTCGATGACGGTCACCGCCTGCTGGAGCGCATGGACCAGGAGCTCCAGGTCTTTGGAGGACCGCTCCGAGTGGCCCTCGGTGATGATACGTACATCGGCCATTGGAAAGCGCTTTAGCTGCGTCGCCTTACTTTGATGTTAAATCTTGATCCGGTTTGTCGCCGTCGCGACGCGGTTGATAGTGTTCGATCATTTCTTCCTCGATGCGACGCATCGCGGCGGTAACCGCATACGTCAACAAGAGGATGACGAGGATCATCGAGTCCAACATGCAGTCCCCCATTGTCTTGCATGCAGTGTCTTGCAGGGCGGAGGACACTTAGCGAATGACGACACGCATCGCACGCAGAGAGCGTGCGGTTGGTTATCGCGATGTTGAAGATTGCAAGAACTTGTTGGGGGCAAACCCGCCACGAAAAAGCCCCCGAATTCGACCGGGCTCTTAAGACAAATGTCAGAACGGTATTTTCGTGGGGATTTGTTTCAAGCACTGGACCGTCGACGACGTCTTGCTTCTGCGCCGAGGCATTCATGCCACGATCAGCGAAGCAAGCTATCGCCAGCGCCGAAATCCATTTGAGAGCGGACAAGCAAGGTCTGAGCGATTTTGGGACGAAGCCTCGAAGGCGTCAGGCTAGTGGAGTGGATTTGACATTCGCGACCCACCTGGCAGCGGACTTACAACGCGAATGTCAAATCCAAAATTCCACTAGCAAGTTATACTTGCTAGTGGTCCTTTGATTCTAACATTCGCAAAATCGCCCGCCGAAACGGGATGCGAATGTTAGAATCGGACCACTAGATTGATGCGATCGTGTTTGGTCGTCGCGCGACTTTCGCCTCGCGACGAAACCGTCAGGACACGCACCGACGAGCAGCGCGCGGCCTCGCAGGGTCCTAGACGATGACGCTATTGGAGATACCAAACCACAAGCGGGCTGGCGACAGCGATAAGACCGAGCGACGAAAATCCAACCCAGATCGCCGCTGCAAAACCTTCGCGCAATTGCATCGGACGCTCCACCAGAAAATCAGGACTTCAGATGCGGTGCGTGTAACGTCGAGAAAACCGTCCCATGAGGCCGTGCATCAGTTCGCTCAGCCGATGCAGCGGCCTGCGACCTCAGCGGTATAGATCTTGTCCTTGCGCCAATTGGATGCATCAACGCATCCTTCAGGAAGACGCGGCTGCTCTGAGCGTTGCGCCGGCAAAGTCCGAACAGTTGCGGGGACAACAGGCAGGCGATCGTTCTTAAAAGTGCGGTTGATTGATGCGGGGTCGATCCCGCGAGCCGCCGGCATCGCCGATACCTGCACCTGGAGTGCCAAAACAAAGGCTCCCAAAGCGGAGGCCGTTCCGAGAACGCCGAAACGAAGACTTGGTTTGGAACGCATTCTGCGTACCCCGATCCACCATCCTGGTGCTGTTGGTAGCTTTGGGGAGGCAAAAGGTTCACGGGTGATGGATATTTTTTCGGAGAATCCCGGCAAGTGCCTGACTTAGCGGGCGCCGGGTGCGCCCCCGATACGACCTTTGAGATTTTCGCTGCTTTTGGGACCCTAAAACGCCGCCGCCTAGGACCCTGCCGCGAACCGACCACAATCCGCCTGCTCACCGGGCGGCCTTGGGGGCCCCGGCGGTCAACTTCAGTCGGTCTGAGAGCTGGTATTGTCGGGATCGCAAGAGGCGACTGGCCGCGCCCCGGGTATTCCCGTGCGCTATCAAGCTTGAGAAAAAGCCGTCAATCACACCCGGGAGAACGCTGGCGGTCCGCGGGGAGCGGAGGCATCACGATTCTCGATATGCGATCACAAAGACGCTGGCGCTATTGGACATACCAAACGACAAGCGGGCTGATCATAGTGACAAGAGCGAGCGACGAGAATCCAACCCAGATCGCCGCTGAGAAACCTTCGCGCAATTGCATCGGAAGCTCCACCAGGAAATGAGGATACTCACTGGCGCGATGTGTATCGCATCCGGCCGCCCGGTTTGTGACGCAAACGGTCCGATCGCTAACGATTCTTGGATCGAGACAAAAATGACACAACTGTGACTTCAAATCCACACGAAGAGCTAAATTCAAATGGAATGTCGGGCAAATGCCGCCAGAAGCGCTACCCATACCGGATGCAATACGGCCCTGAATGACCGTACTTCACTGGCCGACCCAGGTTTTCTTCTTCAGTGCGGGACGCGTCCCGGAGCAAGCGGCGGACTCGCGATGTCGCCCTCAATTGATTTGTCGCGCTCCGCGGCGGTGCCCTCTCGGTACAACGCAAGGGCTGCGTCCTCCGCGTGTCGTTTGCCTCTCGTGCTTCGGGGATCGTAGAGGAGGACGCCGTACATAATCACGGCAAAGAGGAGCACGGGACCAAGAACGGTCGCGACGCCCCACGGTAACCCGGGGTCGAACATACGCACGCTCACTAGTTACACACACCCATCCCAACTATAGGCTGATTTACCCCCCGCAATCCAGCCCCGTTGCGGGCTATTCGGCTGTCGAATCAAAGGGTCGGCGCCCTCGATCATAAGAAAGGCCCTCCCGCATTGCGGAAAGGCCCGTTTAATGGTGCCGGGTGCCCCTCTTGGTCAGCCCCCACACAGCCTTTGAGATTGACCCTGCTCCCTTGGCGCGCTCTAAGCCGCCTTAGGCCCCTTCACCAACGGCGGGCCTGAACCCTGCGGCGAACGGAAAAGATCGTCAGCCGCGTCCGGGGGAAACGGCGATTGGTGACGTCAAACAAGATGAAAGCAGCGCCGCGACGCCTAGCCCAAGGCCAATACCCACAACACAAGCAGTCCAACCGAACTGGTCGAAGATCTGACCGAGTACTGTCGTTCCGACAAGACCGCCACTGAAATAGGCAGCGAGATACATACCGCTGGCCGATGCGTGGTCCGTCGTTGCCGCTTGGCCGACGTATCCGGTGGCTGTCGCCTGCGCGAAAAACGTCCCTACCCCTATAAGGACCAACCCGATCAGGACCACAGTGATCGCCGGCGCAAGGATCAACGGCAGACCGAGGACGGCGAGACCGAGCGACGTGCGCAGTGCCGCTCGCGTCCCTAAACGCCTGACGACGCCGCCCGCCAGTGGCGTGGTGATGACTGCGGGCAGGAATACGAAATAGACGAAGCCGAGCGCCATGGGGCTGAGCAATAGCGGCTCCCGCACCAGCACAAAGTTCACGTAGGTGAACGTTCCGATGAACGCGAACAGAATGCAGAATCCAATACCGAATGCCGCGCAAAGCCGCGGATTGCGCAGATGCTGCGTCCAAGCATCGAAAGGCGATTTTGAGGCCGCATGGCCTCCCGCAGCCATCACAGCGCGGGGAATCGTGAAGTACACGAGCACCGCGCCGAGCAGGTTTAGGACGGCGAAGAAATAGAAATTGGCATCGAGACCAAAATGGTCGGCAACGGCAGCCGACACCAGACGGCCGATCAGATTGCTCGCCACGTTGCCCGTGATATAGGCCGCGAATGCGCCACCAGCCGCTGAAGCGCTGCAGACTTCGCCGAGATAGGCCAGCGAGAGCGTGAACGCGGAAGCCATGCAGACACCCTGCGCAACTCGAAGCAGGGTGAAAGTCGTCAGGTCCGGAGCGATCGCGAGCAGCGCCGTTGGGATCGCCAGCACCGTCAGGCTGACGAGGAGCCCTCTACGACGATCAATCCGCTGGCTAAACAGCGCGACTACGAGCCCCGCAACGGCCATGCCGATCGTACAGGCATTCACGGCAAATCCCATCGCGGCTGGACTCACCTGATAGGCCCGCGCAAGCGACGGCAGGATGGCCTGCGTCGCAAACAGGTCGACAACCGTGAGAAAGGCCATGAGGCCGATCACGACTGTTCGGATGAAGCCGGGTCCGGTCCTCTGGTGGGAGCGAAGTTCGGCGTGATGCAGGGCATACGGTACGGGAGGCATGATTGACGGCTCCGCCTTGGGTCGCATGGGAGGACTGCGACGCCCGGCCTTAGCCGAGCGTCACAGTTCACGGCTTGCTCAATCACATGTTGTGGTCATTGCGGTCGCTCTGCAGATCCGCCGAGAGCAGCTCGACGGTCACGTTGCCGTGGTTCTGCCACCAGTGCGAGACGCCGGAGGTTTCAAGCGCCACATCGCCGGCGCGGTGCACGATCGGGACCGCACAGTTACTGGCGTATTCGACGATCTCACCGGTGAGGATGTAGATGATTGCGGGACGATTGCCGTGGCTGTGCCAGGGCACGACGCCGCCCGGTTGGATGACGAGCTTACGCAGGCGGAACAACCGATCCGGGATCTTTGCGGGCTCTTTCGCCACATCGATCGATCCGATCACATTGTCGGTGACGTCCCGGGCCGGCGTCGAATTGGCCGGACGGACGTCTGCCTTGCGCTGATCGGCGGGACACTCGCCGGCCATTGCAGCAGACGCAGCGATCACCGCTGCCGTGGCCAAGAGAGCGCTTACAATTGCGGTTCGACCGAAGCTGATCGTGGTTTGAATGGACATGTCGATATCTCCTCTGTCGCGACGGGATACGGCTGGACTGCCGCATTGCCGATGACAGGATCGATGCAGACGAGCGTTGAAGGAAATGCCGAGTGGCTCTGAAGACGATAGCGGATCGCTATTGCTTGTGCGGGTGGCGATCGCGCTGCCAGGGCCAGCGGCCTTCGATCTCGAGCACGAGCGTCCAGCTGAGGAACGTGCGGATCACGATCAAGCCCGCGAGCAAAGCGAGGCTGACATAGGTCAGCTCAAGCGCGATCGTTTTCACGATGTCAGCCGCGACCAGTAACTCAAGACCGAGCAGCAGCGTGCGGCCGATACGGACCTTGTAGACGGCGTAGGCTTCATCACGCATCCGGTCGCGGGCAAACACATAGGTGGACCACCCGATGCCGACGACGATGACTGCGACGCCGAACAATTCGATGCCAACGCCGATAAGCCGCGTCCAATGACTCGCGGCCGCTTCGAACATCGCCGTGTGCATTGTGCCTATCCGTCCAGTGCGATTGAAGGGGCGACCGGCTCCGGTCGTGGGTTAGCCGGGGGGAGCCCGGAGCCGGTCGCGACGCGAGGCGTTACTTTGCCCTCACGCTCGAGGTGATTGCGGCGATCACCTGCGAAGCCATTTCAAACTCTTTGGTTCGATCTTCGATGCCGTGCCGGCGTGCGATCCAGCCGAAATCGGTGTAGACCGCCCAGACGTCACCTTTCGCATCCTGGTGCACCAGCAACCGCACCGGCCAGTCGAGGCCCGACGACGGATTTGACGACAGGAACTGCGTTCCGAGCGGGGGATTGCCAAAGACCAGCAGCGTCGAGGGCGCGATCTTGATGCCGGCTTTCGCCGCCAGGCTCGACTGATCGATCTCCGAAAAGAACATGATGCCTTTCGACGCGACCGCCTTCTTCAGACGAGAAACCGTTTCCGTCTGCGAATAGGCGCTCTTGACACGCACGACGCCGTCGCGGTCGTCGGCCCTGGCCGTGAGCGACGTCATGAACAGACAAAAGACGATGACGATGCTGGAAATGACGATACCGGAACGTGCCAACATGAGGACCTCCTGTCTTTGCGTGGCCCGCGGACATCGGGCCTTCACGTGCGACAATGGATGGTCTGAGGTCTCGGTTGAAATGCCGGATTGCTTCCGACTTGATAGCGCCGCTCTATGGTCAGAGCGGCTTGAGCCGGCCCATCATGGTCGGCAGAAGCTCCGACACCGTCGGGTGGATGAACATCGCGCGCTGCAGGACGGTGTAAGGAGCGCGCGCATACATCAACGCCAGGATGGTGTGGACCACTTCGTCGCCGGAAACGCCGAGGATCGACGCACCCAGGATTTCCTTGCTGTCTGCATCCACAATGACCCGCATGAAGCCGTTGGTTTCGCCCTTCTCGAACGCCCGGCTGACGTTCTTCATCGGCAGGTCTGCTTTGAGCGCTCGGCGGCCTGACTTTCGCACTTCCGCCTCGGTCATCCCGACGCGCCCCAGGGGCGGATCGGTATAGAGATTGTAGGCAACGATTCGGTCGCTCACACTGCGCTGATCGTTGTCGAGAAGATTTGCCGCGACGATCTCGAAATCGTTGTATGCGGTATGCGTGAACGCGCCCCGGCCGTTGCAGTCGCCCAAAGCCCATATTCCCGGAATGTTGGTCCGAAGCTGGTCGTCGACCTGGATATAGCCGCGCTGATCGGTCAGGACGCCCGCGTTTTCCAGACCAAGGTCGTCGGTATTCGGACGCCGGCCGACGGCCAGCAGCAGGTGACTCCCGTGCACCTCCGATGGACCGCCCTCACCTTCGATGACCAAGGCAACGCCGTTGCCGCGACGAGCAACCGAGCGCGCCTTTGTGTTCACATGAAGCCTGATACCTTCCGCTTCGAGAAACTCGACAATCGCCGCCGCAACGTCCTCATCCTCGCGCGGCAGCAGCCGAGGCGCCGTTTCAACGACGGTCACTTCGCTGCCAAAACGGCGGAAGATCTGCGCAAACTCAAGCCCGATATAGCTGCCGCCAATGATGATGAGATGCGGCGGAACGGAATCGAGTTCTAGAAGCGTGCTGTTGTTCAGATGCTCGATTTGATCGAGCCCGGGGATTGGCGGGGTCACCGCCCGCCCGCCGACATTGACGAAGATGCGGTCGGCGCGAAGGAGATCGCCGTTCACGCGCACGTCTTTAGCTGACGCGAACGTCGCGTGCCCTTGATAGACCGTGCATCGCTCATTGCCGCGCAGCCACTGCTCGAGACCTTGGCTCGATACACCCGAAACGTAGTCCTTGCGCGCCTTGACCTTCGGCATGTCGACCGTCACGCGGCCCTCGATCTTGATGCCCAAGGCTTCTGACCGACGCGCAAGTTGAGCGGCGTAAGCGCTCGCCACCAGTGTCTTGGTCGGCGTGCAGCCAGTGTTGACGCAGGTTCCGCCGAATTTGTGCCGCTCGACGACGGCGACCTTCATGCCGGCTTCGGTCAGGCGGTTGGCGAGCGAAGGACCAGCCTGGCCGGTCCCGATGATGATCGCGTCGAATTGGGGCATGGCGCATTCCCTATGGGTTCGTCCTGGGACATGCCTCTAACCCAAACGGCTATAGACGTGCTCTATTGAGTCCATCAACCAGCAGCATTTCAAATCAGCCGGCCGGCGTGGCTCGATAGGAACGCTCGCGAAGCGCGCGGGCGGCTTTCCGATCGAGGAGAAATTGCCATGTCCATTGGCACGGTTACGTCCGTTTTGCTCGCCACCGCTCTGACTGTTGCGATAGCCAACGTCGGGCAACGGTTGCAGTCGCACTTCAGCCAGATCGTGACCGGTCAGAACGATTGCGGCTCCAACCCGGGAGCAGCCTGCGCCGCGACATCCCGGCCCGAGTTCCAGGGCAGCCGCTGCTCGTTGCCTCCCGACCGCGACGTGTGACGTCCCCTTCCACCAACGGAAGTTCCGCGGCCATGGCTCCTGCATCCCTAACGTCAATTCTCCTGCCCTCGCCTTCGGCCGGCGTTGGCCTCAAGCGCCAGCACGCCCAGGATATTCTCGAAGGCGACGCGGCTGTCGATTTCTTCGAAATTCGCGGCGAGGACTACATGGGCGCCGGCGGCCCGCCGCACAGCCTGCTGCGTCTGGTCCGACAGCGCTATCCCATTTCCGTGCATGGCGCCGGCCTATCACTCGGCGGTGAACAACGCGTCGACCGCGCCCACTTCAGGCGGCTTCGCGATCTGATCGACCGCTATCAGCTATGCCTGGTCTCCGAACAGCTCGGATGGTCCATGCACGATGGCGTGTTCTTCAGTGAGCTCTTGCCGCTACCGTATAACGACGAGGTACTGGATCGAGTGTGCAACCGCATCGACGATGCCCAACGTACGCTCGGCGCGCAACTGCTGCTCGAAAATCCTCCCGCCTACGTGGCGTTTGAAGCCTCGACGATGTCCGAGGTCGAGTTCTTGCGCAGGATTGTTCGGCTGACCGGCTGCAGTCTCGTTCTAGACGTCGGCCACGTCTATGTTTCAGCCATCAATCAGCAATTCGAGCCGATGGAATATGTCGACGCGTTTCCGCTGGAGCACGTCCGGAAAATTCATCTCGCCGGCCATTCCGAGGAATCCGACGATGACGGATCACGCTTGCTGATCGACGATCACGGCTGTGCCGTACCCCAGGTCGTTTGGGCGCTGTATCGGCGCGTCCTTGCGCGCGTTGGTCCCTGCCCGACCGTCATCGAATGGGACAACAACATTCCGGACTTTCCGAGACTCGCCGCCGAAACCGCCTTGGCGAAGGACGCCCTGCAATTTGAGGCCAATCGCCGCGCAAGGCGGCGTGTCGCATAGTCACGCAAGGAGCAACGACAATGCACGCAGTTTCCGAGGTCCAAGATAGCGTCGCGAGCGCGCTGCTGGATGTTGCCGCTCCAGTTCCGTACTCCATCCGCGGAGCGCGGCGCGGACGCGCAGGGAGACGGTTTGACGTGTACCGCAGGACCGTGGCGACACGCCTGACCGATCGGCTGGTCGCCAACTTCCCGGTGACCCGTCAGATGATTGGCGAGGATTTGTTCGCTGCGCTGGCGCGTTCTTACGCGGTCAAATTCCCCCCAAACTCGCCCGTTCTTCTCAACTATGGAGACCTGTTGCCGCGTTTCATCCGACGTCTTGGCGGCGCGCCATCGATAGAATATCTGGCCGATGTCGCAGAGCTGGAAGCGGCGCATTGCCGGGCTTATCACGCCGCAGATGCGATACCCGTTGCACCGGAGCGGCTTGCTCAGGCCATGAGCGCATTCAGCGGCCTGGCCATGCGGCTGCATCCGTCTGCGTCATTGGTCGAGTTGCGATTCCCGGTGGTATCTATCTGGGAGGCTAATCTTCGCGGTGATGACGCCCCTATCCAATGGCGCCCGGAGGCTGCGCTCATCTGCCGTCCCGATTTAGACGTCCAAGTGAGGCGATTGCCGCGGGGTGCGTATGCGTTTCTCACGGAAATCATGAACGGCACGGAGGTCGCGGCAGCGGCCCAACGCACAACCATGGAAGTCGCCGATTTCGATCTTGATGGAACTCTCGCTTTTCTATCTATGGCGAATGCCTGCGTCGGCCTTCATAAGGTGTCGTTGCTGGCGGCCTGATCCCTGCCCGTTCGCAACCAGTATCACTCAGCCGCATTGACGAACCAGGACCGGACAACTACCTCGAATGCGCATCACAAAAGAAAAACAGAAATGACTGCCAACTCATGAACCAAACCGCACTTTTGGCTCTCCGGGCGGCCTTCGCCCAATGTCAGGACATGGATGCGCCGCTCAGCGAGCGGCTGGACGCGTACTCTGGCGCCGTCAGAACCCATATCCCGGACTATGCCGACGCTGTCGACCAGTTGGCGAAACGTCTTTCGGTCAACAACGCGGGCGAAGGAGCGCCACGCGTTGGCGATGCGATGCCTTCGTTTGTCCTGCCGGATGAATTGGGACGCTTGGTGAGCCTGGAAGGCGTACTCCAGAGTGGACCTGCGGCGATCACGTTTCATCGCGGCCATTGGTGCCCCTGGTGCCGCATCAGCCTCAACGCGTTGGCGCAAGTGAACCACACGATTTCGCTGCTGGGTGGCCAGGTCGCGGCCATCGTCCCGGAGCGGCAGAGGTTCGCGGCCGAGCTCAAGGCGCTGGCCAAGTCGCCGTTTCCCGTTCTGACGGATATGGACAACGGATACGCGCTGTCCCTGAATTTGACGATCTGGATCGGCCCGGATCTCGAGCGCCTCCTGTCCTCGTACGGGCTCGCGCTGCCGGACTATCAGGGCAATGACTCATGGATGCTGCCGATTCCTGCGACATTTGTGGTCGCCCAGGACGGGCGCGTGAAGGCGCGCTTCATCGATCCTGATTTCCGCCGGCGGATGGCGATCGAGGAGCTTCTGGAGGCACTGAAGACAGCGCGCTGACCGTTTGCGCCCTTCACACGTTTGCGGTCGAACGGGACCAATTCGCGCCGCGCAACATCTTCATCATGGTGGCTGCAACCGTGGAACGCTGCCGGCCGGCGACGCCGTAGAGGTGAACGGAACGGTCCAACTCGAATCCGTTGAGCGGAAGGCGCGCCAGTGAGCCCGGCCCCGATGCGCTTCGCGGCACGATCGCCACGCCCAGGTCCGATGCCAGCATCGACAGCAGATCGCCCTCCGAAGTGATTTGATAGCAGTGGTCGACGTCGATCCCCACCTTGCGCAGCAGCGCGGCCCCCGCCTCAGCTTGCTCGCAGTAGGTGCGAAGCAACAGTCGTTCTTGCCGAAGATCATGCAACTCGACCGACGAACGGTCCGCAAGCCTATGCTGAGAATTGACCAGCAGGACAAAGTCCTCGGTGAAGAGCGGCCAAGTATCGAGGCGATCCCATCCCTCGCCCAGGTCGGACGCAACGCCGAGTTCTGCGTCCCCGCTCTTCAAATAGCTGAGGACCTCGGGCGCCGTCCCACGCAACAGCCTGCAATCCAACCGTTCGTACCGACGCCTCAGTTCGTTGAGATGGGGCATCAGCAGGCTGAGGTCGAAGGTATGAGATAAAGCGATTCGCAAAGAAGCGACTTCGCCCTTTTTGATGGACAAGGCTAGTTCGCGGGCGCTGACCGCGCTTTCGTAGCACTGATTGAGCAGCGGGAGCATCCGCTCCCCCAGCTCCGTCAGGATGGCCTGCGGCCGCTCCCGCCGAAACAGGTCACCCCCAAACTCGCCTTCGAGCTGCTTGATCGCGCGGGTCAATGAGGGCTGGCTGACGTTGCATTCCTCGGCGGCACGCGTGAAGTTCAGCGCCCTCGATACCGCGAGGAAATACCTCACCTGGTGCATTTCCATCGGTCGGGCGCCCTGAAAATCTTGATCTTCTGACGAAGGGTCACGCTGAACGGGTCCGATTTCCTTCCGGCGATCGACGTCTGGCACTTTACCGACAGGACGCTCGAGCCCGCAAGCAACCCGGACGGTAACTCCTGCGTGAGCGTCGCGCCGATTTCGTGCATCCTTGCCTATCCACGCGCCAATTGAATTGTTTTGCCGATCCGGCCCGCGCTGATCCCGCCCGACCCGGATTTACGGCCAGCACCGGCGCAAAGACATTAGCAGCCGCCGCAATAGCCCGGCCGTATCGTTTCGGTAGCCGATGGGTATTTCCCAGAAGGACGGCTGCCCCGCCAGAATGCTCCACGATCCTTGATCAACCAGCGAGCGAAGGGAGCCGCCCATGAACATTCAGACTGCGCGAGATCTGACCCACCAGTCGCGCCCGCTTGCGGGCAAGGTCGCCCTCGTCACCGGATCGACCAGCGGAATCGGTCTCGGCATCGCGCGCGCGTTCGCTGCCGCCGGGGCGAATATCGTGCTCAACGGTTTCGGACCACCGGCCGAGATTGAAAAAACCCGTCAGCAGGTCGCATCGGACTTCAACGTGCAGACGCAATTTTCGCCCGCCGACATGACCAAGCCAGCGGCTATCGGTGAAATGATCCAGACCACGGTCGACTCGCTCGGCCGCCTCGACGTACTGGTCAACAACGCGGGCATTCAGCACGTCGCACCCATCGACCAGTTTCCGGTCGAGAAATGGGACGCCATCCTTTCCATCAACCTGAGTTCGGCATTTCACACGATACGGGGCGCGCTGCCGGCGATGCGCCGCAACGGTTGGGGCCGGATCATCAACATCGCCTCGGCGCACGGCCTCGTCGCCTCTCCCTTCAAGTCGGCTTACGTGGCGGCCAAACACGGCGTGATCGGCCTGACCAAGGTCGTCGCCCTCGAGACGGCGCAGGACAACATCACCTGCAACGCGATTTGTCCGGGCTACGTCTACACGCCGCTGGTGGAGGCGCAGATCGAGGGACAGGCCAAGGCCCACGGCATTCCCCGCGAGCAAGTCATTCGCGACGTGCTGCTCGCCCAGCAGCCGAACAAACGCTTCGCAACCGTCGACGAGATGGGTGCCATCGCCGTCTTCCTGGCGAGCGACGCCGCAGCCTCGATCACGGGCGTCGCGCTACCGGCCGATGGCGGATGGACCGCCCACTGAACGCGAACGAAACACGCCTGCGCGGCGGCGCGCGCCGCAACTCGGAGAGAACGACATGACCGAAGGCATCGACCTGCGTGAGCCGGCAACCACGGCGATTGACAGCTCACCTGCGCCACACCCGGCATCGCACGCCCACACGGACCGGGATCGGATTGTCCTCGTCTTTCAAGGCGGCGGCGCGTTGGGCGCTTATCAGGCCGGCGTCTATCAGGCCCTGCATGAAGCGGTCTCGAGCCGGACTGGATCATCGGCACCTCGATCGGCGCCATCAACGCCGGCCTGATCGCCGGCAATGAGCCCGAAAATCGGCTTGCCGCGGCTGCAAGAGTTTTGGCGGCGCATGTCGCCGCAAGGAGATCGTGGCACAGGTCGCGCATGGCCCGGCCTGAGCGACACGGCTATCTACTGGACGACCTTGCTCGGCGGCATTCCGGGCTTCTTCGAGCCCAATCCGCTGGCGTTCTTTGGCTCGCATATCCGCCTTGGCACCGATCCTGCAGGCTTCTATTCGACCGAGCCGCTTGAAAATACGCTCAATGAGCTGATCGACTTCTCGCTGATTAACAAAGCTGCGAGCCCCGCTTGACAGTGGGGCCGCGCATGTCCGCACGCAGCGAGATGCGTTACTTCGACAGCCGCGAGAGCGAAATCACGTCGAGCCATATCATGGCATCAGGCGCGCTGCCACCGGCCTTCCCGGCCGTCCGTATCGACGGAGAGCTTTACTGGGATGGCGGCATTCTGTCGAATACGCCGACTGAAGCGATCTTCGACGACAATCCGAGGAGAACATCGCTCATCTTTGCCGTGCATATGTGGAATCCGGTGGGTCCGGAGCCGGAAACGATATGGCAGATTCTGCACCGGCAAAAAGACATTCAGTACTCAAGCCGCGTCGCCAGCCACATCACTCGCCAGCGCCAGCTTCACAAATTACGCCGCATCATCGCTGAGCTGGCCAAGTTCGTTCCCGCAAAAGAACGCAGCACGGCCGCGGTCCGGGAATTGCGCCACCTATGGCTGCCCCACGCACATGCATGTCGTGCGCCTGCTCGCCCCTCGTCTCGACAACGAGAACCATACCAAGGACGTCGATTTCAGCCCGCGGGCGTCAAGTTGCGATGGGAGGCGGGATACGCCGACACCAAGCGCGCGCTGCGGCGAAAAGCGTGGGAGGCCGCGTTTGATCCGCTCGAAGGCGTGATCCTGCACGAGCTCGAAGCGGGCGCCGATCTCACCAACGAATAATGCAAGCACAACCGTCGAGAGTGCCATGGAAACTGCTGGCTCGATTGACCGTCCCGACTGCGGGAACATCCCGTCGCGGACGATCTCCAAGGACAAAGAATTGAAGGCGCTCATGCGAGCAGCGCAAAGCGGCAACGCGCGCGCATACTCGCGCCTGCTTCAGGAGCTTCAGCCAATTGTCCGAAATATCACGCGGCAGCAATGGGCGAATGCTTCTGGAAGCGACCACGATGATCTCCTGCAAGAAGTCCTGCTGAAGATCCATTCGGCCCGTGCCACATATGATCCGGATCGCCCGTTTATCCCATGGCTCAAGACCATTGTGATGAACCAGACGATCGATTTCATGCGCAAGCAAGGTCGGCAACGGGCGCTGGCGAGCCTGTCGGAGGATATCGCGGCAAACGTCGTCGATGAGACGGCACACCATGCCTTCAGTCGATATGAAGCCGTCACGACAGTACGAAAGGCCGTGAGCGCCCTCCCCATCTGCCAGCGTTCCGCTATCGAACTGCTCAAACTTCGAGAGCTAAGCCTCAGTGAGGCGACTACCCTGACGGGCATGAGCGCAAGTGCGCTGAAAGCGTCGATCCATCGCGCCTTGATTTCCTTGCGTATCTCACTCGAGCCCCATCAGGTCGCGTGACGCGCTGGTCAGGCAAAGGGAGGGGCGATACACTGACCTCGTGAGCAAGCCCATTTTATTCCGCCGTGCCGGCTTCATCGGATGAACGCGACGCAGACGCAAAAGGACCTCCAGGACGCATTTGCGCGCCTGAGCCAATCGAATTTATCGCTCGGTGACCAACTTCAGGCCGCGGCTCAATCCGTAAGGCAGCGGCGACCCGACTTCGCCGATGCTATTGATCGTCTCGTCGAACGCCTCAACGAAAGCGATGCCGGCGCCACGTCGCCGCAAGTCGGCGACGTCATGCCGCCCTTTTTTCTGCCAGACCAGAACGGCCGCATCGTGGGCCTTGAAGAGCTCGTCAGCCGTGGACCGGTCGCAGTCACGTTCCATCGCGGACATTGGTGCCCCTATTGCCGCATCAGCATTAACGCGCTCATCCGGGCACACGACCAAATCGCATCAGAGGGCGGCCAGGTCGTCGCGGTAATGCCGGACCGCCAACAATTCGTATCGGACTTGAAGGCGATCTCCAGAGCGCCGTTTCTCGTTCTGACCGACATGGACAATGGCTATGCGATGTCGTTGAATCTCGCCATCTGGGTCGGTGAGGAGTTGCGGAAAATTATCTCCGAGCGGCACGACATTCCCAAGTACCAAGGGAACGACTTCTGGATTCTACCGATCCCGGCAACGTTTGTGATCGGCGCGAACGGCCGCATCAAGGCCCGTTTTGTGGACCCCGACTACCGCAAGCGGATGTCCATCGAAGACATGCTAGCCGCCATGCGATCCTGACGGCTCCGGTTCATTCCGATTGAGACCACCCACACACTTTGTCGTTGAGCTTGTCTCCTTTGAAATGCCGGGTGGGCATGATCTCCATCGACACGCGCTATCGATGATTAGGCAACCTGCCGCGGCCTTCGCTCGCACTTAGGGACAGATGGGCACCAGCGCTCATCCCAACCCGATAGGAGACTGAGCGATGAATACCAAGACCAAGCTGATTATTTCTGCCGCCCTTCTCGCGCTTCTGACTGCGCCGGCCTCGGCGCGTATCGACGGTGACGAAGGCGGCGCCAGCGCCTATCCGCGGTTCACCAAGGACCGGAACTATACGACCCAGGTCGGCGGCGCCCAGAGCCCTTCATCGCATTTGATCAACCGGCCGTTCCAGCAGCGCTAGACGGTTGCGGCTTCAGCACGAACGATGAGATTGGCGGCGGATCGACATCCGCCGCCAATAGGACACGTCTGTTGGCGCTCTAAAAGCCGCCTACGGTCCTCTGAGTTCAGAGGTGGCCGCCGTGAGCATCGCCTGACTGCTTCTGGTGGTGCGGCGCCATCTCATAGTGCAGACGCAAGAGGTCCATCCCGTAGTCGTTGCCATTGGGTGTGCGGACGATGGTGTGGATGTGGAAGCGTTGCGGCGTCTCGTTGTTGAGCAGCACGCCCTTGTGATGGTCGAACTCGATCATCACCACCGGGCTCTGGATGCGATAGTAGAACGCGCATTCGTCGTCGATGCCGCCGGCCCAGCAGAAATGAGTTTGCGCGATGTGCCGCTCCACGTCGCTCATGCGGGCACGCAACGGACCGGGGGGCAGCGTCGAAAGGTAGCGCTCGGTCAGATCGAGGAGGACTTTCAGTTGCCGGGGATCGAGCTCCGACCCGGCAATTCCTTCATAGGGGACGATGGCGTTGTCCTTGAACGAGCCGCCGAAGCTCATGCCATCCGTGCCTTGGTGGCGGCCCGGCGGCAGCCCGTTGGCGATGGTCGTGTCGTGAACGATGGCCCTGCGCTGCTGGGCGGTGGAAAGGCCGCGAACAAGCTCCAGCCCGATGCGCTCCTCGTCGTCGAACAGGCGAATCCCGGCATGCGGTCCCGTGTCGGCATATCGGGGCTCCGCGCCCATGAAGGTGGGCGTGAGCGTCATCTGTGTGCCGACGACGAAGCAGGTGAGACAGAGATGATGGCCGTACAATTGCCATCCCCAGGGCTCGGTCGCCGATGGCTCGCCAAAGATGTGCATCTGGTAGCAGAACTCGCTGAGAGCGATAGGCGCCCCTACCAGCTCGCCAAGAAACCCGTTGAGCTTCATTGTGTTGCGGAACTTCTCGTAGCCGGCGGCGCTGAGGCTGGCACGCAGCACGCCCATGGCGGCGTCACGGACCGCCGGCGTCACCTCATCCAGCCAGATGCCATACCTCTCGTAGCGCGGAACCTCGTTCACCCACTGGCGCCGTGCAATCGAATCGATGGGATGCCTGACCGCCTTCAGTTGCTCCGGCGTCAGCCGGCCGAGCAACGTCGCGACCGCCGCCAGAATGCCCGCCGTCGGCGCCCCTTCGTCTCGCAGCGCGAACAGGCCCGGCGCGACCTGGCCGTCGGTCGTGACGCCGCGGAATGGTGCGGCGCGCAGCGACTCAAGCCGAGCTTTCCAGCCCTCCAAGCGATGTGGCGGCAGCGATTTCGAGGACCTGGGCATGCGTCAGCCCGAAATAGCGAGCTTTTCCCCTGGGTGGGACGAACCGGTGATAGTCGGACATCGATGCGCTCACCTTTCGAAGGCGATGAATGCTCTGCGATTAACGATCACTGGCCGACGACCTTCGCGATCACCCTTTTAGCATCGGCGGGCGCATCGTTGCTTGCCCAGACGACGTAGCGGTCGGCGCGGACCAGCATGAAGTGCGCTTCATAGGCTTTGCGCCCGTCCGCCAGACTGTCGCGCACAATTTTCAACGGCACGCCGAGTGACGTTGCCGCCGTCTCGAATGCCGTGACGGCCGTATCGTCCGCGGCGAATGCCAACAAAGTGAAATCCGGTCCAAGCTCCTCGAACACATGCCGTCCGCTCGAGAGAACTTGCGGCGGCAGGTGATGCCCGGCCCTGGCCTTGAACGAATGCGTCCCGCTCGCGCTGCACACGCTTCCCGGAGGCCCCCACACGATCGACGAGCCTTCATAGTGCGGTGCGTAGGTCATCGCCCGCGTTGGCGTCGCGGTCATGGATTCTTTCCAGGCGCGTTCGAATTCCTCGCGGTCGCGCTCCGGGCTGTAGCGATCGAGGAAATCCCGGTCGGCCTGAATGCGCGCGAGAATGAAGTCCTTGGCCGTTTCCCAGAAGATCGGTTGCCGCTCTTCCGTATAAGTGTCCAGCAAAGCCTCGCTGCCCCAGCCGTTCAGGCGCGCGGCAAGCTTCCAGCCGAGATTGGCCACATCGTCGAGGCCATTGTTGAGGCCGTAGCCGCCATAGGGCGGATGACTGTGCGCGGCATCTCCAGCGATGAAGACTCGACCGACCCGGTATTTGTCGGCGACCGCAATGCGCAGGTCCCAGAAGCCCACATAGTCGAACTGGCACTTGAACTTGAATCCCGTGGCCTTCTCCATGAGCCCCAGGAAGTCGTAGTTGTCCTTCGTGGTGTCGGGCGGCACCGGCGCATGAAAGAAGAACGTGTCCTGCGCGTCGACCCGCCCGAAAAACCGCCAGTGGCCCTTGAGCTCCGGGTCCATCGCCCGATAGGTGGCGCGCGGCGGAAATCGCTTCAGGCCTGCCTCAAGCTCCGGAGAGCGGATGACCGCGAGCACCATGAGCTGGTCGAAGTTCTCTCCGCCCCGCTCGATGCCGACTTGTTCGCGCACGGTCGAATGACTGCCGTCGCAACCGATTGCATAGTCCCCCTCGAGCACCTCGCGCTTGCCGTCCTGTGCGACCATGCCGACGCGAACGCAGTCCTGATCCTGCTCGATGGAATCGACCGTCCAGCCCATCAAAGCTTGCAATGCCGGGAAACTCCGCCATGCGGTCGCGCAGCACGCGTTCGGTCAGATATTGCGGGACCCGCTCGCTGCTCTGGAAATAGTACTGGTTGACGACCTCGCGAAACGGCGGCGAGTACCAGTACTCGGTGCTCAGGTTCATGTACGCCGTCACGCCGCTCAGGGAGAAGCCTTGCGGCAGCACGCGGGCGGCGCGGACCTTCTCAAGCAAGCCCCAGGAATAGAAATGCTCCATGGTGCGCTGCTGGAGCCCCTGCCCCTTCGGGATGCGATGCTCCTGCGTGCGCCGCTCGACGACCGCGCTCGTAATTCCGCGTTGGGCAAGCTCGATTGCCATCGCCATGCCAACCGGGCCGCCGCCGACAATCACGACTTGTTGTTTCTTGCTCTTAGGCCGCATGCTTATATCAAGAGCCTCATCGGGAGCGCACTTGAGCTCAATGCAAATCTTGAGCTCAATGCAAATCGTGGGCGTTGAGCATCATCGCAACCATGACGTAATAGCCGAGCAGCGCTGTCAGCTCGACCAACGCGGTGACCCCGAGCGCGGAGAGCGCCCGAGCATGGCAGGCATCGGTCACATTCTTGGTCTCGAGCAGCTCGGCGCTGAAATCATAGACGGCACGCTCATCGGCCTTGTCGAAATTTGGCGGTGATCGGTTCTTGATCGCCTCAACCACGTCGTTGTTGATGCCGGCCTTGAGCGCCACTTTTTCGTGCGCATTGCGCATGTATTCGGAGCCGTGATGGCGCGCGACCACCAGGATCGCAAGCTCTGACAGGCGCTGGGGCAAGCTCGTACGATACCTCAAGAGCTCGCCGACCTGCTGCCACTTGTCCGCCAGCTCCGGGTTATGCAGCGCCGGACGATAGGGCATCGGAATGTGCCCGCCGCGCAGATCGCCGATGGCTTTGTGAACCTGGCGCTGCTCCGGCGTCATCGTCTCCGGGGTCGGCAACGGAATACGAGCCATGTTGATCACCTCTCTCCGTCCGTGACTGCACCTACGATGCGAGCGGCGCCTTCCAGGCATCGTAGCCATAGACCCAGCCCGGATCCGTACTTTGCCGCATCCAGGTGTTCTGACTGGAGGTGCCTTGGATTTCGGACGCGCGCGGCTTGCGGGTCGCTTCGTAGGTGCTCAACGCGCGATCGATGCCGTCGTCGCGGACACGCTCTAGGCAGCGCGACAGCACGACCGCGTCCTCGAGCGCCGACGCCGCGCCCTGCGCCATATAGGGCGTCATCGGATGACAGGCGTCGCCGAGCAGGACCACGCGACCTTGCCGCCAGGTGGCGAGCGGGTCGCGCTCCAGTAGCGCCCATTTGAAGACGTCAGGACACGCATCAAGCACCGCTTGGACCTCCGGGTGGAACGCAGAGAACGCCAACCGCAGCTCTTCCAAACTGCCTTTTGCGGACCATGATTCCGAAGTCATCCACGACGCATCCTCCGGCTGGCTGGTCACGAAGTAGATCTCGTCCTGCGCGCGGGTCACGTAGTAGATCACGATATGACGGTCGGGGCCCCACCACTTGGTGCGCTCCGCCGGCACCCGCGCATTGCCAAGGAGCGCCGCGGGGAACGTCGTGCGATACGCAACCTTCCCGGTGAAACGCGGGCTCTCCTTCCCCAGCAGGATTTCGCGCACAAGTGAGTGGACGCCGTCAGCGGCGACCACCAGATCGGCATGCGCATCCGTCCCGTCGCTGAAATCCAGCGTAACCCCACCGGCATCCTGGCTCAGACCGGCAAGCTTCTTGCCGCGGTGAAGGATCGAATCGGGGATGAGCGACGCCAGCGCCGTATGCAGGTCCGCCCGATGCATGAGCAGAAACGGCGCGCCATAGCGTTCTTGCATGATCTTGGCGATGGGCAGCTTGTTGCTGACGGCGCCCGTGTCATGGTCGCGGTTGAGCCCGAAGCCAGGCTCGAACGCGATCTCGCGCAGCCTCTCCTCGAGACCCAAGCCGCGCAGAACCATCATCGCGTTGGGCGTCATCTGGATGCCGGCGCCGACGCGTGTGAATTGTGCGGCCTGCTCGTAGATCTGGACGTCCATCCCGGCAAGCCGCAAACACGCGGCCGCCGCGAGGCCGCCGATGCCGGCGCCGACGATTGCAATCGAAAGATTTTTCGGCGTGCTACCTGAGTTCATTGTGGCGTCACACCGGAATCCCTGAGGACCTTGCCCAGCACCTCCTCGACGACTTTCAGCCGCCGGGCGAAATCCTCCGTGCTTCCTCCCACTGGCTCCAGGCCGCCGGCCTTCAACCGCGCACTGACATCGGGCAGAGCCAGCACCGCATTCATTTCACGATTGAGACGGGCGACGATGTCGGCCGGCGTTCCGGCGGGAACCGCCACGCCGCTCCAGCCGAGAATCTCGAAGCCCGGCAGCACCTCGCTGATGGTCGGCAGTTCGGGGAACGGCATCGAACCGCGTTTCAGCGCGGTCGTCGCCAAGGCTTTGACGCGACCGGAATTCGATCGGCCGTGTCGCCGAAATGGAGAAGCTGAAGACCAGATCGATGTCGCCGGCCATGATCGCAACGGTCGCCGGTTCAACACCGCGATAGGGCACCTGCAACACTTCGCTCTTGGCGAAGACCTGCAGGGTCTGACAGGCGATTGATCCCATGCCGCCTGTCATGCCGCAGCTGACGGAGCCGGGGTTTGATTGAATGCGCGCGATGGCGTCCTGGATCGTGTTCGCGGGAAACTTCTGCGAGGCCAACATCACATAGGGACCGTCCGCCAGGTAAATGACCGGGGTGAGCCGCGACGGATCGAGCGCTGCCTTGAGCTGGAACGGATTGGTCACGACTGCGGGGACCGTGAGGACAATCGTATGACCGTCGGGCGCCGCGGCCGCCGCGGCCTTGTAACCGATGTCACCGTTGGCGCCGCCGCGATTGACGATCAGGATCGGCTGGCCGAGCCGGTCCTTCAGCTTTTCCGCCACCAGGCGCGCGAGCACGTCGGTGCTGCCGCCGGGAGCGAATGGCACGATCCATTCGATCGGCTTGGTCGGCCACGCCTGCGCACTGGCCGCCGTGGGATAAGCGAGCGCAACAAGAGCAAGCAAACCGGCAGTTCTTAGCCAACTCTCCACAGCGTTTCCTCGCCCAGCTTCTCTTCGAATGTCGCTATCAGACCGAGGTCGCCGGCCGCAAGGCGGCATCCGGCCGCGAATTGCGCCTGGATTGCAAACTCGCGCGTGGCATGAAAATCGGGACAGACCTCCGGTTATTTGCCCAGCTGCGCCGCCTGCAGCACCGCGTCCCATTGTGCCGTATCGCTCTTGATCCGCGCCGCGAACTCCTCCGGACTTCCGCCCAGGACCTCCATACCCTGCACCCGTAGCTGATTGACGATGTCGTCAGACTGGAGCGCCTGGTTGATCGCTTTCGACAGCGCATTCACGATCCGGCCCGGAGTGCCGGTGGGAGCGAGGATCCCGATCCAGAGACTGGCATGAACGCCGGGCAAGCCGGCCTCGTCGATTGACGGTAGCTGCGCCATCATCCGCGACCGCTTCGGCAGCGCGACCGCCAGCGCGGTCAACTTGCCGTCGTCGATGAGTTGGAGCACGTTCGCAGCGGACGCGAACGCAATCGAAATGCGGCCGGTCATCAGGTCGGCGGTAGCCTGCACCGTGCTCGGATAAGGCGCAATCGGGATATCGGTTCCGGCCCGCTGATTGAACAGTTGCGCGGCGAGATAGCCGGTCGTGCCAACCGCCGTCCCGCCAAATGTCAAAGCTTGCGGCTTGGCCTTGGCGAGCGCGATGAAGTCCTTCAGCGTTTTCACTCCGAGACCGGGATAGGCCGTGACCACGAACGGAACTTCCGCCATCAGCGCGATTGGCGCGAAATCGCTGCCGAAATCGAAACCGAGATTGGCATTGGGGCTGCGTATGGTGCTGGATGAAGTCGTGACAAAGAGGGTGTAGCCATCCTTCGGCGCACGAGCGACGTATTGTGCGGCGACATTGCTTCCCGCGCCCGGCCTTACTTCGACAATGAATGGCTGCCCCAACGCAGCGGTGAGCTTCTGGCCGATCGCGCGTGCAACAAGATCCGACACGGAGCCGGCGGCGAAGCCGACGACGATTTCGGACCGGCTTCTGCGGATAGTCCTGCGACTTGGCCGGGTCGACCGCGAAAGCGCCAAGGATCAGCGCGACGGCGACACACAACGCCTTTTTGAGGATCAACGCTTCCCTCCCGATTTCGCTGTCGTCTTTGCGCCTCGCGATTGCCGTGAATTATGTCGCAAGCACGCCCGGTCTCAATCGTTGATTCCACGATCAACGGCCCATGCGAGCCCCGCCGTGGCCGGGTCACCAGTTCCCGATGGCGAGCGGCGCATCGTTCAAACATGGGCTACATGACATCGGCGTGTTTCATTGAGACCGGGCGGTTCTTCGCCGATAGCGTTCGCCTGCGTGACTGGTCCGCGAAGGGTGCCTCACAAGCACCCGAGCGCCTGTCGGCGCCCCGCCCCCTCACTTCGCGTGATGGGCAAACCTCGGTGGAATACCGAGTCCAGGCCCATGTCGCAGGCCTCCCATCAAGTGGAAAGCCCGTAATTGCTGGTGCCGGGTGAGAGGATTGAACTCCCGACCAACGGTTTACAAAACCGCTGCTCTACCGCTGAGCTAACCCGGCAAATCGCAATTTTCGGAGCTTTTGCTACCCGTTTGCTACCATTGCAAGCGTCCATTTTTCTAGCCCCTCTGTTTAGCGCTTTGAAGGCCGCATCCAGGCGGGAAACGGCGTCGGCCTGCATATTGCCCGGCACGTGGCTGTAAAGGTCCAAGTGACCCCAACCTTAGAATGCCCTAGCCGCCGGATTAAACAGACGGACGCGCTAACGGACGAGCTATTCGACATTCGGCGAGAGATCGAGGCTATGGCCCGTAGCAACCGCCGTGCAGGCGATGGCCAAGCTCAAAGTCATTGCCGAAATCATTCGATATTACGACGACTGCGACGTCGATCGCCTGAGGATGACGAGCCGGATGGTGGCCCCGAAGCATTGGCCCGGCGCCTCGTTCTCGACATGGCGCGACTGAAGGTCTGATAACAGCGGATGACGACAAGCCGCCCGGTTCACAGCCGGGCGGTTTACTTTTGCAACAGCGGATGGCGTGAGGGGTCGGAGATTCCGACCCCCAATTTTTACTTGTAGAACCAACCTTACGCCGGCTTGCCGCCTTTGCCGCCCTTGGCCTTGCCCTTTTCAACCCCGTCAAGAAACGCCTGGATGAGGTTATCCACGCTCACTGCACAGTTTGCGTAGTCAGGATATAGGCCCGGGCCGCCGCCGGCAGTTGTGCCAATTGAGCACTCCTTCCAGCCCCCGCTAACGATATCGAGATCGGCGTCGGTTAGCTCACGGATTTCGGTTGTATTCATTTTTGAGTCCCTCGTTTGACGTGACGATCACCAGCGACCGTCGATGGAGGGATTATTTCCTTGAGGGTTTTGGCCGCCTGTGATGGCCATCACAGAGATGCGGATTTGCGAAGTGTGCGATGGGTCGCGGGACACAGCCCGGTTCATGGCCGGGCGGTCTTCTTCCCGGCCATAGCTAATGCCGAATGACGGCCCACGCAGCCCAGATCGTGCTCGCGATGGCCACGGTCATCACCGCAAAGAAGGCTACCAGCAACCAGTCCTCGCTCGCCCAGTCCATGTGCGTTCCGGAGCCCATGAAAACGGCCCCGCAACACACCCAGAAGCGGAGCCGCAAGTTTCAGTCAATAGTCCCAGCTCACCCGATGAGGCTTGCTGACACGCAGACTTAGATCACGGCGCAGGTAAACTGACCATGTTTGGACACGCCATTAAATTGTTGGATAAGGCCAACGCCGCGCTGCGTGGCGCTGCGCTGATTGTCTAGCTCATCATCGACACAATCGCCTGGACCTGGCTGGTCGCCGCCGCAATAAGGCCGTCGTGGCTGGTCTCGCCCTGCGCGGCCGTCTTCAGGATGATCTCCGCCAGATGGGCCTTGATCCCTGGTGTCACCTGCTCCGTGGGGACTCGCGCCATGACCTCTTCGAGCACCGTGCGCATGAGCCGAACGAGTTCTGGATTGAAGGCCGGCATAACATCCCTCCTCCGTTAATTCCGTCCGTGCCCGCAGCATCGCGCGACATTGTGGCGCCACCAATTCACAAGCGGTCGCGAATGATCACGCTGCGGTGATCCGCGCGTGTGACACGTAAAAACGATATCGAAATCGCACGCGCGTGGCGGTTCAGAAGTCCGCAACTTCGAAATCAGGACACTCGCTGCGGCTGGCATTCCAGCGCGCCGCAGTTGTGCCGAAATTCCGCTACGCCGCCGCCGGTTTGAGCCGGTCAACGGCGCGGCCGAAAGCCGCCGCCAACACATGCAAGGCGTCGGCCCGGCCAACAAGATTGGTCGGGTCGAGCACGTCGGAACGCGGCAAATTACGGCGGCGCGCCATGTGCGCCGACATCGCCAGCCTATCCTCGACCTTCACCAGCAAGATGAGCCCGTCGCCGTCCAACAGCCGCGCCTGCTTCTCGGCTTGCGCGACGAGCATTTCGACTTCGCCTTTGAAGTCGATCGGCCGTCCCAATTGAAACTCGGTGACGACCATCTGGCATCGCCAGACCCACTGATCCACCAGGCCCCCAAGAACCGCCGCATCCATGGATCCCCTCCATGCCTCGCTGGCCGAATTGGTCAGCGTCGACTACAAGATTAGCAGAGCACCGTTTGATGTAATGGAAATTACAGAATATCTGTCGGGCGGAATCGTAATATGTGGTCGAAGTTCGTAATCGTGAAATAAGAATTTGCCTTCGCACTCTCGTAACAACGAGAGGCAAGGCTTTTATTGCTGTCGGTCTGAGCAATCCACAATCGAGTTGCTGAAAAACTGCGCAGCATCGCGTGGCGCGGCTTTGTTTTGTCTTACGACGCCCGAAACGCGATCGGAATATCGGCAAAGATCTTGTAGGACTGCGACTTCGGCTTCGCCTTGTCCTCTTCGTTCAGATACGCAATCGAGCTCTTGCCGATGAGCGCGCGCGGCAACACCATCACCCGCACGAACCGCGAGGTGCGATCCATCGCGCCCTGCGCGAACACGCCATCGGGCCCGCTCTCGTACCAGGCGCCGCCGGGACCGTAGCTGGTCGAACGGCCGTGGGTGTCGATGCGGATCCCGCCCTCGATCAGACAGCGGATGCCCGGCCCCTGATGGCGGTGCAGATAGGCGCAGCCGCCCGGCGGGAACGCAACGCTGTCGCCGCGCAGCAGCAACTCACCCTGCGGCAGCGTTTCGAGCGTGGCGGAGAGCTTGAGCCGCGACACGCCGGGGACCGCGCCGGCGGCCGCGCCACCTTCAGCAACCTCGAAGCGCCAGGCGGTGACGCCCTGCTGCCCCGGCGTGAGGGTCGCCGCGCCCTCCCCGGCCCAGGCCTCGCCGTCGGCGAAGGTCTGGCCATCGACCGTGGCGGCGCCGTGCACGATGAAGATCATGCGCGGCAGCGCCGGCAGGCGCATGTCGTCGGCGCCGCCGGAGAGGATGTCTTCGTAGAGGCGGAGAAAGGTCGGCATCGGTGTCCCCAATCCGAGTCGCACCGTGCTGCAGGTGCCCTGCGAACTCGGATTAGGGACACCGCACTCAATAGCCTGGGAGTGCCTTTGGTTCAGAAGTTCGCTCGACTGCCGCATGACGCGCTTCCGACGCCGCACTTCGCTACAGTCTCTGGATCTTCGCGCTCTCGATGACCCCGGACCATTTCTTGATCTCGTTCGCCAGCCGCGTGCGCAGCTCCGCCCCGGTGCTGGCCTGCGCGGTGATGCCGAGCTCCGCATACCGCTTGATCACGTCCGGCATGGCGAGCACTTCGCGGATCGCCTTGTTCAGCGTGTCGAGGATCGGCTGCGGCGTCGCCGCCGGCGCGCCCAGGCCGTTCCAGGACAGCACCTCGTAGCCGGGCACACCCGCCTCGGCCACCGTCGGCACGTCCGGAAGGAATGCCGCGCGCTTGGTGCCGGAGGTCGCGAGCGGGCGCAATTTGTTATCGGAAAGAACCGAGCTCATGGCCGCATAGAAATCGGTCATCAATTGGATGTCGTTGCGAATGACGCCGACGATCACATCGGGCGTGGTCTTGTACGGAATGAGCTGGATGTTGAGCTTGGCGAGCGAACGGAACAGCTCGGCGCCGAGATGCTGGGTGCTGCCGACGGCGATGGTGCCGATGTTGAGCTTGCCCGGTTGCTCGCGGGCCGCCTTGATCAGGTCGGCCATCGTCTTGTAGGGCGAATCCGCGTTGGTCGCGAACACCAGCTCGAAATTGCCGAGCGCCGAGATCGGCGCCAGGTCCTTCACCAGATCGAATGGAAACTGCTTGTAGATCGCCTGGCTGATCGCGGTGCCGTTGGTGATGAGGCCGAGTGTGTAGCCATCGGGCGCGGCGGTGATCATCGCGCGCGCCGCGTTGATGCCGCCCGGGCCCGGCATGTTCTCGACGACGAAGCGCTGGCCGAGCTTCTCGCCGAGCTTTTCGGCGGCGAGCCGCGACGTCACGTCGGCGACGCCGCCGGCCGCGAACGGCAGGATCATTCGGACCGGCCGGCTCGGATAGGCTTGCGCGCGCGCCACCTGCGGCATGCCGAGCGAAGCGGCGGCCGCCAGCGCGGAGCCCGAGAACGCCCGGCGCGTGATCCTGGTCTTCTTGCTCATCGTCGTCTCCTTGCAATCACTCACACATCACAGGTGGATCAGCTCGCCTTCTTCACCTTGAGGCCGTCGAGATGCGCCACCACCTGGTCGATGTGCACGACATCCACATATTTGTGGTGCATGTCGAACAGGTTGACCTTGTGCGACAGCAGGCTGCGGTCGAAGCAGCACTCCTCCACCAGCACCACCTGGTAGCCGTGCGAATAGGCGTCGACCGCGGTCGCGCGCACGCAGCCTGACGTGCTCTCGCCGCACACGATCAGCGTCTGGATGCCGAGCTGCGTCAGATGCGCAATCAGCGGCGTGCCGAAGAACACGCTGGCGCGCTGCTTGGTGATGACCACGTCGCCGGCCTGCGGCTTGAACTCCGGGCGGATCGAATAGTCGTTGGGATTGAGCGGCGGCCGGTTGCGCTTGGTGGCGGCGACGAAATTCGGCCGGCTCGCCGAGCGGGTATCGCCGGTCGAATAGAAGATCGGCAGGCCCGCCGCGCGCGACGCTGCGAACAGGCGCTGGGTCGGCTCGATGGCGGCATAGGCGTATTCGCCGCAGGAGTTCGGATGGGTCTTGGCAAGCTCCACCGGCGGCTTCGGCCCGCCGGCATAGACGCATTCGTAGAGATCGATGGCGAGCAGCGCCGCATTGGGGCCGATCGAAATCTTGCGCTCGTAATGCGCATAGACCTCGAGGATGTCGGGCGTGACGATGTCCTTCCAGCAGTGGTCTTCGAATTCGCTGCTCATGATGAACCTGTTGTGGGTATGAGGCCGCGATCGGCCGTCCAGGAGCCGAAAACCTAGCCGGGAACACGGCCGCTGTCATTGGATTTGGGGTCGCAGGACCGCTATGCTGCCGGTAACCAATAACGATGCTCCAGAGGAAGGAAATGCTCGGACTCACCAGACGAACGGTCGTGGCCGGCGCGGTGCTCGCGCCATTCGCCGCACGCGCGCAATCCTGGCCGTCGGGGCCGATCCGGATCATCGTGCCGTACCCCGCGGGCGGATCGGTTGATGCGGTGGCGCGGCTGGCGCAGGCGGGACTGCAACAGCGGCTCGGCACGACCATCGTCATCGAGAACCGGTCCGGCGCGTCGGGCTCGACCGGCAGCGCGTTGGTGGCGAAAGCGCCGCCCGACGGCAACACCTGGCTCCTGGTGTTCGACAATCACGCGGTCAATCCGGCGCTGCTGCCCAATTTCCCCTTCGACAACCAGAAGGACCTCGAGCCGGTCACGCTGATCGGCACCGCGCCCTATATGGTCGCCACCAGTCCATCGAAGACCGTACAAGAACGCTGGCGGACCTCATCGCCGCCGCGCAAGAAACAGCCGCGGCAAGATCAGCTACGGCTCGGTCGGCAGCGGCAGCATCGGCCATCTCGCGATGGTGCTGCTCAGCAAGCAGGCCGGCATCGAACTGACGCATGTCCCCTATCGCGGCGGCGGGCCGGCGGTGAACGATGCGCTCGCCGGACACATCGATCTCGTCAACGGCAGCGCGGCGTTGCTGACGCCGCACGTCGCCGCCGGCCGGCTGCGTCCGGTGTGGCAGCATGGCGCGCAACGGCTTCCCGCGCATCCGACCGTGCCGACGATCGGCGAAGGCGGCTATCCAGGCAGCCGAGGCCAATGCCTGGTGGGGCGTCTATGCTCCCGCCAAGACGCCGAAGGAGATCATCGACCGGTTCCGCACCGCCCTGGTCGAAAGCCTGCGCGAGGAGAAGCGCGCCAGGATGCTCACCGAGAGCCAGCAGATGAGCCTGCTGCTCACGCCGCCGGAGGCGCTGCGCAAGTTCGAGCTGGAACAGACGCGAATCTGGGGCGTCGTGGTGCGCGAAAACAGCATCAAGGGCGACTGAACCATATTCCCACGCGGACGATCCGCCGCGTTGACGGCGGCGCTGCAAATTGCCTATGGAGCGGCACCTGACGCTCCGGGCCGATGCTTGGCTCCCAGAAAGACCAACGCGTGACGATCATCATCACCGACGACGACGTGAAACGGCTGCTGCCGATGGCGGACTGCATCGAGGCGATGCGGGTCGCCTTCCGCGACTTCGCCAACGGCGTCGCGGTCAACCGGCCGCGCATGCGCTACCTCGCGCAGCATCCCGACCCCGAGCGCAAATACCTCGCCAATGTCCATGTCGGCGCGGTCCCCTCCTATGGCATCGCCTGCGTGCGGGCCGGATCGCAGATCATCAAGCCGCCGAGCGCCACGGTCGACCGGCGGCTCTACGAGAACCCGAAAGCCTTCAACTGGGGCATCGTCATCCTCTACAGCATCGAGACCGCCGAGCCGCTCGCGCTGATGCATGAGTTCCAGCTGTCGGGCATGCGCGTCGGCGCGACCACCGGCGCCGCGGTCGATGCGATCGCGCGCAAGGACGCCGCGACGCTCGGCCTGTTCGGCACCGGCAAGCAGGCGCATGCGGCGCTCGAAGCGATCGCCTGCGTGCGGCCGATCAAGCGCGTCAACGTCTACAGCCCGAGCGTCGAGCATCGCACGGCGTTCGTGCGCGACATGGCGCGCGCCGGCATGGAGGTGGTCGCGGTCACCGATGCGAAGGCCGCGGTCGCCGGCGCCGACATCGTGTGCTGCGCCACCACCTCGATGAAGCCGGTGTTCGACGGCGACTGGCTGGAAGACGGACAGCTCGTCGTCTCGATCGCCAATTCCGACGTCACCAACAAGCGATCCGAAGTCGACCGCCGCACCTACGAGCGCGCCACCGCCGTCATCGTGAACGACTGGGAGACCGTGGTCGACAACGAGCAGACCGAGCTGCTCGATCCGATCAAGGAAGGCGTGATCCGCGAGGATCAGGTGCACGAGCTCGGCGATCTCCTGACCGGCAAGGTCACGATCACGCAGCCGGCGCGCGGCGCGGCCGGCAAGGGCATCATCTATTTCAAGAACAATTCCGGGCTCGCGATCCAGTTCGCGGCCGCCGGCGGCATCATCTACAAGAAGGCGATGCAGCAGGGCAACAACAAGACCATCCCCACCGAATGGCTGGGAAGCGATCTCTCGTCCTACTACGAGGCCGGCTTCCGGCCGTCGCCGTGATTGGAGGCTGACTGATGTTTCGCACGCTCGCCGCGCTGACGACGGCGCTCCTGACCGCCAGCAGCACGACTGCATTCGCGCAAACCGACGCCGTCGCCGAGTTCTATCGCGGCAAGACCGTGCGGCTGGTCATCGGCTATGGCGCCGGCGGCGGCTACGACGTCTACGCCAAGATGCTCGCCCGCTTCCTCGGCGAGCACATCCCCGGCAAGCCGACCGTGATCGCGCAGAACATGCCGGGCGCCGGCAGCCGCAACGCGGCGAACTGGCTCTACAAGGTCGCGCCCAAGGACGGCACCGTCCTGGCCGTGCTCAGCCAGGCCACGCCGGCCGACCAGGCGCTCGGCCAGCCCGGCATCCAGTTCGACGTGCGCAACTTCAACTGGATCGGCAACATGGTGGTGGTCAACAACATCATGATCACCTGGGCCGAGAGCGGCGTGCGCACCATCGAGGATGCAAAGAAGCGCCCGATCGCGATCGGCGCCACCGGCGCGAGCTCGCCGTCGGTGATTTATCCGACCGTCGCCAACAATCTGTTCGGCACGCAGTTCAAGATCGTGTCGGGCTATCCCGGCGGCGGCGACATCATGATCGCGCTGGAACGCCGCGAGGTGGATGGGCGCGGCAGCGACTCCTGGGCGTCGCTGAAGTCCAACAATCCGGCCTGGATCAAGGACGGCAAGGTCAACATCCTGTTCCAGGTCGGCCCGCGGCGCGAGGCCGACCTGCCCGGCCCGCCGCTGCTGACCGAGCTCGCGCAGAACGAGGAGCAGAAGCAGATCCTCGACGTGGTCTCCGGCGACGCCGCGGTCGGGCGCCCGGTCCTCACCACGCCGGATGTGCCGGCCGACCGCCTGCGCGCGCTGCGCAAGGCGTTCGACGACGTCATGCGCGATCCGGCGTTCCGGGAAGCCGCCAAGAAGGCCAACATGTATTTCAATCCGCTCGGCGGCGAGGAATTGCAGCAGATCGTCAACCGCATCGTCAGCCCCTCCCCGCAGGTGATCGAGCGGGTCAAGGAAGTGATCCGGCCGAACAATCTGCAAATGCTGCCGGGCGCCCCGAAGGGCGGCGGCGAGCCGAAGGAATAGGCGCCGCGCGCGCCGCAAGTCATGCGCGACCTCATCCTCCGCTCATTCCCGCGTAAGCGGGAATCCAGGCATCGCTTTCGCCTGGGTCCCCGCTTCGCGGGGACGAGCGGTGGTGAGACAGCATCGCGCCAATCACCTCAGAACTGCATCCCTGCCCGCACCAGAAAGGTGCGGCCGGGCAACGGATAGGCGCTGTACCTGCCGAACGTGAATGCGCTCGCGATGGCGTAATCGAAATAGAGCGTGTCGAACACGTTCTGCACCGCGACCGACCAGAAAAACTTCTCGATCTCGCCCCCGATACGGACGTCGACCACGGCCTTGCCGGGAATCAGCGGCTGGAAGTTCGCCTGGTCGTTGTCCATGCGCCGGTTGCTGAAGAAACGCGCGACCGCATCGAGCACGAGATATTTGCGGTAGATATCCCACGACACCGCGACGCTCCCGGTCCATGGCGACACCAGCGGCACGTCGTTGCCTTCGAACGGTCCTTCGCGGAACTGCGAGCGCGTATAAGCCAGGCCGGCTTTGAGGCGCAGGAACGCCGCCACCTGCCACGTCACGATGTTCTCGACGCCGTAACGCTTGGTCGGATCGAGGTTGATATTGGTGAAGGTCGCCGGGCTGAAATGCAGCTCGTTCTCCAGCTCCATGTAGTAGGCGCTGATCTGCCAGGTGAGCGGGCCCGCGTTCGCGCGGATGCCGCCTTCGAAGTCGTGCGACGTCTGGGTCTTGAGATCGAAGCTCGTCGGCACGCCGAACGGCGACATTGCGACGCGCTCGTCGACATTGGGGACGCGGAAGGCGCGCGCCGCGCGCCCGAAGAACGCCACCTCCTGCGTCACCCGGTGCTCGATGCCGACGTGCCAGGCGTATTGCACCTCGTTGCCGTCGAACGGCAGCCCCTGGTCGGGCGCGGACGAAAACGCCGCGCCCGGCGCATTCGGATCGAACTGGTCGCGCGCCGTGATGGAGTTGCGCTGCACGCGCGCACCGAAGGCGAAGTCGGTGTCGGGCCGCACGCCGACCGTCTCCTGGAAGTAGTAGGCGGCCGTCGTCTGCTTCAGGTCGTAGCGGTGGATCGGCGGATCGCCGAGATGCATCGCTCGGTCGGAGTCGTAGACCGAGTGATAGACGTCGACGCCCGTGATCAGCTTGCCGGGCATGCCGCCGATCATGTGCTGGCTCAGGAGCCGCGGCGTCATCGAGTACGAGGTCAGGTCGGCCTTGAAGCCTGAAATCGAAGATCGACCCGAAGGCGCTGAAGAACCCGGCCTCCTGGTTCTTGTTCCGCACGCCGCCGTCCACGACCAGCTCGGTGCCCTGCCACAGCATGTGGGTGACGCCGAGCGTCGCGTTGAGACCGTTCTTGTTCCCGAAATCGAACGGGGTCGCGGCGCCGCGCCGGTCGGTCACGAGTTCGCTCGAGGTCGGCGTCACGAGCCGGCCTCCTGGCAGCCCGAGATGCTGGTTGTCGGCGGAGATATTGAGATAGGCGGTGGTGTTCTGCCCGTTGGTCCAGCGCAGATCGCCGACCGCGTTCTCCTGGCGCAGCTTGTTGTTCTCGCGATAGCCGTCGGAGCGGATCGCATTGGCGTACACGGACGCCGCGAACTGCCCGGCCGATGTATTCGCGGACGTGTTCGCGGAGAAATTCCCTTCCAGATAGTTGAACGAGCCGAAGCCCGCCTGCACGCGCGCCGAAGGCGGCAGGTCGACCGCGTTCTTGGTGACGATGTTGATGACGCCGCCGACCGCGCCGTCACCATAGAGCACCGCGCCGGAATTGCCGCGCGTGATCTCGATCCGCTCGATGCTGTTCTTCGGGATGGCGCTGAAATCGACGCCCGCCATGTCGATGTCGTTGAGCCTGCGGCCGTTGATCAGAACGAGCGTGTTGGACGTGCCGGCCGCACCGAACCCGCGCATGTCGACACTGGTCGATGCGCCGTTCACCATGCCGAACAGGTTGCGCACCTGGACGCCCGGCTCGCGCGCCAGCACGTCCTGCAATGTCGCCCCGGGCGAGCGCTCGATCTCCTGCGCGGTGATGACGGTCGAGGAAGCGCCGGTGATGATCGTTCCGGTCACGATGCCGGACGGCCCGGCACTGTCGGCCGGCGCATCGCCGACATCGGCGCCGCTTCCCGGCGCGACGCCGCGGCGGCCGCCGCCCGCACCGCCGACCAGGCGGGTGTTGGTGACGTTGAGCTCCGGCAACACCGTGGTCTCGTTCGGCTGCGCCGTTGCCGGTCCGTAGTGCAGCGCCGCTACGCTACCCGCGAGCGCCAATGCGCCCGCAATTCGTCTCTTCGATGCCCCCATCGCACGCGTCCTTCGTTGGCGCCCCCGGTGGGGGCGCTCGGTGACAGGACCGACACGAAGACGCACGAGCGCTCAAACGATCAAAGTCCGGCAAACGCCGAAATCCGGCCGTCAGGCCGCTTGCCGCTTATGCTCTGGATCGTGGGAGACGACATCCCGCACGGCCTCGCATCGGTTGTTATGTCACCGCTGCGAACAGCCGCTCCGTGTGGTCCTTCCGCCCACCGGTTGGGTGACTGTGCTGGCAGGTCTCCTGGCTCACGGGTCGTTGCCTGATCGTCCAGCCTTCCCAGTTTCCCAGTGGCTGACGCGGACGACAGGCTCGCCGCTTACAGTTGCGGGGGCAGCCACGGATTCGAGCTGCAACATGCAGCCCAACCGTGTTCCCTCTTGCCTCCCCGGCGCGAACCGGGGAACCAGCACGGGCACAGCATTCCGCGGACGGCCTTGGCGGTCAAGCCGATGGGAGGCGATGACCGCACCAGCGTTGCAAGCCGGCCACACCTGGACCTTCGCTTGACTCCGAGCAACGGCAATCGAACGATGGCCTCAAACCAACGGCGGGAGGATGCCCATGAAACGCACGGCCCGCTAGTTGCGATCGCGCTGGCCGCCTTGCTGATGCCGGCCCCCGCCCCGGCCAACGAGGTGGTCAACGTCGCCAACGTCTCCCGCACCCTGTTCAGCCTGCCGTTCTGGGTCGCCCAGCATCGCGGGTTCCTGAAGGCGGAAGGGCTCGAAACCACCAGCAACATTCTCGACAGCGCCGAGAAGATCAACGCGGCGCTGCGCGCCGGCACGATGCAGATCGCGATGGGCACGCCGGAAGCCGTGATCATGGATGCCTACAAGGGCGGCTCGCTGCGGCTGATCGCCGGCAACACCGGGAAGCTCCCGCACTTCATCATCGCGCGCCCGCATATCAAGTCGCTCAAGGATCTGCGCGGCGCCAATTTCGGCATCCTGTCGGAGAAGGAAGGCTCGACCTACGTGGTGCAGGACATCGCCAAGGCGATCGGCCTCACGCCCGCCGATTACACGATGACCGCGGTCGGCGGCGCACCGACCCGCTGGAAGCTCCTGCAGGCCGGCAAGATCGACGTCGGGCTCCAGCCCTTCCCGCTGAGCTACATCGCCGAGGACGCCGGCTTCACCAATCTCGGCTCGGTGATCCCGTTCGTCCCCGATTGGCAGTTCACCACCATCAACGCCGACATGACCTGGGCGGCGAAGAACCGCGACGTGGTCGTGCGCTTTCTGCGCGCGGTGCAGCGCGGCCGCGACTACATGCGCACGAATCCGCAGGAGACCGCCGAGATCGCAGCCAAAGAGCTGCAGACGACGGTGGCGCTCTCGGCCCGCGCCATGGGCGATGCCGACAAGCTTGCGATCCTCGATCCGAACCTCGGCCTGACCGAACCGGGACTGCGCAAGGTGTTCACGACGCTCCAGCTCGCCGGCGATATCGCACCGAACGAGAGTTTTGATCTCGGCCGCTTCACCGACCTGAGCTTCTGGCAGACGAGCCGGGAAAAGAAGTAGGAGATCGCTCCCACTCGCGCCCTCATCCTGAGGGCCGTGCGAAGCACGGCGTCTCGAAGTTCGGGCCGGCCCCATGGCTCGAGACGCTTCGCTCGTCACCATGAGGCCGAGAGGGATCGCCGCCGTTGCGATTAGCCCTGCGCCGCCGCCGCCTCGGTCTCCGCCATCAGCCATTCGAGATAGGGCTGGTCGACGCTCTCCAGCGGGATCACGATGATCGCCGGCACCGCATAGGAGTGCATGCCCTTGATCGCCGTCGCGACCCGCTCGCTCAGTTCCGCGCGGGTCTTGACGATCATCACCGCCTCCTCGCCGCGCTCGATAGCGCCCTGCCACCAGTAGTACGAAACCATGCCGGGCAGGATGTTAACGCAGGCGCATAGCCGTTCACCAACCAGCGCACGGCCGGCCTCCTCCGCCTCGACAATGGATGGGTAGGTCGTATAGACGAACACCGCGCGATCTGTGTTCATGCATCCCTCCGCCGAAAGGCTTGAAGCCGGCAAGTCCGAGCCCCAATTCCCAGCCCACATGAGCCCCAGATCAAGCCCTAAGCCAAGCCCCAAAGGCGCCCCAAGAGGCGCCCTGACAGTGGGCCGAAATGCACGCTCTGGCCCTGGCTACGAGCGCATCGCTTTTGTGGCGAGCCCGTTCGCGGAAGCCAAAGCGGCCGAGAAGCAGCTGACCAAGCAATACGGCAGCGTCAAGCCGGAGAGCGCGGACGTCATCGTCGCGCTCGGCGGCGATGGCTTGATGCTGCAGACGCTGCGCCGGTTCATGCGCTCCGGCAAGCCGATCTATGGCATGCACCGCGGCACCGTCGGCTTTCTCATGAACGATTTTCGCGTCGAGAATCTGCATGAGCGGCTCGCAGCGGCGCAAACGAGCGTCATCCATCCGCTGCTGATGCGCGCACGCGACGACAGCGGCCGCAACCATGAGCACCATGCCTTCAACGAGGTCTCGCTGTTCCGGCAAACCCATCAGGCCGCCAAGCTGCGCATCCTGGTCGACGGCAAGGAGCGGCTCGCCGAGCTCGCCGCCGATGGCGTGCTGTTGTCGACGCCGGCGGGCTCGACCGCCTACAACCTCTCGGTTCAGGGTCCGATCATTCCGATCGACGCACCGTTGATGGCGCTGACGCCGATCAGCCCGTTCCGGCCGCGCCGCTGGCACGGCGCGCTGCTGCCCGACCGCGCGCGGGTGCAGGTCGAGGTGCTGAACACCGACCGGCGACCGGTCGCCGCCGTCGCCGACCACGACGAGGTGCGCAACGTGCGCGCCGTCGACATCCAGATGGATCACGCGATCGCGATGACCATCTTGTTCGACCCCGGCCACAGCCTGGACGAACGGATTCTGCGCGAGCAGTTTCAGTATTGATCACGTCACGCCGACGGACGATCCGGTCGCGCCCAAGACGTTGAGCCCAAGACGTTGCGCCCAAGACGTTGAGCCCAAGGACATGGATCAACGGCGCATCAGCCAATAAGGTATGGTCAAGCCGGGGACCGTTGCAGGCTTAAGGGCGCCGGATCTCAATCTGAGGAGCCACTGGCTATCGTTGGGGTCCGGTCCGGAAGGCAGCAGGTATCCGGTCATCGTTTGGGCGCTTGTTGCAGGAGAGAGGCATGCCGGAAGGCTTAAACATCGAAATTGCGCACAAGCTGGCTGAATATGAGGCTGGTGCGACAACGTCGCTCCGGTTCGACCTGTTGGAGATCGCTGAAGCCGTTGTGCTTGCGCTGATCGCCGTGGCAACAGCCTGGAGCGGGTACCACGCGGCGAAGTGGGATGGCCATCAGGCGCTCTTGTATGGGCACGCCTCACGGCTGCGCGTCGAGGCCGGCGTCGCCGCCACCGAAGGTGGCCAACAACGCCTGCTGGACGTCATAAAATCCAACGAGTGGATCAGAGCCCACGATGCAAAAAACCCGCAGCTCGCCGATGCCTACCGTGATCGATTGAGCCCCGAATACCGTGTTGCCTTCGACGCCTGGCTCAAGACCGAACCGTTGACGAATCCGAATGCGCCGTCCGGTCCCACCGCCATGCCCGAGTATCGCAACGCCCTGCTCGAAAAGGCCGCTGAGCTCAACAACGAGGCCACGGCTATGTTCACCGAGGGGACAAAAGCGCGAGCGATTGCGGAAAACTATGTCCGCAGCACGGTGCTGCTCGCCACCGTGCTGTTCCTGGTCGCCATCGCCCAGCGGTTCAAAATCCGGAATGTGCGGCGGGGTTTGCTCCTCGTCGCGAGCACCCTGATGATCTATGCACTCGTCGATGTGGCGATGTACCCGCGCCTGTAACGCGACAGCGAAGTGCGCGATGTTCGCTTCTGCTCGCACCCGGCAATTTCGGTGCAGTGCATCATCACTTGTTTCTTCGGCGACTATATTCAATTTGTCTTGTGCCGCACGATCGGAGGCCTAGTCTCGAAAATTCGCGAACGATGGCAATGAAAGCTTCAAGCTTCCATGTGCCTCAAGGATGGCAGGCCGGCTGGTCGACGCACAGCCGGATGAATGCGAGGTAGTCGCCCTTCTGGTATCGCATCGAATACGTCCACTCTGCTGGAAATGTGACATGATAAAAACCTCTCGTGCCGCGTTCGCCTTTGTGCTCGCGTGGAGTACGTCAGCAACTGCAATCGAGACGCCATCAGCGCGTGTCTACCGCGCTGTAACGGATTTGTGCCTGGATCACTATTTAAGAGACAAAGTGGTGAATGCCGACCAACTCAACACCGGCCAGCCCTTAATCGTGCATTGTGATTGCATGGCACGTTTTCTGTTTCCCTATATGGACGCCGAAGCGGCTCGTCAGCTTGAGACGCGCATTCCAGACCAAGTTAAGGCGCATTGGGATGACGCCGCTCTAACATGCTCAGGTCGTCTCCGTTAGCCGCGACGCAAGCCGCCGCCATCGACCACAAGCAAACGTCGTTGCTGTGCGCCGCCAAGCTGAGGGCGAGGTTACCCCAAAGGCCAATGGCGTTCGCGGACACGAGCCCGTTAGGCTTGGGCTGCAGCGATCGCATCGGCAACCACAGCTCGGAGATCTTCATGTCAAAGGCATCAGTCGTTTCGGGAAACATTTTCAAGATGTCTGCTCTTGCTACGGCCGCCTTCGTCTTCTCGGCATGGGGGTCGCAGGCCCAGGTGGAGCTTTCAAAATATGCCGACGCAGATGGATATATCGACGTGCAGAAACTGACGTGCGCGCAGCTTGCGAATACATTTCAGGAAGACGCCGACTTCTTAGGTATATGGTACAGCGGTTGGTACAACGGACTTGGAAAGAAGCACGCGATCAATATCCCACGCGTCAAGCAGGGCATTCATGAAGTCATCGTTCATTGTCAGGCCAACCAAGGCAAAATAAACATTCAGTGCAATCGACTACGTCCTGAAAAAGGAAC
>CAWKMR010000001.1:0-7662 GCA_963850705.1 uncultured Alphaproteobacteria bacterium | reverse complement strand
GCTGTTTATGTCCTTGCTGGTTCAGTTCCTTGTTCGACGTGATGGCGGAAGGCCGCATCAGCCTGCATTGCGCCGGGATGTATGCGCCGGAGCATGTCGGCGCCTGGCGGCGCGTCACCGATTTCATCCATGGGCACAGTGCCTCCAAGGTCGCGGTGCAGCTTGCCCATGCCGGCCGCAAGGGATCGCTGACGCGCTCCTGGGAAGGCCACAAGAACCTCGGCGAGACGGCGAACTGGGAAATCCTCGCGCCCTCGGCCATCCCGTTCATGGAGGGGCGGCAGACGCCGCGCGCCATGAACCGCGCCGACATGGACACGGTACGCGACGCTTTCGCGCGCGCCGCCGAGATGTCTGACGCCGCCGGCTTCGACATGATCGAGCTGCACTTCGCCCACGGCTACCTGATCTCGTCGTTCATCTCGCCCGCCGCGAACAGCGCACGCGACGATACGGCGGCCCGATCGAGAACCGCATGCGGTTCCCGCTGGAGGTTTTCAAGGCCGTGCGCGACGCCTGGCCCAAGGACAAGCCGATCAGCACGCGCATCTCGTCGGTCGACTGGGTCGAGGGCGGCACCACGATCGAGGACGCGCTGCAAATCGCGCGCATGCTGCACGACGCCGGCAACGACATTCTCGCCGTGTCGTCGGGTGGCGTCGTGAGCGCACAGCCGCCGGTCGACGGCCGCACCTACCAGGCGAGCTTGAGCGACCGCATTCGCAACGCGCTCGACATCCCGACCATGTCGGTCGGCGGCATCGTCAGCCACGGCGACATCAACACCATCATCGCTGCCGGCCGCGCTGACATGTGCGCACTCGGCCGCGGCTATCTGGAGGACGCCTATTTCGTCCGCCACGCCGCCACCGATCAGAATTTCGGCGGCGTCAAATGGCCGAGCCAGTATCGCCGCGCTGGTGAGGTCCGTCTGCGCGGATCGTGAGAAGCTTTTTCTTCACTACATTGGGCGCGAATTTTTCGCGACAATCTCCGAGAATCATCCATTTTTCGAAGCGCCGGACTCACACGAAGGTTGAACTTGAAGGCAATTTTTTAATGCACGTTAAGGGCTTTCGGGGACACTCGCGCGCCCGGAGGTCCTCCCGATTATGCCCAACGATAATCTCGCCCGGCTAAGTGACAGACAGCCATCGAGTGCCGCCGAACCGCTTGGCCGCGTGGTGTCGGTTGGCGGCTCCCAGGTCATGGTCGAGTTCTCGACCGCGGTGCTGTCGAACAGCGAAACCGATCTCACCATCGGCGCGTTCCTCGGCATCTGGAACGGGCGCACGCTAGTCGTCGGTTCACTGTGTGACATCGCGCTCCACAAGCTTGCCGACGGACAGCAGAGCGAACCCGCCACCGGGCGCGTCGACCTGCTCGGCGAACTGATCCTCGACAAGCCCGGTGCCGGATATTTCCAGCGCGGCGTGACGACCTATCCCCGGATCGGCAGCCCGATCGTGCCGGTCAGCCACGATGAGTTGTGCATCATCTTCAACTCGGTCGGTCCGAACACGATCAACATCGGGTACCTTCAGCAGGATTCCTCGATCGGCGCCTATATCGACGTCGACGACATGGTGCGTAAGCATTTTGCGATATTTGGCTCGACCGGCGCCGGTAAGTCGAGCGCGGTCTCCGTCCTGCTGCGTGAGATCATGGAGGCGCGGCAGAACCTGCGCATCCTGTTGATCGACCCGCACAACGAATACGCCGCCTGCTTCGAAGACCGCGCGCATGTCGTCCGTCCTGGCAACCTGCGCCTGCCCTACTGGCTGTTCAATTTCGACGAGATGCAGGAGATCGTCTTCGGCCGCCGCAGCGACGTCGAGGACGAGGTGGGACTGCTGGCGGAGCTGATCCCGCTCGCCAAGAACGAATACGCGAAGAAGGCTATCGTGAATCCGGGCACCTACCGCAGCGTGACGCCCGAAGGCGGACGCTACACCGTCGACACGCCGGTGCCCTACCGCATGAACGAGCTGATCGCGATTGCGGAAACCCGGATGGGCAAACTGGAGAACAGCCAGGTCGCCGGACAATACCGCCGCCTGGTCTCGCGCATTCAGTCCGTGCGCAAGAACCCGCGTTACTCATTCATCTTCGATGACGACGCCGTCGGCAGCGACACGATGGTGGACATCCTGTGCGAACTGCTGCGCCTGCAGGGCGGCGGCCAGCCGATGACCATCGTGCAGCTTGCGGGCTTTCCGGCCGAAGTATTCGACGCCATCGTCTCGGTGTTGTTCCGTCTCGCCTTCGAGTTCGGTCTCTGGAGTGACGGCGCGCTGCCGCTGCTCATCGTTTGCGAGGAGGCGCACAACTACGCCAACGCCGACCGCTCGGTCGGCTTCCGGCCGGCGCGCGAGGCGGTGTCGCGCATCGCCAAGGAGGGCCGCAAATACGGCGTCTTCCTCGGCCTGGTGACGCAGCGGCCGGCGCAGCTCGATCCGACCCTGATCTCGCAGTGCTCGACGGTGTTCGCCATGCGGATGGCGAACGAGGACGACCAGCGTATCGTGCACGCCGCGGTATCCGACCCGGCCAACCGGCTGCTCGGCTTCCTTGCGTCGCTCGGCACCAGCGAGGCGCTGGCCTTCGGCGCCGGCGTGCCGGTCGCCACCCGGCTGCGCTTCAAGGAACTGCCCGACTGCTTCATTCCGACCTCGGAAGCGGTATGGGGTGGCCGGATCGACAAGGGCACACCGATCGATCGCAACCTCGTCGCCTCCGTGGTGGCGCGCTGGCGCGGCATTGCAATGAGCAACAAGCCTGTCGCGGCGCCCCCGATCGCGCCGGCGGCGGAGCCGGCCGGCCGCGACCTGAGCTGGACCACGCCGGGGCTGAAGTAGCGCCTACCGGATCTCCGTTCGGAACGGCCCGCCCCCTCCGCTCATTCCCGCGCAAGCGGGAATCCAGGCTTCTTGACTTGCTGGGTCCCCGCTTTCGCGGGGACGAGCGGAAATGGCTGACTGCCCAAGCACGACCGCCGCCCAATCAAGTACGCGCTTGCGGCGGGTCGAAGCCCGCCTGCGTCCAGATCGCGCGATGGGCCGGGTCGGTGAGGAAGCTGATGAACGCTTCGGCCGGCGCCGCAGCCGCGCTCGCTGCGAGCACGCCGGCGCCATAAACAATCAGGCTCTGGAGTGCGGGCGGCAACAGCCCCACCAGTGCGATGCCTTTGACCGCGATGACCTCGCTCACCGGATAGATCCCGATCTCCGCCTCGCCTGAGGTGATGCGCTGGACACCGCCGTCGAGCGCGTTGCTCAAGGTCAGCTTCGGCTTCAGCGCCGCGGCGATGCCGAGTTGCTGCTCGACCTTGTCGAGATGCACGCCGCTCGGCGTCGCATTGGGATTGGCGTGCACGACCGACCGCGCCTTGAGCAGCGCGTTCTTGAACGCCTCCGGCGTCGAGATGTCGGGATGCGGCGCGCCCGCGCGCACGATCACGCCGATGCCGACGCTGCCGAGCACGCCGCGCGGCGCTGCGCGCAACGTGCCGGCCTTCACCAAGCCGTCGATCGCGCCGACCGGCATGAACACCATGTCGGGCTTCTCGCCGGCCGCGAGCTTCTTCTGAATCTCCGAGATCACCGCATAGGTGTACTTGACCCGGTGGCCGTTGCGCTGCTCGAACTCCGGCGTGAGGATCAGGAGCGCTTCTTTCGGCGCACCACCGCTCAAGACGCTGATGTCGGTCATGGTGGCCCGTTTCAGTCCTTCGGTCGCAGATGCCGCAGCATGAACGGCACCACGATGTCGGTGCGGATGCGCTGCACCGGCCATTCGGCGCTGCGGCCCATGTGGAAGCCGATCGGATTGACCCACGCCTGCTTGACCGAGCCTTTGACCTCCGTGAAGGCGAGATAGAGATCGTCGATCGGCACCTGGGTGTCGCCCTGCCCGTTGATGAACAGGATCGGCGCCGCTTCGCGATTGAGAACGCCCTGGTTCTTCAGCGACATCTTGGGACCGAACGCCAGAAACTGTTCCAGCGTCTCGACGCCGTAGACGGAGGCGCGCGCCGGCCACAGATCCATCAGATATTCGGGCGTCTTGATCGCGACCTTCTGCCACTCCGGCGTGAAGTAATGGTGGACCGGCAAGCCCTGCGCCACCACGGCGCTAAGCCGCGCGCGCTCGACCACCGCCATCTTGGTCGCCCAATAGCCGGACCATGAGCCGCCGTAGAAGCCGAGGCGTTTGGCGTCGATCTCCGGGCGGGTGTGGAAATAATCGATCACGCGCGAGAACATCCGCTCGGCGGTTTCGCTGCCGAGGATCGGCGCCTGCCCGGTCCCGGGCATGTCGGTGACGAAGATGCCGATGCCGCGATTGAGGTAGTCCTCGTTGCGTTCGGCCCATTCCTCCTTGCGCGAGTCGAGCGCCGTGACGAAGTAGACGAGCGGCGCCGGCCGCGTGCCCTTCGGCAGCCGCAGATAACCGACAATCTCCTTGCCCTCGAATGGGATCTTCACGACTTCGAGCGGTGGGTCGAGGTGCCGCCCATAGGCCAGGAAGGCCTCGATGCCTTTGGCGTAGGATCGTTTCTTGTCGGGCGAATTGTCGGTCGGGTAGTGGCCGAATTTGTAATAGCGGTAAGCGGTGATGTAGTCCTCGCGCGCTTCGGCGATGCGGCCGGCCTTCTCCGCGGCGCGGCCGGCGGCCATGTAGCGATCGCCGATCGCTATCCAGGCGCGGGCCCATTCGTCGCGATCGAGCGATTCCGATCTGGCCGAGCGCATCGTGCACATCGGCGAGCTTCATGCCGTCGACGAGGCTGCGCGGCGGCACCTCGGAGGCGCGCTTGATGACCTCCGCCTTGAGCTGATCGAGCGTGCGCGTCGTGACGTGATCGGCGGCGTGCGCCGCGCCTGCTACCATAACCGCGGCCGCCGCCGCAATCGGCTTCCACATCCTCATGGCGCTCCCCATTCTATTCTTTGACGTCGCTCGTGACCGCCACGACGCCCTTGCCAACGACGGAAGCCTGCCACACTGTCGGCCACCGCTCCAGTGCAGTTACGCCCGTGCCCGCACCATCAATCCCAACGTTAACCGCAGGCGACGCAAAAATCCCGGCCATCGGGCTCGGCACGTCGAGCCTCGGTGGCGGCGGCGAGACTATCCGCGGTGAGACCGTCGCGACCGCGCTCAAACTCGGCTATCGCCATATCGACACCGCCTGGAAATACGGTAGCGAGCGCGACGTCGGCGAAGGCATCCGTGCGTCCGGCGTCCCGCGGAGCGACATCCTCCTCTGCACCAAGGTGTCGCATGAATATCTGCGTGCCGCCGATTTCGCCCGCTCGGTCGACGAAAGCCTCGCCAATCTCGGTGTCGATTATGTCGATCTGCTGCTGGTACACTGGCCGAACGCCGAAATCCCGCTCAAGGAAACCATGGGCGCGCTCGCCAAGGCCAGGCGCGATGGCCTCGCGCGCCACATCGGGGTGGCGAATTTCAATATCGCGCTGCTCGATGAAGCGATCGCGCTCTGCCCCGAGCCTCTGGTCAATCTGCAGGGCGAGGCTCATCCCTATATCGATACGACGAAGATCGTCGACGCCTGCCGCGCCCGCGGCATCGTGTTCACGGCCTACTGCCCGCTCGGACGCGGGCGGCTGTTCAGCGAACCGGTGCTGGGCGCGATCGCCAAGAGCAACGGTCGCACGGTCGCGCAGGTGGCGCTGCGATGGCTGGTGCAGCGCGGCAATATCGTGCCGATCCCACGCTCGTCCAATCCGGGGCGGCTGGCCGAGAACCTCGACGTATTCAGCTTTTCGCTAAGCGACGACGAGATGAAGCGGATCGACGCGCTCAAGCGCGCCAACGGCCGAATCGCGAACCCGGCCGGCCGCGCGCCGGCGTGGGATTAGCCCCGATGAACTTCGCCAAGCTCTACACTTGGGTCGTCGGCTTCCTGTTCTTGGTTGCCGTCGGCTACACGCTGACGGTCGAACTCGTGACCAAAGGCGTCACGCTGGAAGCCGGCCACAAGGCGCTGCACGTACTGATCGGCCTCTGGGCCGTGGTCATCGTCGTCAGGAAGCTCGAGCCGCAATACCGGGTCTTCGCGCTCGTGAACGGCATCCTCTGGGGCGCCGTCGCTATTTTCGGCTGGGTCATGCCCGACTTCCACGGCCTCGACGCCTTCAACCGCCTCGACACCATCCTGCACACGATCGTTTCGGTGACGGGACTGGCGAGCTTCGCGCTGACGAAGCGGTAGCTCGCCAACGGGCACAGTTCGCAGTATTCTTGATCGCTAAACGCCCCGAGGAGAAGCCCGATGGAAATGAGCGTCGGCGTGCTCGACCACTACAATGTCTCGACCCGCAAGCTGAAAGAGACCGTTGAGTTCTATGAGGACGTGCTGGGATTCAAGAACGGGCCGCGCCCGCCGTTCAATTTCCCCGGCGCGTGGCTCTATAGCGGCAGCCATCCCGTGCTGCACCTCAACGACATCTCGCAGACCGACCGGCAGCAGCGCCCGGATTCCGGCGTCATCGATCACGTCGCGTTCGGCAGCCGCGGCTTCGCGGCGATGAAGCAGCACCTCACCGGCAAGGGTGTGCCCCACCGCGTGAACCAGGTACCCAACAGCACCCGCTGGCAGATTTTCCTCCGCGACCCCAACAACGTGGAGATCGAGCTCAATTTCGAAACCAAGAATGAGGTGGCGGGGTAATGTCCGACGAAGCGATGAAGGCTGAACTCGAGCGCCTCCGCAAGGAGAACGAGGCCCTGAAAAAAGGCGCGTCGGCCGGGCTCCGCATGAAAGTCAGCGAGAAGGGTGCCCTGTCGATCTACGGCATGGGCCGTTTTCCCGTGACGCTGTATAAGGAGCAGTGGCTGAAGCTCCTGGACATGTCGGACGATATCCGGGCGTTCATTGCGGCGAACGAAGGCCAGTTGAAAGCGAAAGAGTAAACGAGGACACCATGACAAAATATCTTCTGGTCAGCTTCAAGACCTGCCCGTGGGTGCAGCGTTCGGCGATCGTGCTGCGCGAGAAGAAGATCGACTTCGAGTTCCGGCATATCGAGCGGGACAACCGGCCCGACTGGTTCCTCGCGATCTCGCCGCACAAGAAGGTGCCCGTGCTGCGCGTCGACGACAGCGTGTCGCTGTTCGAATCGAACGCGATCAACGAATATCTCGACGAAACGATTTCGCCGCGGCTGCATCCCGACGATCCGGTGCAACGCGCCATCAACCGCGCCTGGACCGACTATGTGCCGACCTTTGCCGAGTCGGTGACCGGCGTGGCCTATGCCGGCGACGAAGCAGAAGGCGAGAAATGCCTCGACGAGATTCCGCAGGCGTTCGAGCGTCTCGAGCGCGCGCTGGAGAAGCAGGGCGCGGGACCGTTCTTCAACGGCGCGAAATATTCGCTGGTCGATGCCGGCTATGCACCGTTCCTGCAGCGCTACTTTTTCCTCGACCGCATCCGGCCGATCGGCCAGATCGAAAAGTATCCGCGGCTGAAGGCCTGGGCCGACACGCTGATGAAGCGGCCCTCGACGCATTCGTTCCCGGAGGCCGAATTCGAGGCGCTGTACCGGCTCAACGTAAGCTGCGGAAGAAGTGGCTGTCGCAGTTCATCGCCGAGGCGCGGTCGCAGCGGAGTAGGACTTATCCGCCGCCCTT